>CATBDC010000018.1 GCA_949502235.1 uncultured Lachnospiraceae bacterium | reverse complement strand
ATAAGCGGCTCCCAAGGATTAAATTGGTGGCTCTCAAGCATTAGAATAATCACTTACGTACTTTGCAGTAAATGCAAAGTACTGTGTGGACAGTAACCCTCTCATTTCTAAACAGCTCCCCACTTCCAGGTAGAATAAGGGAGCGCTAAAAAGCGCTCCCTTATTCTATACCGGATAGCTTCCGTTTTTTGTATCTGCCACTGTCTGGTCGATCTTTGTCTTCTGTGCCTCACGGTACTTAAAGAAGTCCGTAGCCACCTGCGGGAACAGTGCATAGGAAAGTACATCCTCATCCTGGGTCATCCACTGCTCACATTCTTTCCTAAGAGTATCCAGCTCATCCGGAATCAGATCTGCCGGACGGCAGGTGATAACATCCGGATTCTCGCCGAGAACCTTCTTCTTAACCTCCTCATCAAAGGGCTTTACGGTCTCGCCGTATTTCCCGCTTAAGATATCCTTTGTCTCCTTTGTAGCCATCTTATAGCGCTCGCCCATCAGGACATTAAATACAGCCTGTGTTCCTACAATCTGTGAGGACGGCGTTACAAGCGGCGGCTCGCCTAAGTCTTTTCTTACTCTCGGAACCTCCTCAAGCACGTCATAGAACTTATCCTCCGCTCCCTGCTCCTTAAGCTGTGAGGTCAGGTTGGAAAGCATGCCGCCCGGAACCTGATAAAGAAGAGTCTTAATATTCACGCCCATATTCTTTGGATTTAAGAGGCCGCTCTCTAATGCCTCATCACGGATCGGACGGAAATAATCTGCAATCTCGGAAAGAAGATTCTGATCAAAGCCTGTGTCATAAGGCGTTCCCTTAAAGGTCTCAACCATAACCTCTGTTGCCGGCTGGGATGTTCCAAGGGCAAAGGGCGACATTGCCGTATCAATCACGTCAACTCCTGCTTCAACAGCCTTAAGGTAGGTCATGGAAGCAACGCCTGACGTATAGTGGGTGTGAAGCTGTATCGGAAGGCTTACCGCATTCTTAAGAGCTTCCACAAGCTCTGTTGCACGATACGGTACAAGAAGTCCCGCCATATCCTTGATACAGATGGAATTTGCTCCCATATCCTCAATCTTCTTTGCCACCTCAACCCAGTAATCCAGCGTGTAAGCATCGCCTAAGGTGTAGGAAAGGGCAACCTGCGCCTCTCCCTTTTCCTTGTTGGCCGCCGTTACTGCTGTCTGCAGGTTTCTAAGGTCATTTAAACAGTCAAAAATACGGATAATATCGATTCCGTTTGCCACGGATTTCTGTACAAAATATTCTACCACATCGTCTGCGTACGGACGGTATCCTAAGATGTTCTGCCCGCGGAAAAGCATCTGTAGCTTTGTATTCTTAAAACCATCGCGGAATTTTCTAAGCCTCTCCCACGGATCCTCCTTAAGGAAACGAAGGGACGCGTCAAAGGTAGCTCCGCCCCAGCACTCTACCGAATGATAGCCCACTTTGTCCATCTTCTCTACGATGGGGAGCATCTGCTCGGTGGTCATACGTGTGGCAATTAAGGACTGGTGCGCATCACGCAGGACGGTTTCTGTTATTTTAATTGGTTTCTTTTCGATTTCTGCCATCATTGATTCCTCCATTATTTTTATAGGCTTATAAGCTTACCTGTTATTACATCACTCCGAAAATCGCCATAAATGTTCCGGCTGCAACTGCAGTACCGATAACTCCGGCCACATTTGGACCCATTGCATGCATCAGAAGGAAGTTTGTGGGATCTGCCTCAGCGCCCACCTTCTGGGATACACGGGCTGCCATAGGAACTGCGGATACTCCGGCAGAACCAATCAGCGGATTTACCTTGCCGCCGGTAGCAATGCACATAAGCTTTCCGAAAAGCACGCCTGCGGCCGTACCAAAGGCAAATGCCACCAGACCGAGAATTACAATTTTAATCGTATCCCAGTTAAGGAACGCCTCCGCGCTGGTAGTCGCGCCTACGGAAGTTCCAAGCAGGATAACTACAATATACATAAGCGCGTTAGAGGCTGTATCCACAAGCTGTCTTACCACGCCGGACTCCCTGAACAGGTTTCCAAGCATCAGCATACCTACAAGAGGCGCTGTAGTAGGAAGAATTGTACAAACTACAATCGTAACGATAATCGGGAACAGAATCCTCTCAAGCTTTGATACCGGACGCAGCTGCTCCATCTTAATCTTCCGCTCCTTCTCTGTTGTAAGAAGCTTCATAATCGGCGGCTGGATAATCGGCACCAGTGACATATAAGAATATGCCGCCACCGCGATAGGCCCTAAAATCGCTGTCTGCTGCAGCTTTCCCGCAAGGAAGATGGAAGTCGGTCCGTCCGCTCCACCGATAATGGAAATAGCGGCTGCCGCCTTATCGGAGAAGCCCATTGCCATTGCTCCCAGGTAAGCCGCAAAAATACCGAACTGTGCCGCCGCACCGAGAAGGAAGCTCTTCGGGTTGGCAATAAGGGGGCCGAAGTCTGTCATAGCGCCGACGCCAAGGAAAATCAGCGATGGCAGGATCGCCCACTCATCCAGCAGATAGAAATAGTAGAGCAGTCCCCCCGCTCCGTTGGCGGAATCCTCGATATGCATCATAATATCCGGATAGATATTAACAAGCAGCATACCAAATGCAATCGGTACAAGAAGCAGAGGCTCGAATCCAAATCTAATTGCTAAAAACAGGAAAAAACATGCCACGGCAATCATAATCAGATTGCCCCAGGTGAGACTGAAAAAAGCTGTCTGCTGCACGAGGTTTCCTAATGTTGTTGTTATATATTCCATTTCTTAACCTCCAGTCGTATATGTGTAAGGGACAATCTTTAATTTAATGTCGCTAATACTGCTCCGGATTCGATTGCATCGCCCACAGCCGCGTCAATACTTGCAACAGTTCCGTCCTCCGGTGCCACAACTGGAATCTCCATCTTCATAGCCTCAATAATCACAACCGTATCGCCCTTCTTTACGCTCTGGCCTACGCTGGCCTCAATCTTAAACACCTTTCCGGCTGCTCCCGCTTTCACCTGGATGGAGCCTGCCCCTGCCGCCGGTTTTGCCGGTGCCGGTGCAGCCACAGGCCTTGCTTTCGGCGCCGCTGCCGCAGGTCTTGCCGGTGCGCTTCCCGCGCCCGTCTCTTCTACCGTTACGTCATATACATTTCCATTTACTGTAATCGTATAATTTTTCATCTTCTAATATCCTCCTACATTTAAATTATGCTTTCCATTTATTTGACGGGCGGCGTCTGATGCTGCGCACAACAAAGCCGTCTGTACTCGTTCCCTCATAAGCTGCAATTGCCGCCGAGATAACCGCTATTAACTCCAGATCATCTGTCACAGGCACCACGATTTCAGGAGCCTTCTCCTGAACAGGGGCTGCCTCTTCCTGTGCCTGCGGCTTCTTTTTAAATGCCGCTTCAATCTTCGGAATAAACCCGAACAGCGAAATAATAATTGAAATAAATATCAATACGGCAAATACGGTGCCCATGCCAAGAAGTGTGTTAAGCCCCGCCTTTGTAAGGATCTCATTCAGGCCATATTCTGCGTTAACTGTTACACTCTCCAGATAGGATTTTTCATCAAAGGTAAAAAGAACCTCCGCCTTCTTGTCCTCATACATTACCGGCATGGTTACATCCACGCCGTCCGCATCCGCTTCAAAGCTTAAATCACCGTGGCTTACATATGCCCCGCACTCATCTATGCCGGACTTCCAGCTTTCCACCGCGCCCATGAGACTGTCCGGCGTTACCTGAAGCCCTGTTGTCATAATCTGATAATTCTGCATAAATTCAGAATACCGCTCCCACTGGTCGAGAGCCGCATCATCCACTGTATTGCAGTACTCTATCAGAAACTCCACTGTCTGCGTGATGGTTGTCTCATCATATTCCACCGGCTCATCTGTCTTCGCACAGCCGGTCATACAAAGAAGCCCCACAAGCAGGCAGAGTAATAAGCTAATTTTTTTCTTCACTTTGCCTCACCTCTCTATATTGTTCCGTGCTTTTTTACAGGACGTTCTTCCTTTTTCGTGAATAACATCTCAAATGCTCCGATGACATATTTCCTTGTGTCCGCAGGCTCAATAATTGTATCCACATATCCTCTTCTTGCCGCGGAAAGCGGGCTTGACTGAAGCTCTCTATATTCTGCCGCCTTTTCTTTAATTGTATCAGCATTCTTATCAGCATACATAATCTTTGCCGCAAGATCTGCCTCCATCATGCCGATCTGGGCTTTCGGCCATGCATATACCATATCAGCCCCGATAGCCTTGCTGTTCATGGTAACATACGCGCTTCCAAAAGCTTTTCCGATAATCACATTCACCTTCGGAACAGTCGCATTTGCAAAGGTATAGGTAAGCTTTGCTGCCGCCTTTGCCAGTCCTTTTTCCGAACATTTGGATGCCGTAAAGCCTGATACATTAGTAAGAGTCAGAACAGGAATATTAAATGCATCGCAGAACTCCACAAACTCTGCCGCCTTCTTTGCACCGCCCATTGACAGGGAGCCGTCAAACTCTGCCGTCACTTCTGCATTTTCATCATATACCTTTGAACGGTTCGCCACTGCTCCTACCGTCATGCCATTCAGACGGATAAATCCGGTTACCATATCCTTTGCATAATGCTTCTTTGTCTCAAAGAAAATATGGCTGTCCGAAATCTCTGCAAGAGCAATTGCCGTATCCTCTGTCCCATTTTCAATGTCTGCGCAGAGACGGTTTAAATCATCCGTACACTCTTCATAGGCAGAACTCTCCTCATTGTTGCATGGCAGCATGCATACAAGGGCGCGGATGTTTTCAAATATATCTTCTTCTGTCCCGATATCATCTACAAGCCCCGCCTTCTCACTCTGGAACTGCGCAGAAGAGGTGTCGCACCTTGAGATCTCATTGCCTGGGATCGCGTTCGGAGAATTTACAAATAATCTGGCCTTCGTCCCTTCCATAAATGCAAAATCAGACAACGCAGGAACAACGGAAAGGCCGCCGCCGCATGTCCCGAAAATTGCCGTAATCTGAGGAATCACGCCGGATGCCAGCGACTGCTTCATATAAAGAGTTCCAAACGCCTCAAGAGCGTCCGTAGCCTCCTGAAGCCTTAAGCCCGCACAGTCCACAAGACCGATAACCGGAGCTCCCATCTTCATTGCCATATCATAAATGTTCGCAATCTTCTTTGCATGCATTTCGCCAATCGCCCCGTTTAATACGGAAGAATCCTGGCTGTATACATATACTAAATTTCCGTCGATCACTCCGTAACCGGTAATGACACCGTCTGCCGGAGTATCTTTTTCCTGCATATTGAAATCTGTGGCCCTGGCCGTAACCGCACCGCCGATCTCAACAAAGCTTCCTGCATCGAGAAGTGCCATAATTCGATTGCAGGCTGCATTTCCTGTTGCCATATTGCCCATATTGTAGCCCTCCATTTTCTTACATATTTTAAAAGTAAAACCAATTTATGCCTATTATATTATAGTCCCTTTTCGAAAGGACTGCAACTATTTTCTTTACAGATTTGTTAATTCCTTCACAGAAAGAAAAAGCACCCACATCCATCTGCAGGTGCAAAAAAGTTACAGCTTCTTAATCTTAACCCCGGGACATCTTCCAAGCAGAAATTCTTTCAGCTCTTCAATATCCGCATCTATAAGCGCCTCCTTCGGAAATCCGATTACAGCCTTCACACTTCCTAAGGTATGCTTATTCGTCTTTACGACAAGCCCGAGCCCTTTCTCTGTTTCCAGTATGCGCACAACATCCCCGTAATCAAAAGCCCGTTTTTTTATTTTTGTCACACTCTCAAAACGGCTCTCATAGAAATCTATCTGTGAAACAAGCGCTTTTCCGTTCTTTTGTTTTCTGTATTTAAACATTTCCTCCGCATCCCCGGCAGCGCTGGCGCGCACTGCCTTTCTCCAGACCGTGCGGTTTATAATCATTGCCGCAAGTGCAAGGGCTGCCCACGCAAACAGATATTTTATGAAAAAAAACACAAGGCCGGCCGCAGTGCCGCCGCCCGGGTTTCCATAAATAAACATAAATACCAGCACCACAATTCCCAGCCCCGCCGCAACATATTTCATAGTCAGTTCACTGTTGTCCGAATTATACAGCTCACAGACTGCCTCCAGTGTCTCTACGGATTCTTCATATTTTACGCGGTAATCAAATGCCATATGTTTTCCTTTCTGCAATACAAAAAAGAAGGGCGCCGTTTCATAGCAGACTATTTACGGCAGCCCCTTCCTATGTAAGAATGAAAAAATTATTCTCCTTCAACCATCTTGTCTACCTTGCCTGAGAATACATACATGATCAGTCCGCAGGCAATAACCACGATTGCAACTCCGCCGTAAGCCTTGATAAAATCAAATTTGGACAGCCAGTTGTAAAGAACTGCGTTACCCTTTCCAGCGAAGAAAATAACAAGCGGCCAGATACCAAGCAATGTTCCAAGAAGCTTCTTCGGAGCATACTTATTAATAAATGAATTTCCAAGAGGTGAGAAAATAACCTCGCCCACTGTCATAAATACTGCTGCCAGCACGATAATCCAGATACCAACCGGATCCTTCGTACCTGATCCTGCAAGAACTGCTGCAAGTACCATGGTTGCCGGAGTCAGACCCAGAATAATAATTCCGAGAGCTGTCTTCTTAAACATACCGATATCTCCCTGGGGTCTCTGACGCATCTTCGCCCAGATTCCTGCAAATACCGGACACAGACCAATACAAAGCAGACCGTTCATAGAATCAAACCATGCCGTCGGCATCGTAAAGGAACCAATATTCCAGTTCGCCCATCCGAGGCCGGCCTCGCTGGTAGGACCGAATTCGAAGTATACCGGATTGTAAACCATATACCAAATCAGCCAGAAAATACCGGAAAATGCGGTTACAATCAGGATAGCGATAACACGCTTCTTCTCAAGAGATGTAAGCGGAGCAGTATCCTTCTCTGCTTTGTTGACATCCTCTACACGGTTATCAACAAGGAACGGCTTCTTTCCTGCATCGCCGAAGAACTTCATTCCGAAGAACCACCATGCACAGTCAACGAACAGAGCAATACCGCAGGCAAGGAACAGAACACGGTATCCTGCAGCCTTTGCAAGCAGCGGAAGGAATGTTGTTCCGCAGAAGGAACCAATATTTACGAAGGAATACTGAAGACTGAATACGGTATCCAGCTCATCCTCGTCAGCCAGCGGGAATAAACGTCCGTTAATACCGGATACATTTCCCTTGAAGAAACCTGTACCGATAGAAACAAGTATAACCATCGCCCAGAGCATCCCGATGCCGTTTGCCTTCCACGCACAGAGATAACCGATTCCCATGAGGATCTCCCCGAGTGGTACAAGAAGACGCGGACTTGCCCAGCGGTCAGCAATATATCCGCCGATAATAGGCGTAATATACGTAAACGCTACGATATTGGCAGACATTGTCGCTCCTACAGACTTATCAAGTCCAAGTCCGCCGTTCATCGCTTCTGCAACGATAAAGATTGTGAGTCCCCATCTGGCAGCATAGTATGCAAGCCGCTCAAATGTAAAAGACAAGCTGCACACATAGAAGCCGAATGGAAATCCCTTTTTTGTTTTTCCCATAGAGTTCACCCTCCAAATAATAATTTTTTTGCTTTCTTTTCGTCAAAAATGATAACAAAAGCATTTAACATTACGTATAATAACACAAAATGAACAAGAATACAACTAACTTTTAAGAAAAACTTAAGTATTGGCCTCGTTAAATTTATATTTAGTTTGTTAATTTTATATTTAATTTATAATTATAGACTATAGTCTATAATTATTGCTGTACTCAAATGAAACATTAACTACAAATCTGCCATCCGCCCCAGAATTTTCTGATAAAATATCTCCTGGGTTTCCATCCTTTCCAGCACGTCCAGAATCAGTCCGTCCTTAAGAAAAATAATTCTGCTGCAGTTACTTGCAACCTGGGGGTCATGGGTCACCATGACAATAGTCTTCTTATACTCTTCGTGAATCTGGTTTAATGCCTCAATGACAATCTTTCCTGACTTGGAATCCAGGTTTCCTGTAGGTTCATCTGCCAGAATCAAATCCGGCTGGTTGATAAGCGCCCGGCAGATGGCTGTCCTCTGGCGCTCCCCTCCGGACAGCTCGTAAGGATATTTCTTTAGCAGATGAGTAATCTGGAAATGCTCCGCGTGTTCCCTGGCACACCGAAAACAGGCCTCCTCCTCTGCTTTATCAAGAATCATAGGAAGCATAATATTTTCCTCCACCGTCAGGCTGTCCATCAGATAGAAATCCTGAAAGACAAATCCAATCTCCCGGCGGCGAATGTCCGCCAGCTCATCCGGCCAGAGCTCCTTTACCTGCTTTTCTTTAAAATACAGATTCCCGCCCGTGGGGCGGTCAATCAGCCCCAGAAGCTTTAAAAGCGTTGTCTTCCCGCATCCGGACTTTCCCATAATTCCTACAAACTCATTTTCCTCAATCTGAAAATTCAGGCCCTTAAGCACCTTGATCGTGCCGTCCTCCTGATTCGGAAGCCTGTAATTTTTCACCAGCTCTTCTACACTTAATACACTGCCCATACCTACACCTCACCTGCCTTTTTTTCTATCCGGCGGATATTATACTCCGTCAGTATCCACACAATCACGCCAAACGCCGCCATTTCACAGACCGCGAAAGGGATCAGGCCAGAAAAGAGCTCTCCCGTATCCGAAGGCCCGTAAAGCCTTGCGCGTATCGTCCCCTGCACCAGCCCGGCGCTTAAAATCCCTGAAACAAGGACTGTCAGAAGAAAATAGATCCGCATCTCGCTTCTAAGAAGAGCCGTCCTTTCTGCCTTTTTCATACCCATGCAATTAAGAAACTGTGCCCTGCGGATATTCATCCTCTTTTCCGTCATCATCTTAATTCCAAGGAGCAGGACTGACGCGGCAAAAAAGGAAATCCCCAGAAGCAGCGCCATGATTTTCCTCATCCGAAGCTCCGCATCCACCCGCTCCTTTACTTCCGTCTTCAGATAGCTGCTTCGTACCTTTGTGTCATACCGTTCCTCTTCCCTGTGCCGCTCTTTAAATTCCAGAAGCTTAAGCTCAAGCTCTTCTAATGCCTCTTTTCCTGCTTTTACAAGCACAAGCCTTGTGGGTCCCTGCTTCGGCTCTATCCCTTCTCTTTCAAACTGGGAGGGTGAGAGAATCTCCCCTGTAAAAGGATTCGTCACCTTCCACTCATCCTTTGCCCGTTCAAAATATGCATCGGAAAATACCACCAGGTTCTCCCTCTCTCCCTGGGCAAGGACGCCGATAAGGCTGTCTGTCTCCTCCCCGGCAATCTGCCGTATATAATAAGAGGTTACTGTCAGAGAATGGGAAAATTCCGCCGGAAAATTATCCGGGCTGTACCCCTCGCATACCGGTCCTGTATAAAGCACAGGAGTTTCTTTAGGGACATAGGTATCATAGTGGTCAATAGGCTGTGCCTCCGTGCCCTTATCCTGCTGGTGTACGATAAAAATCTTCTTCCCTTCCGCGTCCAGGCCTAAGGGCTTCTCCTGATAATCCGGATCCCGCGCCTTCTTAAGGGCATGATATGTGGATTCGGAGATTCCGATATTCTGGCTGGCAATTCCCGCCAGCTCTGACTCGCTCCCGGACACTCTGACCATGGGGTATTCCAAAGCCTCTGCCCCTTTCATTTCCCGTATCTCCTTAAGAAACGCTTCGTCCCCGTCATCTGCAATGAGTACCAGGTCATATGGAAATAAATCATCCGTATCCCCTGCAAGACAGGCGGAAAAATACTGTACGGAAAATAGCGCCGTGATACAGATCTGGAGCACACAGAGCCCGAAAATATACCAGGCCGTGCTTCTTGATTTGTGATAAAAGGGATGCTGCTTTAAAAGCTTTGAAAGAGCGCCCCCTCTCTTCTTCTGGCGTATGAGGTAACCCGCAATGCCAAATCTTATCACCAGGTAAACGCCAAGTAAACATCTGATAATAAATTCCGCGTCTTCCCCGTTTACATTTTTCCTGTATTCAGAAAGTCCTGAAGCAGCCAGACAAATACCTGCAGCCACGAACACCACATGAAACCGCCCCGGAATCCATTCCTTCATCATCTGCAGATCCGTCAGGCTTCCCATGCGAAGCCCTACAAACAAATCATGGGTTACGAAAAATGTCACCAGATAAATAAGCAGCATAACCGGAACCGCTTTTATAATAAGAAGGGATGAAAACCAGCCCGCGCTTTCCCCGCCGGCTCCCTGCTGGAAAAGCATCACCAGTATTACTCCCAGCACTCCTCCAGCCACAAGAGAGAGAACTGCTCCGCATCCCAGCTCCAAGCTCATGCAGGAATACATGGTTTTCCTGCGGATTCCCAGCGTCTTAAACACTCCGTATTCCGGAAGCCTCTTTCTAAGGTAATATAAAAGCAGCAGGACAAGCATAAGAAGCCCCACGATACCAAGCTCTGTAAGTCCCTGGAAGAGAACCGCACCCGCTCCTGCGGGATACCCGGTTTTGTAGCTCATATCTGCGTCCTTCATAACTGTCTGCATGCCAAAGCCTGCCATCACGAAGGCAAAGACAAGGCCGTTTATAGCAAGAAGCACGGCGTATTCCTTCAGATTTCCCACGAAGTTTTTCCAAATCACCACAAAAAACTGGCGGTTATATTTTCCCGGGAAATACAGACGCTTTTTTCGCTCCTCTTTTTCTCTTTTTTCCTTTTTCTCATGCTCGGCCCTGTCCTGCACTTCCCTGTCCCAGGCTTCAATAATCTTCCGTCCGATACATTCTGTCCCGGAAAGCAGAAGAAGAACTCCAGGGTACAAAACTGCCTCTGTGGCATTGGTGCAAACCGTGCCAATCATATATTCCCACTCGTTCATGTAGGTAAATACAATCGACACCAGGACCACGGCAATATTGATATTCCAGTCCTTCCTTAGAACTATGGTTAATATATAAAGAGCGCACAGAATGGCAAACCCCAGATAAAGCCACAGGCTGGCCGAAAGGCCGCCGGCGTAGGAAGGATCCGGCGCAAGACCTGCCTGACGGACAATACTTTCCGCCCCCTTCGTTTTCAGGCGTATGGCAAAAGAAATCAGGTTAAACCGTTCATCTCCTATCATAATCCAGGGATAAAAAAGTGCCCCGGACATAAGCAGATACATAATCATGGAAAACCGGCGCTGTATGCGCTCCCGGCGTGCTGAAATTCTTATTATCTTCCCCATCGCAAATAGTAGCCTCACCTTTCTATATACTGGTATTTCTTTCTATTCTATGTTAAAATAGACAAAGAATCAATACATACTTCTAAATATTAAGGAGGTTTTTCACAATGAATGTACCAGAAAGAATTGCAAAGCTGCGCGCGCTGATGGCGGAAAAGGGCATAGACGCCTATGTTATCCCGACTGCGGATTTTCATCAGAGCGAATATGTGGGGGAGCATTTTAAAGCCCGGAAATTCATTACCGGCTTTTCCGGTTCCTACGGAACCGCAGTCATTACCATGGACGATGGAGGCTTATGGACAGACGGAAGGTATTTCTTCCAGGCAGAAAATGAACTTAGCGGAAGCGGCGTCCGCCTGATGAAAATGTTTGTAGGCGATACGCCTTCCATCCCGGAATACTTACTTGAACATCTCCCGGAAGGAGGCACCGCTGCCTTTGACGGACGTGTTCTTTCCGTGGACGAGGGAAAGGAATTTGAGACGATCCTGGGGGCAAAAAATATTAAAATTGACTATGAGGAGGATTTGATTGATGTCATCTGGGAGGACCGCCCGCCTCTCTCGGAAAAGCCTGCATTTTTCCTGGAAGAAAAATATTCCGGCGAAAGCTCTTCCTCAAAGCTTGCCCGTGTGCGCAAAGCTATGGAGGAATACGGCGCTGACACCCATATCATCGCGTCCTTAGATGACATCTGCTGGCTTTTAAATATAAGAGGCGATGATATAGATTTCTTCCCTCTTCTTCTCTCCTATGCGGTTGTCACTGCAGATTCTGTGGAACTGTATGTAAACGAGAAAAAGCTTGACGGACACATCCAAGAGGAGCTTAAGAAAAACAAGGTAAATATCCACCCATATAATGATATTTATGAGGATATCAAAAAGCTGAATCCTGACGGAACCACCCTGCTTGACCCCATGATGATGAATTATGCCCTCTATAAGAGCATCCCCTGTAAAATAATAGAGGCGGCAAACCCGACAATTCTCATGAAAGCCATGAAAAATCCGGTGGAGCTTGAAAATGTCAGGAGAGCACATATCAAAGACGGCGTTGCTATAACCAAATTCATGTACTGGGTAAAGACACGCTACGACAAGGAAACCATTACAGAGCTAAGCTCCGCAGAGAAGCTTACTTCCCTTCGTGCTTCCCAGGAGGGCTACATCCGGGACAGCTTTGAGCCTTTGTGCGCGTTTGCAGACCACGCCGCCATGATGCACTACTCTCCTTCCCCGGAATCGGATGTGAAGCTTACTTCCGGCGCGTTTTTCTTAAACGACACCGGCGGCGGATACTTCGAGGGCTCCACCGACATTACAAGAACCTTTGTATTAGGCTCCGTGGATTCCCAGATGAAGAAGTATTTTACCGCAGTAGTGCGCGCCATGATGCGTCTTTCCCGGGCAAGATTTCTCTACGGCTGCTACGGCTATAACCTTGACGTTCTGGCAAGAGGCCCCATCTGGGACTTAGACCTTGACTACCAGTGCGGCACCGGCCACGGCGTGGGATACCTTGGTAATATCCATGAATCACCCACCGGCTTCCGCTGGTATGTAGTTCCCAGTAAAAACGAGCACCATAAGCTGGAGGAAGGAATGGTCATTACCGATGAGCCCGGCATCTACGAGGACGGAAAATTCGGTATCCGGATTGAAAATGAATTTGTCGTAAAGAAGGGTGTGCAGAATAAATACGGACAGTTCATGCACTTCGAGACCATTACCTTCGCTCCTATCGACCTAGATGGAATTGATCCAGAAGAAATGAGCAGGGATGAAAGAGAATGGCTGAATCAGTATCATAGGGATGTATACGAAAAGATCGGGCCGCATCTTACCGAAGAAGAAAGAGAGTGGCTTAAGGAGTACACGAGAGAGATTTAAACCATCAAGGGGCCGCAGAAAAAGACGCGGCCCCTTACTCATTTAATTCTTCTATTTTACAATTCTTCTATTTTACAGACATGCTCCTTCGTTTTTTTGCTGTAACTGATTCCAACTGCAAGGATTCTTCCTGTATATTTCTGCTTTTCTCCTAATTTTCCCTGAAAACGCAGTGCATATTTTTTCTCCTTTATCTGCGCTATCGCCTCATCCGGAGTACTGTCTATCTTAAGTTCAAGAATCAATGCATCTGCCCCTTTACGTTCCGGATAAAAAATAAAATCCACATATCCTTCCCCCGCCTTATCTTCTCTCTCCACACGGTATTCATTTCGCGCCGCCAGATACACCAGATTCACAACTGCGGACAATTCGATCTCACTGTTATAAGAAAAAATAGGAGATTCTGTATCGTGCACATACTTTAGAATCTGTGCCATTGTCTTTGTATTACCCTTTAAGGTAGCTTCTAACATCTTTTCCGATTCTTTCGCCAGTCTATAAACATATCCCAGGGAATCTCTGGAAATCAAAAGCTTCTCATACTGCTTCATTAACTCCCTGTTCGGAATATATACCCTTCCTTCCTTATAGGTCAGTAACCCGTATACAACCATTGCAGAATAGATCTCATCTTTTGTATTTAACTCCATGGAAGAGGCCGCATAACTCTCAATCTTTGCTTTCACGCCCTCTCCCGAAATCATCAGTACCAGGTCGTCCCGGACTGCTTCTACATTATTACGGATATAATAAAAAATCTCATCATACGGGCCAGAACTCGTCCAATAGCATGCCAGTTCATCATCAAGCAGTGCACATATGACGGATCTTGGATTATAGAGCCTCGTCCCCTTTACCGTATAATATCCATCATACCAGCTGCGCAGATCCTCTCTCGTGATTTCCGGCGATATAACAGAAGACTGATAGATTTCAAACAGCCTGTCAACCTCACACTCCAAAAATCCAAAGCTCTCGCTGAATTTTTTTCTGGTTGCCATATCATATTCAACGAACATATTCAGTTCTGACCCGCTGGAATATTTTGCAATAGGAAGCACTCCTGTCATATATACAAGTTCAACATATACCTGCCCCTTTAATAGTGAACGCAAAAACCGCAGATAGGCTTTCTGTTCCTCGCCACTGACATATGGCAGATGAAAAACCGCATCCCATTCATCTATTACAAAGACAAATTTTTCACCTTTCTTTTGAAACACAAGATTTAATGCATCCCACACAGCAGTATCGGCATCAAATGGCACATCTGGATATTGAGCTATTAAATCTATATTAATTCCATCCTGAATCCGGTCAATATACTGCCCATAGGACTGACAGTCCTTCGGCTCAACACTGAAATCGATATAGATTAGATTATATTGATTCAAATGCCTGCGGTAGTCTGGATTTTCTTTCCCATCTCTGCCCTTCGCAACGGAAAGGCCGTCAAACAGACTGCTGCCATCTGTGGGCTTTCCCAAAAACGCGCCGACCATATCTGCCATTACACTTTTTCCGAACCGGCGCGGTCTTGTAATGCAAAAGTATTTATTTGGTTTCCCTAAAGCCGGAATGAGTTCTGTAAGCAGTGCTGATTTATCAACAAAATAAATATCCGAAACCATGGCTTTATATCTTTCGTAAGGGCCCCTGCTATTTAGAAATGCTCCCATGTATACCTCCTCGTGAAATATCTATAGTGAAAGTTTCCTATAAGTTACATATACATATTCGCAGTCCCCACATACCGGATACCGTCTTCAAATACCCGTTTCCCATCCATTGCCACAAGCTTCACATCCTTCAGGCATGTAATATCCCTGCTCAAATCACCGCCCACAACAAGAATATCCGCATCCAGGCCTTCCTTTATAAGACCTCTCTTATCCTCCACTCCTAACACCTTCGCCGGATTTTGTGTCGCAGTCTGAACTGCCTGCACCGGGGTAATCCCGTACTCTACCATATACTGAAGCTCCCTTGGAAGGGGCAGAAACGGCGACTGGTACATCACCATGTCCGTGCCTGCAATCACCGTCACTCCTGTGTCATAAAACTCCTTAAAATGATCCCGGTATGCCTTGTATGCCGGCTCAAAGTACTGATAATCCTTCATCTCTCTTAGCATAACCGGATCATTCACCGGTGCCCCGGCATGTTTCTCAAGATTTTCTCTGCAGATATCATAAAGCAATGTGTATGCCATAATAGTCGGCGTCCATGCAATACCTTTTTCCGCCATCTGCTTTGCATGGTCAAGGGTCATAAAGGTAGCGTGCTCGATAGTGTCAAAGCCTGCGTCAATACACATCTGGATTCCCGGGTTGGTTCCTGCATGCACTCCGCATTTTATTCCCCTTCTGTGGCACTCATCCACCGCCGCGCCAAGCTCCTCCTGGGTAAATTCCGGCGTATGGCTTCTGTGGGTCGTAAGCACCTTCACCCATTCAGCTCCGTCCCGCACCTGCCTGCGGATCTCTTTTCTCACCTCCCAGGGACCGTCCACCTGCTCTACTTCCTCCCATGCATGGCCGCCGGTCATGCAGATCCCTGTATCCGTATGGGTAATCTTCGGGACTACTACAAACCCTTTTTCTGCGGCCAGCTTCAGATTCTTACAGACCCCGTGGGCAGAAGACATATCCCGGACGGACGTAATCCCCCGCTCGAAAGCCGCCTGGGCATGCTGCAGGGCATACAGCATAATAAGCTGCGGTCCGTAATTAAAGCTGTCCGGCTGAGAATACCAGTACGCCAGATGGGCATGCATATCGCAAAGCCCTGGCAGAATAGTTGCATCCTTGTAATCCTTTACCTCCTCATCAGGAAATTCCCTGATCAGAGCATCTTTTCCCCCAATTTTTGCTATCTTCCCATCACTTCCTGTCAAAACAGCTTGGTCTGTCAGTACCGTTTGTCCATCCCCGGTTATCAGATATTTCGCACAAATAATCATCTCTCACTGCCCTCCTTTTTTCTCATTTTACTACAATATGTAAAAAGATTCCTACTTCTGATTCCGAAACTGCATCGGCGTCATGTCATATGCCTTCTTAAACAGCCGGTTAAAATGCTCTACATTCTGATATCCCACCGTAAGAGCTATATTTTCTACTGTCATGCTGCTGCTCTTAAGAAGCGCCCTCGCCTTCTTCATCCGAATCTTCTTCACCAGATCTCCGAAGGTCATTCCCGACTTTTCCTTAATATATTTGGAAATATACGGCTTCGACAGGAAGAAATGCTCCGCCAGGTCATCTAAGGTAATATCAATATAATTTGCCTGAATATAATTCATAATCTCAATCATCCGCTCATCCTTGCAGCCCTGTGCGCTTCCGATCTCCTCAATCTTATTTACCGCAACAATCAGGGCCTCAATGGAGGATTTGATAATATCCGCATCAATACCTACGCCCCAGAAGGTTCTTCCCTTGCAGACGATTCCCACATAGGATGCCGCCTTGGCAGATGAACCCTTGGAAAGCGTATGCTCCTCATAATAGCGCAGCTCATAGCTGATATTAAAATATTGCTTAATCGCATTGCTTACCGCGTCCAGACGCCCGTTTCCGATAGCCGTAATCACCCGGCTGTCCCCGCCGTGATTAATAGTTGCCTCCGCAGTAATCCCGTCAATCTGCTTGAAATGACATTCATCAATATGAAATACCGGCTTGGTGTTAATATAATTGTCGGAGAAGATCTGGTATACCCACTCAGGATTCAGCTCCTTGTGAGCCTTATCAGACACATCCTTTACAAGATAGCCAACCTCCTCTCTCATTTCCTGCGGCAGATTGATGCCGTGGCTCTGCTTTAAGATATAGTTAACGCCGCCCTTTCCTGACTGGCTGTTAATACGGATCACATCGGAGTCATACCTTCTTCCTACATCCTGCGGATCAATAGGCAGATAAGGAACCGTCCATGTATCGCACTGTCTCTCCTCCCTCCAGTTCATCCCCTTTGCAATGGCATCCTGATGAGAACCAGAGAAGGCTGTAAATACCAAATCCCCGCCATATGGCTGCCGCTCATATACATGCATCCTTGTAAGTCTTTCATAGGTTTCACGGATCTCTGACATGTTGGAAAAATCAAGCCCCGGATCCACGCCGTGGGAATACATATTCATTCCCAGCGTAATAATATCCACATTACCGGTTCGCTCTCCATTTCCGAAAAGCGTACCCTCAATCCGATCCGCTCCCGCCAGAATACCAAGCTCCGCCGTAGCCACGCCGCAGCCCCTGTCATTGTGGGGATGCAGGCAGAGAATCACATTCTCCCGGTAGTTAAGGTGCTTATGTACATACTCTAACTGGCTGGCAAATACATGAGGCATGGCATTTTCCACAGTTGTAGGTATATTAATAATCGCCTTATTATCCGCTGTGGGTTTCCACACGTCAAGCACTGCGTTACATACCTCCACCGCATAGTCAACCTCCGTCCCCGGAAAGCTCTCCGGGCTGTACTGGAAGGTAAAATTCCCTTCCGTCTCAGACGCCAGCTTAAGAAGAAGCTCCGCCCCGTCAACTGCAATCTTCTTAATCTCTTCCTTACTCTTCTTAAACACCTGCTCCCTCTGGGCAACAGAGGTAGAATTATACAGATGCACCACCGCATGGGGCGCCCCCTTCACTGCCTCAAAGGTCTTCTTAATAATATGCTCCCTGGCCTGTGTCAGCACCTGCACCGTCACATCATCCGGAATCATATCCTTCTCAATCAGCGTTCTCATAAACTGATACTCTGTCTCAGACGCAGCCGGAAAGCCCACCTCAATCTCCTTAAATCCAATCTTCACAAGCATCTGGAAAAACTCCAGCTTCTCCTCTAAGCTCATAGGCTCAATCAGCGCCTGATTCCCATCCCGAAGATCCACACTGCACCAGATAGGCGGCTTGTCAATGTAATCCTTCTTCGCCCAGTCATAAGTCACCTCCGGCGGCAAAAAATAAGTTCTTTCATATTTCTGAAAATTCTTCATGCTGTCAACCACTCCCATAAATTAAAATTAATCAAATTCATTGTCTTATTTTAAGACTGCACTTATCATAACATATACAAAAGGAAAATGGAAGAGACAAAATTAATCATTCATCTTGATATATATTAATGTGCGGGGGTTTGAATTTGTGGTCGGAGGACGCAGGTGCAGGAGGAAGGGGCCTGCTGACACCGTCAGACAAACAAACCACGCCGCTTATGCTGGATGCGCTTCACCGCCAGACAGAGAAAATCTCCACTCCATATACCTTTAAGTCTCCCTCCTTCTCACACCTCACTTTTTAATCTTAACTTCCCTCACCGCGCGCCGCAGAGTTTCTGGCAAACGTATAAAGATTTTCGCTTTTCGAAGCACAGCATCCATGTAAAAATAAATAGAACCCTCACAAACAAATCAAGGGACGTTCTTAATGGAAGGGAAATCCACTATTTACGCAGACTTAGGCGTGAGGGCTCTCCCGAACGTCTTAGTCGTAGTTAATAGTTAGTTCCCTGTAATGTTGTCCCTGTTTGTGAGGGTTCTATTTATTTTTACATGGATGCGTCCTCTAAAACCAACTCATCTTTTCTAGTTCGCCGGAAGCGACCTTTTCTTGGTTATTGTCACTTTTTCTTCGTAGCACTCGAACATCTCATCCACTTTTTTCTTCTCCATCTTCGGTGTGGCAAGGCTCACCACCGGGACGATAATCAGTCCTGCTATCATAGCAATAGCACCTGCATTGATTGGGGAGGCTATGTAATGCAGAAACATATTCGAAACCGTAATGCCGATACCTGCCGCAAAGCTTGCCCACACAGCAGCCTTTGTCACGCCCTCTAAGTACAGTCCGTACAGAAACGGTGCCAGAAAGGCCCCCGCAAGCGCTCCCCAGGAGATACCCATAAGCTGGGCGATAAAGGTAGGCGGATCAAGGGCAATTACAAGTGACAGGACGATAAAAAATACAACCAGTACCTGCATTGTCTTTACCTGCTTCTTCTCACTCATATCCTTAATTATATTATCCTTTAAAAAATCCAGTGTCAGCGTAGAGCTTGAAGTCAGGACAAGTGAAGCAAGCGTTGACATGGAGGCTGACAGCACGAGCACCACAACAACACCAATCAGGATGTCCGGCAGAGTGGAAAGCATATAAGGCACGATTCCGTCAAAAGCCATATTTCCCGCCTCGTCATAAAGAGACGGATTGTCAAACAGCCTTCCGAAGCCGCCCAGGAAATAACATCCGCCGGAAATTACAACCGCAAATAGGGTAGAAATTACAGTTCCCGTATTAATAGATTTCTCATCCTTGATAGCATAAAACTTACCCACCATCTGAGGAAGCCCCCAGGTTCCGAGAGAAGTAAGTATCACAACTCCCAGAAGATTTAGCGGATCCGGTCCGAAAAAGGAGGTAAATGCCCCCGGCTGTCCCATGGTAACCGGAACATCACTTGGAATCTCCGCCATTTTACGTATGGCAGCAATAAATCCTCCCTGCCCGGAAAAAACTGCGGTAATCACCGCTATGATGCCGCCCAGCATAATAATTCCCTGAATGAAGTCATTAATAGCTGTTGCCATATAGCCGCCTAAAATAACATAAATCGCAGTAAACACCGCCATTCCGATAACACAGTATGTATAAGGAATGTTAAACGCCATTCCAAACAGCCTGGACAGGCCGTTATATACGGACGCCGTATAAGGCACAAGGAAAATAAATACGATTGCAGACGCTGCAATCTTCAGAGCCTTACTCTCATATCTGGAGCCGAAGAAATCCGGCATGGTCTTTGAATTCAGGTGCTGTGTCATAACCTTCGTGCGCCTTCCAAGCACCACCCAGGCCATGAGACTCCCGATAACAGCATTGCCAAGCCCGATCCAGGTACTTGCAAGTCCGTATTTCCACCCGAACTGTCCCGCATAGCCTACAAACACAACCGCCGAAAAGTAAGATGTACCATAGGCAAATGCCGTAAGCCACGGCCCTACCGAACGGCCGCCCAGCACATACCCGTCTACACTCGTGGCATGCTTTCTGGCATAGAGGCCTACGGCCACCATCACTGCAAAAAATACCACCAATAATACTAATTTGATTAACATAATCATCCCTCGTCTTTCTCATGTTCTTTCGCTTTAAACCGTTACGCTTTAAAGCAATGAAGTAATTCTCAAATAGAATACCATATGATGAGAAATTTGTAAAGGATATTTCTACAAACATTCTTGACTATAAATTATGCAGGCGTTACTATAATAACAGAACGCTATAATTGCTTAACAGAAGGGTTGTGATAATTATGAATATGACTGAGATCGCCAGGCTGCTTTTAGGCCTACGTTCTGCCGGATGGACTGAAAAAGAAATTAATGATTTTGTACTTTACATTGAATCTGGTGAGGAACAATATAAGCCTACGGCTAAAAACAAAAAATCGGAATGAGCTGATATAAAAGTGTTACTGCAAACTTTGTTCACAGTAACACTTTCTTACGGTCTGCACAGTAAATGCACAGACCTGATCCTTTTAATTAGCAATGAGATTATTCAAACAAATGACACGCTGCAAAATGCCCTGCTTCTATCTCCTTTAATTCCGGCGTTTCTGTTTTACACTTCTCTGTGGCATATTTGCACCGGCTTGCAAACCGACAGCCCGGCCCGCAGTTTATGGGGCTTCCCACCTCTCCCTCTAAGGGAAGCACCACCTTATTTTTCTCTTTTTCCGGATCCGGTATGGGAATTGCACTTAAAAGCGCCTTCGTATAGGGGTGCTGCGGATTGGCGTACAGCTCCGTGCTTGACGCAAGCTCCACAATATGTCCCATATACATAACCCCCACCCTGTCGGAAATATGCTTCACCATAGATAAGTCATGGGCAATAAAGAGGTATGTAAGCCCCAGCTCCTTCTGAAGCTTCACAAGGAGATTGACAACCTGCGCCTGAATGGATACATCCAGCGCGGAGATAGGCTCATCACATACAATAAACTCTGGATCAACTGCCAAAGCCCTTGCGATACCAATCCTCTGCCTCTGCCCTCCTGAAAATTCATGAGGAAATCTTGATGCATGCTCCTTATTAAGCCCTACTAATTGAAGAAGTTCATAGATTCTCTCTTTTCTCTCCTCCGGCTTCTGGTAAATTCCGAAATTTTCCATTCCCTCCGCGATAATACTCTCCACAGTCATACGGGGATCCAGTGACGCATAAGGATCCTGAAAAATCATCTGGGCGCGCTTTTTAAACCAGGGCAGATCACCTTTCTTAAAATTCGTAACATTTCTTCCCTCATACTCAATTTCCCCTTCTGTGACAGGATATAAACCAAGTATCGTCCGTCCGCATGTCGTTTTCCCGCACCCGGACTCCCCCACCAGTCCCAGTGTTTCTCCCTTGTAGATATCAAAAGAAACATCGTCTACTGCTTTTAACACGCCTTTATTCCTTATATTAAAGTATTTTTTCATGTTCTTCACATGAACCAGTACTTCCTGATTACCGTTACTCATTTTCCAACACCCTCCTTATATCCTCTGTCCCCAGCACTTTCTTTGCCATCGGATGGTGCAGCCAGCACGCCGCTTTATGTGATTCTGACACATGCGTAAAATCAGGAGACTGTTCCTTACAGATTCCCATACAATACCTACACCGGCTTGCAAACCCGCAGCCCTTTGGAGGCATAATAAGGTCCGGCGGAGTTCCCGGTATGATCTGAAGCTCTGATTTGTTTTCATTTTCCATATTCGGCACTGCTTTAAGAAGGGCACTTGTATAGGGATGCTGAGGATTGTGAAAAATTTCCTCCACTTTTCCGGATTCAACCACACAGCCCGCATACATAACCGTAATATACTCTGCCATACCTGCCACAACGCCAAGATCATGGGTAATCATGATAACCGCCGTATTATTTTTCTTCTGAATTTCCTTAAGAAGCTTCATAATCTGAGCTTGAATCGTCACATCCAAAGCTGTTGTAGGCTCATCGGCAATCATAAGCTTCGGATTGCAGGCCAATGCAATTGCAATCACAACCCGCTGTCTCATTCCGCCGGAAAATTCGTAAGGGTACTGGTTCAGCCTGTCCTCCGGATTGGGGATATTTACCTGCCTTAAGAGCTCGATTGCCCGCTCCTTTGCCTCCTGTTTACTGATCTTATTGTGCAACAGAATACTTTCCATAATCTGCTTTCCAACCTTCATGGTAGGATTTAAGGATGTCATAGGATCCTGAAAAATCATTGCCGCGTCTTTTCCTCTAAAATTTCTCCATTCCTTCTCCGTAAAATCAAGAATGTTTTTTCCCTCAAACAGAATCCGGCTGTCCTTTTTGATTTCTCCCGGCGGCTCTGCAATCAATCCCAGCACTGCCTTCGAGGTTACTGTTTTTCCCGAACCGGATTCCCCCACAACCGCGATACATTCTCCTGCGTTTACCTTAAGGGAAACTCCCCGTACGGCCTGTACCTCTCCTGCATATGTATGAAAGGAAACCTTCAGATTCTCAATGTCTAATAAATGCTCACTCATCTTGCTACCTCCTGTTACTGGCGCAGCTTTGGATCAAACGCATCACGAAGCCCATCGCCTAAAAGATTAAACGCCAGCATCGTAACGGAAATTGCCAAAGCCGGGAAAATCAGCTCATGTGGATAATACGTCATCTGCTGCTGTCCAAGAGCCGCCATTGCTCCCCAGCTTGTAAGAGGCGGCTGGATTCCCATGCCAAGAAAACTCAAAAATGCTTCAGAAAAAATAAAGCTTGGAATGGAAAACGTTGTATTAATAATGATAATACTAAGCGTGTTTGGAATCAGATGTTTTGTAATTATCCGGAATGACGGAGTTCCAAGAACTCTTGCCGCCATGACATATTCGCTCTCCTTCAGCTCAATAATCTCTCCTCTGACAAGTCTGGCAAGCCCCGTCCAGCTTGTCATACAAAGGGCTATCATAAGGGACGTCATGCCTTTCCCAAGAAATACAGAAACAATAATAACAACTACCATGTACGGAATACCTACAATTATTTCCAGTATACGCATCATTACATCATCCACAATCCCGCCGCAGAATCCGCTGATACCTCCGTATAAAGTTCCAGCCACAAGAGAAACAAGAGCCCCCACAATACCGATTGTCAGAGATACTCTCCCTCCAACCCAGATTCTTGCAAAAATATCGCGTCCAAGGTCATCCAGGCCAAAAATATGTTCTGCAGTGGGGCCCTGATTTGTAATTGCAATATTCTGCTCGTTATATGGATGGGGATAAATATAGGGTGCAAAAATACACATCAAAATCATAAAAATCAGGAAAAAAAGGCTTAGCATTGCTATCTTGTTCTTTTTCAGCCTTCTCACTGCATCCTGCCAGTAGGAAATACTGGGACGCACCAGTGTTTCAGAGCTCTGCTCATCCACGCCCAGCCCCTGAAACATCTCCTCTGTCATACTGTTATTTAAATCTGTCATTCCTATGCACCTCCTAGTTTCCATCTATAATGCTCTTACGAACTCTCGGATCCACAACTGCATACAATATATCCATTCCTACCATGCAAATAATAAAAATCATGGAAAAAAATAATGTCGTTGCAAGAATCATAGGATAGTCTCGTCCATTTACACTGTCAACATAATATCGCCCAAGCCCTGGTATCGAAAATATTCTTTCAATTACAAAGGAACCTGTTACGATTGCCGCTATCTGCGGAGCTACAATCGAAATAATCGGTGTAATCGCATTGCGCATGACATGGCGCCAGATAATCTGGAATCTGGAGCATCCCTTTGATTTTGCCAAGAGAATATAATCCGCACCAAGCACATCCAGAACAGAAGAACGCATAAATCTGGAATAGGTTGCTATCCCGCTGATTGCCGCCGCCATTGTAGGTAGAGCCGTATATTTAAATATGTCAGCCAGCCCCATTCCCTCTGTCACCCATCCAATGATAGGGAAAATACCGCCTGCGGCATATTTCTGCAGCAGCGCCGCAAATACAAAGCTCGGAATAGACACTCCTAAAATTGCAATAAATATTGTCACAAAATCAATCCATTTTCCTCTATTAAAAGCAGCCAGAATTCCGAGAATCAAACCCAGAATCAGGCTTACTGCAACCGCCTGCAGGCCGAGCTGCAAAGATGCCGGGAAACGTTCCTCTATAGCCTGATTTGCCGTCAGGCCCGGCGTCATATAAGATTCACCCATATTTCCATGAATCAGATTTTTCAAATAAATCACATATTGCTCCCCAAGCGGCTTATCTAAGCCCCATTTCGCCTCCAGGTTCTTCTGCACTGCCTCCGGCAGAACCTTTGCGGATGCCTGTGTCGGATCCCCCGGCATGGAATACATAAGGAAAAAGGTGACTGTCAGGATAATCCACAGTGTAACAATCATGTAAATTATTTTTTTCAAAATATATTTTACCATTACTTATCTCCTGTCTGTTTCGTCCTCTTTTAAATACAGCGGGAGATAAAAACCTCCCGCTGTCAGATACCTTGTTTTTTACATTAACTATTCAACATATGCGTCTCTGAATTCAATTGCCGGTCCGCCTGCTCCGTTTACATAAATTCCTTTAAGGTTTTTCGATACAAGTACATTGCTGTAAGTAAAGGTTACTGGGGAAATACCG
The DNA here is from genome assembly GCA_949502235.1 of uncultured Lachnospiraceae bacterium. GTDB lineage: Bacteria > Bacillota > Clostridia > Lachnospirales > Lachnospiraceae > CAPEBR01. The sequence continues at coordinate 39,435 of CATBDC010000018.1, read as the reverse complement.
CATTTTTCTACTGTAAGAATCTCCTCGGCACGAGCAAATTTTTCTGCGCGGACCTTGTGATCCTGCTCTGTTTTACATGCATTTACAAGCTCGTCATACTCTGCGTCAGAGAAGAATGCCGGATTGTTTCCGTCTCCTGTTGTATAGCACTGCATAAAGGTCATCGGGTCATTATAATCTGCTCCCCATCCTGTCTCACATACCTGGTAAAGTCCTTTTGATACCTGATTATTAAATGCAGAGTTGTCAGAAGCAGTCTCAATATTAACCTTTACGCCAAGATTCTTCTGCCACTGATCCTGATAATACTCGGCTGCAACCTTTGTTTCATTATCAGAGTTTTTCTGAAGGAAGGTAATCTCTAAGGTTTCGCCCTCCTTGCCGATTTCCTTAAGTCCTTCTTCAAGAAGCTTCTTTGCATCCTGGCTTAAGAGTTCGTCCATAGGTCCTTCATAAAGATCACGGAAAATATCCTCACCAATTGCTGTTCCTGGAGGAATCTCTCCGTCAGCAGCTTTATTTTTCTTTAATACCTGCTCTGCATATGCGTCTCTGTCAAATGCGATTGCAAATGCCTTACGAATTTTTTCGTTTGTAAATACGCCGTTCGGATCTGTGTTGTTAAAGCAGATGTACGCATTTCTCGGCTGCGGTCCTGAAATCAGCTGGATATCTCCTGCATCAACCTCTTTCTGCTTCAGGTTTACATACTCTGCGCTTGCGTTTCTAAGCACGTCAATCTGTCCCTGGTCTAAGAGCTGCTGTCTTGTGTTCTCATCCTGTGCAAGAACCATTTCGATTTCATCCAGCTTGATATTTTCTGCATCCCAGTAATTAGGATTCTTCTTGAGAATTACCTTGGAGCCTCTTGTCCACTCTGTAATGTAGAATGGCCCGCACTGGGACAGTTCTTCTGCTGTCGCGCCGTAGGAGGAATTCTTCTCGCCCTCTGTCTTTGCTTCCGGCACCGGAGTCACATTCGAGAAGGTTAGAAGCTGCGGAAAATACGGCAGACTCTCTACCAGAGTAATCTCCAGAGTCTTATCGTCCACTGCTTTTGCTCCCACATCCTCTTTCGAACCTTTTCCTGTGTTAAAGTCTTCTCCGCCTTTGATGCAGTAGAAGATACCTGCATTATGGCAGTTTACCTCGGGGTCAAAAATTCTACGGATGGAATTCACATAATCCTGCGCCTTTACCTCTTCTCCATCGGCATACTTATTGTCTCTTAAATGAAACGTATAAACAAGCCCGTCCTCTGAAATTTCGTAGCTTTCTGCACCTGCCTCCGTTAACACTCCGTCAATCAGACGAAGCAGTGTCTCCTGAGATTCCAAAACAATCGCGTTTTTCTGCTCGTCATCTGCACGTCCCGGATCCATAGTGTCCGGGTCTGTGAGCATAACCGTACTTACCTTGGCCGTGCCTGCGCTGTCTCCGTCAGACTTTTCGTCTCCTCCTTTTGACGACTGCTCTGAATTACTGCCACCGCATGCTGTCAGTGAAAATACCATCACTGCCGACAAAATAGCTGCCAGAACTCTCTTTTTCATAATGTTACCTCTCTTTCTTTTATTTTTCAATGTGCTTTTGCACAAAGAATGCAATTTTAAATCTCCACCGGTTTTCCGCCTGCCAAACGTGATTCCTCCGCCGCCAGCGCAATGATATGACTCTGAATAGATACGTCAATTCCGGTCTTTAATTTATCCTCGTTTGCTCCTTCTCTGACTGCCTCAAGAAAATCGCTTATCAGCCGGTTATCTCCGCCTGCGTGTCCGCTCATGTCTCCCTCTGACGTGGCAAATGTCTCCGGCTCTTTTCCAAATTCCTCTATGGTAACTTCATTATCCTTAAGATCTCCATAAATATCGCCCTTTGTGCCGCAGACATGAATCGTCCTTCCGCCATGCCCTGTAAAGGCTGTCATCTGAAAGTCCACCGTAACGCCGTCCTCAAACTCCATATTTACTACCTGATGATCTACCACATCATTGTCACAAGCATATACACAGCGTCCGTAGGGACCTTCCTTAAGCGCCTTATAAACCCCTTCCTCTGTCAGATTGTTCGGCGATACTACACAGATAGGCCACGCTTCATCTCCGGTCCTGCCTTCCTCTGCCACGCTGCGGACACCGGTCTTTTTATTCGTTACATAGATCTTTTCCGCGTCATACGGGCAGTTTTCCTTTGCCGCACATCCGTCAAGGCAGCGCTTTGCGGCCCCCTTAGGTGCCATTTCAGGCCTGAACAGGTATAATCCGCCGTACGAGGATACCTTCCTGCACTTCTTGCCGAGAAGCCATACAAAAATATCACAGTCATGGCAGCACTTTGCCAGAATCATAGGACTTGTCTCCTCACTGCGCCTCCAGTTTCCCCTGACAAAGCTGTGGGCCTGGTGCCAGTAGGTCACCTTTTCCATAGCCTGAACGGAAACAACCTGCCCGATTCTCCCCGAATCAATCAGCTCCTTTACCTTTGTATAAAAGGGCGTATACCGAAGGACATGCCCAACTGCTACAATCCGGTTATACTCATGCGCCGCTTCCTTGAGCCTTCTGCACTCATCCAGAGACGGAGAAACAGGCTTTTCACATAAAACATGATAGCCGAGCTTTAGAGCCTCCAATGCCTGGGGCACATGCTGCCTGTCCTGTGTGGCAATCACCAGCACATCCGCGAGCTTCGGTCTTTTTAAGAGCTCCTCGGCCGTTTCAAAGCAGTTCTCCTCCTCAAGCTTATAGCGCTCTCTTGCGGCGTCCCTCTTTTCTTTCACTGGATCTGCCACTGCCGTCACCTTCATCTCATCAGGCATTACAAATTGATAATTTCCATAAACATCATTACCGCGGTTTCCAAGCCCCGCAATCGCACATGTAACAATTTTCTTCATAACCCGCCTCCTATAGCTTTTTTAAAATAAAAATTCTTGACTGGTAATCCCCCTGTCTCGTTGTATCGGGACGGATGCCGCAGGCATAGTCAGAAATCACCATTCCCGTATACATAAGCTCATCGCCGAACCAGCTTCCTTCTCTTCCCTCAATGCAGTATCTTGCGCCCTCCTCAAGCCCTTTTAAGCGCAGCCTTTTATACGGTGCGTTGGAAGGCTGGCGCATCCTGTAATACGCTGCCAGGACCGTCTTCTTATCCTCTGATACAACCATCCAGGCCGCCTCATCCCCTTCAAAGGGGCTTAACAGACGGTAAAACCTTCCTTCTGCTATCAGCCTTCTATACTTTTTATAAAAGTATATTTGCTCCTTTATTTCCTGCTTTTCCTCATCTGTCAGGACATTTAAATCCATTTCATATCCGAAGCATCCAAAATATGCCACATCTGCCCGTGTCTTAAGGGGTGTGTTCCTGAAGGTCTGGTGGTTGGGCACGGCCGACACATGACACCCCATAGAGCTTAGAGGATAAACAACTGATGTTCCGTACTGAATCCGGATACGCTCTATGGCATCCGTATTGTCCGAAGTCCAGCACTGGGGGGCATAATACAGCATACCTGGGTCAAACCTGGCCCCGCCGCTTGCACAGGATTCAAAAAGAATGTCCGGAAACTCCCTTCTAAGCCTCTCATACAGCTGGTATACCCCCAGCACATATTTATGAAACAGCTTTCCCTGCTCCTTCGGCCCCTGGTTTCTTGAAAAGGCTTCTGAAATACTTCTGTTCATATCCCATTTAATATAAGAAACTCCCGCGCCATTAAGCACGGCCGTAATTGCATCTCCTATTCCTTCCACAACCTCTTTCTTTGAAAAATCCAGTACATACTGATTTCTTCCGTGGCACATGGGGCGGTAGGGCACACCGATAAGCCAGTCAGGATGCTTTCTGTACAGCTCGCTGTTTCTGCTTATCATCTCTGGCTCAATCCAGAGCCCGAGCTTCATTCCAAGTCTCTCAATCTTCTCTGAAAGCCCCTTAATCCCTCCGGGAAGCTTACCTGGATTCGGATACCAGTCTCCAAGGGAGGATGTATCATCATCTCTCTTCCCAAACCATCCATCGTCAAGAACCATCATCTCCACACCCAGCTCCTTCGCTGTCCTGGCAATGTTTAGAATCTTATCCTCAGTAAAATCCATGAAAACCGCCTCCCAGCTGTTAATGACAACCGGGCGCTCCATATCCCGCCATTTTCCTCTTGCCAGTCTCGTCCTGTACAGCCTGTGGAAAACCTGGCTCATGCCATTTAATCCCTCCTGTGAATAGACCAGAACCGCCTCCGGAGTCTGAAAGCTTTCGCCCTTCTCCAAGGTCCACGCGAAGCCTTCCGGATGAATTCCTGCCATAGCCCTTGCCACCCCGAAGGTGTCCACATTCACCTGTCCTATAAAATTGCCGCTGTATATCAGGCTGAAGCCTGCTGCCTCCCCTGTATGCTCCGTTGTCTCATGCTTCTTAAGGGCAAAAAACGGATTAAACTGATGGCTGCTGTGGCCGCGCATACTGTATACGGCTTGTATCCCCTCATGTAGCGGATGGGCTTTTATGTACCGCTCCCTCGCCCAGGCTCCGGTAAGGGTTACCATATCGTAATCCGCATCAGGAAAATCAATACTAAAGCTCATGGCATTTTTCAGCACAACCGGCTCGCTGCCTTCGTGACTGAATAGGGCGTTTCTGCATATAACCGGAAAATCCTTGAAAATCGTGTAAGACAAAATCAGCTTTGTCTCTGTCACATCATCCCTTAGAAACACCTCCAAAGTCTCCGCCTCACTTTCATCCTCCACGTAGACTGCAGGCAGGCCCTTGAGCTTCTTTTTCCCTTTAAGAACACTGTGCCCTTCATAGGTAAATTCTGACACCCGGCTTCCGTCCGTCTGTTGGAGCTCATAAGCCGGATATCTCATATCTCCTCTCCCGTAGGAAGGGTATTCCTGTCTTAAATATTCCATTGAAAACAGACGGTTCCCCTCAAACGCGCAGGGCGCCATATCTTTTATGCCATACTCAATCAGATGCTGGAAACTTTCTGCTTCATGGATGCGCTTTCCGTAATAAATCTGTCCCAGGTGTCCGTTCTGTAAAACTCCTAAAATATAGCTGATATCCTGGTTATATAAATGAAACTCCTTTGTCCTCTCATGAAATACGATCCCCATAGCCATTCCTCTTCTATCCTTTATATTTTTTGAAGGCCCTGTTCCAGATCCTGAATCAGGAGCTCGGCTCCCTCCAACCCGCAGTGAATTCTTATAATACTGCTCGTCCCCCTCATGGTTCTGGATATTTCTTCGCTCTGCCTTGCATAAGGCATCATGACAAGGCTTTCAAAGCCTCCCCAGGAAACGCCGATTTTAAATACCTCAAGGCTTTGGCAGAATTTCTTTGCCTGCTCCAGGCTTCCATCTATCTCAAAGCTTAAAAGCCCCGTACTTCCTGACTGCTGTTTTTCTATCAGCTCCCGCTGGGGATGGGACGTAAGTCCCGTATAATACACCTTTTTCACCTTTGGATGGTTCTCCAGATACTGCGCTATTTCTCCCGCTGTCCGCTCATGCTCCTTTACTCTTACCTCAAGGGTTCTCATTCCCCGGAGTATGAGCCACCCCTCCATAGGCCCTATAATACTCCCCAGCTGTTCCCTAAGCATCCGTATTTCTTCCCCAAGCGCTTCATCCTTAACGGTGAGAACCCCGCCTATTAAATCGCTGTGTCCTCCCATATATTTTGAAGTGGTATGCATCACATAATCCGCTCCCATTGCAAGAGGCTTCTGGTAAATGGGAGTACAGAAGGTATTATCAATATACACCCTTGCCCCCCTGCTTTTCGCAAGCTCACTTACCCCTCTTATGTCCTGCACGGAAAAAATAACGGAAGAAGGACTTTCCAGAACTATCAGCTGGGTATTATCCCGAAATGCCTCAAAAAATTCAGGAACCGTATCCCCGTCCACAAAGGTTGTCTCAATCTTCATATGCTCCCTGCAGTACCCTGTAAGAAAATTCTGTAAGGGGCCATAGGCATTGCGGACACATATGACATGCCCTCCCGTCTTGCAGGAGGCAAGCACTGCAGCGGCAGCCGCGCTCATTCCGGAGGAAAACACATAGCTGACACAGCCTTCCTCCAGCGCCGCAATCTTCTCTTCAAGAATCCGTACCGTCGGATTCTGCACTCTCCCATAGCAATAGGTATGCTTGTCTGTCTTGTCACTGTCATAATAATCATCAATTGTCTCAAATATATGCAGAGAGTTCATGAATATGGGCGGTACAACAGCATTGTAATAGCGCTCATATTCCTCTCCCAGGTGTTCTAAAATCAATCCCGTTTTCTTATTCATAATCCTACCTTTTACTACATGCTATACGCTATAATCTATATGCTATACTATAGCTAATGACAGCATATAACTATTCCTTCCTCAGCTGCTTAGCAATATCCTCGTAAATACAATCTAAAAGCTTATTGTTTATCCTTTGCGCCTTCTTTTCATTTCTCTCGCGCAGGGCATAATATAATTCACCATGATACGGCATACTCTTCTTAAAGGGCTCCTTCATATCCAACGGAAACTGCCAGAACTTGTCCGTATATTCACTAAGTAACAGAAGAAGCTTATAGAACACTTCATTATGGCACATCTTATAGATCCTGGCGTGAAAAGCTTTATCTTCCACCGTGTCCTGCTCACCGGCGTCTATCTTCCTCAAAAGGGCATCCAGACTTTCCCCAAGCTCGTCAAGCTCGCCTTCCGTTGCTGTGCGGATAATCATATGAATAAGCTCGTTCTCCATAGCCCTTCTTGCTTCCAGTACCTCCAGAAGCTTTTCCTTTTCCACGGTAAATCCAAGCAGGGCCTCCACGGACTGCTTCTTCTTCTCTCCGGCTCCTACATAGATCCCTTTCCCGTTCTTAACCTCAACAATCTTATCAGCCTCCAGCGTCTTAAATGCCTCTCTTAATGCTGTGCGGCTGACCTGCATCATCTCAATAAACTCTCCCTGGGACGGCAGCCTGTCACCTTCCTTCAGCCCGTGTTCCTCAATATAGGACTGAATGTATTTAATTATCTCTGATTGGAGAGAAATCCTCTTTATTGGTGCTGTCATATAAACTCCTGTCCTGTCTTCTGAACAATATTATACAATGCCTGTCTTTTTATGTCAACTCAAAGGTAAGTTTAAGCGTTTTGATTTCATAGGGCTTAAATACGGTCTCCGCTGTCCGGCCGGTCACTTTAAGCTCCCTTTCATTTTCTTCCAGAAGATCACATTCATATACATGGGACGGCTTTTTACTGAAATGTATTTTGGCTTTTGTGTACCTGTTCCTGTTCTCATACATGCGGATAATGACTCCGTTTCCGTCCTCCGCCCGCTTTATCACCTCCACAAAGCAGTTTTTGGCATCGCAGCTAAGGCAGCTCTTACAGAAGCCTTCTTCCCCTTCATTTACTCCCTGTAACACGGCGGTCAGAGGAACGTTTAAGTTATACGCCATCTCAACCGTCTGTGCCTCCTGCCATCTTCCCGCATGGGGATAAATGGAATACGTAAAGTCATGAGAGCCTATATCTGCATTTTCGTTAGGATATGTGCCTGCCTTTATTAATGTGAGGGACAGGTTTCCCTCTTTAATCCCATATCCGTATTTACAGTCGTTTAACAGACTGATACCATTGTTATCCTCGGACAAGTCCGCCCATTTATGCCCGCACGCTTCGAACTTGGCAGTATCCCAGCTGTTATTGTTCGTTGTCTCTCTTTCTACATTTCCGAACTGGATCTCATAGGCAGCCCTGGCTGCATTTACATTCACCGGAAAGTTCACCCGCAGCAATACATGATGCTCCCTCCAGTCGGCGTGTGTCTCAAAGTCAATTCTCGGAATCTCATGGTACAGATGGATTTTCTGGGTGACAACAGAATCCGCAAACTGTTTTTTTATTTCTAATGTTTTCCTTACCCTTCCATCCTCCAGGACCCTTACGTCCGATATCCTTTTCCCTCTGTAGGGCTTCCTTTTATAATAAATGTCGATATCCCAGTTATCCCAGTTCATAGGCCTGTCTTCGTATGTTACAAGCTCATTTCCATTTCTGCCCTCTTGGATAAATTCCTTCCCTGTCTCCTTTTCAATCAGTGAGGCGATTTCCATCTCCTCATTGAAAAGGACACTGTAAAATTCATTTTCGAAGTGTCCGTCCCACTCATATGCGGGCCGCGCCTGCTCTCCCGGGACATAGTAGAATACTTTATACCCCAGTGCCGGAATCCCTTTTGCATAAAACAGGGTTTTTCCGTCCCAGGTCTTCTGTACGGGCATGTCTTCTCCATCTTCTCCTGCCGCCTGTACGGCCCTGACGTCCTGGGGGAGCTCTATAAAGACCAGATCATCTCTTACGTAGCACTGTGTATTATATACAACAACCGCGTTTTGCTCCGTATGTATGCTCTTTGCTCCCTCTGCCGCTATCTCTTGCAGTGCCTTCTTTCCCTGCTTGTAGATCTCTTCATATTCCTGATTCGTCTGATGATACACCTCTTCGATACAGGTTCCCGGAAGAATATCATGAAACTGGTTCTGAAGCAGGATCTCCCATCCTCTTTCAAGGACTTCTTCCGGATATGGAATCCCTTTATCTGCAAGCATACAGGACAATGTTTCAAGCTGCATATATAGGATTTCATTTTTTCTGTTATATCTTTTATTTTCCGCCATAGAGGTAAGTGTCCCTCTGTGGTATTCAAAATACAGCTCTCCTTCCCATTTAGGCATATCCGGACGGAATGCTATCCTGTCATAGGTCCGGTCAAAGAAATCCTTTTCAAATTCCTGTTCTATTCTTGGAATACCTGGGATTCCGTATCGGAGCCTCTTCGCATTTTCCAGCATCTCCTTTGTAGGGCCTCCGCCCCCGTCTCCAAAACCGAACAGCATAATGGTATTTTCTGTCAGATCACGGTTCTGGAATCGTTTAAATGTCCCAAGAGTCATATTGGGATTAATGATTCCGGTATAGGTAGTTGTATTTTTCGTATCTGAAAAGGATATGCCGTTTCCTAAGGATTCATCAAAATCACATGTGGTAGGCATAAATACAAATACCTCGCTCCCGTCAATCCCCTTCCACATGAAGGTGTCATTAGGCAGCTGATTATACTGGTTCCAGGCAATTTTTGTGGTCATAAAATAGGGAACCCCAGACCTTTTCAAAATCTGTGGAAGGGATGCGCAGTATCCAAATGCATCCGGCAGCCATAAGGATTTGCTCCGGGTGCCAAATTCTTCCTGGAAAAAATGTTCTCCCTTTATAATCTGCCTGACAAGGGACTCTCCGCCGGTGAGATTACAGTCCGCCTCCAGCCACATAGCGCCGTCTGTCTCCCAGCGTCCCTCTCTGACTCTTTCCCTTATTCTTTCATACATCTTAGGGTTTTGTTCTTTAACAAACTGATACAAAACCGGCTGGCTGGACATAAACTTGTAATCCGGGTACTGCTCCATCAGGCGCAGTACCGTAGAAAAGCTTCTAAGCGCCTTTTCTCTTGTCTGTTCTACTGTCCACAGCCATGCAATATCAATATGGGTATGTCCGATGGCGCTTACCAGGGGAGCCCTGTCATCTGTCTTTGTATAAAATTCCCTGATCAGCACTTGCTCTGCCCTGTCCAGGGAATCATAAAATTCTTTGCCATACGGCTTTCTTAAATCAATCTGATCCGCCGCTTCTGAAAGCTTTTGAAGGATCCTTCTGCTGTTCTCTTTATCACAGTTTTTTAAAATCCTCGCACTCTTTAAAGGAATAGAAAAATCATAATAAAATTTCTGTACCGCGTCATCGATTTCTATGAGATTACTTTTAAATATTAAATCGCCGGGAACCGAGCCGCTGTAAGCCAGCATTGCAATGTTATATTCTGCCCCGGCCGCCGCGCACTCCGAGATCGTAACCTCCCTGTGGTTCACGTCCACGCCCTGTATCAGCTCCCCGTTTATATAAAAAAGCATCTGGGGATTCGTTGCATCCCACTGTCCTTCTCTCCCTGAAATCAATTGAAATTCTACGTGCTTCTGGTTCAGCTCCTCTGGTATTACAACGGTTGTCCTAAGCCATCTGTGGGCGCAAAGCTTCGTCCACGGCGTCTCTATCTGATAATCCTGCCAGCCGCTTACATCACAGCTCTCTCCTCCTAAAAGCTTCCCCTCGTACATCTTATAATCACTTACCGGAATACTTACGGGATATCTAAGCTTCTCAATATCTGCCGTCAGCCTTTCCATTCTCTCCAGCTCAAACTGCATACTCATTTTGCCCTCCGCCTGTCCGGTTTACACAGCTTTTTTTGCCATTTCCACCATTGCGGCAGCTGTTAAACCGATGGATTTCATTAATTTTTCAATTTCCATTCTCTCGTCCGGCTGATGCGCAGCCTCTGCATCTCCTGGAAACGCCGGACCGAATGCTGCCATATTGGAAAACATTTTCGCATAGGTTCCCCCGCCGATGGCCTTTGGTTCCTCTCTCGTTCCCGTTCCTTCCTCATAAACAGCCATAAGCTTCTGTATAAGCTCTGAATCCTTCGGTATATAAAGCATATCTGTAGAACGGCTCTCTAAAAGCTCCAGGCCGTAGTCTGACAGCGCCTTCTCTAATTTAGCCGTTACATCCTCTTTCCTCTCGTTTTTCGGATAACGGATATCCAGGTTCAGATACATTTTCTCCTCTGTATAAGAGAAAACTCCCAGGTTTACAGTTGTCTCCCCTGTCTCTTCATCCCTAAAGCAGATACCGAGAGCTTCCCCGTTTGTTTCCTCCCCTATTTCATTGCAGATGAAGTCAGCAAGCTTCTGAAAATCCCCGCCTGTTTTCAGGGGCCGCACCGCTTTCAAAAGGCGCACCGCCGCATTAACGCCAAGCTCCGGGACACTGGCATGGGCGCTTACGCCCTTTGCCTCAATCACTGTATTTCCGTTCTCGTGCTTTACCGTAACTCCTTCTGTCTCCGGTATTTCATGTTCTCCTTCGAGCACGAGCCTGCAGTACATGGGAACAATATTTGCCGCCGTCCCTCCGGTAAATTCCAGAACCTTTATTTCCCCCTGTGAAGGATTTTTAAGGCCTCCTATCACTGTTGTCATCCCCTTCTCGAAAAAGATCATGGGATATTCCGCATCCGGCGTAATCCCCATAACCGGAAGCTCCTGTCCGCTTTTCACATAATGCCTGATGCAATCACAGCCCCGTTCCTCATTCGTCCCGAAGATGACGCGGATTCTCCTGTCTGTCTGAATCCCAAGCTCCCTTATCGCCTTCAGGGCATAAATAGCTCCGATGGTCGGCCCCTTATCATCCACAACGCCTCTTCCATAGAGAATTCCATCCTGAATTTCTGCCCCAAAAGGCGGATGGCTCCAGCCTTCGCCTGCAGGAACCACATCCAGATGCCCCAGCACCGCCGCCATTTCCTCACCGTCACCCATTTCTATATATCCGGCCTTATCATCCACATTTACAGCTCTGAAACCCAGCTTTTCCCCCAAATTCAGTGCAAAATCCAAAGCCTCCTTCGGCCCTCTGCCGTAGGGAGCGCCTTCCTCCAGCTCTCCTCCCACGCTCTCAATCTGCATACAGCTTCTGATTCCCTCTAAGATCTCCTCCTGCATGCTGTTAATTTTTTCTCTCAATGCTGAATAATCCATCCCTGTTTCTCCTCCTGCTTTTCAACCTATATGCTATATTATACCTTGGATACTCATAAGTGTCAATGTTTCTATTTTCAGGAGTAGTCAAATCCAATTTAAGAAAAAATTAAGTTGCCTTCTGTAAAAGGATATGCTAAGCTATCGACATAGAGTTCTATCTATGAATCTTAATCATTTGTATTTCAAATTTCGGATAATCGTCAGGAATCTTCTTTCGAAGTATCCTCTGAATAAATCCTATTATGATTATGATGCCGTAACAGCAGGGATGATTCTAAGGAAGAGATTATATGATTTCTATTGCACTCCTTTCGCTCCCTATAGTATACTTTAAATGACAAAAGAAAGGACAGGAAAATGTCACAAAAAACACAAGCTCTAAACCCGGATACTGTTTTAAAAAATTACTGGCGAAATAATGTACGCTTTGCAGATTTCTTTAATGCTGTACTATTTAAAGGCCAACAGATAATTAAACCAGACGAATTAATGGATCTTGACACAGAGGAATCCTCTATACTGGAACATAAGAAATATGCCGAGGCGATTAAAGCCTCCAGAGATAATATCAAAATCAGGAAGAAATCCTCTAAAACCGGCATAGAATTTGTCATGCTGGGAAAGGAATCTCAAAAATATATTGATTATGCAATGCCTCTTAGGATTATGGGATATGACTACAGCACCTATAGTTTGCGGCATATGTGAATGACTACAGAATTCTATTGGTGGAAGCATGGAAAAATAACTTTGTTTTCCATAATGTGGAGAATATTGATTTCTTCAAGCTCATGGAAATTATTTTGGACAGACACATTTCTAAGAAAGAAGCCAGAGAAAAGGCTATACAATACAGTGAAGAACATAAAACCGGCAAATCTGTCGTAATGGCTGTTGCCGGTGCCACTGACAGTAACATTGATTATCATGCTTTTGAGAAAGGAGATGGGCGTATGTGTACTTTATTTGACGAAATTGCAGAAGAAGGCAGAGCCGAAGAAATTATAGATTCAGGCTTTGAGTTTGGCCTGTCAGAAGAGGATATTCTAAGCCGCCTGCAGCGGAAACTGGGTGTCTCTCTTCAAAGAGCCCAGGAATATTTTAATATGTATAGGAAACAGACTGTATAATTCAAAGAGATAATCGGGTAATGGCAATTTCTGTACGGTTGAGATATCGTTCGGGGGACGGAAGTTTTAAGATGCCCTTCCTAACGCAGACTGGGCAACACTCCGGTGAACTAACCGCTAACGAAGTCTCGGAGTTAATCGTTAGCTCACCGGAGCGCTGCCCTGCCTGTATGGGGAAGAACTGCCCCGAACTGCCTGTGCACTGGAAAAATCTCCATCTGTGCTGATGTAACATGATTTTCGATGCACAGGAAGTTTTAAGATGCCCTTCCTATAAGCAGACGTCAGAGGGCGTTTTTAATGAAGGTGAAATCCACCGCTTATGGAGACTTAGGAGTGAAGGCTTTCCTGAACTCCTTAGCCTCCGTTAGCGGTTAGTTCACCGGAGTGTTGCCCAATCTGCGTTAGGAAGGGCATCTTAAAACTTCCGTCCTTCGAATGATATTCCAACCGTACAGATGGAATTATTCTGGACAGACACATTTATTTCATCTTCTCCACCCGCTCCTGTACAGTCCTGTTAAAGTTCTGCACTCTCCGGCTGTAGCTCTCTGTCATATACCTGGAATTCAGCATAAAATCTGCCGTAGCCAGATTATTTGCGATAGGAATATCATACACAACCGCAATCCGAAGCAGAGCCTTTACATCCGGATCATGGGGCTGTGCCTCTAACGGATCCCAGAGGAAAATCATAAAATCAATCTGTCCCTCCACAATCTTAGCCCCAATCTGCTGGTCTCCGCCAAGAGGCCCGCTATTATAGCCCTTTACCGGAAGCCCGGTTTTTTCCGCAATCAGCCTGGCCGTTGTCCCGGTTCCGCATAAGAAATGGCTCTTTAAAATCTCCTTATTCCTGTCGCACCAGTCCACCAGCTCTTTTTTCTTCCCGTCATGTGCTACCAGCGCAATATGCTTTGCCTTTTCAATCTCAAATGTCACATAGTTATCACTCATTATCGTACCTCCTATCATTGGTTGACACCTGAATCATTTTCTCACGTCCTGCGCAGTAAATGCGCAGACCTGTAATCATACCCTAACCGTCAATTTTCTCCACAACCTCGCCCTGTCTCTTATAGATGCTGCCTGCCGACACAAATCCACGCACAGAGGAAAGGGGATAGATATTCGTATGACTTCCTACAACGCTGCCCGGGTTGAGCACCGTGCCGCAGCCTACCTCTACCTCATCGCCTAACATGGCACCAAACTTCTTCATCCCCGTCTCTATATTTCCCTGGGGGGTCTTTACGACTACCAGCTTCTTGTCGGATTTTACATTAGAGGTGATGGAGCCTGCGCCCATATGAGCCTTGTAGCCCAGAATAGAATCTCCCACATAATTGTAATGAGGAACCTGCACCTTGTTAAAGAGAATCACATTCTTAAGCTCCGTAGAATTACCTACTACTGCGCCTTCACCTACAATCGCATTGCCTCGGATAAACGCACACTGCCTTACCTCCGCATTTTTCCCGATAATGGCCGGGCCGTTAATATATGCAGAATCAAAGACCTTCGCGGACTTTGCGATCCATACATTCTCACCCCTCTTCTCGTATTCCTCCTCTGGAAGCGTTTCTCCAAGCTTTACGATAAACTCGCTGATCTTCGGAAGCACCTCCCAAGGGTATGTCACTCCCTCAAAAATATCCTTTGCAATGGTTTCCTCCAGAGTGTATAACTCCTTCACCGTTAATTCCTTCATAGATTAAATAACCTCCTTATTTTTTCTGCTTCTGGTCTGCAGCCTTCGCCCTGCCGGATTTGTAGAATCTGGCGGCGCGGTCATAGCAGTCCTTAAGCTTCCTCTGGTTTGCAAGACCCTTTACCCCTTCTGTCCGTGTAACAATAAACCGGTCAAGTTTCCCCATGTACTCCTCTGACGTAATCTCTCCGTCTGCCACATAGGTGAGTCCTTTTTCCCAGCTCGCCGTAAGCTCTGGATTTAAAAGGGATTTTATGGAATTTTCCACAACGTCATATATCATTTCGCCCAAAAGTGCAGGCGTAACAACCTGTGTTTTTTTGTTCAGCACCAGATATTTATTGTTAAAAAGCTTCTTTAGTATCTCACCCCTGGTAGCGCTGGTGCCGATGCCGCTCCCCTTAATCTGGGCCCGCAGCTCCTCATCCTCAATAAGCTGCCCGGCATTTTCCATGGCAAGAATCAGGGAGCCGGAATTATAGCGCTTGGGCGGAGAGGTTTTTCCTTCCTTAATCTCAAGGGACTGTACCGGAAGAACCATACCCTTTTTCAGCGTCTGTATCTTCTCAAAAAACGCCCTGTCTGTATCTCTCTCGAAAGAATCCTCGTTTCCGCCGGAATCTCCTTTCCTTCCCGGCACGCCCGATACCTTCAGATACCCCTCCTCTGCCAGGACCTTAAAATTAGCAAAAAATAATTCTCCCCGTATTTTTGTGGCAACCGCCACCTTCTGGTAGACGGCGGGCGGGTAAAAGATGCTTAAAAATCTCCTTACAATCACGTCATAGACCGACCGGGATATGCCAGAAAGGCTTTCTGCCGCATGCAGCCCCTGTCCCGTAGGAATAATCGCATAATGGTCTGTAATCTGCTTATCATTTACATATCTTGTTTTTCCGATTTTCTTATGGCTTCCAAAGCTTACAATTTCTTTCAAGTAAGGAACTGCCGGCTCGTATTTCATAAGACCGTTTAGATTCTTGTGTATCTCCTTTGCCACGGCCTGGGATAAAACCCTGGCGTCTGTTCTGGGGTAGGTCACAAGCTTTTTCTCATACAGCTCCTGGACGATGCGAAGTGTCTCATCCGGGCTTATCTTAAACCGTCTGGAACACTCATTCTGAAGCTCGGCCAGGTTGAACAGCAAGGGCGGATTTTTCTTTTCCTTTTTCTTCTCCACCAATTCTACTGTGCAGGTTACAGGCGGCTCCTCCTTTAAGAAGCGGATGAGTTCCTCTGCCTTTTCTTTTTCCTTAAAACCGTTTTCCTTATATAAATCAAAGGATTCAAACCATTTAGAGCCCTTTACGGCCCTCCACTCGCTTTCAAAGGTCTGCCCCTTTTCCCCGGAATGGCTTAGCACTCTGTAAAAGGGCGTCTCCACAAACTCCCGGATCTCACGTTCCCTGCGTACCACCATGCCGAGAACACAGGTCATGACGCGCCCCACGGAAATGACCGCATATTTTGTTCCAAGGTAATTTGAGATGCTGTTCCCGTATTTTAAGGTAAGCAGCCTTGAGAAATTAATTCCCATCAGGTAATCCTCCTTCGCCCGAAGGTAGGCAGAGGCAGAAAGATTGTCATATTCCTTTAAATCCTTTGCCTCCCGGATTCCCCTAAGAATCTCCTCCTCGGTCTGGGAATCAATCCAGACCCTTCTTCTTTCCTTTCCGTGCACTCCTGCCTGCTGTTCTACAAGACGGTAGATATATTCCCCTTCCCGCCCGGAATCCGTGCACACATAGATGGTATCTATATCCTTTCTGTTAAGAAGCCCTGCCACGATCTGGTACTGCTTTGCCACCGCCGGGATTACCTCATACTTAAATTCCTGTGGGATAAAGGGCAGTGTCTCAAGGCTCCACCGTTTCATGGAAGCGTCATATTCCTCTGGATAGCTCATGGTAACCAGATGGCCTACACACCACGTTACAACCGCATCCTCAGACTCCAGATATCCGTCCCTGCGGCTCGTATGAAGCTTTAGCGCCTTGGCAAATTCCTGCGCCACACTGGGCTTCTCTGCAATATAGAGTGATTTTCCCATAAATTTTCCTGTCTAACTCCTGTCTGTGTGTTTACGCAGCCTGCTGCGAAGCTCCTTTATTCCTTTCACGTTCTGCAGGCTCTTAAATCTCTTAAGAAGGTTTTTATCCTGCGCCGGCATTTCCTGCCTTGCATGGACTGCTTCTTCCATAAACGCCGCCTGTGAATCAATTACAGGCTCCTTTTGTTCCTTCTTTCTCGTCTTTCCATTGCTTAAGAGTACTCTTGCCTTCACATTGTCACCGAGCATAATCCGCAGATAGTGGTTAATCTGATTCTTAATTCTCTCATCAAATACCGGAGCCGCCACCTCTACGCGCTTTTCGGTATTTCTTGTCATCATATCCGCAGAGCCGATATATATCTTCTGTCCGGCTCCTGTACCGAAGCTGAAAATCCGGGCGTGCTCCAGATATCTTCCCACAATGCTTGTCACCCGCACATTATCCGTATATCCCGCTATTCCCGGAAGCAGGCAGCAAATTCCCCTTACAATCAGATCAATCTTCACGCCTGCCATGGACGCCTCTGACACCTTCCTGATAAAGTCTACATCGGTCAGGGAATTCATCTTCATGATAATGCGCCCGTTTGTTCCCTTTTTTATCTCCTCATCCATAAGATAAAGAACCTTTTGCTTAAGCCCCGCAGGCGCCACAATGAGCTGGTCATAGCTGCCGGAAATGTTCCCGATAGACATATTTTTAAAGAACTCCGATGCATCCTTTCCTATAGACGGATCTGCCGTCATGAGGGAAAGATCCGTATACATTGCTGCCGTCTTCTCGTTATAATTTCCCGTACCGATCTGGGTAATATATTGGATTTCATTCCTGTTTCTGTAAGTAATCAGGCAGATTTTGGAATGAACCTTATATCCCTCAAAGCCGTAGATTACCCGGCAGCCCGCCTCCTCAAGCCGCTCAGACCAGTCAATATTATTCTGCTCGTCAAACCGTGCGCGAAGCTCGATAAGGACCGTAACCTCTTTCCCATTCTCCGCAGCTGCGCAGAGATATTCTACCAGCCTTGCCTTTTTTGCCAGACGGTAAATGGTAATTTTTATTGTCATAACATTCGGATCGGCGGAGGCTTCCTTAATAAGCCGCAGGAAGGGATTCATGCTTTCATAGGGATAAAAAAGCAAAAGATCCCTTCTCTTAATCTGCTTCATCATATTCCCCTCCTGTACACGGGGAGAATTCTGCGGCGAAAAAGGAGTATACGTCAGGGAACGCTTCATAGACTCTGGGAGCTCCCCGCTTATAGCAAACATATATGCCAGCTTCATAGGCGTTTTTGTCCTGAAAATCTGGTTCGGCTTAATCTTAAAACGATCACAGAAATATTTTTCATTTTCCGGTGACAGCTTTTCCGATGTCTCAAGACGCACAACCGACATCCTCCGCCGCTTATGGAGCGTCTGCTGCATCAGATAACGGAAATCATCATTAACCTCCAGCGACTCATCATCAGGCGACACATCCGCGTTTCTGGTCACACAGATCGAATTGGGTTCAGACACCTCATACTGCGAAAATACAAGGTTCAAAAATTCCACGATAACCTTTTCCATACGGATATACCTGATATCATGCCCCGGCAGATACAGAACCTCCGACACAAACTGGGGCACCGGTACAATGCCGAACATCGATTTATCCTTTAATTTCAGTGTGGCCGTCACATAGATCTCCTTGTTGAGAAGATGAGGAAACGGATGGTTCGCGTCAACAATCTGGGGGGAAAGCACCGGAAGAATCTGATCCTTAAAATATTTTTTTACATACTTTTTCTCCTGCTGCTCAAGCTCCTTAAAATCAAGACCGCAGACCCCGTAAGGGTGAAGCTGTTTTTTGATCTCCGCATAGGTCTTATCCCTCTCCTTATAAAGAGGCGCTGCCTCCGCAAAAATCTGCTCTAACTGCTCGCCTGGCGTCATCCCTGAGCGGGCATCCTTTGTATTTGCATCTGTATGGGCCATGTCAAAAAGACTGCCCACACGAATCATAAAAAATTCATCCAGGTTACTTGTAAATATAGCCACAAACTTCATGCGTTCAAGAAGCGGCACAGACGGATCCTGTGCCTCCTCCAAAACTCTGTGATTGAATTTAAGCCAAGACAATTCCCGGTTCTGCGTATAATTTAAGATATTCATATCCATCCTTCTTACCTCATATCTTTACTTTGCCTGAATATATCCTTTCGCAGTAAGTGCCTCTGCGCAGAGAACTGCACCGCCTGCCGCCCCTCTTACCGTATTGTGGGAAAGGCCCACAAATTTGTAATCAAACAGAGTATCCTCACGGAGACGTCCTATAGAGATACCCATTCCATTTTCATAATCCACATCCAGGCTTACCTGGGGGCGGTTATCCTCCTCAAGATACCGGATAAACTGTTTTGGTGCGCTTGGCAGGTTCTCCTCCTGAGGAAAGCCTTTGTAGCTTACAAGCTTCTTAATCAGCTCCTCTTTAGAGGGCTTCTTTTCAAAATTAATAAAAACTGCCGCCGTATGCCCGTCAAGCACCGGCACGCGGATGCACTGACATGTAATCTTCGGGAGCGCCGCCTTCACAATCTGTCCGCCCTCTACACGTCCTAATACACGCAAAGGCTCCTGCTCACTTTTCTCCTCCTCGCCGCCGATATACGGGATAATATTCTCCACCATCTCCGGCCAGTCCTTAAAGGTCTTCCCGGCCCCTGAAATGGCCTGATAAGTTGTGGCAGCAACCTCCTTTGGGCCGAATTCCTTCCATGCCGCAAGGCAGGGCGCATAGCTCTGGATAGAACAGTTGGGCTTTACTGCAATAAACCCTCTTGTCGTTCCAAGACGCTTCCTCTGATCCTTAATCACCTCAAAATGCTCCGGGTTAATCTCCGGTATGACCATTGGAACATCCGGTGTCCACCTGTGGGCGCTGTTGTTTGATACAACCGGCGTTTCTGTTTTCGCGTAAGCCTCCTCAATTGCGCGGATCTCATCCTTGGACATATCCACTGCACTGAAAACAAAATCTACGGTGGCAGCAACCTTCTCCACCTCGTTTACATCGGAAACAGTCAGTTTTTTTACCCCCTCCGGCATAGGCTTTTTCATCTTCCAGCGTTCTCCCACCGCATCCTCATAAGTCTTTCCGGCAGAACGGGGGCTTGCTGCCACGGTCACCACCTCAAACCAGGGGTGATCCTCAAGCAGGGAAATAAATCTCTGCCCCACCATTCCTGTTGCTCCTAAAATTCCTACTCTTAATTTCTTATCCATCTTATATCCGTCTCCTCCTCTGATTTTCAATATTCATCCATATATCTTTTGTACACAAGCAGCGCCTCTTTCATGGACAAAAGTCCCGGCGCGCCTGTCGTAATCCGTCTGTCCACGCAAGTCTTAAGCTTTATAGCCTCATAGATATCCTCCTTAAACACCGGTGAGATTCTCTGATACTCTGACAGCGGAAGGTCGTCAAGAGAGGCTCCTCTCTCTATGCAAAGAAGTACAAGCTGCCCTACAATCCCATGGGCATCCCGGAAGGGCACGCCATGGTTCACCAGATAGTCGGCCGCGTCTGTCGCGTTTGTAAAGCCCTGCTTTGCACTTTCCTCCATCCTGTCTTTTTTAAACTGCATGCTGCGAATCATTCCTGCAAAAAGGGTGAGACATCCTTTCACACTGTCTATGGCATCAAAGGACCACTCCTTATCCTCCTGCATATCCTTATTATATGCAAGGGGAAGTCCCTTCATGGTTGTAAGAAGTGCGTTCAGAGCGCCGTAAACCCGTCCTGTCTTTCCCCTTACAAGCTCCGCAATATCAGGATTTTTCTTCTGGGGCATAATGCTGCTTCCCGTGCTAAAGGCATCATCAATCTCCACAAACTGGTATTCATTGGAATTCCAAATAATAATCTCTTCTGAAAATCTGCTTAAATGCATCATGATAATCGAAAGTGCGGACAAAAATTCCAGCAGATAATCCCTGTCTGATACTCCGTCAATGCTGTTAAGGGTTGGTTTGTCAAATCCGAGAAGCTTTGCCGTGTATTCCCTGTCAAGAGGATAGGTTGTTCCCGCAAGGGCTCCTGATCCGAGAGGACAGGTATTCATCCTCTTATAAATGCCCGAAAGCCTCTCATGATCTCTTCTGAACATTTCAAAATAGGCTCCCATATGATGGGCAAGGGTAATCGGCTGCGCCTTCTGCATATGGGTAAAGCCCGGCATGTATGTATCCAGATTATCCTCCATGCATCCTAAAACTGCATGCAAAAGATCTTTTAATACATTATCCATAATCAATATTTCATCCCGGATATACATTTTCATATCCAGAGCCACCTGATCATTCCTGCTTCTTCCTGTGTGGAGCTTCTTGCCCGCGGAGCCGATCCTGTCAATCAGCACTGCCTCCACAAAGCTATGAATATCCTCATACTTATCTGTAATCTTAAGGCGTCCCTCTGTCACGTCATCTAAAATTCCAGTCAGCCCTGTAATAATCTTTTCTTTTTCTATATCATTCAGAATACCCTGCTTTGCCAGCATCATGACATGTGCAATGCTTCCCTTGATATCCTGGGCATAAAACCTTTTGTCAAACCCTATGGACGCGTTGAATTTATATACCAGCTGGTCCGTCTCCTTTGTAAAACGGCCTCCCCATAACTGTGCCATGTCCTGTCCTTCCTTCCTTTAAAATTTAACATTTATTTTACCATATGTTTATAAAAAATGGAATACTGTTACTGTTCAGCTGAATCACTTTCTTACGGTCTGCGCAGTCAATGAATACTCGCAACCGCAGTAATCCTGGCGGTAAAGCCCGAATTCCTTTGACAGCTCAATAGAACGCTTATATCCGTTCTTTTTCTTAAAATCTGACTGAAGATAAGCAACACCGTACTCTTTTGCAAGCCTTGTGCCGATTTCATTTAATCGATCCGCGTTCTTAAGAGGACTTATGCTAAGTGTTGTCGTAAAATAATCGAACTCTCCTTCTTTTGCCAGAATTGCCGCCTCCCTTAACCGGAGCTCATAGCATTTGAGGCATCTTTCTCCTCCTTCCTTCAAATGCTCAAGCCCCTCCGCAATTTTACAGAAGGCTTCTCTGTCATAGTTTCCTGCAACAAAGGCAGCCGGATGCCTTATCTTCATTTCTCCGATCAGCATCTGCTGCTCAAGTATACGCTTTGTATATTCACTTTCCGGAAAAATATTAGGATTATAGTAAAACACCGTAATCTCAAAATATTCCCCCAGATATTCCAGTACATAACTGCTGCAGGGAGCACAGCAGCTGTGCAGCAGAAGCTTTGGCACCCGTTCCTCCTTCTTAAGCCTGTCAAGCAGCTTATCCAACTCTTTCTGGTAATTCATGGCCTTTCTCCTTAAAAGTATACTCTTTTGCAATTATAACTTTTCCTCATGCGTATGACAAGAGTGAATCTGTCACAAACCTGTGATTTCTACATAATATAGGATATATGTAAACTTTTACCGGAGGTTTCCTATGGAGCAAGTTTTAGAACTTAAGAATATCCACTATGCTTATCACAACCTCGAAGGAGAAACCCCTGCACTATCCGGCATATCCTTTTCCTTAAATAAAGGAGAATTTGTTGCCATTGTAGGGCCTTCCGGGTGCGGCAAATCTACCCTTCTCTCCATCATAGCCGGGCTTCTTGTGCCGGAAAAGGGGCTGATTAAAATTAATGGAAGATACTTACGCGAAAGTACAACCAATGTAGGCTACATGCTCCAGCACGATGAGTTATTCGAATGGAGAACCGTCTACAACAATGTGATCCTCGGATTAGAGGTACAGCATATGCTCACCGCAAGAACACGGGAAAAGGCCCACGAGCTTCTTGATTTCTACGGCCTCAGACAATTTGAGCACGCCCGCCCTTCCGAGCTATCCGGAGGTATGCGCCAAAGGGCTGCCCTCATCCGCACACTGGTCCTTGACCCGGATCTTCTGCTTCTTGATGAGCCCTTTTCTGCCCTCGATTACCAGACCCGCCTGAATGTAGGCGATGATATCGGTCAGATTATAAGGCGGGAAAAAAAGGCAGCGCTTCTTGTCACCCACGACCTGTCAGAGGCCATCTCTCTTGCTGACCGGGTCATTATCCTTTCCGGCAGGCCTGCAGAAATAAAGCAGACCATACCCCTGATTTTTGACCTTGAGGAGGATACACCGCTGGCCAGACGAAATGCGCCGGAATTTAAAACCTATTTTAATTTAATATGGAAGGAGCTGAACATAGATGAATGACCTTTCAAAGGAACAGCAGAAATATCTCCTCTGCCTCAAAAAACATAAACGCATTGTCCGTGTCTCCCGGATTCTGATTCTCCTAAGCTTCCTGTTTCTCTGGGAATTTACGGCGAATGTAGGAATCATTGATTCCTTTATCTTCAGCAGTCCGTCAAAAATTGCCTTGTGCTTCTGGGGCATGGTACTGGATAAGAGTATTTTCCTTCACATAGGAATTACCCTGTATGAAACCATTATCAGTTTCTTCCTTGTAATTGCCATCAGTGTACTGGTGGCAGTTGCCCTGTGGTTCAGCGTCAAGCTTTCAGAAATACTGGATCCTTATCTGGTCGTATTAAACAGTCTTCCGAAATCTGCGCTGGCTCCTCTTCTTATCGTATGGCTGGGAGCTACAAAAACAACAATTATTGTAGCTGGCATGTCAGTGGCAGTATTTGGAAGCATTTTAAGTCTTTACACCAGCTTTATCACCGTGGATCCTGGAAAAATAAAGCTTATTTACACCCTCCAGGGGAAAAAATACCAGGCGCTTACCAAGGTAGTGCTACCAAGCTCCGTACCTGCCATTATCAGTAATATGAAGGTCAATATAGGCCTCTGCCTTGTGGGCGTGATCATCGGGGAATTTCTCGCCGCAAGAGACGGACTTGGATACCTGATTATATATTCCAGCCAGGTATTTAAAATGGATTGGCTCCTTATGAGCATCGTCCTCCTGTGCATAATGGCCACGCTGCTCTATTCCCTTATCAACCTTTTAGAAAAATGGTGTCTGCGCCGTTTTTAGTCTGCAAAGACAAAAACAGGAGATGCAAAAAAACGCACCTCCTGGCTACATATCCCCATTATTCTCCGGCTGATTCCTTATAAATGCCGCCGGAATCCTATATCCTTTCCAGTGCCTTATCCGCACCAATAAGCATAAGTATCATCTCCGCCTTAAGGGGCATATCCGGATCCGGAGTTATCTCTACATGCTCCCCTTCTTTAATTCCAGCTACATTTACCTCATAATTTTTCCTTACATCCAATTCTTTAAGTGTTTTTCCTACCCATTTTTCCGGCACAAGGGTCTCAACAATACTGTACTCCGGTGACAGCGCGATCCAGTCGGCAAGATTTGCAGACATCAGATTTTTTGCGATCTTTTTCCCCATTTCCACCTCCGGAAACACAACCGCATCTGCCCCCACCTTTCTTAAAACCTGGGCGTGACGTGAATTATGGGCCTTGCAGAGGATATATGGAATTCCCATCTCCTTGCCCGCAAGGGTTGCCAGGATGCTGCTCTCCAGATTTTCTGACGAAGCCACCACAAGGCCGTCATAATTTTTTGAGCCCAGAGAGTGGAGAAGCTCCGGATTCCCGATATCTGCCTGCATAGCGTAGGTAACCTGATCCGCAATATCATTTACCCGCTCCATATCCTGATCCACCGCCACCACATCGCACCCAAGCTTCTGAAGCGTAACTGCAACGCTGGCTCCAAAGCTTCCGAGGCCTAATACAACAAACTGCTTCTTCATCTTAATAACTCCTCCTTTTATCCGACCATAATCTGTTCCTTAGGAAGGCTCCGTATCTTATCCCTTGGATGGCTCTTTCCCGCAAAAGTCAGCACAAGAGTCAAAGGCCCCAGCCTTCCGACATACATCATAACCATCAGAATCACCTGGCTGAGTCTCTCAAGCTGCGGTGTCAGATCTGCAGTAAGCCCTACTGTCCCGACCGCTGATGCTGTCTCATAAATCACATTTACCAGCGTAATGCTGTCTGGTTCAATAAACAGGATAGCAAGAGTGCCTGTAATAAATGCCGTAAATGCCGCCATCACAACACAAAAGCCTGTCCTGAAATTTGCCACCGATATCCTTCTCCCCATACACTCTGTATCACTGCCTCCTCTGATAAAGGTAAGGCAGGCAAGAAACAGCATGGCAAAGGTGGTTGTCTTCACTCCGCCTGCTGTCCCGCCGGGGGAGCCTCCGATAAACATTAAAATCGCGCAGAAAAGCTTTGACTCCTCATGAAGCGCCCCCTGGGAAAACGTATAGAATCCCGCCGTTCTCGTTGTCACAGACTGAAACAGGGATGCCATGGCCTTCTGCCCCAGGCTCATATTGCCTATGGTATCCGGATTATGGAATTCAGAAAAAAATATAAAAACTGCCCCTGAAAGAATCAGTACTGACGTCATGATAATGGCAAGCTTTGAGTGAAGCCTAAGCCTTGTAAACCACCACCGCCCAGGCACCTCCCGGTGAATAAGCCTCCTTACATTTTCCAGAATATCAAACCATACAGTAAAACCGATGCCGCTCACAATAATCAAAAGGATAGTTGTCATATTGATTACCGGATTTACCGCATACCCCGCAAGACTATTTTCGCCCAGAATATCGATTCCCGCATTGCAAAATGCGGAAACAGCATGAAAGATAGAATACCAGACGCCTCTTATAAAACCATATTCAGGGATAAACTGAACTGCATACAGCACTGCGCCTAAGCCCTCCACAAAAAGGGTGCCCCAAATTACCTTTCTCACCATTCTCACAATGCCGCCAAGACTCCCTGTTCCGTAAGTCTCCTCTAATACCACTCTCTCCCGGACTGTAATTTTTCTGCGCAGCAGAAAGAAAAACAAGGCCGCACATGCAATCACCCCCAGACCGCCCATCTGGATCAGCAAAAGCAGTACAAGCTTCCCGAAAAATGTAAACTGAACAGCCGGGGTAATGGTCACGAGCCCGGTCACGCACACTGCCGATACGGAGGTAAAAAGTGCATCCATAAACGCAATGGGCCTGGTATTACTCACCGGCAGATACAAAATCACTCCTCCGAAAAATATAAAACTTAAGAAACCAGCTGCCGTAATGCGCAGCGTATTCCACCTGACACTTTTTTTCTTTTCCTTCACATACAATTTCATTTTCTCCTGCACCTAACTAAAAAAACTCTTGCAAATTTTCAAAAATGCGGTATAATAATACCTGTGGCTTAGAAAGCCTGCATAAGCTGGAATAGCTCAGTCGGTAGAGCACTTCACTCGTAATGAAGGGGTCGTCGGTTCAAGTCCGATTTCCAGCTTTTCGTAAGATTACATAATCGATTAGCAAAATCTATCAATTTTCTAACACTTCAATATTCACTTTCAAGGTACACTTAAATCCAAACTTAAAAAGGTGTAAAGCCCTTGATAATTCAATAAAGGCTTCACACCTTTTATTATGGTTATTTAGTTTCTGTTTTTGGCTCGGCCGTTTCAACATACTTTATAATTTCTATAATTTTTTCGGCCTACATGCCTTCAGATTCCAATTTTTGAATGAGGTTGACTACTTCTTTATCTGTCATATTATCACCCGCCTTTTATTTAAATGCCGTTTATCTGGTGCTTTCATTATAGCAATTGATTGTTTTAGTGTAAAGCCTTAAGTGCAGCTTACTCTAAACAAACCGGTTGGATGTCTTATCATATTCATAATCTATTTCCCCCAGAAGCCCTACAAGCCTGTCCTTTTCTACCCCAAGCTCCTCACACAGCTCCTCAAGCGAATGGTATTCATCCCGAAGCTTTGTATTTACAAAGCTTAAGAGAATGACAGGATCCTTTGGAAGGTTCATCACAGCATCCTCCTTTCCGTTATCAGAAGCTCCGGCTTTATATCCGTCTCCTCTGTCTCTATCTTCCCCACTATCTGACACTCAAAAGCAGCAGCAATAATGTGACCGCAGCAGCCCGGACACGAAGCAAGATATCTGTCATAATACCCTCCGCCGTACCCGATACGGTTTCTCCCCCTATCAAAAGCCACACCCGGCATAATCATAAGCGCTTTTTCTTCAGGGCTTATGTCTCCTTTTTCCCATCCTTCAGACACGACCGGCTCAGGGATTCCGAAAGCTCCTTCTTTCAGCTCTTCAAAAGAAAAAATCCGGTAAAACTCCATATTATGGCCTGACACGGCAGGCACATACACCTTTTTTTCAAGCTCCCACGCCCGCTCTATCATTCCTCTGGTTCCCACTTCGCCTTTAAAGTCCACATAACAGTACAAAGCGTCTGCCTCAAGAAACCAGGGATGCCCTGTTACTGCCTTCATAATCCTGTCTGTCCGCGTCTTCCATTCTTCCCCGCTCTGCCGGGAACGTACTTCCAAAATACGCCTTCTAATTTCCTTTTTTCTTTCCAAACTTCTCACCCAGATCCGTGATGCTTCCGTCTGCCTCTACAATCGATATATTATCAAGCTGATTTCTTAAATTCTGCTTAAAGGAGTCAATATATTCCCTTCTTAAAAGCTGCTGCTCCTTAAGCTCGTCCTCTGTAAGCCCTTCTGCCTTGGATTTATGATATAATTCATTAATTCGTGCAATCTTTTTTTCATCCATACTCTTTTTCCCCTTTCCTGCCTTATCTGTCTTACTGTTCACTTCGTTCACAGTAACGTATTCATCTTACACTATCTCTTCCCTTAAGTCCACTTTTAAATACCCACATTTGTATAAATATCTGTGAAAATGCCAATACTTGTACTAAAAAAGGAGTGGTCCTTATGAAAAATAAGTATGGAATCGGGTTTCTTATAATCTCAGTTGCTGCAATCCTTCTCATTACCTGTGCCTATCAGCTAAGCTACTACAGGGCAAAGGAGAGGGCCGGGGAAGCACGGATAAAAACTGAAAAGGAGCCTGCCGCCAAACCAGAAGAGGCTGTCGCAGCCGAAGGAGACGCACTCAAGGAGGACTGCTATTACCTTATGGAGGTAAACGGATACATTGTCGTTTATTTAAGCGACAAAAAAACCCCTTATGAATACACAGACATTCTTTTCGATGAGCTCCCTGAAAAACTGCGGGAGGAAATCCGGAACGGAAAATACATTGAAGATACAAAAACTCTCTACGGCTTTTTAGAAAATTATTCAAGCTGAATCTTACGAAAAAAGGGTGCTTAATTAACAGACTTTGCACCCTTATTATTTATAAGCTTATCTCTCCTGCCTGAAAAGTCCTGCCTTCCTGCATATTCTTACGAGCAGAGCCCCTTTTGGCATCTCATACATCTCACTCTCATTTATTCCGCCCAGAAGCACCAGGGCAACTGCATATACAATCACCGCCGCCGGAAGGGCAATCAGTGTTGCTATCTGCGTTCCCGCAAAAAGCTCAAAAAACAAATGAACCATAAGCGCCGCAATTCCCATAATAACAGATGCCAGACAGGGAATAATGAACGTTTTCCTCTGCTCCTGCACATATCCTGTCTGCATCCTGAGTGAATGTGCATTAAGCATACTTGTAGAGCCTGAAAATACAATTCTGCTAAGCACAACTGCATAGATCCCCCAGCGGAATACTACCAGCATGATAAACAAAGAAACGGTATATAAAACAACGGATATAGCCGCATTTTTTACCGGAGCCATCATATTGTCAAGCCCCTGGAGCACTGCATTTGTAACCGTAGACAGGCAGTAAAACACCACTGACAGCGCTCCCAGCTGCAGCATGAGCCCTCCCACCGCATTATCCTGTGTAAAGAACAGAAGATCAAGAATCGGCTCTGCCAGCACAATAAAGCCTGCGGCGCAGGGGATGGCAATCATCATATTAAACCGTGTTACAAGCTGAATCTTACTATGTACCTGTTTTCTGCTCCCGGTCTGGGCTGCCGTGACAATGGCCGGAATCAGGGAAGCACCCAGAGAATAAGCGATAGAAATCGGCACATTTACAAGTGTATCATATTTTCCGTTTAAAATTCCAAGAAGAGCCGCATATTCACTTTCCTTCACGCCCTGGACGGACATAATTTTCGCGAACATGGCGTTGTCAATTATCCCGCACAGGTTATAGACCGTAGAGCTTAAGATAACCGGCGCGATTGTGATCATAAGTATTTTAAATATCCTCTTGTATTTCTCCCGCCTGTGCCCCCTGTCTCTTCGCATTTTGCGCCTTAAAACCCTTTTAAAAGCGGCAAATACAGCAAAAAGAAAAAGAAGCGCCGAGAGTGCGCCGATAACTGTGCCAAGAGTGCCTCCGGCCGCGGCATAGGCAGAACCATAGGATTCGTTTCCTCTGGTCTTCGCCACATCAGAGCCTACCTTAAACAGCATATAAGCGCCTGCAATGCTGACTCCGGCATTTACAATCTGCTCCAGAACCTGCGAAATAGCCGTGGGAATCATAGAGCCGTTTCCCTGGAAAAATCCCCGCAGGACTCCTAAAACCGCTACGATAAGAATACAGGGAGCCAGCACCCTAAGGGCATAAGAGCTGAATTTCATTGCCATAATATTATCTGCAATAAAATCCGCTCCCAGAAAAATAACTGCTCCTACAATGCCGCTTACTAAAACTGCAAATGTCATAGCGCCTCTGAATACCTTATATGAATTTTTATATTCTCCCTTCGCCACCCTTGCTGATACCAGCTTGGACACTGCGAGAGGAAGGCTGTATGAAGTCAGGGTAAGCGCAATCGAATAGATCTGGAATGCCACGCCGTAATAGCCCATTCCCTTGTCTCCAAGTATATTTACAAGCGGAACCCTGTATGCAGCTCCAATAAGCTTGGTAATCACTCCTGCCACGGCAAGAATAGAACCCTGCACGAGAAAACTCTTATCCTTCTGCTTTTTGTTTCCAGCCATATTTTACTCCATCTTATCGTAATATGTTAAGCCCTTCTAATATCTTTCTCTGCAAATCCTCCATATGAAGCCGTTCTGCCTCCTCCATATGGTCGTATCCACATAAGTGTAACACAGAATGAGCAATTAAAAAAGCAAATTCTCTTTCCTTCCCGTGTCCGTACTCCTCTGCCTGAGATAAAACCTTCTCCTTGGAAACCACAATATCTCCCAGAAGGAGCTCCCCGGTCTCCGGATCAAAATACTCATCTGCGTCTTCAAGAAAGGAAAAATCCCCGGGCGTCTCATAATCAACCATGGGAAATGACAAAACATCTGTAGCACGGTTCATATCCCGGAATTCCCGGTTCATGCTCCGAATCTCCTCATTCATGGTAAGAAGCAGGTTAAGCTGTACTTCATACGGGCATCCCACAAAATCAAGTACTGCCTCTATGGTTTTCTCCGCCAGCTTTTTACAGTCAAAAGGGAGTACAATATCTCCCTCCTCCTCAAAATAAAGTGTCATGATTTTCTCCTTCTGTCCCTTCCTCTGCTCCTCGGCCTGTTTTCATATTCCTCATATGCCTTTACAATTTTCTGCACCAGCGGGTGGCGCACAACATCCTTGCTGGAAAGCTGGCAGACAGAAATATCCTCAATATTTTTCACCACATTCACTGCCACGTCAAGGCCGGAGAGCTGGCCCTTCGCCAAATCCTTCTGGGTTGCGTCCCCCGTTATAACCACCTTTGAACCAAAACCAATCCTGGTTAGAAACATCTTCATCTGGGCCGGTGTCGTGTTCTGGGCCTCGTCAAGAATAATAAACGCATTGTCAAGAGTCCTTCCTCTCATATAGGCAAGAGGCGCCACCTCGATAAGCCCCCGCTCCGAGTTTTTAAGGAAGCTCTCTGCCCCCATAATCTGATACAGGGCATCATAAAGAGGCCGCAGATAGGGATCAATCTTGCTCTGCAAATCTCCCGGAAGAAAACCCAGCTTCTCTCCTGCCTCAATAGCAGGCCTTGTAAGAATAATGCGCCCTACTTCGTTATTTTTAAAAGCTGTAATTGCCATGGCCATAGCAAGATAGGTTTTTCCTGTCCCGGCAGGACCCAGGCCGAATACAATCATATTCTTACGGATAGCATCCACATACTTTTTCTGTCCGAAGGTTTTCGGCTTAATCGGCTTTCCCTGAAGTGTATGGCAGATAATATCCTTATCTATCTCCAGCACATCCTCCCCGCTGTCCTCCATAACAAGAGACAGAATATAATTTACATTCTGCTCCTGTATCGTATTGCCGCGCTTTGAAAGCTCGGTAAGCTTCAAAAGCACATTCTTCGCCCGTTCCGCCCACAGGGCATCGCCGATAATCTTCACATTCTCTCCCCTTGCGATCAGGGTAACATGAAGTGTTCTCTCTATTTTTTTCGCATGTACATCAAACTGCCCGAAAACATTCGCCTCGTGTTCGGCAGGTATCTCAATGACTGCTTCCATCAACCCCATTTCGTTATTCTCCTGACTGTTCATTCTCGTCTGCCGGCGCCGTGATTTCTATCGGCTGCGATGGCCTTTTTGTTCCCACCGGCATAATGACGGTCAGAGTCCCCTTCGCCTCGGCATTTTGGAACCCTGTGTATATTTTAACATCATTCCCGATAATTTCTACCCCCTTTTTTTCCAAATCTTCACAATATTGCGAGAATCTTCCGCTTAAGATACGCTGGAGCTCTTTTTTTTCCCGTTTTTTCTCAAGCACCGTATAAGGAACCGCCCGCTTTTCCCCAAATGATATGGGCAGATAGAAATTATCAAAAAGCTTTAGTCTTTTTTCACTTGAATATTGTTCGAAATGCTCATACTTATTTTTTATTTCTCCGAAGCATATCCGCCAGTCTCCTATACGCACATAATATTCGCGCTTTTCCACCGGTGCTTCGCTTCTACATTCATTTATAATTTCCTTCTTCTCCTCATAAGTGATGCTCTCCCTGTCTTCGTAAGAAACAGTAGTCTGTCCGAGAATATCCGCATCAGACACCTGAGGCTGGTAGCCGATAGTTTCACCGGCGTCATTATTTACCGGAACCTGTCCTGACACAAGGATATCACCGGTTTTAATCTCTGTTCCTTCTGCGATCCGGGGAACTCCCTTTCTTGTAATGATACTCTTAACAACACAGTCCCTGTCAGCAACAATGTCCTCCGGCTGAATGGTTTTATCTGCCTCCTCTTCGTTTTCTGGTTCCGCCTCCTTTATCACATCCTGGTTTTCCTTGATCTGGATAATCAGCTTTGTTCCCTCCACTGATGCGGACACCCAGATAATATCATCATATTCCTTTCTTATGTCCTTTACAATGCGTCCGCAGTCTACATCGGAAATCCGCATCCCGCTTGCGACCTCCCTCTCCTTAAGAAACTCCAGAAGCGTTTCATCTGTTCTTGTAAGATTGCCCCGGAAATCTATGCTCCAGATAAACCTTGACAAGGTATAAATCAAAATAAAAAAAAGGGCTGCCCCTGCAAAAAAAAGCTTCCTTCTCCGATATCTGTAAAGAAAAAAAGGAAGGCCCGACCTCTGTACAATAACAACCCTCACCCCTGTTTTCCGTACAATGGGCTTTATTTTCCGGAATCCCCGGATACTGATATTCATCTCATATGCATTACCGCAGGGGCGCATATTCCAGAGCCTGATTCCCCTGTAGCGGCATGCATTTAAAAACCGCTCTGCGGAATAACCGGTAACACGGATAAGAAGATATCCCCGGATATACTGAAGAATCTTAAATATCATCTGCAAATGCTCCCTTCTACTGCTGATATTCTATTGTCTCTATCTGTCCGGTAAGCTTCATGTCATCATTGGTATAATATTCTACCTTCAGCTTCTTCCCTGTAATGCGTATCTGACCGATTTTTGTCTGAATCCGTATGAGCACGTCCGTGTACTCGGTAATTCCCCGGTAATTTTCAATAGTAAGCTCCGTCCGCCCCATGGCCGTGATAACAGGCTGGCCCATCACCACGTCCTTAGGAAGCTCGGAAGCCTCTGCAATTCTATTTTTCAAAGGATGCTCCTGTGTTTTGTTTCTCATATAAAGCGCCAATCCATAAGTTTATCTAAATCTATGAGCCTCGGCCGCCAAATATGCCACCTGCACCCAAACTCTCCCTTTAAAGCCCCCTTCTCTTAAGCCGGCTCACCAGCTCCACATAAAATTCCCGCACATCAAAGCCTTTAAAATTCTCCCGGTTCAGGTCTATCATATCTCCGTGGGAAATCCCCCGTTCCCCTTCCGCCGTAAGAAAGGTATAGTCCTCTCCCCAGGGGAAAGAGCTTTCTGCCACCAGTCCATCGTTCGGCCCGTCAAAATAGTTTACAAGATGATGGGAAAAGTTAAGGGGAAACCGCCCGCCGGAGGCCTTATTCAGCTTTGAGCCCACACTCTGGTAATATACGCCCGGCACATCCTTTATATAAGAATTCCTCTTCTCACACGCTGACGCGGTAAGATCCGTAACCGCCGCGAGAAAATCAGGATTCTCATCCCCCGCCTTTTTAAGAGCCGCATTGTATGTATCCGCCACCTTATCCTTTGCCGCCTGGGGTATTTTATTCAACAGATAATCTGCAAACACACATCCCCTGTGGGGCGTATTTACCGTGGTAAGGGACGCCGTATAAGGCGCTGCCCCAAGCTTGCTTAATGCGTACCGGCAGTCCAGGCCTCCTTTGGAATGGGCGATAATGTTCACCTTCCCGCAGCCCGTTTTCTCTACAATCTCACGGATCCTTGCGGTAAGCTCCCCGGCGCTTTCCTCAACCGATGCTGCCGACTGGTGATTCCCGTAATAAATTGTGGCGCCGCGTGCCTCAAGCTCCTTTGGAATTCTCCCCCAGTAATTAAAATATTTAAAATCCCGGAAAAATACGCCGTGTACCATCAAAAGGGGATACTTCGTCTCACACATCCTTTCAGCGCCGGCCTCCTGGGTCTTTATAATCTTTTCACTCTCAAACCTGCTCTCCTCCAGGGAAATACGAATAAGCTTCATAAGCACCATAAGATTCACTATTGGAATAAACCCGCATAGGATTCCGATGAGCCGCCATTTTATGCCAATCTGGGCTGATGTCAGATACACCCGCACAATTCCGCCCAAAAAAATGACTCCTTCCACGGCAATCACGCAGAGAAGATCCCCAAGCCATCTTCCCCATCCCCCGGAAAAAATGTCTGAGAAACGCATAAGAAGCCACAGGGTTGACGCTGACACAGAAATCAGGAAATAGATAAGAAGCTCACACCCGTCCGCGCAGATCCTGTACTGTCTTTTCGGAAGCTTCCGGTTCGCCGCTGACGGGACGATATTAAGTCCCACAAAAAAAATAAGACACAAACACCATACCCATAAGCCTCCCCGAAAGCTATGGAGAAAAAACGGGGCATTTGCCGTTATAAATACAATTCCTCCGCAAATCATCCTCCTTACCGCAGTCATTTTTATACCTCTCCTTTCTCTTCCTGCCCTTCTTCAGGGATTCCTTGTGCTTCTGCTATCTTTCCCCTGGCTTCCCGCACAATCTCCTCCGGGAAGTTCATGGCCTTAAGGAGCCGCAGCGCATTTGTAGTACAGCTGATTCCTTTTTTCAGCTTATAATCAAACAGCACGTCCCCTTCTTCTACGGATTCGCAGAAATGATAATTTTCGAAGTGCCCGCCAAGCTCCTGTGCAAGCTCCAGATCATGGGTCGCTGTCATCAGGATGCAGTTCCTTTTATTCAAATATGTCAGTACCGCCAGAGACGCGGCAATACGCTCCTTCGTATTCGTCCCCCGCAGAATCTCATCAATTCCGCAGAATACAAGGCGGCTTCTGCCGCTTCTTTCTATCATCCGCTTTAGATACCGGATTTCCCGGATATAATAGCTCTCTCCGGACAGCACATCATCCCGTACCGCCATGGAGGTAAGTACCAAAATGTCCGGCATTAACATTTTTTCTGCCACGCAGGTATGGATACTCTGCCCCAGAATCAGATTCACCGCAGCCGCTTTGACAAAGGTTGACTTTCCTGACGCATTAGAGCCTGTAAGTATCACATTTTTCTTAAGCCTGAAATCATTTGCCACCCCATGCTCAAGCAGGGGATGACAGAGCCGCTCTGCCTCAAGAATCCGCTCCTTCGTAAACCTTGGCACACAGTAAAAATCCATACTTTTCCGAAAGGAGGCAACAGAAATACAGGCATCCGCCTCACCGGCAAACCGGTAAAGCCTAAGGAAATTCTCATTCCTTTTCAGCAGAAGGCGGACCGCCCTGTCATAGAGAATAAAGTCCCACATAAAAGCTCCCGCAAGATAGTCACCCGCAAGCGCTATCATGTCCCCTGACAGTCTGGCCTGCTTTTTCTGCTCTAAAAACAAAACCATACGGGAGACAGACTTAAGCCTTCCGAGGCTTTCTGCCACGGCCTGTGCCTCTTCCTCCATAAACGATTCCCGGCATAACGGAAAAATGGCGTCAGCTGTCTTAACGGTCCGAATAATCCCATAGAGAGCTTCCATCTGTATCTCATACTTTGTTTTGCTGAAGGCATATACTGCAAGATTTACAAAAAAATTAATGCCCGCAAGTGCTCTGGCCAATGGATTTCCGGTTATCAGGACACACAGAATCAGGAGCACCAGCGAACACAATAAGCATTTACAAAATAAAACAAAGGGAATCCCCTGGAATTCCAGCTGCTCCATATATTCCGGCAGATAGTAATTTACAGAATCCTTCCTTAAGCTGTGCAGAATAAGCCAAGCCTTCTCCCGCTCCTTCTCATGCCCTGCAAAATACTGTATTACCTTTTCCCGTTTCTTAAGGAGCTCCTTATCCCTCGGAAGGTAATGGAGCCATGCGTAAAGAATCTGTTCCCCCGCACAGGATACGGTCTGGTTTATCCGCCCAAAAACCCGGTCCATTTCCAGATCCTCCCACGTAATCTCATCTACCAGCTCGTCCTCCGAAAGAGTTCTCTTTAACAGATTATAATAGACAGCCGTCTCTTTATAATTCGGGGCTTCCTCCTTCCTGTCCGGCTTCTGCCCAAAGGAGGCATGAAGCCTCCTTTGCAGACTGCGCCGGAGACTCCTCCTCTCAATCATATAGCTAAAAGCCACAATGCCGATTATGGAAATGATAATTGGGAAAGCGAACTGCATAATATCCTCACCCGATAAGTCCTTTCATTTCCTCAAAATCGCCCTTAAACACGGCTCCATTTAAGCCGGCTTCTTTCGCCGCTTCCACATTCGCCGCCATATCATCCATGAAAAAACATTCCTCTGCCTTTAGCCCGTACTTTTCAAGCAGATACTTATAAATGCGGATATCCGGCTTCACCATATGGATATCACAGGAAACAACCGTTCCGTCAAAATAGTCAAGGGGCATAAAATCCGGAAAATAGTCATAAAAGGAATTACTTGCATTAGATAATACAAATATCTTGTATCCCCTTTCCTTCACATAGCTTAAAAACTCCTTCACCCCCGGAACCGGCTTCATGCAGATCGTCCAGTCAACGGCACACTTTTTAAGCTCCCCGTGAAGCCTTTCAGGAACCCGTCTGCTTACTCCATCGAACCGCTCCTCATCCGTAAGAAGCCCCAGATCCCCCTCTGCCCACTCAGAGCCGTTAAAAAGCTCTCTCTTTATAATCTCCCTGTCCTCTTCCTTCTCTACAAAAAGCCTTAAACACACATCCGGATCATAGCTTAACAGGACGTTGCCCATATCAAATATTACATTCTTTATCAATCCGCTTCTCCTTACTGTTTCACCAGATATTTTTCTTCAATTTTACTCTGCCACCATACAGAGAAGCCTACGCCTATGGTACATGTAAGTGCAAATATGAGAACCGAAAAAGCAGGCTGTAACGCCTCCGCGATTCCGCTGGCAAAAAGCACTGCCGATGAAATACACCACATTTTTCCCACTTCCCTGTTGTAGGCGGACACATCCGCCACCATGTCTGGTGTAACCTTTGTATAAAGTGAAAGCCGTACAGGTTTCTTACTTTTCATGATACATATGCCTGCTGCAAGAAACATAGCTGCGCCAATCCACATAAGTGCAAGATACTTCATAGCTCCTTTTCCTCCAAAACTAAATCTCTTCGTTTGCTGTACTTTCTTCTGCCGCTTTATTGTCCGCAGCGGCGCTGGTATTTTCTGCTGCGCCTGTTGCCAGCTTCATCCCCAAAAAGCCGGATAATACGGACTGCAGATCCACACCTGTAGAATCCTTAAGACCGTCTGATACCTGCGTAAGTGTTCCTACGATATCCTTCACAAGCTTGGAAGAGTTGCCATCGCCATACATCGTAATCCGGTCCACCTTAGAAAGAGGCTCCGCGATATTACGGGCAATCTCCGGCATAGCCTTAAAGTACATTTCAAGAATGGCTGCCTCTCCCATCTGTTTCATGGCCTCCGCCTTTTTCTCGATACCTTCTGCCTCTGCAAGGGCTTTCGCCTTAATAGCCTCCGCTTCCGCAAGGCCTTTGCTCCTGATACCAGCTGCCTCCTGTTCCATAGCAAACTTCTGGGCCTCTGCAGTTGCCTTCAGCGCCTCTGCTTCCTTTTCCCTTTCAAACTTTTCCGCCTCTGCGTTTTTCTGCCGTTCAAAAAGCTTGGCCTCGGAATTTCTCTGTACCTCATAAAGGTTCGCGTCAGACTCCTGCTGTTTTGCGTACTTCTCCGCGTCTGCCTGCTTCTTTACTGTGGCTTCCAGACTTCTCTCCGTAAGCTCTACTTCCTTTTCCTTTAATATGATAGCCTTTTCCTGTTTTGCAAGGTTTGCATCCGCAGTTGTGATTTCCACTGTCTTACGCTCGGATTCCTTCTGAATCTGATATGCCGCATCCGCAATAGCCTTCTTTGTATCCGCATCCTTCTGAAGCTCCGCTTTACGGATTTCCAGCTCATTTTCCTTCTGAGCAATCAGAGTTGCCGCACTGATTTCCGCTTCCTTTGATTCTCTCGTAGCCTCTGCCTGCACAACCGCCTTTTCCTTCTGGGCTCTTGCCCTGGCATTTGCAATTTCAAGCTCGGAGCTTACCTGGGCATCATTTGCCTCCTTCTTGGCAATGGCCTGGGCTCTCGCAATCTCCTTTTCGCTTTCCGCCCTTGAGATCGCAGCGTTTTTCTGAATTTTAACAATGTTATCTACACCGAGGTTTTCAATAACTCCGTTGCCGTCCACAAAATTCTGCACGTTAAAGCTTACAATATCAAGACCCATGGCCGCAAGATCCGGCTCCGCATTTTCCTTGACAAGGGTCGCAAACTTCTGGCGGTCAGACACCATTTCCTCCAGATTCATCTTGCCCACGATCTCGCGCATGTTTCCTTCCAGCACCTCTCTGGACACCTGTGCAATATACTCCACCGGCTTATTCAGGAAGTTCTGTGCCGCAAGGCCGAGACGCGCCTCATTATCGCTGATTTTTACATTTACGGCCGCGTCCACCCGGATATTGATATAATCTGCCGTTGGCACCGCACTGGAGGTTTTTACGTCAATGGGAATCAGCTGGAGATTCAGCTCATCCTTTTTCTCCAGAAACGGGATTTTAATGCCTGCCTTTCCGATCAGCACCTTCGGCTTTTTCCGTAAACCTGAAATTATGTATGCTGTATCCGGAGAAGCCTTCACATACCCTGTAAGCAGGATCAGAACCACCAAAAGCACTACCAGTACAATGGGAATCAAAGTCCCCGCAAAACCTAAAATGTCACCTAACATCTTTTGTTCCTCCTTGCCATTTCTTTAACGATATTATACTATATTTATAAGAAAATGAAAAGGAATAAATATTAACGGGTCGGCTTTACTGTTCACTCCCGTTCACAGTAACTTATATAGCGCATAAACTCTTGATTGATACCAGATAAGGATAAAAATAGATATGTATGGGCAGGAGCGTAGATTTTCTCCTGCCACGCCTGTATTTAGGCGGTTTGACGTTTGGTACGTTTTCCGTATTCCCGTTCCATTTTCCGCATTTCTTCATCCGTTGGAATATCTACAATCCCGACATAGGAATAGTAGATGTCAATATCCTGTGTCCGTTTCCCGTCTTTTCTCAACCTTTTCTGCTCCGATTTTGAATAATTGTATTTGCTCCCATCCAGATAAGAAACGGAGTTGAAGCAGAAATGGTTGTGGAGATGTCCTTTGTCAAGGTGGGTGGCAACGATTATCTGGTATTTGTCGCCCCACATATCCCTTGCTAGTTTCAATCCGATTTCATGGCACTGTTCGGGCGTTACCTCGTCTGGCTTGAAGCTCTGGTAGCCGTGCCATGCGATATACCCGCCTTTGGTACTGTTTCTTTGTCAAAATCATCTGCTGTAATGCTGTTTCTTTCAGACAGTTGATTGCGGAAACGTACTCGTCTGCTTTTGTTTTTAACAGATTTTTTACATAGGAGAACACGTCAAAGAAGTCCTGCATATCCTCATTCGGCACGGTCTTTTCTGGATTTTCTATATAGTCAATCAAGTCTTTTATGCTCCCTTTAACATGCCATAAGCTCGTTACCGCCATATCAGACCGCCCCCTGTTCTGTCAATTCTTCTACGCTAAATCGTTGTGAAAGAGTGGATTTCTGTTGCAATTCTAAGATAAAATCTTCAATCTCCTTACAGATTTCGGTGGCGGTTGGATAATATGGAACACACTTTTTGAAAGCGTCATGCACTTCATAAAGCTTGTCCAAAAGCTCCCAAAACTCGGTTTTAGGCTTTAGCTGCGGGGCATTTCCTTTGCACAACTGGCGCATAAATTCTGCTGCGGACAGACCGCAAGCGGCATGGATTGGGATTGTGGCTGACACAATCCGATGCTCGCTATCTC
>CATBDC010000017.1 GCA_949502235.1 uncultured Lachnospiraceae bacterium | reverse complement strand
GATACTTGAAGTTGCCATAATAAACACCTCCTTTGTTAGTATGGTTCTTCCGTTACTATTCATACTTTTCTATCTCTATTTTATTATTTTATATCGGTTAATGCAACAAAATATTTATGAATTGTTTTCCGAATCAACTAAAACTTTGTCTGCTTATTATATTCAAAGCTACAAATTGGGTCAAAAAAATAAGCGTACCACTATTTCTAATGATACGCTTATAATTATTTAGATATATGGTGAAAGTCCAGAATGGTTTTCGCCTATCTTTGTGATATAGCCGCCTGAGCCGCCGCAAGTCTCGCAATCGGCACACGGAACGGTGAGCAGGATACATAATCCAGTCCAATCTTATGACAGAACTCTACAGAGCTTGGATCGCCGCCATGCTCGCCGCAGATACCGATATGAAGCTTCGGATTAGACGGCTTGCCAAGCTTGATAGCTGTCTCCATCAGCTTGCCTACGCCTGTCTGGTCAAGCTTCGCGAACGGATCGTTCTCGTAAATCTTGGCATCATAGTAACCCTCTAAGAACTTACCTGCGTCATCACGTGAGAATCCGAATGTCATCTGTGTCAGGTCGTTTGTACCGAAGCAGAAGAAATCAGCTTCCTTTGCAATCTCGTCTGCAGTAAGAGCAGCTCTTGGAATCTCTATCATTGTACCAACCTCGTACTCGAGCTCAATACCTGCTGCCGCAATCTCTGCATCTGCAGTCTCAACAACAAATTTCTTTACATATTTTAACTCTTTGATCTCGCCGACAAGCGGAATCATGATCTCCGGCTTAACTGCCCAGTCCGGATGAGCCTTCTTTACGTTAATTGCCGCACGGATAACAGCCTTTGTCTGCATCTTTGCGATCTCAGGATAAGTAACTGCAAGACGGCATCCACGGTGTCCCATCATCGGGTTAAACTCATGAAGGGAATCAATAAGTGTCTTAATCTGCTCTACAGTCTTGCCCTGGGCATCCGCTAATTTCTTGATATCCTCTTCCTCTGTAGGAACGAACTCATGAAGCGGCGGATCGAGGAAACGGATAGTAACCGGATTGCCTTCCAGTGCTGTGTAAAGAGCCTCAAAGTCTCCCTGCTGATAAGGAAGAATCTTCTCAAGAGCTGCTTCTCTCTCCTCTACAGTATCTGAACAGATCATCTCACGGAATGCAGCAATTCTGTCTTCCTCGAAGAACATGTGCTCTGTACGGCAAAGACCAATACCCTCTGCACCAAGCTCAACCGCCTTCTTAGCGTCTGCCGGTGTATCAGCATTTGTACGAACCTTTAATCTTCTATACTTATCTGCCCATGCCATGATTCTTCCGAACTCTCCGGCAATCTTTGCATCAACAGTCGGAATGATTCCGGCATAAATATTACCTGTTGTACCGTCAATGGAGATGGGATCTCCCTCATGGAACTCTTTTCCTGCAAGTGTAAACTTCTTATTCTCCTCATCCATGGCAATGTCGCCGCATCCGGATACACAGCATGTACCCATTCCGCGCGCAACAACGGCCGCATGGCTTGTCATACCGCCGCGGACAGTCAGGATACCCTGTGAGGACTTCATACCTGTAATATCCTCTGGTGAGGTCTCAAGACGTACAAGAACGACCTTCTCGCCCCTTGCATGCCACTCTACTGCATCCTCTGCCGTGAATACAACCTTACCGCATGCAGCTCCCGGAGATGCTCCGAGACCCTTGCCCAGAGGCGTAGCAGCCTTAAGTGCAGCCACGTCAAACTGCGGATGAAGAAGTGTGTCTAAGTTACGGGGATCAATCATGGCTACTGCCTCTTCCTCTGTTCTCATGCCCTCGTCTACAAGGTCACATGCGATCTTAAGGGCAGCCTGTGCTGTTCTCTTGCCGTTACGTGTCTGCAGCATGTATAATTTTCCGTGCTCTACGGTAAACTCCATATCCTGCATATCTCTGTAATGCTTCTCAAGCGTCTCGCAAACCTGTTTAAACTGAACAAATGCCTCCGGGAATTTCTGCTCCATCTCGGAAATATGCATCGGTGTGCGGACACCTGCAACTACGTCCTCGCCCTGCGCATTTGTAAGGAATTCACCAAACAGACCATTTTCTCCTGTTGCCGGATCACGGGTAAATGCTACACCAGTACCGCAGTCATCGCCCATATTTCCAAATGCCATGGACTGTACGTTTACAGCTGTTCCCCATGAATACGGGATATCATTGTCACGACGGTATACATTGGCTCTCGGGTTGTCCCAGGAACGGAATACGGCCTTGATAGCGCCCATTAACTGTTCCTTCGGGTCAGACGGGAAATCCTGTCCAATCTTTTCCTTATATTCTGCCTTGAACTGTCCGGCAAGAGCTTTTAAGTCCTCTGCAGTAAGCTCAACATCCTGCTTCACGCCTTTTTCTTCCTTCATCTTGTCGATCAGCTCTTCAAAATATTTCTTGCCGACCTCCATAACTACGTCAGAATACATCTGGATAAATCTTCTGTAGCAGTCCCATGCCCAGCGCGGATTGCCAGATTTCTCTGCCAGCACCTCAACAACATCCTCATTAAGACCAAGATTCAGGATTGTATCCATCATACCCGGCATGGATGCTCTTGCACCGGAACGTACGGAAACAAGAAGCGGATTCTCTTTATCACCGAATTTCTTCTCTGTAATGGCCTCCATCTTTGTAACAGCTTCCATGATCTGTTCCATAATCTCATCATTAATTGACCTTCCGTCCTCATAGTACTGAGTGCAGGCTTCTGTTGTGATGGTAAAGCCCTGCGGCACCGGAAGGCCTAAGCTTGTCATCTCGGCAAGATTCGCACCTTTACCGCCAAGAAGGTTTCTCATGGTTGCGTTACCTTCTGTGAACATATAAACCCATTTTGCCATTTGTCATGACCTCCTAAAAACTAATTTTTTTCTAAGTCGCACATAATATTTTACTGTTTTTGCCAGTATTCGTCAAGAGGTTATACGCAGTTGACAGCAGAAACTAAAGTAATTTTTGATTATTTTTCCAGCAGGTAGCACAAAAATTCTGCTGCCATCTCCTGATTCTGGCTGTTCACAGATACGGCCGCATAGATCTTGTCATACCGGACCATTTCTTCCCTGCCGGGCACACTGTCCTTCCCGACACAGACAGCATCTGCAAGCACCTCATCTCCATAGTCTTCTGCCTTCTTTCCCAAGATATCCTTCGTGCTTACAAAAGCACCCTGCCCGCTGTATTCCTCATATACACCCTCGGAGCAGATAAGAACATCAAGGGCATCTGCTCCCATGAGGGTAGTGAGGGCAGTCCGAAGAGAGCTGCCGCTGCTTTCATCGGGCAGGTTCGCTTTCACGCGGATCTCCCCGTCCTTAGCAGTTATATCTGCATATCTGGCGAAATCCTCTGCAAATTTTACTGCCCGGGTATTGTCCCCGCCCACAATGGCCACATTTAAAAGTACCGTTGTGTGGGCTCCCCGGTACATTGTGATTCCCAGACAGACAGCCGCTATAAGAAAGAGGAGCCCTGCGAACCATGCCTTATAATACATCCACAGATATTCTAATTTCTTTCCAAATGTCATTGCTTTAAAAAGCTTTTTCTGCTCCTTATCCATCTGAAACCTACATTTCCTCTAAAAATACCTTATATCCTTTATATGCCTCATATACGTCAGCCTTGCTTGCGGCCTCCCACGGCGCATGCATGCAAAGTACTGACACGCCGCTGTCAATAACCTCCATGCCGTAATTTGCCATAATGTAAGCAATGGTTCCGCCTCCGCCTACATCTACCTTTCCAAGCTCCGCGAACTGGTAGGCAACCTTTCCCTCATCCATCACACGGCGCAGCCTTGCAATGTATTCTGCATTGGCATCATTGGAACCGCCTTTCCCGCGGCTTCCTGTAAATTTGTTAAATACAAGCCCTTTGGAAAAAAACGCGGAGCTTCTCTTTTCAAAGCACTCTGCAAACATAGGATCAAAGCCTGCGCTTACATCGGAGGAAAGCATCATGGAATTCTGAAGCGCCCTTCTTAGCTTAAGGTCAGATCCGCCGCCTGAAAGCTCCATAATCTCAGCCACGGCATTTTCAAAAAATCTCGAATGCATGCCGGTTGCCCCTACGCTACCGATTTCCTCCTTATCTACAAGGATACAGCAGGCAGTTCTTTTTATATTTTCCGCATCCAGCATAGCAAAGAGAGAGGTAAATGCGCACACCCTGTCATCATGTCCGTATGCGAGAATCATACTTCTGTCAATTCCCAGGTCTCTTGCCTTTCCTGCCGGCACAATCTCAAGCTCTGCGGATACAAAGTCTTCTTCTTCTATATCATAACGTTCTTTAAGGATACTAAGAATATTTTTCTTTACGGCTTCCTTTTCCTCTTTCTCAAGGCTCTCATCCTTTTCAATCGGACGGCTTCCAATCAGAAGGTCAAGCTTCTCGCCCTCGATCACCTCTTTCGCCTTCTTT
This sequence comes from uncultured Lachnospiraceae bacterium, assembly GCA_949502235.1. Lineage (GTDB taxonomy): Bacteria > Bacillota > Clostridia > Lachnospirales > Lachnospiraceae > CAPEBR01. Next base: position 60,621 of record CATBDC010000017.1, on the reverse strand, counting down.
TCCATCTGATCTCCCGCAAGGTGGACAAGAAGATCTGTAATGACAAATACCGGATCCTCCTCCTTCTCCCCGATATTCACGGTAACCACCGTACCGTCCTTTTTTACAATAACACCGTGCAGCGCAAGAGGAAGCGCAAGCCACTGGTATTTCTTAATTCCGCCGTAATAATGTGTATCAAAATAAGCAAACTCCTCATTTTCATAAAGAGGATTCTGCTTTACGTCAATACGGGGAGAATCAATATGCGCCCCCAGAAGATTCATACCATTCTCAAGAGGCTCGCTGCCTATATGGAAAAGCACAATTGTCTTATCCATGCAGACCGCATAAATCTTGTCACCGGCTTTTACAGGCTCTCCTGCCTTTACAATTTCCTTTAGGTCTCTGTAGCCCTTCTCCCTTGCCATCTCTGCCGTAATGCTGACACACTCACGCTCTGTCTTGCCTGCATCCAGACAGGATTTGTATAAATTATTTACTTCCTCAAGCTTTGAAAGCTCCTCCTGTGTATAAGAGCTCCATACGTTTTTTCTGTCCATGTCTTTGTTCTCCTTTCTTCAGTTGGTCAGTTGGGGACGGGGTAAAATGAAAAAGTGCCTGTCCCAGATTGATTTAACCCTGTCCCTTTTTAAGGTGGGGACAGGCACTTTTTCATTTTACCCCGTCCCCAGATATTATTTCATTTCTTCTCGCACTTCTTTAAAGCATTTTACAATAAAATCGATATCCTCTTTTGTATGGCTTGCACATACCTGGGTGCGGATTCTTGCCTTGCCCTTCGGGACAACCGGGTAAGAAAATGCCACTACATATACGCCTTTTTCCATCATCCGCTTTGCAAATTCTGCCGCTTTCTTTTCATCATAAAGCATAACCGGCACACACGGATGGGTTCCTGGTATAATATCAAAGCCGTTATCCACAAGCTCCTTGCGGTAATATGCAGTTACCTCCTCCAGATGATCCCGAAGCTCGGTGCTCTCATCCAACATATCAAATAATTCTATGCTTGCGCCTGCGATTGCCGGGGCAAGGGAGTTGGAAAACAGGTACGGGCGGCTTCTCTGGCGCAGAAGATCGATGATTTCCTTCCGTCCCGAGGTGTATCCGCCGGATGCTCCTCCAAGGGCTTTCCCCAGGGTTCCTGTGATAATGTCCACACGTCCCTGCACTCCGCAGTGCTCCGGTGTGCCGCGGCCGGTCTTTCCCACAAATCCCACTGCATGACTGTCGTCAACCATAACGAGGGCATTGTACTTGTCTGCAAGATCGCATACTCCCTTAAGATTACAGATAATTCCGTCCATAGAGAATACGCCGTCTGTAGCAATCAGCTTGATACGGGCTCCTGCCTCATCCGCCTCCTTAAGCTTTGCCTCCAGATCCTCCATATCGTTATTCTTATAACGGAAACGTTTTGCTTTACAGAGTCTTACACCGTCAATGATGGATGCATGGTTTAGCTCATCACTGATCACCGCATCCTCTGCCGTCAGAATGGTCTCAAATAATCCTCCGTTTGCGTCAAAGCAGGAGGAATAAAGAATCGTATCGTCTGTTCCGAGGAAATCGGATATTTTCTTTTCCAGCCTCTTATGAATATCCTGGGTTCCGCAGATAAAACGTACGGATGCAACGCCGTAGCCCTTTTCATCGTAGGTTCTTTTTGCTGCTTCGATAAGGCGGGGATTATCCCCCAGTCCCAGATAATTATTTGCACACATGCAAAGAAGCTCTCTTCCGTCCTCCAGCTTTACTCTTGCTCCCTGCGGGGACACAAAAGGCGCCTCTCCCTTAAAAAGACCTGCCTCTTTGATCCCTTCCACTTCTTTTGTATAAATACTTAAAATATCATCTTTTCTTGCCATATCCTATTATCTCTCTTTCTTGAAATTTAATGTGAAAGCGCCAAAAGATATTTTGACGCCTGTGTTATTTAATCGTTTACATGCGCCCAGTCAAGAATCACCTTTCCCGACTGGCCGGAAATCATCGCCTCAAAGCCCTTCTCATAATCCTTAATATCAAAATGATGGGTAATAATCGGTGAAATATCAAGGCCCGCCTGAACCATTGTTGACATCTTATACCATGTATCCCAGACCTTTCTTCCGTAAATACCGCGGATATTCAGTCCGTTAAAGATGACTGTCTCCAGGTCCACTGTGGCGTCTGTCCTCTGAAGTCCCAGAAGCGCAATATTTCCGCCATGCTTCATATTATGGATCATCTGGTGAAGTCCCGCCTGTGAACCGGACATTTCAAGGCCTACATCAAAGCCCTCTGTCATGCCGATATCCTTCATGACCTCCTCAAGCTTTTCTTCTTTTAAATTTACCGTCCGTGTAGCCCCAAGCTTTTCTGCCAGCTCAAGACGGTAAGGATTCATATCCGTAACAACTACATGCCTCGCTCCTGAAAATTTAGCGATTGCCGCCGCCATACATCCGATTGGGCCTGCACCTGCCACAAGCACGTCCTCTCCCAGCATTTCATAAGACAGCGCCGTATGGGTCGCATTTCCGAATGGATCGAAAATTGCATACATCTCCTCCGGAATTGCTGGGTTGCACGGCCATACATTGCAGGACGGAATCACAAGATATTCCGCAAATGCGCCGTTTCTGTTAACGCCTACTCCTTTTGCGTCCTTACAGTTCTCCTTGTGTCCTTCCAGACAGTTCCGGCATTTTCCGCATGTAATATGGCCTTCCCCTGATACCAGATCCCCAATCTGAAAACCACGCACGCCTGCGCCTTTTTCTACTACTTCCCCAACATACTCATGGCCTGCCGTAAGACCTACCGGAATTGTGTGCTGCGCCCAGTCATTCCACTGGTAGATGTGTACATCCGTACCGCAGATAGCCGTCTTATGAATCTTAATCTTCACATCATTCGGACCTACCTCTGGGATCGGCACACGCTTCATCCACAAGCCTTCCTCTGGTTTTTCTTTTACAAGCGCCCACATTAAACCGTCATTTCCTGTACTCACTTTATAAACCTCCCATTTTTTTCTTTATTCGGATAAATATGTTATCCGTAACATAGCTATTGTAACACTACTGTTAAATGGTTACAATGGATTTTCCATTTCTTTCTTGTATTCTTTCTTATGCCGTTACTGTTCACTCCGTTCACAGTAACTATGTTAACTGAGCACATAAAATAAGGCTGTCAAAAGACAGCCTTATTTTCATATTATCTTACCACTCAAATTTTTTCTCAAAATAAGCAGCTAAATCTTCAATTTTAACTCTTTCCTGCTCCATGGTATCGCGGTCGCGGACAGTTACTGCGCCGTCCTCCTGGGAATCGAAATCATAGGTTACGCAGAACGGTGTACCGATCTCGTCCTGGCGGCGGTAGCGCTTGCCGATATTACCGCGCTCGTCAAACTCACAGTTATATTTTTTTGAAAGCATTGTATATACTTTCTCGGCGCCTTCATTCAGCTTCTTAGATAGTGGAAGCACGCCAATCTTGACCGGTGCGAGAGCCGGATGGAAATGAAGCACGGTTCTTACATCTCCGCCCTCTAATTTTTCCTCGTCATAGGCGCTGCACAGGAACGCAAGCACCATACGATCCGCGCCCAGTGACGGCTCAATCACATAAGGAACATATTTTATCTTCTTCTCGTCATCAAAATAGGACATATCCTGCTTGGATACATTCTGGTGCTGGGTCAAATCGAAGTCTGTTCTGTCTGCGATTCCCCAAAGCTCACCCCAGCCGAACGGGAACAGGAACTCAACATCTGTCGTTGCCTTGCTGTAATGACTTAGCTCTTCCGGAGAATGATCGCGGTAACGTACCTCCTCCTCTTTAAGCCCCAGCTTCTTTAACCAGTCAAGGCAGTACTGCTTCCAGTATGCAAACCACTCAAGATCTGTATCCGGCTCGCAGAAAAATTCTAGTTCCATCTGTTCAAACTCTCTTGTACGGAAGGTAAAGTTACCCGGCGTAATCTCATTACGGAAGGATTTTCCTATCTGTGCGATACCAAAAGGAATCTTCTTTCTGGAGGTACGCTGTACATTTTTAAAGTTTACGAAGATTCCCTGTGCAGTTTCCGGACGGAGATATACAACGCTCTTGGCGTCCTCGGTTACGCCCTGGAAGGTCTTAAACATCAGGTTAAACTCACGGATCTCCGTGAAGTTATGCTTTCCGCATGTAGGACAGGGAATCTCGTGCTCTGCTATATAATTCTGCATCTTCTCATGGCTCCATCCATCAATACTCTCACCGATGTCAAGCCCATGCTCTTTTGCATAATCTTCAATCATCTTATCTGCACGGAAACGCTCATGACATTCCTTACAGTCCATAAGTGGGTCGCTGAATCCGCCTAAGTGTCCGCTTGCCACCCAGGTCTGGGGATTCATAAGAATTGCACAGTCTACACCGACATTGTACGGGGATTCCTGTACGAACTTCTGCCACCATGCTTTCTTGACATTGTTTTTAAGCTCTACGCCAAGATTGCCGTAATCCCATGTATTCGCAAGGCCGCCATAAATCTCAGAGCCCGGATATACAAATCCTCTCGACTTCGCAAGTGCTACAATCTTGTCCATTGTCTTCTCAACCATATTCCTCTTCCACTCCTTTTTATACTTTATGTTAATTCTTAACTTAATCCACAGCCGCCCGGGCCATGAATTGTAAGTTATTATACCTTGCGTTTCCTTTATTTGCAAGCCTTATCGGCTAATAACGGCAACTGTTTCAAGAATTTCAAGTGACTTAAACCTCTTTTCCACGTAGACATCCAGATAATTCTTTACGGTTTTTTCCAGCTCCGCAAGGACTTCCTCCGTCACAACAAAGCTGTATAACTTCTGTATTTCAGAGGAAATAATATATTGCATAGTATATAATGTAGAGGGAAGAAGCTTTATGCCGTCAGCTGCTCTGTGCATACACTCTGAACATAAAACCCCTCCTGTTTTCACGCTGAATACTTTCTCCCTCTCTTTATCCCCGCACCGGACACATTCAAATACCTGGGGCGCCTCCCCGCCAATGCTTATGCATTTCAGCTCATAGATACAGCGCACAAGCCGGTTTGGAAGCTTCGGGCTTCCAAGAGCCCGAAAGCTCTGGTACAGAAGCTTTAAAAGCTCTGTCTCGTTATTTTCTTCTCTTGCATAATAGTTAGCCAGATCCAGAAAATAGAACCCATAATAAGCCCCCTCCATATCCGAGCGAAGCTCTCTAAAATAATTAGAAATAGAGGCCGACATAAGTGTGTAGGATGTCCGCCCCTCATAAACACTAAATTCACCGAAGGAAAAGGGAGTTGTCACCCCCACAAACGCACTGTTTGGCTTTCTTGCGCCTCTGGCAAATACAGCAATCTTTCCCCGTTCCTTCGTAAGGATCACAACGCGCCTGTCATATTCTCCCACAGGTGCTGCCGCAAGCACCATGCCCGTCACCGTTATCTGGTTCATGCCTTATGCCACCTTCATAGCTGTCCATAACCCTGCTTATGAGCTGCATGCCTTTATAATACAGATAGTCCACGATTTTTCCTGTTTTAAAAAACTGCTCCCAGTACCTTTCTTCCACTTTATCACCTCATAGTCTAATATAGACTTAGGTTCTCCAGCAGGGTATACTTTTTATTCTTCTTCCCTGTATCCAAAATTTTTCATCAGGAAATCACTGTCCCGCCAGTCCTTTTTAACCTTCACCCAAAGCTTTAGATTTACCTTAAGATCCAGCATTTTTTCAATCTCGTACCGGGCAGTGCTTCCGATTTTTTTCAACATATTTCCTTGTTTTCCAATAATTATCCCCTTGTGGGAATCCCGCTCACATATTATAGTAGCATCTATATGCATAATTTTATTTTTCATATGCATTTTATCAATTGCCACAGCGATTCCATGGGGGATCTCATCCTGAAGGGAATGAAGAGCCTTTTCCCTGATAAGCTCGGCCACAATCTGTCTCTCTGGCTGGTCTGTGACAGTATCCTCATCATAAAACTGCGGTCCGTAAGGGAGATATTTCATAATTACCTTAAGAAGCTCCTCCGTATTTTCCCCGGTTCTTGCCGACACGGGTACAATCTCCGCAAAGCTTAAGAGATCCTTGTATGCCGTAATAGACAGAAGCACATCCTCCCTTTTTACGCTGTCCGTCTTATTGATGACAAGAATCACCGGGGTCTTCACCCGCGCAAGCTGCCTTGCGATATGCTGCTCGCCTGCGCCGATGTAGGTCACCGGCTCCACAAGCCAGAGAACCACGTCCACCTCGCTTAAGGTCTTTTCCGCCACATTTACCATATAAGCCCCCAGCTTATTTTTCGCCTTGTGGATTCCCGGAGTATCCACAAAGATAATCTGCCCCTCATCCCTGGTCAGAACCGTCTGAATCCGGTTCCTGGTTGTCTGGGGCTTATTGGAGGTAATCGCTATTTTCTGCCCGATAAGATAGTTCATCAGCGTTGACTTCCCCACATTCGGACGTCCGATTAAAGTAACAAATCCTGATTTAAAATTTTCCAAGTCCATCTCCCTCATTAAAATTTTGTTAAGGTCTCAAATAAATCCTTATCCTCTTCTATTTTATCCTCGCTGCCGATAACGCAAAAGCTTCCGGCTTTTAACACTGCCTCCGCCACACGGGAAAGACTTCTGATATCATCCTGCGCGGCATCTAATATCTGATTTCTTTCCTCCCGTATCATATCCGCACTCACCTTATTCATATAAAGGTTCATAGAACGCTCGCCCTTTGCTGCCGGTGTAAGGGGCTGGTCAATACCGCTCATGGTGCCGATAATATATTTTGTCATATCCCGCTCACTGACTGTAAAATTCTTAAGATACTCCACAACGCCCTCATACACCTCATTGGTACGCCTAAGGTTCGGATCCCGGTAGGATACGAAATATCCGTCCCCGATTCTCGTAAAATTGCTCATGCATCCATATGCGCCGCCCTTTACACGGATATTCTGCCACAGATAATCATAGCTTAAGATGACCTTTAATATCTGCAGGGCGCCGGTATAGGATGCCCCGTTGTCAATAAAGTTACCGGTTCGGGCCACATACTGCACCTTGGAGGCTGTTTTAAAGCCCTCGTTTTTCTTTTCGCAGTGAAGGACGCAAGGAACCTCTCCTGCTGTTTCTTCCTTATAAAGCTTGTTTTTAAGTTCTTCTAAAGGCTCCTCTATTCCCGCAAGGCCGCTTTTTGCCGCCGTAAGCCCGAGCATCATATTACCCTGGCGGAAAATGGCGACGGAAAGCTCATAAAGCTTCTTGGAAAGCTCTTCCTTTACCTCCTCATAATGCTCCGTAAGCTCCGAGATTTTCTCATAAAAGGCAATCCCGCCTGTCATATCCTTAAATTTCGCGGAAGGCGATATATAGGAAAGCGCCCTAAGCGCAGCTGTCGTATGCCCTGAGGACTGGAATTTCATAAGAAGCCTTGATTTCACCATGTCAAGAATCTCCTTAATCCTCTTGGTATCGGAAAGCCTGGATTCTGTGAGTATTTCTCCCATCATCTCAAAGGTTTTGGAAAGCTTCGGATAAAGGGCCTTCCCCTTTAGCTCAAAGGTTGCTTTAAAGGCTTTTTCCCTCACTGCCGTCACATCGTTGTACACCTCTATAGAGGAACCGATTCCCCCTGTATGCACATTGATCTCATTGAAAAGCTCGCCGTACTCATAATTCTTTGTGTCAATAATGCCAAGGACAGACTGGAGAATTCCCACGTAAGGCAGATCCTCCGCCGGTACTCCTGACAGATCAAACATCACGCTCACATAGCCGATTCCATTTGTCTCGATCTCATGGAACACTGCCGGAACCTTCGAAATCTCCATTTCCTCGTTAAAAATCGGCTGGATTTCCCGGGAAATATCTTCTCTTCTAAGCACAGGAATCTTATTTAAATTCTCCTCACTTTCCGGCTCCGACTGATATTCCTCAAGCCGTTTTGTCCTTGAAACAAGTCCTTCTGTTTCCTCCCTGCTTAGGCCTGCCTTATAGTCCTGAAGCTTCTTGTCAAGCTCTGCCTCCATCCGGGCCGTGCGCCCCTTTTCCGGCCGCACGATAACAACAGCGCCATGCCTGTTTTCCAGAAGGTACTTCCTTATTAACTCCTCATAATATCCTGTGCCCACCTGTTTTTTCAAAAATTCAAAGGTCTTTAATGCATCAATATGGAGGAAGGGCTTATCATCATCATAAAGCCAGCTGTCCATCATCTGTAGCCCGTACATAAGCCCCTTTGGATAATTTCCAAAGTCAGCTTCGCGGTAGCGGAACTCATGATAATTAATCCCGGCCTCAAGAGCCTTTTTATCTATTCCATTTTCCGCAATGCCTGTCAGCACGTCCTCAATAAGCTTTACAAAAGCTTCTTTTTGCTCCTCCTCCGCGTTTTTGGAAATCACGGAAAAAATAGGCTGGTAAATCCCATTGTCATAGGAACCCATAATATCCTTTCCGATTCCCGCGTCCGTAAGCGCCTTTTTAAGGGGAGCGCCGGGCGCGGACAAGAGAGCATAGTCAAGAATCTCAAAGGCGAGATAAAGCTCCTTGTCAAGGCTTGTGCCTATCACCTTATTATAAGACAGATACGTATTCTCCTTTTCCGACTCTTCGCTGGCAATGGAATAAGGAAATACAAGCTCCCGCATTTCCCTAAAAGGCTCCTGAAGGCGGATAGCAGAATCTATCTCCTTTTTATCAAAATGGCTTAAATATTCCCTGTCAAGCCAAGAAAGCCGCTCCTCCATATCCATATTTCCATACAGATAAATATAGCTGTTGGACGGATGATAATAGGTTCTGTGAAAATCAAGAAACTGCTCATAGGTAAGATCCGGGATGAACTCCGGATCGCCGCCCGACTCATTCGCATAGGAGGTATCCGGAAACAGCGTATTTAAAACTACTCTGTCCAGTACTCCCTCCGGGGAGGAAAAGGCTCCCTTCATCTCATTGTACACAACACCGTTGTAGCTTAGCTTATCCTCCGCACTGTCAAGCTGATAGCTCCACCCCTCCTGGCGGAAGATCTCCTCATGCTCATAAATATTCGGATAAAGCACTGCATCCATGTACACATGCATGAGGTTCTTGAAATCCTTGTCATTACAGCTGGCCACCGGATAGACTGTCTTATCGGGGTAAGTCATAGCATTTAAAAATGTATTAAGAGATCCCTTTACAAGCTCTACAAAGGGATCCTTTGCCGGAAAGTTCTTCGAGCCGCAGAGCACCGAATGTTCCATAATGTGAGGAACTCCCGTACTGTCCTTTGGCGGCGTGCGGAACCCAATGCTGAATACCTTATTCTCATCCTCATTCTCAACCAGAAGCACCCTTGCACCGCTTTTTTTGTGCCTTAAAAGAAATCCTTCCGAATGAATCCCTGATAGCTTCTCTTCCTTCACCAGCTCATAGCTGTCTAAGTCCTTTATACTCATACTCTTTTTAACAAACTCCTTTCCACTCCTGAAACATGCAATATATGCATGATATCGTTACTGCTCACTCCATACACAGTAACCTTCGCAAATCCATTTATAATTCGCTTCGCGAATGGGTTTTGCTCACTCCTGAATCATGTTCTTACGGACTTTGCAGTAAATGCAAAGTCCTGTGTAAACAGTAACATTATATCACCTTTTATATCATTCTTCCATCCTTTCCGCCAGAATATTCCAAGTCCTGTTTAAACACTGTTACTGTTCAAACCCTACGGGTGCTCCCGTAACCTTCGCAAATCTATGTAAAAATCGCTTCGCAAATTTTACAACTGCCGCCCGCCGTCAAACAGGCCGCCCGGTCAGAAGCCCCGCGCAGCTAAAAAGACGCCGGTGCGAGAAATATTTTACAAAGCAAACAATTCAGGGACGTTTTTAATGGAATCGAAATCCCCTGCCTACAAAGACTTAGACATGAAGGCTCTCCTGAATGTCTTAGTCTTTGTCAGCAGGTAGTTCGATGGAATGTTGTCCCGTTTGCGTGTAAAATATTTCTCGCACCGGCGTCTTTTTAGCTGCGCGGGGCTTCTGGCCGGGCGGCCGTCCTCCCCACTTCTACTTCACAATTTTCTTGATTACCACCAGTGTCCCCACCATCAGCGCAACCCCAATCGGCAGGCAGATAAACGGATTCCTGATAAATCCTGCAATAGCATAGGTAACAAAGGATACGGCAGCAACGGTCACTGCATAGGGAAGCTGGGTCGCAACGTGATTTACATGATTGCACTGGGCTCCCGCAGACGCCATAATGGTCGTATCAGAAATAGGCGAGCAGTGGTCGCCGCACACAGCCCCCGCCATACATGCAGAAATTGACATGATCATCATATTTTCATTGGTTCCTGCAAATACTGCCACAACAATAGGGATCAGGATGCCAAAGGTTCCCCAGGAGGTTCCGGTTGCAAAAGCAAGGAAACACCCCACCAGGAAAATGATTGCCGGAAGAAGGCTTACAAGTCCCCCTGCTGCACTTTCCATGACTCCCGCAACATACTCCGCCGCACCCAGACTGTCTGTCATAGCCTTCAGGGTCCATGCAAAGGTAAGGATTAAGATTGCAGGAACCATAGCCTTAAACCCATCCGGTACACACGCCATAGATTCACTGAACTTAAGCACCTTTCTTACCGCGTAAAATACAATTGTAATCAGAAATCCAAAGAAGCTTCCAAGCATCAGTCCTACCGATGCATCGCTTCCTGAAAATGCCTCCACAAAGCCTGCACCTGAAAAGAAGCCGCCTGTATAGATCATGCCAATAACACAGCAGATAATCAGAACGACAATCGGGAACACAAGGTCAATCACCGTACCTTTGCTGTCCGTCACATCCTCCTCTGCGTTTGCATACGGCCTGTCAGGAGTTGTATATAAATCACCCTTCAGCGCATTTTCTTCATGGAGCTTCATCTGGCCGAAATCAATATTTAAAACGATGATTGTAATCATCATGACAATCGTAAGCAGTGCGTAATAGTTATAGGGAATGGCGCGGATGAAAATGGAGAATCCGTCCTCTCCCTCTACAAAGCCTGTGACTGCCGCCGCCCAGGAGGAAATCGGCGCTATGATGCACACCGGGGCCGCCGTAGCGTCAATAAGGTAAGAAAGCTTTGCCCTTGATACATTGTGCTTGTCTGTCACCGGCCGCATGACACTTCCTACAGTCAGGCAGTTAAAATAGTCGTCAATGAAAATCAGCACGCCCAGAGCAACTGTCGCAAGCTGCGCGCCCACACGGCTCTTAATATGCTCGCCTGCCCACCGGCCAAATGCCGCGGAGCCTCCTGCCTTGTTCATCATGCATACCAGAATTCCAAGAACAACAAGGAATACCAGAATACCCACATTATAGCTGTCAGACAATACTCCTACGATGCCGTCCTGAAATACATGGGTAACGGTAAGCTCAAACTGAAAGCCTGAATAGAACAGGCCTCCAATCACAATACCTACAAACAGGGAGCTGTATACCTCCTTTGTAATAAGCGCCAGCACAATAGCAACCACCGGCGGAATCAGCGCCCAGAAGGTTGCGTACATGTCCGGCACATACTCTGCGGCCTCATCTGCCGCAAATACGGTCATGGAGCTGCACATTAATATACAAAGAAATATAAATGCGCCCACAAATGTTTTCTTTTTTCCTCTCATCATCTTATGTCCTTTCTCTTCTTTCTTAATCTCCCGCAATCTGCATAAATCACGGGATATTTTTAAGTATAAAAAATACCATGAACAACGCTTTTCGCGGCGCGCCCATGGCATAATCCCGTCTATATTTACCCATTAAAAACATGCAAATATATAAATCATACTCCGATAGCGCTCCACTTTTGTGACAGTCCGCAGCATATTCTGCCTGCGTCCCAGGGATCCTGTATGGGGTACAGACATCCCTTCGGCAGATTCCCCTTTCCCTAAAGGACAGTCTCCCCGACTATTTGCCCTCTGGTACTGATGAAATCCGCGCCTCTATCAAGCTTCCTTATTCATATATACATTTTTATCACTTTTAGGGAAAAATGTCAACAAAATTTTCATGTCACCTTTTTCCCCATTTCACACATCTAATAGGTATAATAGCTATTATAATGCATGTAAAAAAATTTATGGAGACAGTACAAATGATTAATTTGGTAAAACAAATGCAGCAGGGAGATGCCGAAGCTTTCGGTGAACTGATCCACATTTATCAGGACTGCTTCTACCGAATCGCCAGAAGCAGGCTGTACAGCGATGAGGATGCGGCAGATGCCATTCAGGAAACGCTTCTGACCGGCTGGGAAAAACGGAATACTCTAAAGGAGCCAAAATATTTTAAGACCTGGATGATACGCATTCTAATTAATAAGTGTAATGAATTGCTCCGCAGAAAGCAGCCGGTGGAAAGTCTGGAGCACATTCCAGAGCCCTGTACTGAAAATATGGAGGAAAACATTATGTTTAAGGCAATGCTTAAGGGACTTAGCGAGGCGAACCGGATGGTAATGGCCTTATACTATGGCGACAGCTATACCATCCGTGAGATTTCACAGATTTTGGAAATTTCAGAAGACGCAGTAAAACAGCGCCTTGTAAGAGGCCGGAAGGAGGTATTAAAGAGCTTATGAATATCAATGAGCAAAAACAGGAGCAAAGGATACGCTCCATTTATAAGAATACACATGCACCTGATGCAGTCAAAAACCGTACAGAAGAAACATTAAAGCTTCTAAAGCAGCAGAATGAAACAGTATCTGCCATGCAGAAGAAAACGGGCAGACGAAAGAAGCCTCTGTCATTTAAAAAAGCCGCCGTATTGGCTGCTGCGGCAATCTTATGTATCAGCGGAACCGTATTTGCGGCCGAACGCATTTACCAGATGCAGATAAAAAAAGAAAAGGAATATCAGGCAAACCTTCAGATTTCCTCTGACGAAGAGCTTCCGCGGGAGGTGCCGGAAACCATACTGAGCGTCAATTATATCCCGGAAGGGTTCATAGAAAACCCGGAAAAGAAACACTTTTATATTGATCCCGGGCAGGATGAAGCAGGCTACTATACAGAGGGCCCCTGGCTGGCCGACCAGGCAGATCCGCTGACCATATTCTATGTTGAGGATACTGAACCTCTTACCATAAACGGACACGATGCCGTTTATGTCAGGACTACTTATCATGTTTCTGCAGTGGATCCGGACTGGAAAAATGAGACCGTCTATATTCTGTATGAAGACATAAACCAGATATTCTCCGTCAGCTCCTGGGGACATGCCGACAAGGATGAGCTGCTAAAAATGGCAGAAAACATTTCACTTACCCCTACCGGAAACATGACGGCAGCAGATGAATTACCCCTCTGGAGTGAATTTGTTGATGCTCTGAACGAACCCAGAGAGAAGGGAGATGAGTCTGCATCTGCAGAGGACGATTACTATTTCACGGAAGCAAGCGAAGAGCAAATGGCAAATACACATCAAATCGGCGAAAAGTTCAAAATCCACAGCTTTTTAGACGCGGATATGACTGATATTGAGCTGGAAGCCACTGTCACAGACATACAGACAGCAGACGACCTTTCACTCTTAACAAAAGAAGAGGCAATCCCCGATTACATGGCAGAGCTCATCGGCCCGGACGGGAAGCTTATATCTGATACACTGTATTATATGAAAGACGGAGACGGGGTAAGCACAATGCCAGAGCTCGTCCGAACAGAAGAAACCTCTTTAAAGCTGGTATATGCCACCGTAGAATTTTCAAATCCTGGTACAGAAGCAGTACATAATGCATGGTTTATGGTTCCCCTTATACCGATTGTGAAGGAAGGAAACACCTATAAAATATTCAACCGGGCAGACGACACCTGTGATTATGTAGAAAATGAGCATATTGGCGTAAGATATGAAATGCTTTACCATGATATTTCCGGCGGGCAAAAGCACAATAACTATATTCCTGAGATAAAGCCCGGAGAAAGTGTAACTATGCACCTTGCATGGATCGTCAACGAAGACGAGCTGGATAAGCTTTATCTGGATTTCCGCGGAGACGGGATCTTTTCTGAAGAAGGACTAAAAACCGGATACGTACGCATTGGGGACAGGGTAAATTGAAATCCGGGACGGAGTAAAATGAATTTTACTCCGTCCCGGATTTCAATTTACCCTGTCCCCAACTCGCCTGCGGCTTTTACTTTGACCCGGTTGGTGTTCCCCTGATAGTATGCCAGAGGCACGTCTTCTACCTCAATAATCTCTATGGTTTCCGGGACTGCGCCTGCGGCGGCTGCCAGTTCCTTTGCCTCTTCCTTTGCTTTTGCAAGGGCTTCGTCTCTTGGTGTTTCGTCATAATTAATCAGTTTTTCCAGTGTGCCGCTTACCTTGGAGATTGCGGATCCGATTGCGTTGGCACAGCCGAAATGCTCTGGCTTTCTCACTGCGGCTGCTCCTTTTATATCTTCTGGAAGGATGATGGAACCGCCTCCTACTAACACTACCTCACAGTCTGCATTTGATACCTTCATAGTGTCAATTCCTTCCTCCGCCATCTGGCGGAGGACTTCCATTGCTTTTTCTGCAAATGCAAGGGGAATCTTTTCTACCTTAGAGGCATCTCCGATGTCCGCCATGTTAAGACGCACTGCTATGTCTGTTGCGGTCATGACATCGCCGCCGAAGATCAATGCTTTTTCGGTAATCTCATAGCCAACGCTGTCTGGTCCTACGGTTACCTCACCGTTTTCCTTCTCTCTTACAATAGAACCACCGCCAAGGCCGATAGATATGATGTCCGGCATCCGGAAATTGGTACGCACGCCGCCGATGGTTACTGCCACGCTTGATTCTCTCGGAAAGCTGTTCTGAATCACTCCAAAATCGGTGGTAGTGCCTCCCACATCCACTACGATTGCATCTTTAAGCCCGCTTAGATAGCTTGCTCCGCGGATAGAGTTCGTGGGGCCGCAGGCTACAGTGAGAATCGGATACTTCCTGGCATGCTCCATTGTCATAAGGGTGCCGTCATTCTGGGAAAGGTAAATATCTGCGTCTGTAATTCCTTCTTCGGCAAGGCTTTTTGCAAAGCCTTCTGTAAACTGCTCTGCCACCCTCCAGAGCGCAGCATTTAATATTGTAGCATTTTCTCTTTCAATGAGCCCCATGGATCCGATTTCACTGGAAATGGATATATGTACATCCTCTCCCATAATCTCCCGGCACAGCTTCGCCGCCTCTAATTCATGTTCATTTCTCACCGTAGAAAATACGCAGGAAATGGCGATTGACTTCACGCCCTTTTCCTTCATCTCCCTGAAAAACTGCGCGGCTTTTTCCTTGTCAAAGGGTGAGAGCTCCTTTCCGTCATATTCAAGACCGCCGCCCACGATAACAGTGCCTTCGGCTATCCTGCTGATTTCCTCCGCCCAGTCCACCATAGGAGGAATACTTAGGGTTGCAGGCGCGCCGATACGCAGAATTCCAATGGGTGCAAGATTTTTACGCTCCACAATCGCATTGGTACACTGGGTCGTGCCCAGCATAGCCTGTCCGATTTCCTCCCGCCGGATCCCCGACACCTTAAGAACCTCCCGCAGTGCACCCAGAATCCCGTCATAAATATCTTCTGAGGTAGGAAATTTTATATCTGCCGCCACATGCAGATTCTCGTCAATCAAAACTGCATCTGTATTTGTACCGCCCACATCTATTCCAAGCTTATACATGATAAAGACCTCCTTTGCACCGTTCCTCCAGCGGAATATAATCTGTATCGCACCCAAAATATCTCGGCCCCACAAGCTCTATTCCTTCCTCGGATCGCCATTTTTCAAAGCACCTAAGCCCCACTAAGAGTACTCTCTTTCCGTATTTTAAAGCATCCGTTGTAACAGGTACAAATGTCTCCGTATCTACAAGGCAGATGAGATCCGGAGTTGTTGCCACAATCACCCCTTCTACAGATGCCACAAGGTTTTCATTCTGAAACTCCACATAAGCGTTTTTCCCCTTACATTCTCCGATTCCCTCCAGGATTACCTTCCCGAAATTAAAGCCCGCCCGTGTTTCTCTTAATACATCTGCAATTTTTCCTTTAAACAGCTTATATCCTTCGGCCGCCTCAAGGAAATGCTCCTCCGGGGATTTGTCCGCGCTGTTTTTTACTGTCCGAATCGCCTCTCCCAGCCTCTGGCTCCTTGTCACGATATCCCGGACTGCATACTCTTTAAGCTGTGCTCCTGTCATGGGATATAGAGAAACGGATACCGCGCCGCCGCAGCTCATGGTAACTGCCCTTGCAAGCTCCTCTGTCCATTTATTTGTAATTGTCTCAAAAATGACGCTGTTTCCCTTTTCATCTGTCAGCGCCATGGGAGAAGCACTCATACCTCCCATTGTAAATGTAACCATTTGAAGCTCCGGAAATGCCCGTCCCATGCCATCTGCGTCCACAAGGGGAAGGTTAAGTCTTGCGCTGGCCGCAATGGGCAGCATGGAGTTCACCCCGCCTGCCTCGATTGGCATAAATGCATAGATATCCTTCCCGAAAAACCGGGAAACCATCTCAAAAAGTGTCCGGTATTCTTTACCCCCGATCCCCTTTTCCGCCAGAACGGTAGGCGCCCCCATCATGGCAATGGGCACAATAAGAGCATCATCAGGAACCTCGTCAGGGCTTAAAAGTGTAACCTCTCCACATTCCTTTACTGCCCCGAGAGCTACAAGCTTCCCCACATAAGGATCTCCGCCTCCTCCGGCACCGAGGAGCGCTGCCCCAAGGGCAATATCCTCTATTTCATGAACCCCTAATTTTCTCACCTTTAATTTCTCCTTTCTGTTGCTGTTTAGTTACTGTTCACTCACCATTTTCTAGTATACTGCCTGTATAGAATCCTGGTCATTGTTCTAAACACAGAAAAGAGGGGAGTTCCTTTGTCCAAATGGACAAAGGAACTCCCCTCTTCTATTCTGATACTTGCTAAGGATACGTGAGAAGCCTTTTTACAACAACAGCTTGGTACAGCGAAATTTCCTCCGGCATTTTATCCGGCCGATATCCTAAAAGCTCTGTAAGCCGGTGGATTCTGTACTTAATTGTATTTCTGTGCAGAAACAAAAGCTCTGCTATCTTCGAGGCACTTGCCCCCGCATCCAACAGATAGGTACTTAATGTCTCTAAAAGAACCTGCTCCTCCCGGTCTGCTTTCAGACACTCCAGACACTGAAGCGCCTGCTGTATTTCCCTTTCGCCTTTCTCAATCAGCTCACGGCATTTCCCTACAAACTGAAGCTCTCCAATCTGAAAACAGCTTTTCCCCGGGAATACCCGTCTGCTATCTTCAAGATAGTCCCTGTGGCATAGATACGCCCTTCTGACATCACCGGTATCCCCAAGATTATTACAACGTGTCAGAGTCACTCTTTCGTCTGCCGCCTGAATCTGATTTATCATTCCGTCAATCTGTTCCTGGGCCTCTTTTTGTGAATAGGGATCACTTAGGAAAAGCAGCAAGCTTCCCTCGTAACTGTCTGCCACAACTGTGTCCGCGCAGCTTTCTGCAAAAGTACACAGAAAACTCATTTCCTTTTTCAGGTACTCTCCTTCGCGCCCTCTGGCGCCTCGTCCTAAGCCGCGCACAATCCACATCTCATGAATCGCTTCTACATCTATCCCGAAAATGTCCGCAAGCCGCCGCATTTTCATGGGCTCGTCCTGGATAATTGCACGGACCAGCTCGTGAACCGCCACCTCACTGTGCTGCTCTCCCCAGATATTTACCCCGAGGCGGACAACATCCGTAATCTGCTCTGTTAATGCAGGAGACAGAATCTGTCCTTCTGCAGTCCCCGCCGGCTTCTGGAAGAACAAGAAAAGCTCTCCTTTCCTTCCGTGCCCTAACTGCAGTGTAAAATGCCCCACATATCCCTCTTCAAGAAAGGAACACCTGCGAAACTCTCCATCAGCAGGAAATGTCTTATATTCCCCCATCCTATCTTTTAATACCGGTTCGAGGCTTCTCGGCCATGCCACCAGATTCAGAAGCCTCATGGAAGAATCGCACAGGACAAGGGAAACTGCCGTCCTGTCACTCACCATCTGCAGCACTGTGTTTACGGAACGAAGCTGGGGCGGCAGCACGGAAATCCTTTCAAGAATCTCCGGTACAATCGAGTCATTTCCCGCCCGATCCCTGTAAATACAGTCCATAACATCACTGATTACTTCACTGTAACGGAGATTCCTTTCCCCCTTTGGCATGCAGATCAGTACAAAATCCAGCTCATCCGCAAGCTCAATCAGACGCCTGTCTACATAAGGGAGATAAACCCCCACATAAAAAAGTATGAGACCTGCCTCTCCGCCCTCTGCCATCCGGCGGATATTGGCACACTGACACTTTACATCCCCAAGAATGTTCATAAATCCTGTAATGACAATCTCACTGCCGTAAAATTCCCCCTGCGGGAAAAGTCCGTCCACCAGGATCTCCGGGTCTGTGGACTCCAGTACGGATATGGAGGACACGATCTTCGTAAGTCCTTTCCTGCCTCCCAGTACCTCCGCACGGCGAAGGGACGGAAGCCTTAGCAAATCGCCTACTGTAACACTCATATATCATCCCCTCCCTCTATTCTGACTTTTCATATAAAAATCTGATATAATCATATATTCCTGAAAAATCAATCTTACATTCTCCGGAAAAAATCTCCACCGGTATCTCCTCATCAAACCCATAAATTACAGGAAGTCCGTCATTTTCAAGGTCATATACAACTACCTTCTTCCTGTCAGGATCCACAAGCCAGTATTCCCGTACTCCTGATTCACTGTACTTTTTAAGCTTGACGATCATATCCTTGCGCCTTGTTGATAAGGAAAGAATCTCCGCAATAAAATCAGGAGCTCCGTAAATACAGCGCCGGATAATCTTATTCCTGTCACATACTACCAGCACATCCGGCTGTACCATCGTATTGTCATCGCAGCTAAGCCGTACGTCTATGGGAGCTGCAAGGGGAATACACTTCCCATGCTTCTTATCAATATAGTCCTTCAGCAGACGGCATATCTCTGACGATATCATCTGATGAATAGACGTTGGAGACGCCATGTCATAAAAAACGCCGTCAATCAGCTCCACTCTCCGCTCGTCAGGAAGTTCATAGTAATCCTCCAGGGTAAACTCTCCCTGCTTTTTAATCTGATAAGCCATTACAGCCTCTTCTATCCTGTTATCTGCCACTTTAAGCAGCCTTTCCAGCGCCATAAGAGTGTCGTACCTGGGGCTTGACGTCACCCCGGCAAATATCTTCTGTACGGTCCCAAGGGGAACCCCGGAAAGCTCCGATATCTTTTCGTTAGTATAACCCAGCTCTTTCTTCCGCCGTCTCATTTCTTCCACTGTCATAACCGTCTCCCCTGCTACTATTTACTTTTTTCTTAGTATTTTTTGATTATACCATTTTTCGTTCCATAATTCAACCATTTATTTCCATAATATTCCATTTTATTTCCATATGGGTTACTGCTCACGCCTGAATCATTTTCTTACGGACTTTGCAGTAAATGCAAAGTCCTATGTGAACAGTAATCCATTTAAAATTGTCTTCGACAAAGGCAGCTATCACCTAAATAACATTTTATGCTATACTGGGAACTACAGGAAAATAACGTGAAAGGAAACAAAAATATGAACATTCGGAAAGCAGCTTTATCTGAACTGGATAATATCCTCTGTATCTATGCCTATGCCAGAGAACAGATGAAGAAAAACGGAAATCCCGGCCAGTGGGGGGATGATAAGCCTGACCGGCAGACGATTGTCCGGGATATCAGGAATGGATACTGCCATGTAATTGAACATGAAGGGAACATCTGCGGCGTATTCGCACTATTATCCGGCGAAGAGCCCACTTACCGGGTCATTGAAGGAAAGTGGATCAGTGACGCACCCTATGGAACCATACACAGAGTCGCCAGCGATGGCTCTGTAAAGGGAATCTTAAAGGAATGTCTGGATTTTTGTGAAAGGCAGTTTAGAAATATCCGTATAGACACCCATGAAGACAATAAAATCATGCAGAAGCTCCTTGAAAAATATGGATATATAAAATGCGGTATTATCCATGTAGAGGACGGTACTCCCAGAATCGCCTACCAGAAATCCGCGGCCGAAGCAGCGGATGCCCTATGAAAACCCATATACTACCAAAAATACACCCTAAGAAGTATTGTGTCATATGTACTGGGCGTTTAAAATGAAAGAAAAACGTTACTGTTTACAACAGGAGGTAGGAATTATGTATATCATTTCTTTTTTAGCAGTGGCAGTACTAAGCTGGTATATCACGGATATAGGAAGTGCCGGAAATATGCTCTGGATCTTTGATAATCTGCCCCTCACCCTGGTAATGCTGTTATTTATTTTCACACTGCTTTTAGCTGCGGGGCTTTTAAAGGATTTTAACAATGCGTTTCGTTTCAGCATCCGCAGAAAAGTGGAAAAAGAATCCTTAAACGAATGGAGGCGTGCGATAGAGGCCCTGCGTTTAGCCAGAAAAACGGCTTTTTTTACAGGAATGTTTCTGCTGTTTTTCAATCTTTCCCAGGCATTAATATTGGAGGAGGCTGAGCGTCTAAAGCCCCTTGGCTCCTTCCTGGCAGATGGACTTCGGATTCCCCTTTATGCCTCTGCCATGATACTCATACTTCTGCCAGTGGAAAGCTCGCTGAAGCTAAGGCTTAAAGAAGCACAGGAGTCCGATACTTCGGAAAAGGAGTGAACTGTCTATGAAAGATAAATGGCAGACAGGGATTTACCTTTTTTTCTATATCCTTCTTCTCGCATTTATGGCCGATTTTAATGTCATGCTGCTGCTTGATGCTAAAAGCTTTTTTCTGCTGCTTGTAGGCGGCCTTCTTCTGGCACTGCCTTTCTATCGGAAAGGAATGGAGAAAAGAGAATTTCTGTACATATTCGGAAGCAAAATTCCCTCGGCCGGCATGATACAGGTATTTTTACTCTGCTTTGTACGATTATCAGAGGATACAGGATACGAAGGGCTTTTAAAGGATATTGCTCTCTGCTTCCGTCCCATGCTGTATGCGTTCTGTATCCGTCTGGTTCTTGACAGGGAGGACACGCCCCCCTGTCCGTCTGAGGCGGCTTCTGATACAATGCCTTCACACGAAAGCTGCCAGAGGGCAGGGCTTACAAAGAGGGAGGAAGAGATTGCGCTTCTTATCTGTCAGGGACATTCAAACCGGGAAATTGCAGAAACCTTAGTCATTTCAGAAACCACTGTGAAAAAGCATATTGCCAATATCTTTGAAAAGACAGAGATCAAAAAGAGAGAAGAACTGAAAGCGAAATTAAAAGACGGGATAGGGACAGGGTAAAATTAATCTGGGACGGAGTATTTCTAAGAAATACCCCGTCCCCAATTTAAATTATTCTTCTCCGTACAGTGTTACGAGCTTCTTGAGATATGCGTATCTCTCCATAGCCTCTTCCTCATTCTTAGCAAAGAGTTTTTCTGCCTTTTCCGGATTTGATCTCTTAAGTGCGTTGTAACGTACCTCGCCGTCAAGGAATTCCTGATAGTCTCCTGCAGGCTCCTTGCTGTCAAGAGTGAACTTCGCGCCCTCTGCTGCCGGGTTGAAACGGAAGTTGTTCCAGTAACCGCATTTTACTGCCAGCTCTTCCTCTGTCTGGGCCTTGCTCATACCCTTCTTAATACCATGGTTGATACATGGAGCGTAAGCGATAATAAGTGACGGTCCCGGATATGCCTCTGCCTCTGCGATTGCCTTTACGGTCTGGTTAAAGTCAGCGCCCATTGCAATCTGTGCAACGTATACGTAGCCATAGCTCATTGCAATTCCTGCAAGGTCTTTCTTCTTCGTCTCTTTTCCGCCTGCTGCAAACTGTGCGGTAGCGCCTGTCTTTGTAGCCTTGGAAGACTGTCCGCCTGTGTTGGAGTAAACCTCGGTATCGAATACCATAACGTTGATATCCTCGCCGCTTGCCAGTACATGGTCAACGCCGCCGAAGCCGATATCGTAAGCCCATCCATCGCCGCCGAATACCCACTGGGACTTCTTAGCCAGGAAATCTTTGTTCTTAACGATATCCTTACATGTATCACAGTCAATTCCTTCTAATGTTGCAACTAACTTATCTGTGGCATCCCCATTGGATACGCCGCAGTTAAAGGTATCCAGATATTCTTTGCATGCTGCTTTTACTTCCTCGGAAGCCTTGTCGGAGCCTGCAATCTCTTCTACCTGTGCTTTTAATCTCTTTCTGATTGCTTTCTGTGCTAACAGCATACCATAGCCGAACTCTGCATTGTCCTCGAATAAGGAGTTTGACCATGCCGGTCCTTTTCCTTCCGGTGTTACCGTGTAAGGTGTGGACGGTGAGGAGTTACCCCAGATAGAGGAGCATCCTGTTGCATTTGCAATATACATTCTGTCACCGAACAGCTGTGTAATCAGCTTCGCATACGGAGTCTCGCCGCAGCCTGCACATGCGCCTGAGAACTCAAGGAGCGGCTGCTTGAACTGGCTTCCTTTCACAGTCTCTGGTTTAAACTTGGCAACCACCTCCGGCTTAACCGGAATCTCTCTTCCGAAGTCAAATGCAGCCTGTGAGCCGGCATTCTCTTCCATGTTCTTCATAACAAGAGCCTTCTCGCCCTTCTTTCCAGGACATACATTCGCACAGGAACCGCAGCCTGTACAGTCAAGAGCTGATACAGTCATGGTAAACTTCATGCCAGGCATGCCGATCATGTCAATTGCTTTTGTTCCTTCCGGAGCCTTGTTAAGCTCGTCCTCTGTAAGAGCAACCGGACGGATAACAGCGTGCGGACATACATACGCACAGCGGTTACACTGGATACAGTTCTCCGGAACCCATACCGGGATATCTACTGCGATACCGCGCTTCTCAAATGCAGAGGAGCCTGATGGTGTGGAGCCGTCTACATAATCATTAAATGCAGATACCGGAAGTGTATTGCCTTCCTGTGCATTAACCTTTGTCTGTACATTCTTTACGAAATTAACAACGTCTTCTCTTCCACCCTTAACCTCAGGTGAGAATAATCCTTCATCCTCACAGGACTTCCAGGAATCAGGTACTGTTACCTCTACTACCTGCTTAGCGCCGGCGTCAATGGCATCATAGTTCATCTGTACGATCTTGTCGCCCTTTCTTCCGTAAGTAGCCTTTGCTGCTGCCTTCATAAGGTCAATAGCTTCCGCTTCCGGAATGATGGCTGCCAGCTTGAAGAATGCGGACTGAAGAACCGTGTTGATACGTCCGCCAAGACCGATCTCCTTACCAATCTTAATACCATCAATTGTATAGAACTTGATATTATGATCTGCGATAAATGCCTTTACCTGTCCCGGCAGATGCTTCTCAAGTCCTTCCATATCCCATGGGCAGTTCAGAAGGAAGGTTCCGCCGTCAACAAGCTCCTGTACCATATTATATTTATTTACATAAGAAGGATTGTGGCATGCCACAAAATTTGCCTTGTGAATCAGGTAAGTAGACTTAATCGGCTTCTTACCAAAACGAAGGTGTGACATGGTAACGCCGCCGGACTTCTTGGAATCATAGTCAAAGTAAGCCTGTGCGTACATATCTGTGTTATCTCCGATAATCTTGATGGAGTTCTTATTTGCTCCAACAGTACCGTCTGCTCCGAGTCCCCAGAACTTACAGTTAATGGTTCCCTCCGGTGTCGTAACAAGAGCCTCTCCTGTCTCAAGAGAAAGATTTGTCACATCATCCACGATACCGATTGTAAATCTTGCTTTCTTATCATTATTAAATACTGCAACAATCTGTGCAGGAGTCGTATCCTTAGAGCCTAAGCCATAGCGTCCGCTGTTTACCGGAACCGCGTCAAACTTTGATCCCTTAAGAGCGGAAACAACATCAAGGTATAACGGCTCTCCCTGAGCTCCCGGCTCCTTTGTCCTGTCAAGAACATTGATGTACTTCACAGTATCCGGAATCGCGTCAATGAGTGCCTGCGCACAGAACGGCCTGTACAGACGTACCTTAACAACGCCCACCTTCTCACCTGCAGCTACGAGGTAATCAATAGTCTCCTCAATGGTATCGCAGACAGAACCCATGGCAATAATAACCTTCTCTGCGTCCGGTGCTCCATAGTAATTAAACAGCTTATAATCTGTGCCAATCTTTGCGTTAACCTTGTCCATATACTCCTGAACAATTGCCGGCATAGCATCATAGTATGGATTGCATGCCTCTCTTGCCTGGAAGAAGATGTCCGGATTCTGCGCGGAACCTCTCTGGCACGGGTGATTCGGATTCAGCGCGTGATTTCTGAACTCATCAATGGCATCCATATCTACCAGCTCTTTTAGATCCTCATAATCCCATGCTTCGATCTTCTGAATCTCATGAGAGGTGCGGAATCCATCAAAGAAGTTAATGAAAGGAAGCTTTCCCTTAAGCGCCGCACAATGTGCAACCGGTGTTAAATCCATAACCTCCTGTACGCTTGACTCACAGAGCATGGCAGCACCTGTCTGACGGCATGCATACACATCTGAGTGATCTCCGAAAATTGACAGCGCGTGGCTTGCAAGGGCACGTGCAGATACATGGAACACGCCCGGAAGCTGTTCGCCTGCTACTTTATATAAGTTAGGAATCATCAACAATAATCCCTGAGATGCCGTAAATGTCGTTGTCAAGGCGCCTGCTGCAAGTGAGCCGTGAACTGCTCCTGCTGCTCCTGCCTCTGACTGCATCTCTGTTACCTGCACGGTCTGTCCAAAGATATTCTTTCTACCCTCTGTAGCCCATTCGTCTACATGCTCCGGCATAACTGAGGATGGTGTAATCGGATAAATAGCTGCAACTTCAGTGTACGCATAGGAAGCGTGAGCCGCAGCCTGATTACCATCCATGGTCTTCATTTTTCTTGCCATTTTTGTTGTTCCTCCTTAAAAAAGTTATACAAAATCTTATAATGTTGACATATACGATTATTATAGTCCACAAAAATTTAAAAGTCTAGTGATTCTTGCGCTTATTTTGTTCATTTTTGGGTACATGCCGCCGCTTTTTCCCCGCCCTTGCCCTGCCGCACACAATCAAAAACAGGGAAATGATAATCAGCGTTCCTGCCAGAATCTGGGAGACGGGAATCTCTGTTCCCGGAATAAGGAGCTGATCCGTCCGAAGACCCTCTATCCACACCCTCCCGGCCCCGTATCCGAAAAGATATAGAAGAAAAACCTCCCCGTTGAATTTCTTATGTCTGCGGTATAAAAGTAAAAGAATAAGAAGCCCCAGGCACCATAAGGACTCATATAAAAATGTCGGATGCACCTGTATGAAGGAAATCTCTCCTTCTATCTCTATATGCTCCTTCATAAGCTCCGTTATATCCGAGCTTCTCACCGCGCTCATGGGAAGGCGCATGGCAAACAGGCTGTCCGTATATTCCCCGAAGGCTTCCCGGTTGAAAAAGTTCCCCCACCGGCCGATAGCCTGGCCTGCCACCAGCCCGAGGCCTGCCGTGTCAAAAATAAGCGGGGCGGACATTTTCTTGATTCCGGCAAAAACGAACACTGTAATAATCGCCGCAATCACTCCTCCGTAAATCGCAAGCCCGCCCTGGCGTATATTAAGAATACTTTTTAAATCATCCTTATACATATCCCAGGAAAAGGCAACATAATAAATTCTTGCGCCGATAATAGAAAAAATGACTGCATAGATTGCCAGATCAAAATAATTCTCCGGGTTCTGTCCTGTCCGTTTCGCCTCAAAAGCCGCTATAAAAATTCCTGCCAGAATTCCCAGTCCAATGATCATACCGTAGAAAGCAATGTCAAATCCAAATACCGTAATATGATCCCCCACAGATGACAGGTGGATACCCAGATGGGGAAAGTCAATCATCCTGTCCATGATACACCAGTTTCCTTCCTATACATTAAATCTAAACAGCATAATGTCGCCGTCTTTTACAACATAATCCTTTCCCTCCAGGCGGATAAGTCCTTTTTCCTTTGCTGCCGCATGGCTGCCGCAGGAAATCAGATCGTCATAGGCAACAACCTCCGCGCGGATAAAGCCTCTCTCAAAGTCTGTATGAATCTTTCCCGCTGCCTGGGGAGCCTTTGTCCCCTTTGTAATTGTCCAAGCCCTCACCTCCGGCTCGCCTGCCGTCAGGTAGCTGATAAGCCCCAGAATATGGTAGCTGGCCTTAATCAGCTTTTCAAGCCCCGACTCCTCTAAGCCTAAGTCCTCCAGGAACATCTTCTTCTCATCATCATCAAGCTCCGCAATCTCCTGCTCAATCTGGGCGCAGACAACAAATACCTCGCTATTTTCTTCGTCCGCATACGCGCGCACCTTCCCTACGCCATCATTGCCCGCGCCATCATCCGCCAGATCATCCTCCGCCACATTGGCTGCATAAATAACTGGCTTATAGGTCAGAAGGTTATAGGCCAAAAGCCATCCCTCTTCCTCCTCATCCTCCGCGCCGTCAAAGGTCTTGGCAGGCTTTCCTTCCTCCAGATGAGCCTTAAGCTTTTCTAAGAGCTTAAGTTCTTTTGCGGCAGCCTTATCATTTCTTGACACCTTCACCGTCTTCGAGATTCTTCTTTCCAGAATCTCAAGGTCAGAGAATATCAGCTCCAGATTAATAGTCTCAATATCACGTAAGGGATTAATGCTTCCGTCCACATGGACTATATTGCTGTCCTCAAAGCATCGCACAACATGTACAATAGCGTCAACCTCACGGATATTCGCCAGGAACTGGTTTCCCAGCCCCTCTCCCTTTGAGGCTCCCTTTACAAGACCCGCAATATCCACAAATTCAATTGCAGCCGGAATAATTTTCTTTGTCTGATACATCTCTCCCAACACATTCAGACGCTCATCCGGCACGGTTACAACCCCCACATTAGGGTCAATCGTGCAGAACGGATAATTGGCAGACTCTGCGCCTGCCTTTGTAAGAGAATTAAATAATGTACTTTTGCCGACATTGGGCAGTCCCACGATTCCCAGTTTCATTTATCTCATTTCCTCCTTATCACGTGTCTCCATCAAAATCACAATTCCCCTGGAAAATGTGATCTTTCCCTCATCCTCCTCGATCTGGTTGCTTACACACAGGCTGTCATAAGGGGTCAGTGTATGATTTTTAAGGGGATATTTTGCTCCGGAAATATTAAATCCGAAGACTTCTCCCCCAAGGGGAAATACGGAAAAATATGGCCCGTACATTTCTGACTTCCTAAGCACCGTATCTCCTCCGATCAGGCGGATCCGGTTACTGGGATCAAGAATTTCCCCATCAATTCCTGCACGGAAGGGAATGGTCAGCATCTGCACGTTTGCCCACAGATGGTCAATCCTTCCGCCTGTCGCGCCGAGAATCAGAAGCCTGCTGCACCCGAGGGTCATGGCAAGCCGCACTGCAATCTCCGTATCCGATGCATCCTTCACCGGATTATATTCCCGAATCGGCACATTTGTATGGTTCCGGTAATAATCCGCAATCTCTTGATCTACACTATCAAAGTCTCCCACTATGTAACTGGGGACAATCTGGTTTCGGTAAAGGAATTCCATCCCCTTGTCCACCCCGATTACACAATTTGCTCCTTCCTTTTCTAAAACAGACAGTGCAAAATCCTCCTTTAACTCTCCTCCGCTTACAATTACAATCGTTTTACCCATAATTTTCTAATATCTCCATAAATTTCCTCGTGTTTTCCGCCGGGTTTCCGTTAAATACCGCAGAGCCTGCCACAACAATGTTGACACCTGCATCCAGTACGTCTCTTACATTATCATGGTAAATGCCTCCGTCTACCTGAATGTCAAGGTCAAGACCCTGCTCCCTTGCCATGCTTCTTGCCTTGCGTATCTTTTCCAGTGATTCTGGAATAAATTTCTGCCCCCCGAAGCCCGGATGCACACTCATAATAAGCAGCATGTCTATCTCCTTAAGAAGTCCCTCTGTTTCTTTTACATCCGTCTTTGGACAGACAGATAGACCTGCCTTCATGCCGCATCCATGGATTTCCCTTATTGTCCGGCGGATGTCCTTGCAGGCCTCCAAGTGTACGGTCACGATATCTGCCCCTGCCTTCCCAAAAGCCTCCACATAACGGATGGGCTCCTGAACCATGAGATGGGCGTCCATCACCTGGCCCGTTGC
Organism: uncultured Lachnospiraceae bacterium; assembly: GCA_949502235.1. Lineage (GTDB taxonomy): Bacteria > Bacillota > Clostridia > Lachnospirales > Lachnospiraceae > CAPEBR01. Next base: position 32,359 of record CATBDC010000017.1, on the reverse strand, counting down.
GCCATGGATGGACTTTAATACCGGCATGCCAAAGGATATACTCGGAACAAACATGCCGTCCATTACATCAAAATGCAGATATTTTGCTCCCGCCTCCTCTGTCATCTTCATCTGTTCTCCAAGCACTTTAAAATCAGCCGATAAAATCGATGGCGCAAGAACATATTCCATATCAGTACCTCCTTTTATTTTTTAATTCCTCATACATGTCTTTATAGTCCTCATACCGGACAGTATGTATCTTTCCTGAAATCACCGCTTCCTTCACGGCACAATCCGGCTCATGAATATGGCCGCAGCCATGAAACCGGCATTTCCCTTCATATGGCCCAAACTCGCGGAAATAATACTTTAGCTCTTCCTTTTCAAAATCATTCACATATAAAGAGCTGAAGCCGGGCGTGTCCATAATATAAGTATCCCCGTCTATAAAAAGGAGCTCCGAATGTCTGGTCGTATGCTTTCCCCGGCTGGTCTTGCGGCTGATGCTACCGGTTTCCATATGAGCTCCGGGACTTAAAAGATTAATAAGGGACGATTTGCCCACACCTGACGGACCTGCAATGGCTGTGGTCTTTCCCTCTAAAAGCCCGAAAAGCATTTCAATGCCTGTCCTTCTCTTCACGCTGGTAAAAATAACAGGGCAGCCGCAGCCTGCATAAATTTCCTGGATCCTCCGGATGTCCTGCTCTTTTGCGGCATCCCTTTTATTAAAGCACAATATCACAGGGATACTCTTACTCTCCATCATCACAAGAAATCGATCCAAAAGATTAAAATGGGGATTCGGCTTTGCCGCCGCAAACACCACCAGTGCCTGGTCAATATTAGCTACAGCAGGACGGATAAGCTCGTTCTTCCTTGGAAGTATATCTGTAATATTCCCTTCCCTGTCATTTTTATCCAGTATTTCAATCTCTACATTATCCCCTATGAGAGGCTTCATCCCCTCTTTTCTGAAAATCCCCTTGGCTTTACATTCATAAACACCGGATTCTACTACATGAACGTAGTAGAATCCGGCAATTCCCTTTACTATCTTTCCCTGCATATACACTGACCTTGCCTTATTGTGTGTCTCCGTCGTCTTCGCCGCCGCTATTGTTTCCCTGATCCGGATCCGGCTGCTGCACCGGCTCCGGCCCGTTGCTGAATACATAGCTGATAGTCTCGCCCTTTGTCACCTTGCCTGATGTCTTTGACTGGGAAATCACTGTCCCATACGGATATCTCGTATCACTGGTATATCGGTACTCCGATACCATCGGATTCAGGCCATTGCTCCATGCCCAGTTTTCAAGCTCGCTGGCAGGTCTTCCCACAAAGCTCTCCACCGTAACCTTATCTGACCCGGTGCTGACCGTAATGGTAATCACTGTTCCGGGAGCTACCTTCTTGCCGCCGGCAATATCCTGCGCTGTTACAATATCAACATCATATTTCTCACTTGCCTCATAGATAATATTGGGAACCAGGTTCACTGCCGCAAGCTCGTTTTGGGCATCGGCTACATTCTTTCCCACCATATTCGGCACTGCCTTTTTCTGTGCCCCCTTGCTGACAATCATCTTGATATCCGTATCCTCGGTAGCTTTAGAGCCTGCCGCGGGGGTCGTGCTGATGACATCGCCCTCTGGCACATTATCATCGTACTTATAATCTGAGGATACCTTCTTAAAGCCCTGATCCGTCAGTGTTCTCTGTGCGTCCTCCTCGCTCATGCCCGAAACCTCCGGAATGGTAATCTCCTCTCCCACAAGCCCTGTACTTACAACAATCTGGATCGTAGAATTTTTCTTTACCTTTGAGCCCGCCTTCTGCTTCTGCTCGCATATGATTCCTTCATCATATTTATTCGACTCTTCTCTTGCAATTACCTTAATACCCAGATTCTTTTTCTTGGCAATCTCTTTTCCTTCTTCCTCACTCTTGCCCACAATATCAGGAACCTTTACCGTGGTTTCCTCATCCTCCTTAACAAGTCCGGTTCCAAAGGATTTGAAAATACCTGCTGCCTTTCCTACCGCAAAAATTGCAATAAATACAATAATCACGGCAACAACAATCATCAGTATCTTCATAACCTTGTTCATGCGGGGATTTACTTCCTCATTACCCTTTCTGCCGTTCTTATTCTTCCTGTCCTGGCGCCTGTCGTAGTCGTCATAATCATCATCGTAACCGCCGTCATCATACCGGTCATCATCATAGTCATCGTCATCGTACCGGTCATCATCATAGTCATCGTCATCGTACCGGTCATCATCATAATCTTCATCATCGTACCGGTCGTCATTATCGCCGTATCCATAGTCATCGTCAAAGGACTGGCGGATGTCGTCCAGCTCATCATCCCGGATAATAACCGTATCCGCATTACGAAGGGGCGGAATCACAACAAAATCGCCCTCCGGGTCAACTAAGGAGCGTTTCATGTCCTGAATCAGGGCTGCCGTGCTGGCATATCTTCTCTCTCCGTTTTTCTGGGTACATTTTAAAATAATCTGCTCTAAGCTATACGGAACATCCGGCACAATCTCGGACGGAGGCGTAACCTCCTCCTGCAGATGCTTGATGGCAACAGATACCGTAGAATCTCCGTCAAAAGGCACCTGTCCGGTCACCATCTCAAAAAGGGTGATACCGATAGAATAAATGTCACTTTTCGCGTCACTGTATCCGCCTCTTGCCTGCTCCGGCGATGTATAGTGGACAGAACCCATGGCATTCGAGCTGATGGTATTAGAGGTGACCGCCTTGGCAATCCCAAAGTCCGTAACCTTTACCTTTCCGTCCCTGGATATGATAATATTCTGGGGCTTAATATCCCGGTGGATAATGCCTGCCGCATGTGCCGCGCCGATGCCGTTGCACATCTGTATTGCAATACTTATTACCTCCTTGTGGGACAGCCTGCCCTTTTTCTCTATATACTCCTTCAGGGTAATACCGTCTACAAGCTCCATAACCATGTAATAAAGCCCGCGATCCTCGCCCACATCATATACATTTACAATATTGGGGTTCAAAAGCCCTGCCGCCGCCTGTGCCTCGGAACGGAACTTGCGGACAAAGTCGTCATCCTCCCGGTATTCCTTTTTCAGCACCTTAACGGCCACGTAGCGGTTCAGCATAGTGTCTCTCCCCTTGTACACATCTGCCATGCCGCCTGCGCCCACCTTGCTTAATACCTCGTAGCGCCCGCCCAGAAAAATGCCATCCTTCACATTACCCTCTTTTACCATGTACTCACCTCATCTGCAAGGGGCTCTGCCATCACAACCCCTATATTATCTCTCCCGCCGTTACTGTTTGCCTTTTCTATCAGCATCAACACTGCTTCTACGATATCTCTCGCGCTTTTAATAATATCAAACATGTCTTCATCTTCAACCATATTGCTAAGACCATCCGTACACATAAGGATTAAGTCTCCTTTTTTCAGCCGGTATTCATATATATCCGCCTCTACATCCTCCTTTGCACCCATGGCCCTGGTAATAATATTTTTATCTGGATGGTGCTTTGCCTCCTCCGCCTTGATGCCTCCGAGCCTCACCATCTCCTCCACAAGAGAGTGATCCTTTGATATCTGCCTTATTTTATCATTAATCAGATAAAGACGGCTGTCTCCTACATTGGAAAAATAGAGCGTATTGCCAATCACAGTTGCTGCTACGAGGGTCGTTCCCATCCCCTCCAGCTTGACATCTGACTCCGATGCCTGTATCAGCTTATGATTAGCAACTGCAACAACGTTTCGCAGGATTTCTTCCGGTTTCTTAAGTGTGGTCTTCTCCAGCTCCTCCCGGAGTACCTTCACCGTATATTTTGACGCGAAATCTCCCGCCTTATGGCCGCCCATTCCGTCTGCTACCACCAAAAGGTTCGGAAACGGCCCCACCGGCTTATCCGTCACATATACATAATCCTGATTAATCTCTCGTTTTCGTCCCACATCAGTCATTGCATATAATTTCATCTAATTCTCCCTCTTACCGACAGCATAACGTCTCCTGAGCTGTCCGCAGGCTCCGTCTATATCTGAGCCTCTTTCCCTTCTTATAGTAACATTTATTCCGTTTTTTTCAAGTTTATTTTCAAATTCAACTGCTTTTTTACTGTCCGGCTTTTTAAACTCCCTCTCCTTTACCGGGTTCACCGGTATCAGATTCAGGTGGCAGTTTCTGCCCTTTAGAAGCTTTGTAAGCTCCCTTATGTCGCTGTCCGAATCATTCACCCCTGCCACAAGGCTGTATTCAAATGTTACCCTGCGCCCGGTTTTCAAAAAATAATAGTCACAGGCCTCCATCACTTCCGAAAGGCTGTACTTACCTGCGACAGGCATAAGCCTTCTACGCTTTTCCTGGCTAGAGCCATGAAGAGACAAGGCAAGGGTAATCTGCAGGCCCTCTTCTGCCAGCCGCCTCATATTCGGCACAATGCCGCAGGTAGAAGCCGTAATATTTCTCTGGCTGATGTGAAGTCCCCAGTCATCACTTATCATATGTATAAATCTGACAAAATTCTCATAGTTATCAAGAGGCTCCCCGGTTCCCATCACCACGATATTTGACACCCGCTCCCCGGTAATTCTCTGAATCTGGTAAACCTGCCTAAGCATCTCGGAAGCCGTAAGGTTTCTTTTCAGTCCGCCAATCCCGGAAGCACAGAAACGGCATCCCATACGGCATCCCGCCTGTGAGGAAATACAGACTGAATTTCCATAATGATACCGCATCAGAACACTTTCAATCTGATTCCCGTCAGACAGTCCAAACAGAAACTTTTCCGTAGGATCTTTTTTTGAGATCTGTCTTTCCACTGTCTCCATCCTTACGATTTCAAATTCCTTTGAAAGCCTTTCTCTTAAGGGCCTTGAAAGATTCGTCATCTCCTCAAAGCTGTCCGCGCCCTTCTCATGAAGCCAGGTATAGATCTGTTTTCCTCTGTATGCCCTCTCACCTAAGGCTTCCATCTCCTGTATCAGCTCTTCACGCCCGAAAGAAGCAATATCCTTTTTTTCCATTAAGACTCCTTCTCAAAAACTGCAATGTAAAAGCCATCGCCCGGATCCCTTCCAGGAATCATCTGCTTTTTGCGTATCAAGTGAAACTCCTGAAATTCTTCTTCAAACCATGCCCTGTTTTCCTCATTTTCCGCCTGATGGATGGTACAGGTGCTGTAAATAAGCCTTCCTCCCGGTTTTACATACCGGTTCACCACTGCAAGAATTCTTCTTTGCAGACTTACAAGCTCTTTCTGCTTCCCCTCATCCATCCGGTATTTGAGATCCGGCTTTTTCCCCAGCACGCCAAGGCCGGAGCAGGGAAGATCTGCAAGCACGATATCCGCTTTCCCGCAGGAAGCTTCATGGAAAATAAGGGCATCCTGCCTCACTGCCTCTATATTTTTAAGGCCGCTCTTTTCAATATTTTCCTCTATCAGCGCTATCTTACGCTCCGTCAGGTCCCTGGCCTCCACATACCCTGTCCCCTTTAAGAGCTCTGCAAGATGGAGAGCCTTGCCCCCAGGCGCCGCGCATACATCAATCACATAATCTCCGCTTTTTATTCCGGACCATTCTGCCACATACATAGAGCTTATGTCCTGGACATAAAAACCTCCCTCCCGGAAGCTCTCAAGCCCGGACAGATGATCATAGCCGCTTATATAAAAAGCGTAAGGAAATCCGGGGCAGTCCTCCACGCAGACCCCTTCCTTCCCAAGAATCTCCTTAAGCTCTTCTGGCGTGAGCTTACTTGTATTACACCGGATACACAGGGGCTTCTCCTTTAAAAACTCCTCTCCCATAGCAGCCACCGTATCCGCACCGTACCAGGAGAGCCATTGTCCAGCCAGCCATTCCGGAAGAGAATATTTTACAGAAATGTACGAAAGCGTATCCTCTTTCTCCGGATAAACAATCTCTCCCTTATTCCGGCTGATGTTTCTTAATACCCCGTTTACAAATCCCTTTAAGGCTCCGAACCCCTTTCTTACAGCAAGCTTTACTGCTTCATTGCATACTGCCGAATCCGGCACATTGTCCATATAGAGAAGCTGATATACACTGCTTCTTATAATCTCCCTGATAACTGGTTTCATCTTCCCGGTCTTCACCCTGGAAAACTGGTCTATCATATAATCTATCTCAATCATGCGCTCAAGCGTGCCCTCTACAACTCTTGTTATAAATGCACGCTCTCGTTTTTCCAGATACTGATACTTTAAAAGAACATTAGAAAGGGCAATATGGCTGTATTCCCCGTCCCGTGTAATAAGAAGCAGCGTCTCAAGCGCAATCTCTCTTCCTGTTATATGTGCCATCCCTTTAATCGTCCCTTCTGTTACCTGTAAGAATGAGGATCCGCAGAAGCTGCAGGATTGCAGATGCCGCGCCGGCCACATAAGTCAGAGCCGCCGCTGTCAGAACCTTCCGTGTAGCACTTACCTCCTCGGGATGAAGCATACCTGTCTCACCCAGAATCTTAACCGCCCTGCCTGACGCGTTGAACTCTACCGGCAGAGTAATGATCTGAAACAATACTGCCAGCGAAAACGCAAGAATACCCAGATTAATGAATAAAAGGGATGAGCGGGAATTAATAAACATCCCGATAATAATCAGGGGCCACGCAATAGTACTTCCCAGATTCACCACTGGAACAAGAGCGCCCCTGATTGTTAAGGGAGCATACCCTGTCTGGTGCTGAATTGCATGTCCGCACTCATGAGCCGCTACCCCCATAGCCGCCACGGAGGTCTGATTATAGGTTGCATCTGAAAGCCTTAACACCTTCGAACGGGGATCATAGTGATCCGTAAGATTCCCGGAAACATGCTCCACCCGGACATCATAGATGCCTGCCCTGTGAAGAATCTGCTCTGCCGCCTGTCTTCCTGTCATACCGGAATGGTTACGGACTCTGGAATATCTGTTAAATGTTGACTTCATCTTCGCAGAAGCTGCCAGACAAATGATAACTCCAATAAGAACAAGAACATAAGTAGGATCAAAATACATTGGATAATACATGGTTATTCCCCCTTACCTGTGTATATGAATCATATTATATATGATAACAGAACAAAATACTTCATTTTCATATATTTTTAACATTTTTTAAGAATTTCTCCGGTTTTAATACTGGCTCCTCTTAAAAATGCACCTGCATCCATTCTCTTCTTCCCTGGCACCTGAAGCTCTGTCACCTTTAAAAGACCCTCACCTGTCCGGACAAAAAAACCGTCCTTTTCCACGCGGACTACCGTCCCGGGAGTCCCGGTGCCTTCTTCTTCGCACACATCTGCCTGCCACACCTTCATTACCCGGCCGTTCCAGTCCGTATAGGTGCCCGGCCATGGGTTTAATCCCCGGATCAGACGCTCAATATTTTCCGCAGTGTCCTCCCAGTCTATGTTCCCCATAGACTTGTCAAGCATGCGGGCATATCTTGTAGGGCTTTCTTCCTGCTTCACAGGCTTAAGCGTTCCTGCTTTAAGAGCCTCCAGCGTCTTCACGCAGAGCTTTGCCCCTTCCTGTGCAATTTTATCATGAAGGCTTCCGCCTGTTTCTTTCTTGTCAAGGACAATCTCCGTTTTTAGAAGCATATCACCCGTATCCAGCCCCTCGTCCATCTGCATAGTAGTTACCCCGGATGACTTTTCTCCATCAATCACCGCCCACTGAATAGGAGCGGCGCCTCTGTATTTGGGAAGAAGGGAGGCATGGACATTGATACATCCAAAGGGAGTCATCTCAAGGATCTCTTTCGGGAGAATCTGTCCAAATGCAATCACTACCATAACGTCTGCCTCATATTTTTCCAGTTCCCGGATACACTGCGGATCTCTGATTTTTTTCGGCTGATAAACCGGAATTCCATGGGCAAGGGCCGCCCTCTTAACAGGCGTAAGCTGTATCTCTTTTCCTCTTCCTTTGGGCTTATCCGGCTGGGTCACTGCCAGAACCACATCATGTCCTGCCTCAACAAGCGCCTCGAGCGTTCCCACAGAAAGCTCCGGCGTTCCCATAAATATTACCTTCATTTAGTCTTCCTCCTCTGGCTCCACATCGTGAAGCCCGCCCTCAACCAGCTCGACATACATAATTCCATCCAGATGATCGATCTCATGGCAGACAGCCCTGGCAAGCAGCTCTTCTGCCTCCAGCTCGATTTCCTCCATATTCTCATTCTGTGCCCGGACCTTCACATAATTAGGTCTTGTCACAACCCCGGCCTTTCCGGGAACGCTTAAGCATCCTTCATCCCCGCTCTGCTCTCCGGCTGTCTCAAGAATGACTGGATTCACAAGAGTAATGGGGCCGTCCCCCTCTCCGATATCAATCACCACAATGTTCTTTAAAACTCCTACCTGGGGGGCTGCAAGCCCTACTCCGCCTGCTTCATACATGGTATCAAGCATATCTCCTATGAGGATCCTTGTTCGAAGGTTCATCTTCGTTACTTCCTTACATTTTTTTGTTAACACTTCGTCTCCCAGCTCGCGGATTCTTCTTATTGCCATAGCTATCTCTCCTTAAAATATATTCATAGGGTTAAAATCAAACTGAATTTTCAGTGTCTGAAATCCCTTATTCATCTCAATATATTGCTCCATATGATCCTTCATCACTGTTAAAGCACTGTAATCCTTACTTTTTATATAAATGACCCTGCGGTATATGTCATTTACCTTACCCACAAAGGGACTGGCCGGCCCGATAATCTGAAGGTCTTTGTTCCTTCCGGCGCGTAAGGCAAACTCCTTAAGATACCTTACTGCTGTATCGAGAAGCTTTTCATCCTCTCCTGTAACCAGCACTGCAAGAAGCTCCGCCGCCGGGGGATATCCCATGATTCTCCGGTAATCCATCTCCTTTTCGTAGAAGCCTTCATAATCCTGGGCTGCCGCCTTTTCAATACTATAATGCTCCGGGTTATAGGTCTGTATCACAACCTCTCCCTTTATACTCCCCCGTCCGGCTCTTCCCGCCGCCTGTGTAAGAAGCGCAAAAGTCCTCTCCGCCGAGCGGTAATCATCGCCGTAAAGAGACATATCCGCCGCCAGGATCCCCACAAGTGTAACATTGGGAAAATCATGTCCCTTCACAATCATCTGGGTTCCGATTAAGATATCTGCCTCCCCGTCTGCAAAAGCAGATAAGATCCTCTCATGGCCTTCCTTTGTCCTTGTTGTATCCATGTCCATGCGCAGCACCCCTGCATCCGGAAATTCCCGCTTTATTAGTTCCTCTATGGCTTCTGTTCCGGCTTTGAATCCGCCCATATATGAGGAGCCGCAGGAGGGACACTTTTTAACTGCACGTATCTCATAGCCGCAGTAGTGGCAGACAAGCATGCCGTTTTTATGGGATGAAAGAGAAACATCACAATGAGGACATTTTACTACATATCCGCAGGAACGGCAAGAAACAAATCCTGCATATCCCCTTCTATTGAGAAAAAGCATGATCTGCTGCCCCATTTTCAGCCTGTCATTCATCAGCCCCTTAAGCCTGTCGCTTAAAATGGAACGGTTTCCCCTCTTTAATTCTTCCCGCATATCCGTCACATATACCGAAGGCAGCGCCTGCCTTGCCGCCCTCCTTGCAAGGGTAAGGCGGGTATACTCTCCCTTTTCGCACCGGTAATATGCCTCCAGGGAGGGTGTCGCAGAGCCCAGCACGACACTCGCATTTTCCAGCTTCCCTCTCATAATAGCTGTCTCCCTGGCGTGATATCTGGGAACCTGCTCACTTTTGTAGGCCGCCTCATGCTCTTCATCTATAACAATCAGCCCAAGGTCCTTAAAAGGAGTAAACAGCGCGGATCTTGGGCCGATCATGACATCCACTTCCCCGTTTTTTACCCGCTCTATCTGGTCGGAGCGCTCTCCCCCTGAAAGCCTGGAATTTAAAATAGACACACGCTCTCCAAATTTCCCGTAAAAGCGCAGCACGGTCTGATAGGTAAGGGCAATCTCAGGTATGAGCACAATTGCCTGCCTGCCTTTTTTTACCACATGCTGAATCATTTCCATGTAGACCTCTGTCTTTCCGCTCCCGGTCACACCATATAAAAGATAGGTTCCAAACTGTCCGCTGTCATAATCTCTTTTAAAGGTATCCGCTGCATTCTTCTGCTCCGGGGTAAAGAGAACCTCCTTCTCTTCCTTTTTCTGATATTTTACAGGGTTCCGGAAGGCCTGCTCCTCTGTGATCTCCAAAACCCCCTGCTCCTTAAGCGCATTGATAACGGAAGGAGAGATATTAAGCTTTTTCGTAAGAAGCCCGTATTCCTGCTCCGGCTGCTCTAAGAGCCCGGCCAGAACCCTTGCCCTTGCCTTCTGGTTTTTATTCAGATAAAAATCCATCCTTTCCTTCCCTTCTTCCTTTGTAAGTAAAAGACGGATCCGTTTTTTCTTAATTGTTTTCTTAATTGTTTTAATAGGAAGCACTGTTTTAAGCGCCTGGATCATGGTGCCGCCGTAAGTCTCCTTCATCCACGCCGCAAGGGCGACAAGCTTTGACTCAATGGCTCTTTTATCCTCTTCGCATTTCAAAATTTCCTTAATCTGCTCCGGGGCATATTCGGGCACATCCGAAAATCCCACAACATAACCCCTCATCTCCCTGTTTCCCCGTCCAAAGGGAACAAGAACCTCTGTACCTACTTTCAGCATCCCCTCAAGCTCTCCGGGGATGCTGTATTCAAAAATCTTATCCAGTTTTTCGTGTGTAATATCTACAATCACCTTTGCGTACATATGAATTATTTAAGCTCCTCAAGCACTTCCTGAATTAATACCCGTTCATCCATGTCATATTTTACGCCCTTAATCTCCTGATAGGTCTCATGTCCCTTTCCCGCAAGAATAATGACATCTCCCGGCCTTCCGTTTGCAATGGCGTATTTGATGGCCTCCTTGCGGTCACAGATAGAAATATATGTTCCGTCTGTCCTCTCTATGCCTGTAATGATATCGTCAATAATAGCCTGGGGCTCCTCGTACCTTGGGTTATCCGATGTAATAATCGTAAAATCCGAAAGCCTTCCGGCCACCTCTCCCATCTCATAGCGGCGGGTTTTTGAACGGTTCCCCCCGCAGCCAAATACAGTTACAATACGCTGCGGATGATAATCCCTGAGAGTATGAAGAAGACTCTCAAGGCTCATGGCATTGTGGGCATAATCAATCATTAAGGTAAAGTCATCTGACACCTTTATCATCTCAATACGCCCCTTTACCTTCGCTACCTTAAGGGCACTCTTGATTTTTTCTTCGGAAACTCCGAAATGCCTGCACACTGCAATGGCTGTCAGGGAATTATATACGCTGAATTCTCCCGGAATATCAATTTCCACATCAAAATCTACAAGCCCTGTCACATGATACTTAACCCCCAGATAGCCGGGCCTTGTAATATGCTCCACATCCACGGCCCGAAGATCCGCTTCCTCGTGAAAGCCAAAGGTCTCTCTCCTGCATGCAGCTTCTTTGAATACATCCTCATACCAGGGATCATCCACATTTGCAATCCCGAGCTTACACTGCTTAAATAAAAGCCCCTTGCACCGCTTGTAATCCTCAAAATCCTTATGCTCATTAGGGCCGATATGATCCTCACCCAGGTTCGTAAAAATGCCGATCTCAAAAGGAATCCCTGCCGTCCTGTGAAGCATAAGGCCCTGGGAGGATACCTCCATCACCACACTGTCGCACCCTTCCTTAACCATCTGTGCAAAATAATTCTGAATGGTATAGGATTCCGGGGTCGTATTATTTGCCGGAACAGTCTTATCCCCAATAACAGCCTCTATGGTCCCGATAAGCCCCACCTTATGTCCGGCTCCTTCAAGAATGGACTTCACCATATAGGTTGTGGTGGTCTTTCCCTTGGTGCCGGTAATTCCGATAATTTTAAGCTTTTCTGCAGGATAGCCGAAGTATGCGGCTGACATAAGAGCCAGGGCGTATCTTGTGTCAGGAACCCGGATGACCGTAAGCCCTTCCGGCGCCTCCACCTCTTTTTCCACAATAACTGCTGCGGCGCCTTTCCCGAAAACCTCCTGCACGTAAGTATGCCCATCGGACACGGCGCCTGTAATACAGACAAACACGCTGCCCTTTTCTACCTTGCGGGAATCATTGATTAAGGTGGTGATCTCTATGTCATCTCTGCCCTTTACCACCTCATATTCTAAACGTTCTAGTAACTGTGATAATCTCATGTATATGCCTCCATGTGTTCTCTCAAATTTAACTTAAGCTTTATTATATCATTCTTTTCCATGCCATGGGAATTTTTTAACTAAAAAATGTGCCTTCTATATTATAAAAAAGGAGTCATGTAAACTGGCAGGCAGAGGATATCCTTATCCTTCCTTACGTCCTTTGTATAAAGCAGATATCTTTTCAGCACCCTTGCTGAAAACTTACATTGGAACGCATCCAGGGAGGCATGGGTCTTGTAGCCTGATGATTTTATTTCCAGAGGGCAGATTTTATTCTTCCTTGCAAGAAGAAAATCAATCTCATACTTGTGGTTTGACGTTTCCTTGGGGAACGTATAATAATATAATTCGTTTCCCGATGTTTTTAACATCTGAGCAACTACATTTTCATACAAATACCCCAGGTCTGTATTGAGTTTATTGCTTAAAAGCTTTTCATAAAGCTCATTTTCTGCAAAATCTCTGTCCATAAATGCCAGTGTTACAAAGAGTCCCGTATCACATAAAAAGAGTTTATAGCGTCGGGGATCTTTATGAAGCGCCATACCAGCGCCCGGGTCATCTGCATGCCAGGAAATGTATATGGTCATAGAGTCCTGCATATCTGCAAGAATCTCTCTTACCCGCTCCTCCTTCTCTCCTGCAATTACGCTCGCCACCTGATATCGGAACGAATTTTTATTAAGCTCAGCCGGTATGGCATGAAATAACATTCCTGCCCGCCCGGATGGGTCAATTTTCCTGAAGTCTTCCTCATACAATTCCAGAATGTTTCTCTTTACTTCATCAACAATCCTAAGATTATTCGCTGACAAATATGCATCCACTGCCTGGGGCATACCGCCTACAAGCATATACAGCCGGAAATCCCGCAAAAGCCGTCTGTTCATATCGTCACCAAGAGATATGAGGCCTTCACAAGCTTTCCTAAGCAGGGGTATTGTAGTCTCATCTCCCAGCGCCCACCGAAATTCTTCATAGTCTAATGGGAATAGCTGCAGTCTTGTTTCTTCACTGGGAATCACAATATCCTTTATATTCTTCTTAATTGACAGAAGGGAACCTGTTTCTATATAATCATACCTCCCATCCTTTACCAGATGCTTGACCGCCTGCCTTGCCCGGGGCTCCATCTGCACCTCATCAAAGATCAGCACGGACCTCCGTTCTATCAGATCTACCTGATAAATCATCTGCAGACGTAGAAAAAGGTAATTTAAATCTGACAGATCAGAAAATAGTCCATGAACCTCCTTTGAGGCAATGGAAAAATCTATCAGGATATAGCTTTCATATTCATTTTTCGCAAACTCCTCCGCAAGAGTTGATTTTCCAACTCGTCTGGCGCCTTTTATTAAAAGGGCAGTTCTTCCGTCAAATTTTTTTTTCCACTCCAGCATTTTGTCATAAAGCTTTCTTTTAAATATCATAGGCCTTCTCCTTTATCCACAGGCAGGAATTTACCGGTATGCCAAAAATCCCCTTTTTTATTTATACATATTTGCCGAAAATCCCCAAATCTTTTTACTATTATATGCCGGAAATCCCCTTTTTACAACCCTTAAAATTTCTATCTCTCCAGGTGGAATATCGTTCAGGCAGAAAATTTTTGGTGACACATTAATTGCAGTTCCCTCACCAGATATGCTATACTTAAGCAATACAAACAATATGCCATAAAGAAAGGGGAATGAAAATTGAAAGCATATGAAAGATTGTTAAATTATGTCGTTGTCCGCACACCCAGCGATGAAAACAGCGAAACCGTACCTACCTCCTCCTGCCAGTTTGACCTGGCAAGGCTTCTGGAAAAAGAAATGAAGGAGATGGGTCTTTCGGATGTGCACCTTGACGAGCAGTGCTATCTCTATGGAAAGCTTCCGGCCACGCCGGGATATGAGGATAAGGACTGCATCGGTTTTATCGCCCATATGGATACAGTAGCCGATTTCTGCGACAGCGATATCCACCCTGTCATTACAGAAAATTATAACGGCGGGGATCTGGTTCTTGGGGACAGCGGCCGGGTACTCAGCGTACAGAACTTTCCGCACCTTAAGGAGCTTAAGGGACGCACCCTTATCACCACAGACGGAACGACTGTCCTGGGCGCTGACGATAAGGCCGGTATTGCGGAAATCCTTACAATGGTTGAGCGGCTTCAGAAGGAAAATATCCCTCACGGCCCCATCAGCGTTGCATTCACGCCGGATGAAGAGGTAGGAACAGGCGCGTCACATTTTAATGTAGAGGAATTCGGCGCAAAATATGCCTACACCCTGGACGGAGATACGGAGGGCGAGATCCAGTATGAGAGCTTCAATGCCTGCAAGGCGGTTTTTGATGTTACAGGGTTTAATGTTCATCCTGGTTCCTCCAAGGACACTATGATCAATGCTTCTCTTGTGGCAATGGAGATCAACCAGATGCTTCCGGGCATGGAAACGCCCAGAGGAACCGAGGACTACGAGGGCTTCTACCACCTTACAAATATGTCCGGCAATGTGGCTTCTGCACAGACAAGCTATATTGTCCGGGATCACAATGCGGCTTACTTTGAGGCCCGCAAAAATACCCTGCGTCTGATTGAAAAGAATCTGAACGAAAAGTGGGGAGAAGGCACGGTAAAGCTGACTATTACAGAGCAGTACAGGAATATGGCAGAAATTATCTCCGGATGCATGTTCCTCGTTGACTATGCAAAGAAGGCCTGCGAGCTGGCAGAGGTTACACCTCTTGTGCTCCCGATCCGCGGCGGCACGGACGGAAGCCAGCTAAGCTTTAAGAATCTCCCCTGCCCGAATCTTGGGACAGGCGGACACGCATATCACGGGCCTTATGAACATATTACGGTTGAAGGAATGGATAAAAGCGTGGACGTGATTATAGAGTTAGTGAAGCTGTTTGCGTAAATAAAATGCAAAAGGCGGTATGCCTGTGCGAAGGAGGGCATACTGCCTTTATTATTCATTTGCAATCGGTTTCCATTCTGTACTTTCCTGCTCTTTAAAAATAAATACCGGCAGAGGCGGATTGTTTCTGCGGTTATAATATTGATTTACAATTACCGTATATTCTCTTGGCGGAAGCTCTTTTATATACGCCAGCAGTTTCTCCTTCTCTTCAAAGCCTGTATCGCCGCCGCTGTATATGCACAGACACAAAAGAGCGCCCGGCTTCAGAATCTTTAAGGCCTTACTGACTGCTATTATGCTCGTATCAGGCGCAGTTGCAATTTCGTGGCTTCCGCCTGGGAGATAGCCAAAGTTAAAAATAATCGCATCAGCGGTATTTTCTCCTATATATCTGTCCATATACTCATGGCTGTCAAGAATCAGCCTGGCGCTGTCTGATACTCCATGGGCTGCCAACAATTCTTTTGTCTTTTCAAGAGCCTTCTCTTGAATATCAAAGGCATATACCCTTCCGATTTTCCCTGCCATTTTGCAAAATAATAATGTGTCGTTCCCGTTTCCCATTGTAGCGTCAATGTAGATTCCGCCTTCCGGCACCTGGGAACGGATGATCTCATGATACCAGTATGTTACCTGTGAATATTTCATCTTTTCCTCCTGATTCAGCCTCCCTATATTAAAGTGCTCTTATCTCTTTTGCCGGCCTTTTACGTGTTTCCGTTTTCCCTCTCTCTATTATAAACAAACATCACAACTGCCATTGTACAGATAATGCCATACCCCAGCCAGCTTAAGCCGTCCGGTATCTGTCCAAATACCAGAAAGCCCAGTCCTGCCGAAAAAATAATCTGAGAATAATCATATACTGATATTTCCTTTGCAGGCGCATAGCAGTACGCCGCAGTGATCGAAAACTGCCCGCCGGCAGCAGAGAGTCCGGCAAGGAGAAGAATCATAAGCTGCGCTATGCTCATAGAATGATAATCAAACACAAGCCACGGCAGCGTCACAAGACAGGAAAATGCCGAAAAAAAGAAAACAATAAAAGGCCCTTTCACTCCCATCATGCCAAGCTTTCTGACCATCGTGTAGGCCGCCCCCGCAAAGATTCCCCCGGCAAGCCCCAAAAGGGACGGAATCAGATCCATATTGGCAAATGTTGGCTTCACCACAAACAAACTCCCCAGAAATGCCCCCGTCACAATCAAAGCCTGCGGCAGTGTCACTCTCTCTTTTAGAATCACGAAGCTAAAAAGAACCGCAAAAAACGGCGACATTTTATTCAGCATAGATGCATCCGCCAGAACCAGATGATCCACCGCATAAAAATTACAAAGAATTCCCACCGTCCCAAACACCGCTCTAAACACCAGGTATTTCAGGCTTTCCTTCCTGCAGCGAAAGGAGGAGCCGTCCCTTACAAGCAGAATACAGGCAAAAATAGCCGCTACAAAATTACGGAAGAAGCTCTTCTGCACAGAAGGCAAGTCTCCCGCCATATGCACAAACATATTCATAAGGGCAAAGCAGAAAGCCGATATCACAATGTATAGAATTCCCTTGTATTTTTTCCTCATGACTTGAACACCTCGTTTTAAATTTAGTTTTTTGGGGAGGGGACGCCGTTATGGGGCCAAAGGGGTTCCATAACGGCTGTTCACCGGCCGGCAAAAAAATAAGTTTAAATCTGCCCTTCCTATCCGCCGGCAAAAATGCATTCAGCCCCCTGCAGGCCTGTCAACGAACAGCGTCTCTCCGCAGGAGCATATCCGGCATAAAGCGCCGCAGCGGTCTGCCACAGTCCGGGAGCTCTCACGGCGCCAGGGGCCCACAGGCCAAAGCGGAAGATGTCTGAAAGCAGACAGTTGAGGGGCGTTCTTAGCGATGGTGAAATCCATTGTTTACGGAGACTTAGGCGTGAGGGCTCTCCCGAACGTCTTAGCCGCAGTTAACAATTAGTTCACCAGAGCGCTGCCCCGTCTGCGTCAGACATCTTCCGCTTTGGCCTGTGGGCCCCTGGCGCCGTGAGAGCTCCCGGACTGTGGCAGGCCGCCTCGCTGCACTATACCGGATAGGCTCCTGCGGGGAGACGCGTCCGCGTCCGTCCAGCCACCCCCACTCACTACAAATCAAACAGCGATAATTGATTGGATTCTGGCAGATCCCCCAGAAGCCCCAATTCTCCCATGTAATCGATGACGGTCTGGCTTGCCTTGGTCCGCTGCCTAAAATCATCCTTTGAAAGATAAGGCCCATCCTTTGACGCCTCCTCCACCGCCTCCGCTGCCTTCTCTCCCATGCCGTCAATGCTGGAGAAGGGCGGCATCAGCTTTCCGTCAATAATAAGGAACTTTGATGCCTTTGCGCGGTAGATATCAATAGGAAGGAACTCAAAGCCCCTTGCGTACATCTCCTGCACAATGCGCATATCCTTCATGGTATCCTGCTCCTTTTTGCTTAAGGAATCAGACCGTCTGCTGTAATCATCAATATGAGACTGCAGGCGTTCCTTTCCCTGGCACATCAGCTCATAGGAAAACGCGTCTGCACGGATTCCGAAATAGGAAGCATAGTAAGCAAGAGGATAGTTAATCTTGCAGTATGCAATCCGGTACGCCATCATGACATAGGCCGCCGCATGGGCCTTGGGAAACATATACTTAATCTTCTCGCAGGACCAGATATACCAGTCTGGAATCCCATTTGCTATCATATCCTCCTTAAACTTCGGCCAGTCCTTACATTTCCCTTTTGCCACGGTTCCCTTGCGGACACGTTCCATAATCGTGAAGGATTCCTCACTGTCCATCCCCTTATTAATAAGATATGTCATAATATCATCACGGGTGCAGATTGCAGTGGAAATTGTTGCCTTTCCGCTCTTAATCAGCTCCTGGGCATTGTTAAGCCATACATCTGTCCCGTGGGAGAGGCCGGAAATCCTGATAAGGTCGGATAAATTCTGGGGCTTTGTATCCACTACCATCTGAATAACAAAGTCAGTTCCAAACTCCGGGATGCCGAGACATCCCACTGGACATCCGCCGATATCCTCCGGCGTAATTCCAAGAGCCGAGGTGTCATGAAACAGGGAGATAACCCCCTTGTCATCCAGAGGGATCTTTGTAGCTATAAAAGGATTGTCTGTCTCATTATACTCGTTTTCCATTGCCGGGGAGCTGATATAAGCCTCCAGAGATCGGATCATGGTAGGATCATCATGCCCCAGAATATCAAGCTTTAGCAGGTTATGGTCAATGGAATGATAGTCAAAATGAGTGGTAATAATATCCGTGTTCATATCATTTGCCGGATGCTGGACAGGGGTAAAGGAATTAATATCCTCCCCGTGGGGAAGTACAATGATTCCGCCTGGGTGCTGTCCCGTGCTCCGCCTTATGCCCGTACAGCCCTGCACGATTCTTTCAATCTCACATTTGCGTTTCCTGCTTCCCCTCTCCTCATAGTAATTCTTCACATAACCGTAGGCTGTCTTGTCGGCGAGAGTTCCTATGGTTCCAGCCCTGAAGGTCTGTCCCTCTCCGAAAATAACCTCCGTATATTTGTGGGCATTGCTCTGGTAATCGCCGGAAAAATTAAGGTCAATATCCGGCTCCTTATTTCCCTTAAACCCTAAAAAAGTTTCAAAGGGAATGTCAAACCCATCTTTTACAAGGGGTTCCCCGCAGACAGGGCACAGTTTATCCGGCATATCCCATCCGCAGCCTCCCGCAAAGGCTCTTACCTCCGGGGAATCAAAATCACTGTAATGGCACTTGCTGCAGTAATAGTGGGGACTTAAGGGATTTACCTCCGTAATTCCCGCCATAGTAGCTACAAAGGAGGAGCCTACGGAGCCTCTGGAGCCTACAAGGTAGCCGTCCTCATTGGATTTCCACACAAGCTTCTGGGCAATAATATACATAACTGCAAAGCCATTGGAAATAATGGAGTTAAGCTCACGCTCCAGGCGTTCGGTTACTACCTCCGGAAGGTTTTCCCCGTACATGGAATGTGCCTTTTTATAGCAGATTTCCTTCAGCATTTTGTCCGAATCCGGAATGACCGGCGGACATTTATCCGGCCTCACCGGGGAGATCTTCTCTATCATATCCGCAATCTTATTGGGATTGTCTATCACAATTTCCCTGGCCTTGGCAGAGCCCAGATACTCAAACTCCGAGAGCATCTCCTCCGTGGTATGAAGATAAAGAGGCGCCTGGTTATCCGCGTCCGTAAATCCCTTTCCGGTCATAATGATCCGGCGGTACACCTCATCCTCCGGGTCAAGGAAATGCACATCGCAGGTTGCCGCCACGGGCTTATTAAACCTTTCTCCAAGCTTAACAATCTGGCGGTTAACGTTTCTTATATCCTCTTCACTGTTAATAATCTTGATTCTGGGGCTGTCGATCATAAACCGGTTGTTCCCAACAGGCTGCAGCTCCAGATAATCATAGTAATCTACAATTTTTGCAATCCGTTCCTCTGACTTTTCATTCAAAATTGCCTGGTAAAGCTCCCCTGCTTCACAGGCGCTGCCTACAATAAGACCCTCCCTGTGCTTTGACAGCTCACTTTTAGGAATCCTGGGCCTGCGGGCAAAATATGTCAGATGGGATTTTGATATGAGGGTATAGAGATTGACCCTCCCCACATTATTTTTTGCAAGAATAATCACATGGTAGGTGGGAAGCTTTCTCACTGCTTCCACATTGTGGGCACCGAACTGGTTAAGCTTCCGCAAATCATGAATCCCCATCTCATGGAGCATCTGAATAAATTTCACATAAATCTCTGCCGTAACTCTCGCGTCATCTACGGCCCGGTGGTGATGCTCCTGGGAAATATTAAGAGCCTTTGCCACCACATTAAGCTTAAATTTAGCCAGTGTAGGCAGGAGGATTCTCGCCAGGGCTACTGTATCCACAGACGTAAAATCCGGCGTGATATCCTGATAACGGCAGTTCTGCTCAATAAAGCCCACGTCAAAGGAGGCATTATGAGCCACCAGCACCGCGTCCCCCACAAAGGACAGAAACTCAGGCAGAATGGTTTCGATATCCGGAGAATCCATCACCATCTGATCTGTAATACTGGTAAGCTTTGTAATATCAAAGGGAATAGGAACCCCCGGATTTACAAAGGTGCTGTAGTTATCCGTAATCACACCGTTTACCACCTTCACGGCGCCGATCTCAATAATTTTATCCTTAATAGGACTAAAGCCTGTGGTCTCCAGGTCAAATACCACGAAAGCTCCGTCAAGGGACTGACCCTTTTCATTTACAGCCACGTCCTGCAGATCATCTACCAGATACCCCTCCACGCCGTAAATTACCTTAAAGGGGTCATCCTTATCCAGTGTCTCTATATAATGATTGGCGTCAGGAAAGGACTGGACCACCCCGTGATCCGTAATGGCAATTGCCTTGTGCCCCCAGTCGTGGGCCCGTTCTACAATATCTCTTACCTCGGACACACCGTCCATATCACTCATTTTCGTGTGGCAGTGAAGCTCCACACGTTTCTCTGGGGCAGTATCCTTCCTGGCCTCCGTAAAATCCGGTATTTTCTTAATCCCGAAAACCGATCCTATAGTAAGCTCCCCGTCAAATTTGTCAATAGTCGTGACTCCCTTTATCTTAAGAAATGCCCCTGCCCTCACTTCGTCTAATATATCCGCAAGCTGCTCATTTCTTACAAACATTTTTACCATAATCGTATCCGTAAAATCTGTAACCGAATACATAACAATGGTTTTTTCATTCCGGATCTCTCTTGTCTCAAGGCTTAACACCTTGCCGCGGAAGGTAATCTCTCCCATCTCGCCGACCACCTGGCTAAGCTCCAGGGACTCGTCATCAAAGGGGCGGCCATAGACAAGGCCGTCTGCGTCAGGCCCTTTACTCCGCGGCACAAATGCCTTCCTCTCCCCGGAATCCTTTTTCTTTCCCTCCTTCTTTACGTCAGACTCCTCTATCCTTTTTTTGTGCTCCTCTGCCTGGGCAAGAATCGACTCTACCTCCTGCTTAAGCTTTATGTCATTATATTTAAGCCTGCTCTCCTTTGCCTCTTTATATAAAATGCGAACCTCAATGGGAGTGCCAAACCGCTTGTCATACACATCCGTCAGATACGCTGCCATAGATTCCTTCTTCCCCTGGGCAACAATGGTATCTGTAAGCTGCAGACAGAGGATATTTTCATCCTCAAAGGCATATTTGGCATTCTGGAACATGCTTCTTTCTACAACGCTTCTGTTATTCAGCTCTATAAGAAAGCTCTCAAAATATTCCGTCATAATATTTTCCGGCGTATACTGTCTGGAGAGCTCGAAGCTTTCCATTATCTGCACCGCCAGTCTGCTCTGCCCGAAAAGCTGAGTTTTTATGAGGTGCTCCATCTCGTAGATATATGCTTTCTGAATCAGATGGCTGCTTTTCAGGTATATTTTTATAAAGGTACGCATAGAATTGGTGGCCACCTTCATAACCTGTACCCCGGAAAATAAGTCTTCCATCTCCTCTTTCAGCTTTAATGTGGGAAATACTTCAAAAAATGGTTTACCTGTCTCTGTTTCATTCATTCCAATGCAGCAGCTCCTGTCTTAATACTTCCAGTAGTTCCTCTTCCTTTACCTTTTTTACAACCACACCTTTTTTAATCAAAAGGCCTTCCCCTCTGCCGCCTGCAATACCAATGTCCGCCTCCTTAGCCTCTCCTGGCCCGTTCACCGCGCATCCCATAACCGCCACCTTAATATCAAGAGGAATATCTGCTGTCATCTCCTCCACTCTGTTTGCAAGTCCGATCAGATCAATCTGCGTCCTCCCGCAGGTGGGGCAGGACACAACCTCAATGCCTCCCCGCCTAAGCCCCAGGGTCTTTAAGATAAGCCTGGCTGACTTTACTTCTTCTTTTGGCGCCCCGGTAAGGGAGACACGAATGGTATCCCCGATACCCTGATGTAAAATAATGCCAAGTCCTACGGATGATTTGATATTGCCCGAAAGAAGCGTCCCCGCCTCCGTAATGCCAACATGAAGCGGATAAGGACATACTTTTGCAATCTGCTCATGAGCCTCTACGCACATCAGCACATCCGAGGATTTAATGCTCACTACCAGATCCTCAAACCCAAATTGTTCAATCATATGCACCTTATCAAGGGCGCTCTCTACTAAGGCTTCTGCCGTCACGCCGCCGTATTTCTCAAGAAGGGGCTTTTCAAGAGAGCCACTGTTAACACCAACACGGATAGGAACATGATACTCCTTTGCCGTATCCACCACTTCCTTCACCCGTGATTCATCTCCGATATTGCCCGGGTTAATCCGAATCTTGTCAGCCCCGTGCCGGATAGCCCCGATTGCAAGCCGGTAATCAAAGTGAATATCCGCCACCAGGGGAATATGTATCTGCTTTTTAATCTCCGAAAGAGCCTTCGCCGCGTCCATTCCCGGAACCGCGCAGCGGATAATCTCACAGCCTGCACGCTCAAGGGACAGTATCTGGGATACTGTCCCCTTCACGTCCTCGGTCCGGGTATTTGTCATAGACTGAATGGCTACAGGACTTCCCCCTCCGATGGTAACATTTCCGATCCTTACCTTTTTTGTATTGTCTCTGTACATAAGCCGTACCTCCCCTTACTTTTTAACAAATGTAAGCTGCTCTCCGTATTCTCTTTCTGTAAGGATAAGCTCTCTGCCCTCAATACTGTAATTAAAGGTTGTGATTACACCGGCAAGAGCACTTTTAAGAGTCTCCTCCGTATAAGTTCCGCCAGAAGCCGCCGCAAGCTTTTCAAGCTCCGCCGCATCCTCCTTAATCGTTACTGTCTTCGTGTCCTTATCCATGGTATACGCCATCTTAACATCCACATTGCCATCCTCTGAAAAATCAAACACCCTTACCGTCATGGTGCCGTTAACAGCTACTGTCAGTCTGATATTCTCGTCCTCACATTCCCATGAGCCCTCTAAGGGATTGGCAGTAAACATCTTCATCAGCAGATATACTGCAATCACTACAATTAAAACAGAAGAAACCGTCACTGTAGCTCTCCATATTCTGCTGCGTTTCGCTTCGTCATTTTTCGCTATTATCATCCTAACATATCCTCTCATCCGACAATTCATCTGTATTGATTAAAATTATACCACATTGGACATTCTTTATACAACAGCTATCTTTTATGTTCTGTTCCGAAACATAGGATGCAACATTTTGTTGACTATCAGCACATGATATGTTCCTTTTGTTTCACAATTGATAAGATAATACATATTTTTAACAAGGAGGATTTTCTTATGTCCTTTGATAAAAAGCTAAAAGAATTACGACATAAAAATGAAATGACACAGAAATATGTTGCCGCGTGTATTAATGTTGCCCGTTCTACCATCGCAGGCTATGAAACAAAAAGCCGCCAGCCTTCCCACGAAAAGCTGACAGCTCTTGCAAATCTTTTTCATGTATCTGTAGACTACCTTATAGAGGATAATACAATAGAGTTTGAACCAGCACGTGGTCTCGCCTGCCATCCTGAAGAGCTGGCCCTTCTTAAACGCTACCATAATCTTTCCCTTCGCTCAAAGCAAAGCCTCATGGAATATATGGAACTTTTAGAGCTGCGTGACAAGAATTAACATTCCTCCGCAATCTTCATAAGCAGCCTTTCCGTATCCTCCCATCCGATGCACGGATCCGTAATTGACCTTCCATACACCATGTTTCCGCTGATATCCTGCCTGCCCTCTTCCAGGTAACTCTCAACCATTACACCTTTAATTAATGTTTTAAGCCCTGGATTCATCTTACGGCTGTGAAGAACCTCGCTGACAATCCTGATCTGCTCTTTATAAGCCTTGCTTGAATTAGAATGGTTCGTATCAATAATTACCGCAGGGTTTTTAAGCTCCTTTTTCTCATACAGGCTAAGAAGCCTTACACAGTCCTCATAATGGTAATTGGGAATATTCATGCCGTATTTATCCACGCCTCCCCGAAGAATCGCGTGGGCAAGCTGATTTCCATCTGTGGTAACATCCATGTTCCTGTAGATAAACCGGTGTCCGTGCTGTGCCGCCACAATCGAGTTCAGCATGACTGACAGATCTCCGCTGGTAGGATTTTTCATTCCTACAGGAATATCCATGCCGCTTGCTGTCAGGCGGTGCTGCTGGTTCTCCACAGAACGGGCGCCGATTGCCTCATAGGATAGAATGTCGTCCAGATAGCTTCTGTTTTCCGGATAAAGCATCTCATCCGCCCCTGTGAGCCCACTTTCCTCCATTGCCCTAAGGTGCATCCTGCGGATTGCCAGAATCCCTGCATAAAGATCCGGCGCTTTATCCGGATCCGGCTGGTGGAGCATCCCTTTATAGCCCTCTCCGGTGGTCCTTGGTTTATTTGTATAGATTCTGGGAATCAAAATAAGCTTCTCGGAAACTTTTTCGTTTACACAGGACAGACGGTTCACATATTCACATACAGAATCCTCATTATCTGCCGAACAGGGGCCTATAATGACGGCAAACTTTTCTGACTCTCCGGTAAATATCCTTCGGATCTCCTCATCTCTTCTGCTCTTTAATTCTCTTAGTTTATCGGACAAAGGATACTCTGCCTTTAATTCCTGCGGGGAAGGCAGGGCTTTATTAATTTTCATTGCCATAGCTTATTCTTCTTTCTTCTCCATGTTTTACTTTATCATTTCTTCAATCTGAGAGGCCTCCGGCATGGAACGGATCGCTCCCTTCTTCAGGGTAATCAGGGCAGCCCCTGCATTGGCATAGGTAAGAATTTCTCCCAGCATCTCCTCTGTCAGATTCTCTATGCCGTATTTCAAAAGGCCGTTGATAGCACAGCCGCAGAAGGTATCCCCGGCCCCTGTTGTCTCAATTGCCTTTACAGAAAAACCCGGACGCTCTACTCTTAAATCCTTATAATATGCCCGGCTTCCTTCCTTTCCCATTGTAAGGAAAATCACCGGAATATGATATTTCTCCTGAAGGTACTTAATCCCCTCGTCATAATCCTCCTTACCGGAAATGAACTGGATCTCATTGTCAGATATCTTCAGCATATCGCAGTACTGGAAGCCATACTCCATTGCCTCCCCCGCATCGTCAAGGGATTTCCACAGCGGCTCTCTTAAATTGGGGTCAAAGGTAATGAGGCACCCTGCCTCCTTTGCAGCCTTAAGAGCCTTCTTTGTCGCGGATCTCACAGGCTCGTCCGTCATAGATAGTGTCCCGAAATGAAATACCTTTGAGCTCTTTATCAGCTCATAATCTACCTCGTCCTCCGACAGCATCATATCTGCCCCTGGTTTTCTGTAGAAGGAAAATTCACGGTCACCGTCCGGAAAGGTATGTACAAATGCAAGAGTCGTGTTAATTTCCTCATCAAAAATCAGCCCCTTTGTCTCGATTCCGATTTCGCAGATGGTATCCTTTAAAAGGCGCCCGAACTGATCCTTTCCCACCTTTCCGATAAACGCAGTCTTTCTTCCCAGCTTATTCAGCATGGCCAGCACATTGCAGGGCGCACCGCCCGGACAGGCCTCAAACATGTTGTTTCCCTGTTCGCTTGTTCCGTTCATAGTGAAATCAATCAACATTTCACCCATTGCTGTAACATCATATACCTTTTCCATTTTCTTCACTCCTTTATTTCTTCTATATTTTATCCTATTACCTGCACTCCGCCAAGCAGTACATAGGAAATAAACCACATAATTACAGTTGCCATCAGGATACCAAGAATCACCGCCGGAAATGCCTTTTTAAACTTAATACCTAAAAGCGCCGCAATAAGGGAGCCGGTCCACGCCCCGGTTCCGGGAAGCGGAATGCCTACAAAAAGGACAAGGCCCCAGAACTCATATTTTTCAATCTTATCACTTTTACTCATGGCTTTTGCCTCAAGCTTATCAACCATGGGTTTAAAAAGCTTTGTCCCCTTCATCCACTTAAAGATAGGCGTAATCAAAAGCAGGATAAAGGGAACTGGAATAATATTTCCAATCACGCTTAAAGGGATTGCCTTTGCCACCGGCACGCCTAACAAAGGGCCTGCCACAAGGAGAGCCCCCCTAAGCTCCAGAATCGGAACCATGGAGATGAGAAAGACGATGGCTTCCTTTCCCACGCTCCCGCCAAGTGCGTCAATAATTCCCTGTACTAATGTTTCTGTCATAAAGCTCTCCTTATTTTTTCATATATTTTCTTAAAAATGCAAACATTGTTTCCATCTCTTCTCTTGTGCCAACCGTAATCCTTAGATACTGCTCGATCCGCCTGCTCCCCCAGAAGCGGACATAGATTCCAGCCTCCTTCATGGCCTCGAAAAGCTCTCTGGCATCATAGTCAGGATGGGTGGCAAAGATAAAGTTTGCTTTAGAATCCGTAAACTGAAAGCCAAGCTTTTGAAGCTCACCCTTTGCCCACTGTCTTGTATCAATAATTTTACGAAGATTCGCTTCAAAATATGCCTGATCCTTTACTGCCTCCACGCCGCAGATTAAAGATGTCTGGTTCATGGTATAAGAATTAAAGGAAAACTTAGCATCGTTCAGGTACTTAATAAGCGTGGGACTTCCAACCGCATACCCAATCCGCATCCCCGCCATAGAGCGGGCCTTCGAAAAGGTCTGCACAACGAGCAGGTTATCGTATTTATCAAGAAGCTCCATGGCCGAGGGACCCGCAAAGTCCACATAAGCCTCATCTATAATCACAATCACATCCCTGTTATGGGCAATAATATCCTCCACTGTGGAAAGCTCCTCATAAAGAGCTGTGGGCGCATTGGGATTGGGGAAAATAACGCCCCCGTTTTCCCTGTAATAATCCTCCTTTACAAGGCGGAAATTCTCATCAAGCTTTGGACACTCGTAAGGAATTCTGTAAAGCTCTGCCCATACCTTATAAAAGGAATATGTAATGTCCGGAAATAAAATCGGCTTTTCAGAATTAAAAAAAGTAAGAAAGCACATGGACAACACATCGTCCGAGCCTACACCTACGAACACCTGGGAAGGATCCACCTTATAAAACCTGGAAAGCTCCCTAACCAGCGCCTCTGCCGATGGATCGGGATAGAGGCGGAGCCTCTCTGTATCCATAGTCTCAAGTGCCGTCCTGACGCCCGGCGCCGGAGGATACGGGTTCTCATTTGTATTCAGCTTTATGACCTTCTCCCCGGGCTGTTCGCCCGGAACATAGGGTTCTACTTTCCGGATATTTTTCTCAAATTCTCTCATATTCTTTTGCAAGCTCCTTAAACTTCGGAAGTGAATTTACAATCGTCTCGTAGGAAACACAATAGGCAAGCCTTACATAGCCCGGGCAGGCAAAGGAGCTGCCCGGCACAATCAGTATATTATATTTCTTCGCCGCAGCGCAGAATTCCTTCTCATCAGCCACCGGGGACTTCACAAACAGATAAAAGGCGCCCTCCGGCTTAATGCACTCAAAGCCGCACTCCCTAAGCCCGTTATACAGGGCTTCCCTGTTACGGTCATAAAAGGAAATGTCTGTCTTTTCATTAATACATTTTGCCACAACCTTCTGCTGGAGGGTAGGGGCGTTCACAAATCCAAGGATCCTGGTGGCCACATTGGCCGCTGCAAGAAGCTCCCCGCTGTCTGACACCTCATCTGGAATCACCAGATAGCCAATCCTCTCTCCCGGAAGAGATAAGGATTTGCTGTAGGAATAGCCCACAACTGTATTAGCATAGTATTTTGTCAGATAAGGAACCTCTGCCCCGTCATACACAAGCTCCCGGTAAGGCTCATCAGAAATCAGGAAAATCTCCGTGCCGTATTCCTTCTGCTTTGCCTCCATAATGGCAGCGAGCCTTTTTATGGTTTCCTCAGAATACACAACTCCTGTAGGGTTGTTGGGGGTATTTACAATCACCGCTTTTGTTTTCGGGGTGATCTTCTGCTCAAATTCCTGAAGATCCGGCTGAAAATTCTCTGTATTGGGGGAAATCTCCACAAGCACGCCGTCATAATTATTCGTATAGGAACGGTACTCTCCAAAATACGGTGCGAATGCAATCACCTCATCCCCCGGATTAATGAGGGACTTAAGGATTACATTCAGGCCCCCCGCCGCTCCTACGGTCATAACGATATTCTTTCCTTCAAAATGTGTGCCGAACCGCCCGTTTAAGGAGGAAGCTACTGTCTCCCTGACATCCGCATACCCGCTGTTGCTGTTGGTATAGCCGTGAAGAACAACCGGATCCTCTTCGTCAAGAAGCTCACGGATCGCCTGCTTTACTGCCTCCGGCGCCGCCACATTGGGGTTTCCGAGGCTGAAATCATATACATTTTCCTTGCCGTATATTTCCGCGAGGCGGTTTCCTTCCTCAAACATGGCACGGATGGCGGAGCTTCCTGCCACCATACTTTTCATCTTTTCTGCTATCATCTGTCATCTCTCCTTTATTTTCGCGAAGTAGCGGGCCAGCCAGCCTTGCCTGCATGGATAATTGATTTATCTTTCGGTTACATTTCCCTTCTCTACCAGAAATACGGGGCGGTAGGAAAGCTTTGCCTTCCGGAGCCCCTCCGAGCCTGTGTCCTCTTCTCTGTTTACATACTGGTAATCCATACATTCACGCTCCACGAACTGCTGGTTTATCATATTATAAGCTCCTGGTATCTCTGCATATGCCTTTTCAATGTGCACCACAAAGGTATCCGGACAGACCGGCTCTCCGATGGTAAAGGCTACAATCCTGCCGTCTACCCGGAGTACCCCTCCTGTAAGATTAAGCTCCTCAAACAGACGGAGGGAATTTAATGTGACGCACATCTCCGCATTTTTCTCTAAATCATCATCACAGCCATTCGCGCTGCGCCACCTAAGGGCCATCTGGAAGCACTCCTCCACATTTTCCCCGGAAATAGGCTCATAGCTCCAACGGTTTCCATAAACAGCCTTAAACTTATTTACATGATTCCTCTTGCTGTGGAGCTTTTTGCCCGGAAGGGCGGCAAGCTTTTCAGACTCATACACATAATCCGCATCATCCCGGACATATTCTATCTGAAATCTTCCCGGATACCATGCTTCAAGCTTTTCAAAATTATCCGGGGTCACATTGTACATGCTGAAGGGATAGCCCTTCTCCTTACTGTACGCCTCCATAACCTTAAGCGCCCGCTTCACGTTCTCGTCCTCCCCTGCGGGGAACGCAAAGGATACATGATTTTCATCCTCGCTTTTAAAGACAAGGGCATCTTCAATCACCGCCCACTTAACCGGGTACTGTCTTGACCATAGAAAAACATTGACAAAGGTCCGTTCACAGCTTCTGCTCGTATGGTTTTTAAAATATTCTGAAATAATTTCTTTATCTTCTAGTTCTGCTCTCTTAAATGCTATCTCTTCCATTGTTTACCTTCTGCTTTTTCTTTTTTTCTGTGAATAATAATTGTAGTATACCACATTTCCTCCAAATCTTACAATATTTCTTACAAGGGCTCGAAATTTGTGTTATAAAGAGTCTCGTAGATTCCCTTTTTTGCCATCAGCTCCTTGTGGCTTCCCTGCTCTGCAATTCCATTTTCCGTAAGGACAAGAATCTTTCCTGCATTGCGGATTGTTGTCAGCCTGTGGGCAATGACAAATGTGGTCCTGTTTTTCGCAAGGCTTTCAAGGGAGTGCTGTACGATCCTTTCACTTTCATTATCAAGGGCTGAGGTCGCCTCGTCAAAAATAAGGATCGGCGGGTTTTTAAGAAATACTCTGGCAATGGAGAGCCTCTGCTTCTGCCCGCCGGAAAGCTTCACGCCCCGCTGTCCGATATCTGTGTGATATCCTTCTGGAAAGCTCATGATAAATTCATGGGCATTAGCAGCCTTTGCCGCCCGTATTACTTCCTCGTCCGCGGCTTCTGGCCGTCCATAGCGGATATTGTCCATAATCGTACCCGCAAACAGGTACACATCCTGCTGCACAATCCCAATATGGTTTCTAAGGTCATTCAGCTTCATATCCCGGATATCTGTTTCATCAATATAAACCGCACCCTCCGACACCTCATAAAATCTGGGAATCAGGCTGCACAGCGTTGTCTTCCCAACTCCGGACGGACCCACGAGGGCAATATATTCCCCTGCTTTTACCTTCAGGTTAATCCCGTGAAGCACTGCATCCGTCTGATCCTCATACCGGAAGGATACATCCCGAAACTCAATATCGCCCTTCACCTTATCCACGGAAACAGCATCCGGCCTGTCCGCAATATCCGGCGCAATAGAAAGGATTTCAAGAAATCTCTCAAAGCCCGAGTATCCGTTCTGGAACTGCTCTGTAAAGGTCACAAGCTTCTTTACCGGATCTGTGAAATTCGTAATATATAAAATGAAGGTAATGAGATCCGTAAGGGCCACGGACCCATTAAGCATCATAAGCACGCCGGATACAAGCACACCCACGGTCACAAGAGTCGTCATGGCTCCCAGACCGGAATTATAAATTCCCATGTATCTGTAGCTGATTTTTTTTGCTGCCACAAAGTTATCATTT
Source organism: uncultured Lachnospiraceae bacterium (assembly GCA_949502235.1). Lineage (GTDB taxonomy): Bacteria > Bacillota > Clostridia > Lachnospirales > Lachnospiraceae > CAPEBR01. Next base: position 1,642 of record CATBDC010000017.1, on the reverse strand, counting down.
CCAGCCTTAAACTTTTTCATCTCTTCTTTTTCATTGGCAAAGGATTTTACCACACGGATTCCCGCCAGGCTGTCCTCAATCTGGCTGTTAATGTCCGCTATTTTCTCTCTGTTCCGTTTAAAAGCCCGTTTCATTTTGCCGTTGAAATAGAAGGCAAACACAGCCATAACCGGAATAAATGCAAAGGCAACAAGGGCAAGCCTTACATTCACCATAAAAAGGATGACAAAGGAGCCGGCGATTTTGATAATGGAAATAACCAGATCCTCCGGGCCGTGGTGCAGAAGCTCACTGATGTCAAAAAGGTCACTGGTAATCCGGGACAGAAGATGCCCTACCTTCTGATTGTCATAAAAGGCAAAGGTCAGCTTCTGATAATGCCCGAAAATATCCCGGCGCATATCAGCTTCCATCATAGCCCCCATAATATGTCCATAGTATGCTATGTAAAAATTGCAGAATATTTCTATAAGCACCAGTCCGACCAGCACCGCACCTAAAGTAAGAATCGATCCCCTTGCCTGCGCTGGTTCGAAATAAACGACTTCATTGGTGATATAGCGGATGATAAGGGGAATAATAAGCGTGATGATGGCGCCGATGACGGCGAAAAACATGTCGCTGTAAAATAAAAGCTTGTAAGGGGTATAGTAGGCAAAAAGTTTTTTAAGTTTCTCTTTCATAGTTTCCTCCGGTTTTTAATCTTTCATTCGGGTATGTGGTGAGGATATACACGGCAGACTTTGCTTTCATCATGAAACAAGACCACGGGAAGGGTTCCTGCGGCCTTGTGCCTGGTTAATACATGTTTTAATGAATATAACAGTCCTTAGTCTCCACGGTGGAATACGTCTTCTAAGTGTTCTACGAAGGTATGTATGATGGCTGCGTCTTCGATGATGGTTTCGTAGATCTTGGAGGAGGATTCCGTCAGCTCTCCCATCTGGTTAGCTACGATACGGAAGCCTTTCCCTGCATCTCCGGCGCGGCCTGCTTCTATGGACGCATTGACAGAGAGTATCTTCTGTTCCTTTGATATCTTTTTAAGCTCTCTTGTCTTGGATGTGATGTCTGCCGTCCGGGAGATCATGTTTTCTATGTCTTCCTTTAAGGAAACGATCTTAGCCTGATTTTTCTGGGTTTCATGTCTGAAGTTTACAAGAAGGCCTACCATGTTGCCTAAAAGCTTTGCGGCCTGGCTTATGGATTCTTCGGTGTGAACCGGCATGGCTGCCCCGGATGCATCATGAAAACTGTCTGCCGGCATCTGGCCGCCTAATACTTTACCGCAGAGCTCTCCTTCTATGATAATGGGTTCGGCATACTCCATAGATTCGGCATAGTGTAAGCCGCTGAAATTGCTTGGCTTTGTGATGAAGCCGCCCTTTGTATCTACAATAACAGACGCAATGCCTGTGGCGGAGGCAAGCATGTCCTGCACTCCCTGCAGCTCCTCTATATCGATAATATCTAATATCTGCATATATGATCATCCTCTTTTCTTCTGAGAAATATTTTATTGCACTATTAAATTATCGCATAGAATTTTCCAAAAATCAAATACTTCCTTCGATAAATTTCGTGTTCTTGTTACTGTTCACTCCGCAATGTCATTAAGTTAGTAACGAACTGCCTGAAATGG
>CATBDC010000016.1 GCA_949502235.1 uncultured Lachnospiraceae bacterium | reverse complement strand
CTGATGGAGGGGGAACTCCTCCTTCCGTTATATCTATATGGATTTATTAGATTGGACTTTGTAACTATTAATCAGTAGTCATTCTTGACTACACCATTATTATACTAGGAGGAATAATGATGCCAAGAAAAGATACGAATGACAGCGCTGTATACAGGTGCCTTTTGAAATTGAATTATGACAAGGTGTGGGATCACTATACCAGTCATGAAGGGATCAATGAGGTACTGTCTCATTCTTCTAAAAGTAATACGGGAAAGGCTGGTTTTCCTGATTATATATATGTGAATGAAGATGTGCGGTTATTGATTATGGCAGAGATAAAATCCTCCATATCTTTGCATGCTTCGGCAGGGAAAAACAGGAATCCGGAAAAGTATGCCGTGGATGGTATTCTGCATTATTTATCATTTTTTTTGCAGCGGAATATAGAGAAAAAAGCACTAAAAGACTATTTTTCAGAGTGGAAAATAATAGGCATTGCCGTGTCGGGCGATATTGCAGATGAGTATAATCATAGAATCAGTAATTATATGATTACTGATGATACAATAGCTGAACAGAAGGGGATTCATGATATTTTAGACGAAGAAGATTATCTCATGCTGTTTGATAATATAAATGAAGAAGAAATTTCTGCTAATATTTCTGCTTCCTCTAAAAAAATTAATAAATGCCTTCGTTCCGTTGACTCACAGAAACGGCCGGTGCTGCTGTCGGCATTAATGATTTGCCTGTTTGAGGTGAGGGGCGTCAGAAATGATTTCAAATCTGGCTACAATTCATGGGGGCCGGAGATGATTGCAGATACAATTCCCAAAACCGTAAAGAAGATTTTGCTAAGTGAAAAGCTGCCGGAAGAGAAAATCAATATTCTGTTGGCAGAACTGGCGTTTTTAGAGCATGATCAGGATTTGAAACACCAGAGTATTTTGAGGGATATACTGAATGAACTTTCAGAGACTGTCATTCCTCTTTTTGATAAAAAAAGTAATTATGATATTATCGGAAAGTTTTATGAGGAATTTTTGAAATATGCAGGTATTGCGAATGTAAAAAAAGGAATTGTGCTTACTCCCAGACATATTACTACACTATTTACTGAGCTCGTTGATATTAAGACAAATGATGTCTTTTTAGATCCTGCCTGCGGAACTGGTTCGTTTCTGATAGCTGCCATGAATAAATTAATCAGCGTAATTAATGATTCTGATATGGCAAATAAAGAGGAGAGAATTAAAAATATTAAAACAAAGCATCTTATAGGATTCGAAAAAAACCAGACCATGTATTCTCTGGCCATATCTAATATGCTGTTCAGGGGAGATGGAAAGTCACAGATTTTTAAGGAAGACTTTTTTACAGAGGAAGCAGACCAGGAGTTGAGAGAGCTGGCTGAAAAAGGGATACAGCCAACCATTGGTTTTGTGAATCCACCTTATGGGGGGAAGGATACAAAGGACAATCCTACGAAAAAAGAAATCCAGTTTTTAACAAAAATGTTAGATAGTGTAAGCAGGTATGGAATAATGATTGCTCCCTTATCTACATATTTTAAAGATGATGAAATCCGAAATAACATTTTGCGGAAACATACACTGAAGTACGTGATCAACATGCCAGGAGATTTATTCCTTCCCAATGCCGCGGCTAATACGGCAATTTCAGTTTTTGAGACACATAAGCCCCAGGGAAATCAGGAGGTTGTTTTCTTAGATTTAAAAGATGACGGATTTGTCCTTTCAAAATCAAAGGGAAGGACAGATGCGTATAATAAATGGACGAGAATAAAAAAGGATTTGCTTAAGAAAATTAAGTATCCGGACAGATATGCAGATGGAATACATGTTGTTAAGACACAGATAAAAAGGGGTGATGAGTGGCTAATTCAGGCTCATGCAAAGACTGACTACAGCAACATGGGAGAAAACGAATTTCTAAAATCTGTGAAGGAGTACATGATTTTTTCAGCGAAGCAGGAACTGGAGCTGTTAGATAAAGAGGTTGATGAGGTAACCCTATTAGAGATATTATCGAACTATTATGGTGGAGAACAGGATGAGTAAAGAGAAGAAGCTATTCGCATTTACAGAAATTTTTACCGCAGTAAGGGGAACAAGACTGATTGAATCAGAACAGATTGAAGGGGACGTGGCATATATATCATCAACAAAATGTAATAATGGGATTTGCAGTTTTATTAATCCACCGGAAAAAATGGTGTTATATAAAAATAAAATTACCATATCTAACAGCGGCAGTGTGGGCTATCTGTTTTATCATAATTATCCATTTGTGGCTTCGGATCATGTCACGGTAATTGGGATAAAGGATGAGTCGGTAAAACTTACGGAAAATATTGCATTATATTTGAAACCGGTCTTTGAGGCTATGAGGTATAAATATAATTTTGGAAGGGAAATCAGTGACAAGAGGATAAAAAGAGAACAGCTTCTGCTGCCTGTGGAAGAGCAAAGCGGGCAGCCTGATTGGGAATATATGGCCAGATATATACAATCTATAAGGGAAAGGATCCGTTGGAAGAAGATTGTTGTAACAAAGAAGAACTGCAGACTGGACAGTACGGCGTGGAAAGATGTGAAAATGGGAGATATTTTTGATATTGATAAGGGAAAGCGTCTTACAAGGGCTGATATAATAGCCGGACAGACGAATTTTATAGGCGCTATTTCCAGCAATAATGGAATTCGGGAGAAAATCTCTGAGGAGCCGCTGTATGAGGGAAATTGTATTACTGTAAATTATAACGGAAGTGTCGGTGAAGCTTACTATCAGACAGAGCCGTTCTGGGCATCTGATGACGTGAATGTTCTGCATTTAAAAAATCATGAATTGAATAAGTATATTGCTCTTTTTCTTATTACAGTCATACGCCAGAATAAAGCCCATTTTGATTTTGGGCGGAAATGGAATCTGGAAAAGATGAGAAGGACTTTGATTCGGGTACCAGTAAATGAACAGGATGAAATTAACTGGGAGTTTATGGAAAACTATATGAAAAATCTTCCGTTAGGGCAGTATATTTAGTCTGGCGGAAAAAGGGGAGAAAACAAAAATTTTCTCCCCTTCCCAATATCTTATACCTCTGCCGGTACTTCCGGATTATTGTTCGCAAAATTCTGCAGAATAACTAATGGCTGATAAGGGCTTGTATTTTTCACGGTGATTCCCTTCTTAGCGGAAGCCTCTGATACGAAATACTCATCACCAGTAATATCCTCATAGCGGACAAGCTCCGGCGCTTCGCAGTCAAATACGCCGAAATTGCCGTGTCCCTGCACAACGATGGCGCAGTAGCATGCCTGATCCGTAAGGGTGTAGGTCTGTCCCGGCATAACAGTTACTTCCTTTGCGGCAACCCAGTCATTTGCATAAGCAACCCATTTTTCAACGGCTGCTTCTGATTCGCACTTAATCTTAGGAGCGCGGAAGTAGGTTTCCTTATAATCTGCCCTGGTACTTTCCTCCCAGTCAATCTGGTTAAAGATTGCCTCAAGGTCGTCCTTTTCCTCTTCGGGAGCACAGTCAGTAAGGAGATTATGGGGATTTACTTCTCCCATTGTCACATTTTCCATAATCGTATTTACATCGCTGTTCCACTGGGGTTCGAAGGTAACCACAGAGGCCGGGGCGTGGATAACGCCTGCCGGGGTATACCAGCCGGTTCCGAGCTGGATGCGGTATGCTCTTGAAAGCTCCGTAATTCTTGTATCCTTAATATCATAATTCTTCAGACATTCCATAACCTCCTCCTTTGTGGTGGAGGGGTCGAATCCGAAATATGTAAGCGGGAAACGTCCCAGATAACTGCAGTTATACTGCGGCGGGAAATAATATGCCTCCGGCTTGCCATGCATACCGATCTTATTTGCCATCTCTTCGGTCAGATGCAGATGATGGAAGAGGGGCTTGTCATAGTCGTAGAGCTTGGCGAAGGTAGGCCAGGTTCCGTATCTCTTCATAAGATCTTCGCCGATAAGGTCAGCGCCCAGCTCGTCTACATAATCCCTGAAAAGGCAGGTGGTCTTTGTGCCGGCATCCTCTAAAACATAGCTCATACCCTCTGTCTCGCCGGTCTTCGGGCCGTTAAGGGCCTTGGCAAGGGAGCCCAGCCACCGTTCACAGATGCCTCCCCGATCCATGCCCAGGGCGAAATAGTCGTCCGGATGGAGACGCAGCCGCTTTCCGGGCTCGTTAAATCCGCGGGGAACCCATGTCGGCATTAAGTGAAGGACGCCGTCTCCTTGTTCAAATACTTTTCTTACATTGCTCATGGTAGAAAATCCTCCTTTGAAATAAATATAGATGAAAAATGTTTTCATAAAAACAGAAATCTATATACGTTAAATATATAATAGCACAAATAAGCAAATAAATAAATATGAAAACAGGATAAAATTCACAATTAAAATAAAAATAATTTTCGTCACTTATTGACAATGGTGAATATGTAGGATAAGATGTAAATGAAATTTAGTAATCTTAAATTAATGAGAGTATCAAGGAGGAAAACACATGTTACTTAATATGAAGGAGTTATTAGCAGCTGCCAATGAGCATAATTTTGCGGTGCCGGCATTTAATATCGGGACAGGCCAGATTTTAAACGGCGTTATGGACAAGTGTGAGGAATTAAAGGCCCCGGTTATTCTGGCAATCCATCCTCTGGAGCTTGAGTTCCAGGGAGACAGCTTTTTACATATGTGCATTGACAGAGCGGCGAAGTCTCCCATTCCGGTATGCATCCATCTGGATCACAGCGAATGGGGACCCATTGTGCGGGCAATCAGGGCGGGCTTTACCTCTGTTATGATCGATGCATCCCACCTTCCCTTTGAGGAAAATGTGGCAATTACAAAGAAGGTATGCGAGCTTGCGCATCCCCTTGGAGTTTCTGTAGAGGGCGAGCTTGGAACTATTGGTACAACCGATGGAGATACGGAGGGGGGTACCGATGAGATTATTTATACAAAGCCAGAGGATGCGGTGCGTTTTGTGGAGGAGACAGGCTGCGATACACTGGCAATTGCAATCGGGACTGCACACGGCATCTATCCTGCGGGGATGAAGCCGGAGCTTAAGCAGGATCTGTTATCCGAGATTAAAAGCAGGGTGTCTGTACCTCTTGTTCTTCACGGAGGTTCGGGAAATAAGGACTCCGAGATTGCCGAGGCAGTAAAGAGGGGCATTAATAAGATTAATATTTCGTCAGATATTAAGGATGCGTTCTATCAGGAGCTTAGAAAGACCTTAAAGGATCCGAAGATTCGGGAGCCCTTTGAGCTGTATCCGGCAAGTGTGGCTGTGATGAAGGAGGTTATTGAGCACAAGGTTAAGCTGTTTAATGACGATGACAAGGTAAAATACTATTCACTTGATAAGATGCTTTGCAAATAAGGAGAGACAGGATGGCGGCGCTATGAACGGACACACGAACTCTGTGATTGAAAATATAAAACTGAATTACGACAAATTATTTTCTGCTGAGAAAAAGGCGGCGGATTACATACTTTCCAACCCGGGTGAGGCGATTATGCTAAATATCACGGAGCTGGCTCAGAAAAGCGGAAGCAGTGAAGCAACAGTTGTCCGTATGTGCAAGCATGTGGGCTACCAGGGATATTATCAGATGAGGCTTCTTATGTCCCATGATCTGGGAAAGACGAGAAATGCCTATGATGATAATGAAAGGATGAATTCTACAAGGCATTTGTTTGACCGCAGCGCTGCCAGAATTGCAGCGATGCAGGAGGAGATTGATATTGAACTTCTGGTGGGTGTGGCGCGTCTTTTGAGAATGAGCAGACTGGTGCATGTGGTTGCTGCGGGAAACACAAGTCCTATAGCCACAGACCTAGGCTTCAGGCTTGAAAGATGCGGGATTCCGTGCTCTTATTCGGCGATGCCGGAGCACTTTTTAAATCATGTAAGCCTGGGCAGCAGTGACGACACGATCATTGCAATTTCCAGATCCGGTGCGTCAAAACAGGTGGTGCAGGCCATGGAGCTTGCGAGAAAAAAGCATATGCACTCAATTGTAATTTCCGGTGAGATACATTCACAGCTTTCAGAGCATGCGGATTATGTTATCCGGATTGTAGATAAGATGAAGAAGGTGCCGGGAATCGAACCGGATTCCCACCTTCTGGAAATGGCAGTCAGCGATGCTATTCTGTATATTGTCCGCCATTTTGATTCCTTTGTGAAAAGTGCGGAGAGGGAAAAGAAATCGGATGTATACGGCGATGATGTAGAGCTGTTGCTGAGCGAGTATAAAATATAATGTCCGGAGGATAAAGATGGCTTATCAGGATAGATATCTGGAGTATCTGGAGGCGGTGCCGGGTAAAATCAGACAGTGCCTTGTGACGGGAGGCAGGCCGGTGATAGGATATTCCAGCGATTATGATGCGGTTGCAGAATGGAACGTGGACAGCTTTAATGAGCTTTTGTCGGAGTACCTTAAGGAGGAGCCTTCCTTCGCCGAAGGGGAAACCATTAATAATATGGAAGACTTTGTAAGGATTGTCAGTTATTTTGCGATCCATGGACTGGGCGGGGAAGTAGATATTACTTCCGGAGAGGTGATTGAGGAATTAAAGAAACGTTTTAAAATGCAGTATGCCCTTGGGGGGACCTGCGCCCAGTGTGCGGCGGCGCTGGGGGCAATGGGGATGCCGGTGCTTGTACACGTTACGGACCGCTCTAAGGAGGTTCTGGCATGTATGGATTATGAGGGGATGGAATCTGTAAAGGGTACAGCCAGGGTGCCTCTTAAGGAATGTGTTACAGAAGAAAGCCCCCTGATTCACCTGATTATGCAGTACCCTAAGGGAGATATTCTGCACGTCAGGGGAAAGGAATATGCCATTCCCTTATCCAACCGCCTGATCATAGACTATGACCCGGTATATAAGTATCTTCCCGTACAGAGTGATTTTCTGGAATATGTGGAAAAGCATGCCGGGGAGATATACAGCTATAATATTTCCGGATTTAACGGGATGGTTGATCCGGAGGTTTTAGGGGAACGGCTTAAGGAGCTTAAAAAGCATTATAGATCTGTAAAGGAGAAAAATCCGGATGCTGTGATTTATTTTGAAAGCGCCCATTATATCAGTACGAAAATAAGAGATTATGTGTACGAGTCCCTGTCCGGGGCCATGGACATTATGGGCATGAATGAAGAGGAGCTGGTGGATCTGACTGTGAAAAAAGAACATCCGGTAGATAAGGAAAATCTGGAATCTGTCTTGTCAGGACTTGATTATCTGCTTGAGCTCTACCCGGTGAAGGGTATTGTCATGCACAGCAAGGACTATTCCCTTTACTATGGGGAGCAGCTGGAGGGTATTGATCTGGAGATGGGACTGACTCTGGGAAACCTGATGTCAGGAACACGCGCCAGAATCGGAAGGTACGGTACATGGGAAGAGTGCAGGGAGAATCTGGGGCTGGCCCTAAGCCCTGCGGGAGTCAGATTTGCGGAGCAGCTTGAAGGAATGGAGCTTCTTCACAGAGCAGTACTTGTGCCCTCAAGGTATATGGATAAACCAAAGTATACAATTGGGCTTGGAGATACCTTCGTAGCAGGTATGCAGATGTGTTTCGTGAAATAATATTTCTTCTTCGTGAAAAATATTTTCGTAATAATAAGAGGATAAATGTATAGTTTCAACAAAAACAGGTAGCGAAAAGTGTTATTATTTAACAAAATGTCGGTTTTGGTAAAAAAATATTTCGCTTTTTTGTTGACATTTACCCTCTTTTTTTATTATAATTTTCATGTAGTTTAATGGTGGGGAGTAGGTTACAGATGGGATATTTATTGGGAATTGATTTGGGAACCTCCAGTTTAAAATCAATATTAATAACAGAAGATGGAGAGGTGAAAGGGCTAAGTGCGAAGGCATATCAGTTTGCTTCTCCATATAACGGATATGCGGAGCATGATCCAAAGGAGTGGTGGCAGGCATGCTGTGAGACGATCCGCCAGGTGCTTAAAAAAACAGGTGTGCCGGCAGATGAGATAAAGGGCTTAAGCTTTTCCGGGCAGATGCATGGAGCGGTCATGCTGGATGCGGCTTTAAGGCCTGTAAGACCGGCCATTCTCCACTGTGATGCCAGATCAGGAGAACAGGTAGAAAAGCTCAAAAATCTCCTGGGTACAGAGCGGATTAAAGAGGTGGTTATGAATCCGGTTTATACGGGTTTTCTGCTTCCATCGCTTTTGTGGGTGAAGGAGGCTGAAACGGAAAATTTCAGCCGTATTGCCCATGTGATGCTTCCGAAGGATTATTTAAAGCTTAAGATGACCGGGGAGATTTCTACAGATTACTCGGATGCCTCGGCCACACTGGCCTTTGATATCAGGAGGAATGAGTGGTCTAAGGAGGTGCTTTCCCTGGCGGGAGTGCCCGGGGAATGGTTTCCTGTATGCCTTGATACGGCTTCGGCGGCCGGTACGGTGTGTAAGGAGGCGGCAGAGGAGACCGGACTATCTGTAAAGACAGTGGTTGCGCCGGGAGGCGGCGACCAGGTGATGCAGGGAATTGGAAACGGGATTACAAGGGCAGGAGAAGCCTGCTCTAACATAGGAACCAGCGGACAGGTTTCTTTCCAGAGCGACAGGCCGGTTCAGAATCCGGCATTGAACACGAATACCTTCTGCGGCTACAAAAGGGGAAGATGGTTTACCATGGGCGCTATTATGAACGCGGGGCTTTCCTATAAGTGGTTTAGCAGCTTGTTCGATAAAGTGGATTATGACGCTATGAATGGGAGGATAGGGAAGGTGCCGCCAGGAAGCGGAGGAGTTATTTTCCTTCCCTATCTGAACGGGGAAAGAACCCCTCATTTGAATCCAAATATCAGCGGGGCCTTTGTAGGACTGAATGTAAATACCGGACGGCCGGAGATGGCAAGGGCGGTTATGGAGGGCGTTGCTTTTGCCCTGAATCAATGCATAGAGGTGTGTAAGTCTCTGGGGCTTTCGGCGGAAGTGATGGCAGCCTCGGGCGGGGCAGTAAACAGCATGCCATGGCTTCAGATTCAGGCGGATGTTTTTGGATGCGCCCTTAAGGTGGCGGATACGAAGGAGCAGGCCAGTATGGGGGCAGCTATTGCTGCAGGAGCGGCAGCAGGCGTTTACAGGGATATTGAAGAGGGATGCGCGCAGGTGGTCCGCTATAAGGATTTTTTAATAGAGCCTGACATGGAAAATCATAAGCTATATCAGGAGTACTACGGGCTGTATAAGGAAATGTATACAAATAGCAGCAGTGTTATCGAGCGGCTTACCCTTGCTGGGAGAAGGAAGCCGTATAAGGATAAATAAAGGGATGAGGTGAGATATTTGGCAGAAGAGATGAAAAAGAAAGAAGAATATGTGCTTGAATGTCATGGAATATCCAAAGCGTTTGGAGGTACGCAGGCGCTTAAGGATGTAGAGCTCCTCGTAAGGGCCGGTGAGGTACATGCGCTTCTGGGTGAAAACGGAGCAGGAAAGTCAACGCTGATGAAATGTATCATAGGTCTTCACCAGCAGGATGAGGGAACCATTCAGTTTGAAGGAAAGCCCTATGCCGTGAAAGGACCTGTTGAGGCTCTAAATGCGGGAATTTCCATGATTCACCAAGAGCTGAACCCTGAACCGCACCTTTCTATCGCGGAGACGATTTTCCTTAAGAGGGAGGACACGAGAGGAATCCTTCTTAATAAGAAAGCACAAAATGAACGCGCGGAGGAGATTCTAAGAAAGTTTGATTTTCCCCACAGCGCCAAAACTCTGATGAAGGAGCTTACGCTGGCGCAGATGCAGATGGTGGAGATTATCAAGGCAGTGTCCTGTAACGCAAGGCTGATTATTATGGATGAGCCTACATCTTCACTGGACAGCGAGGAGACAGAGCATTTATTCAGGACCATACGTGATCTAAAGGCAAAGGGTGTGGCGATTATTTATATTTCCCACCGTATGGAAGAGATTTTCCAGATCTGCGATCATGTATCAGTATTTCGGGACGGTACATATGTAGGAGAGCGCTCCATGGAGGGCGTTACCCGTGATGAGCTGATTTCCATGATGGTAGGCCGCAAGGTTGAGAATGTATTTCCAAAGACAGACTGCGAGATCGGGGATGTTGTATTTAAGGTTGAAGGCCTTACGGGAAAGGGCTTTGAAAATATCAGCTTTGAAGTGAGAAAGGGAGAGATTCTCGGGATTTCAGGACTTGTAGGCTCTGGGCGGAGCGAAACTATGAGAGGTATCTTTGGAATGGATCCGATTACGGGCGGCAAGCTTTATCTGGAAGGAAAAGAGATTAAGATTAAGAAGCCCAGTCAGGCGATTAAGCAGGGTATTTGTATGGTTAATGAGGACAGGAAGAATTTCGGCCTTGCCCTCCATCGTTCGATTCGGGAAAATATGGCCCTTCCTACTCTGCCTTTGAAACAGAAGGCGCCACTTCTTAATAAGAAGCAGGAGGAAAAGGATTGTCTGGATATGGGTAAGCTGCTGACCCTTAAGGCAGCGAGTATTGAGCATGAGGCGTTTTCGCTAAGCGGCGGAAACCAGCAGAAGGTGGTGCTGGCAAAATGGCTGCTGGCGAATCCGAAGGTGCTTATTCTGGACGAGCCTACGAGAGGTGTTGACGTAGGAGCGAAATCAGAGATTCACAGTCTGATGTGCCAGTTTGCGGCAAAGGGAATGGCAGTTATCATGATCTCTTCGGAGCTTCCGGAGGTTATGGGAATGAGCGACCGGATCCTGATTTACCACGAAGGAAAGATTAACGGCGAGGTAAAGCGTGAAGAGATTCTAAGCGGAGACGAGGATCAGGAGTCGATTTTAAGAAGAGCGTTTGGCGGGAAATAGGAGGAAGAGTCAATGGCAAAGAAAGAAGAAAAGGTTTTAGGTATGGATAGAGAAAAATTCCGTATGTTTATGGGTAAATACGGAATTGGAGTAATTCTGCTGATTATGATGGTATTTATTTCCATTATGGAGCCTGCCTTCAGAAGCGGCAGCAATATGGTTAACGTTGCGACACAGGTATCCATCAATGCCATGATCGCGTATGGTATGTGTCTTGCGATTACAACAGAGGGTATTGATCTTTCTGTAGGTGCGCAGCTTGCGCTTGTAAGCTGTATTTTAGGACAGCTGATTTCCAATAAGGGCTGGGGAATTATACCGGCGATTGTAGTCGCGATTCTTGTTTCCACGGCATGGGGCACGATTAACGGATTCCTTATTTCCAAGTTTAATATGTTCCCGTTTGTTGTAACCTTGTCCACACAGCTTATTATCCGCGGACTTGCCCAGGTTGTCAGCGGCGGACAGGCAATTCCGATTACAGATGCAACCTTTAAGCAGATTTACTCGGCAAAGCTCGGACCGATTCCGTTCCCGATTCTTGTACTGATTTTGGCAACGATACTGATGTATCTTGTGCTTCACTGGACAAAGTTTGGCCGTTATGTTTTTGCGGTAGGCGACAATATGCAGGCAGCCATTGCCTCTGGTGTAAGCATTATTAAGACTAAGACAGCGACCTATGCTATATCTGGTTTCCTTGCCGGGGTTGCGGGAGTCATCTTTACGGCTAAGACGGCATCCGCACAGTCCAATATCGGCGTGGGATATGAGACAGACGCGGTTGCGGCCTGTGTACTTGGAGGAACCTCCTTTGCAGGCGGCGTTACGACAGTCCCGGGCGTACTGATGGGTATTTTTATCATTGGTTTTATCTATAACGGCATGAACCTGATTGGTATTGATTCCTATTACCAGTCTATGACAAAGGGTGCGGTTATTATCGGCGCGGTGCTTCTTGACATGGTTATGAACAAGAAGAACAGCTAGTACATATTTATTTACGGTAGTCTGGAGGTGAGCTTAACACCTCCTGATTATAAAAAGTTTATTTCAAAAGTAGAAGGAGGAAACAAAACTATGAAAAGAAAAATCTTAAGCGTATTATTGTGTGCTGTAATGGTAGTATCCATGGCAGTTGGCTGCAGCAGCGGAAACGATGGCGGAAGCGAGGAGAAGCAGGAGGATACCGCTTCTGATGAAGGTGAATCATCTGATGATTCCGCAAAGGGCGGAGATGTAAACGGAGACGGCAAGATTGTAGTCGGATATATTTCCAAGAACATCGTTGACCCATTCCATGCGCCGATCAATGATTACGCAAAAGAGACACTTGACGGACTTGTATCTGACGGAACAATTGATGACTGGACAGGCATCCTTGACGGCGAGACAGATGCAAATAAGCAGAGCGACCGTGCAGACGAGTGTATTGCAAAGAATTGTGACTATGTAATTATCCTTCCGGCTGAGGCTACTGCTTCAGATGCTGCTGTTACAAAGATGGCAGATGCCGGAATCCAGGTTATTGTTGTTAACTCTGCAACAGACAGCACAGCTGACGTAGCTATGGCTTACTGCGGACCTAATGATGTTGAGGCCGGCGAAATGCTTGCACAGTGGGTAATCGACTCTGTACCGGACGGCGGAAAATATGCACACTGCCAGGGCGTTATCGGAAACTCAGCTCAGATTCAGCGCGGCGAGGGTATTGAGAACCTGATGAAAGACAATGACAAGTTTGAGTCTGTTGGTGATTATCCGTGTGAATGGCAGGCAGACAAGGCTGCTAACGTTGCAACAGATATGATGAACAAGTACGGTGACGAGCTTGTAGCTATTATCTGTGACAATGATGATATGTCCTCCGCAGCTCAGAAGGCTTGTAACGATGCTGGAAGAAAAGATATCGTTTGTGTAGGCGTTGACGGAAACCAGAATCCTCTTCAGATGGTTAAGGACGGCGATCTCGGCGCAACTGTACTTCAGGATGGCCCTGGACAGGTTGGAGCAGCTATCGACTTAATTAAGAAGGCACTTAACGGCGAGTCAACAGATAAAGAAGTAATGGTTCCATTTGTTCTTGTAACGAAGGATAATGTAGATGAGTATCTGAAGTAAGAATTCTTTCTGCCTGTACGGTTGAAATCGTTCAAGGGACGGAAGTTCGAAAGATATCCCAACCGCAACTCTTAAAACTTCCGTCCCTCGAAAGATATCCCAACCGCAACTCTTAAGACTTTCTGAAATTTTCTCCCCGGCCTTGACAAAAGATTCTCTGATAGCTATTATATTCAGTAGTTTAAAAGAAAAAAGCAAAGGCATTGAAGAAGAGGAGTACGTATCTCTTACCCTGACAGAGAGAGCCGCCCGTGAGGCTGAGAGGCGCTTAAGAATGTAGGATGCGGAAGGTAGCTTCTGAGCCGGATGACTGAACATTCTGCCGCTGTATATGGATTATTGCGGCAGGTCTGCTAGGCTGTCCCGGGTCGTTCCCGTTATAGAATAAGAGAAGAACCAATAAAGGTGGTACCGCGACTACAATCGCCCTTTACGAAAAGGGTGTTTTTTTATGCCCTGAAATGTGAATAAAATGTGAAAACACAAGATTTTATGAAGAGAGCGAGGAGGATACTATGAGCCAGAATCTGGAGACAACCTACAACCCAAAGGCAATTGAAGCCAAGCTTTATGAGAAATGGTGTGACAACAAATATTTTCACGCCGAGGTGGACAGAAGCAGGAAGCCTTTTACTACGGTGATGCCGCCGCCGAATATTACGGGGAAGCTTCACATGGGGCATGCCCTGGATAATACGCTGCAGGATATTTTAATCCGCTATAAGAGGATGCAGGGATATAATGCCCTGTGGGTTCCGGGGACTGACCATGCGGCCATCTCTACGGAGGTTAAGGTTACCAACCAGTTAAAGGAGGAAGGGATTGACAAAAAGGAGTTAGGCCGTGAGAAATTTCTTGAGAGGACCTGGCAGTGGAAGGAAGAGTATGCGGGGACTATTGAGGCACAGCTTAAGAAGCTTGGTTCCTCCTGCGACTGGGACAGAGAGCGGTTTACCATGGATGAGGGCTGTTCTAAGGCGGTTGAGGAAGTATTTATTAAATTATATGAAGAGGGCTATATTTATAAAGGCTCCAGGATTATCAACTGGTGTCCAGTGTGTAAAACCTCCCTGTCTGACGCAGAGGTAGAGCATGAGGAGCAGGAGGGACATTTCTGGCACATTAAGTATCCCATTGTGGGAACGGATGATTTTCTTGAGATAGCCACTACACGTCCGGAAACTATGCTGGGGGATACGGCGATTGCAGTACATCCGGAGGATGAGCGCTATAAGGATGTTGTGGGAAAGACGGCGCTGCTTCCCCTTGTGAACAGAGAGATTCCGATTGTGGCTGACTATTATGTTGACAAGGAATTCGGAACGGGTGCGGTTAAGATTACACCGGCTCATGACCCCAATGACTTTGAGGTTGGAAAGCGCCATAACCTGCCGGAAATCAATATTATGAATGATGACGCTACTATTAATGAAAACGGCGGGAAATATGCGGGAATGGACCGTTATGAGGCAAGGAAGCTGATGGTAAAGGAATTAGAGGAGCAGGGGCTTCTTGTGAAGGTAGTCCCCCACAGCCATAATGTAGGTACTCATGACCGGTGCCATACCACGGTAGAGCCGCTGATTAAGCAGCAGTGGTTTGTGCGCATGGAGGAGCTGGCGAAGCCGGCAATCGAGGCGGTAAAGAACGGGGAGCTTAAGTTTGTGCCGGAGAGATTTGATAAGATCTATCTCCACTGGCTTGAAAATATCCGTGACTGGTGTATCTCAAGGCAGATCTGGTGGGGGCACCGGATTCCGGCTTACTACTGCGAAGAGTGCGGCGAGGTGGTTGTATCAAGAGGTATGCCGGAAAAATGTCCGAAATGCGGCTGCACTCATTTTACACAGGATGAGGATACCTTAGATACCTGGTTCAGCTCTGCGTTGTGGCCCTTCTCTACCCTGGGGTGGCCGGAAAAAACAGAGGATCTTGATTATTTCTATCCTACAGATGTGCTTGTAACAGGCTATGATATCATTTTCTTCTGGGTGATCCGCATGGTATTTTCAGGATATGCCCACACAGGGAAATCACCCTTCCATACGGTATTTATCCACGGGCTTGTAAGAGACTCCCTGGGGCGCAAGATGAGCAAGTCCCTCGGAAACGGGATTGATCCGCTGGAGATTATAGACCAGTACGGCGCGGATGCCCTGCGTATGACTTTGATTACCGGAAACGCGCCGGGAAATGACATGCGTTTTTACAAGGAAAGAGTAGAGGCGAGCCGGAATTTTGCCAATAAGGTATGGAACGCATCCAGATTTATTATGATGAATCTGGGAGACAAGGAGCTTAAGAATCCATCAGACTTTACTACCCGTCCGGGTGATATGTGGATTATGTCCAGGTGTAACCGGCTTGTAAAGGATGTTACGGAAAACATGGATAAGTTTGAACTGGGAATTGCCTTATCCAAGATCTACGATTTTGTATGGGATGAGTTCTGCGACTGGTATATTGAGCTTGCGAAATACCGCATTTATCATGCAGATGAGGATCCGGAGAGCGCAAATGACGCGCTGTGGACTCTTAGAGAGGTACTTAAGAAGGCGCTTAAGCTTCTGCACCCCTACATGCCGTTTGTGACAGAGGAGATTTACAGTAAGCTTGTACCGGAGGAGGATTCCCTTATGATGTCTTCCTGGCCGGCATATGATGAAGGATGGAATTATCCGTACGCAGAGTATATTGCGGATCATTATAAGGAAATCATCCGGGGAGTGCGTAATGTACGTGCCGAGATGAATGTTCCCAATTCCAGAAAGGCAACGGTATATGTGGTATGTACAGACCAGAAGCTGGGCGCAGGACTTAAATACTTAAGCGATGCGGCAAAGATGATGGCAGCTATGAATGACCTGATTATCCAGAAGGATAAAACAGGAATTGCAGATGACGCAGTATCCATTGTCGTACCGGACGCGGCTGTCTACGTTCCTCTTGAGGAGCTGATTGATTTTGAACAGGAGATCGAGAGGCTTTCCAAGGAGGAGAACCGCCTTACAAAGGAAATTGCCCGGGCGAAAGGGATGCTTGGAAACGAAAAATTTGTAAGCAAGGCGCCCGAAGCTAAGGTGAAGGAAGAGCGCGCAAAGCTTGAAAAATATGAACAGATGATTGCAGAGGTAAGGGAAAGACTGGACGGATTAAGAAAAAAACAATCTTAACTGGGATTTAAGGGGTAATGATGAAGAAAATTCATATTAAGAAGCCAGACTTAAAGGGCGGACTTCACAGACTGAAAAATCTGAAAAAAGAGGATATAAAAGCATACTGGAAAACGAGGAAGGAACGGCGGGAACGGATTCTTGAGGAACGAAAGAACAGTGCATTTGCAAAAAGGATGAAGCCGGTGTATAAGATCATGAATCTTTTGTCACCGCTGCTTCATGCACTTCTTGCCTGCATGATTAATTTTGCGATTGAAGCAATCTCCAGACATTCGGTGTTTGAAGCGTGGGGATATATGACAGGATCCCCGCTTGTGTTTCTCTATAATGCATTTATGATATTTATGACCTTTTCAGTGGTATACCTTTTTAAGAGGCGTGTATTTGTGCGCATTATTATCAGTGTGCTTTGGATGATCTTAGGAGTAGCCAACGGATACATGCTTATGAAACGTGTTACGCCCTTTAATGCCCAGGATCTTAAGGTCGCAAAGGATGCAGTGACCCTTATCAATAATTATTTTAATTCCTTTGAGCTGATTATTGTGGGAGTGGGCGTTGCTGCAGTTGTTATCTGGGTGGTGTCCATGTGGAAACGGGGCGGACAATATGAAGGAAAGGTGCACAGAATCTGGGGCGCTTTATGTATTGCGCTCTGCGCTGCTCTTTATGTATTTCTTACGGATGCGGCTATTGAAAAAAGAGTTGTGTCTACCTATTTTGGGAACATTGCCTTTGCGTATGAAGACTATGGCCTTCCCTACTGCTTTATGGCAAGTGTATTTAATACAGGAATTAATGAGCCTAACGGATATGATGAAAAAACAATTGAAGAAATAAGCCTTGGGGGCGAAATTACGAAAAATGAGACGGGGCGTAAGGCGGATGAGCTTCCGAATATTGTGTTTATCCAGCTTGAATCCTACTTTGATGTGGCAGAGTCAGAATTTTTTACAACCTCCCAGGATGCAAGCCCTAATCTGCGGCAGATGTATCAGAATTTTTCCTCCGGTTATTTTAAGGTTCCGTCAGTGGGGGCTGGTACGGCGAACACTGAGTTTGAGGTTCTTACAGGCATGAATCTGCGCTATTTTGGGCCTGGAGAGTATCCTTATAAGACCGTTCTTAAGGAAAGACCTTGTGAAAGCGCGGCTACGGCGCTTGGGGCGCTTGGGTACGGAACTCATGCCCTTCATAATAACGGCGGTAATTTTTACAGCCGTTCAAGAGTTTTTGATCATATTGGCTTTGACAGCTACACCAGTAAGGAATTCATGAATATCTTACAGCTTACGGAGAACGGCTGGGCGAAGGATGACATTTTGATAGAGCATATTCTGGAGGCAATGGATACGACAGAGCAGCAGGATTTTGTTTTTGGAATCAGTGTACAGGGGCACGGCGACTACCCGGAGGAAAAGATTATCGAGAATCCGAAAATAACCGTAGAGGGTATTGAGGATGAAGGAACGAAGAATAAGTGGGAATATTACGTGAACCAGGTATATGAGATGGATCAGTTTGCGGGGAATCTCGTAAAGGCTATAGAGGAAAGAGGGGAACCATCGGTTGTCGTATTTTATGGCGATCACCTTCCCACAATGGGGCTTGGCGCTAAGGACTTAAAGAGCCGTTACCTGTACAATACGAATTATGTGATCTGGGATAATATCGGACTTGAAAAGAAGGATAAAAATATTCCGTCTTACCAGATTATGGCGGAGGTGCTTGACAGGCTTGATATTCATTCCGGAACCGTGTTTAATTACCACCAGCAGAGACAGCAGACAAAGAATTATCTGGCGGATCTGGAGATTCTCCAGTATGATATTCTCTACGGAAGCCAATATATCTATGACGGAAAGCCTCCCATTACAGAGGGGCATATGATGATGGGGGTAAAGGATGTGTCCCTTGATAAGGTGATCCCTTATCTGGAAGAGGGCTACAGCCTCTATGGAGAGAATTTTACAAAGCAGAGCAGGGTTTTTGTAAACGGAGAAAGACAGAAAAGCACTTTCTTAAATAATACAAGAATTGTCCTGCCGGAGACAGAGCTTGAGGATGAGGATGTGATAACTGTTGTACAGATGGGCTCCAGCAGCACTGTTTTCAGAACGTCAGATGAGTATGTTTATCAGGACGGCGCACTTATGGTAAGAGAAGGAACTGGAACGGATGTGACGAGATCATGGACAGAGCAGACGGGTGATGAATAATATGGATATGGGAAAGAAGCCTCTTGATTACTCTGAGGCAGTACATTATATTAATGAGCTTCCTAAGTTTACAAAGAAGCATACAATTGGGCACACGAAGGAATTTTATAAGAGGCTCGGAAACCCGGCGGCGGATCGCAAGATTATCCATGTTGCAGGCACTAACGGGAAGGGATCCGTATGCACATATATACAGTCGATATTGGAAAGCGAAGGAAAAAAGACAGGATTTTTTACATCCCCTCATCTTGTATCCATGAATGAGAGGATCCGGATCGGCAGAAGAAATATTTCCGACCAGGAGTTTTACAGGGTTTTCAAAGAGGTATATGAGACAGTAGAAAAGATGGGCAGGGAAGGAGTTTCCCACCCGTCTTATTTCGAATTTCTGTACGGGATGGGGATGAAGGCCTTTTCTTATTCAGATGCTGAATATATTGTGCTTGAGACCGGGCTGGGAGGAAGGCTTGACGCCACCAATTCCTTTGAACATCCAGTACTTACAGTCATCACGTCCATAAGTCTTGACCATACAGAGATACTTGGAAATACAATCGAAGAGATAGCAGGCGAAAAAGCAGGAATCATAAAGCCCCAGGTGCCGGTTATATTTGACGGAAATGACGTGAGTGCTTCGGAAGTGATAAAAAAGACAGCCGGGGATGTGGGCGCACCTTGTAGAGAAATCACGAAAAATGCGTTCGAAATTCAGGAAGTCAACCGAAAATATATTGCATTTTCCAGAGCAAATGCGTATGATAAAGATATTAACTGGAGGGTGCCTGTCTGCGGGCTTTATCAGGCCATGAACGCGGAGCTTTCTATTCAGGCGGCAGAGTATCTTTTAAGAAATGAGAATACTCATAAGGAGTTGTGGAGAGAGGCTGTGGCCTCTGTGCACTTTGCGGGGCGGATGGAGGAAAAGCCAGGAAGACTTGTCATTGACGGCGCTCATAATCCGGGAGCTGTCGAAGGCTTTGTGGAAAGTGTACAGGCTCTGGAGAGTGGGGAAAAAACTCTTCCAGTTATCCTGTTTTCCGCGGCAGCGGACAAGAGCTACGAGGAGATGGCAGCCTGCCTTTGTAAAAAGCTTCCTGCTAAGGCATATATTGTTACGGAGATTGAAGATAAAAGAAGAATTTCTGCCGGGGAGCTGGGAAGAATATTCCGTAGGTATACAAAGCAGAAGGTTATAGAAAGAAAGAGTATAAGGGAAGCACTAAAAGCAGCATATGAAGAGCAGGGAGAGGATGGATATATCTATTGTGTGGGTTCTTTGTATCTTGCAGGTGCAGTAGAAAATATATTGGAAGGAGCCGTGTCTGATGCTTAACTATGAAGAGGAATTAAAGAAATTTCAGCCGAGCCTTGAGGTGGAGGATATCGAAACCGCAGTCTATCAGGAGGATCTGACTGATATGACTGACATTATACGTGAAGTAGTAGAACAAACCAGATAGAAGGGTCAGTGGTATATGGATTATTCAACAAAGCTTGTATACCAGTCAAATTACTGGTATAACGATGGTCTTAAGAAGGCGGGGATCCGGGATATGTCCGGGGCAGCCGCTTCTCTTCGCAGAAGCCTTCAGTATAACAGGGCCAATGTTGCGGCCATGAACCTTTTGGGGCTTGTATATTATGGACGCGGCGATGTGATTGAGGCGCTGGTGGAGTGGATTATAAGTAAAAATGTAAAGCCCCATGACAATATAGCGAATTATTTTATCAGCAAGGTTCAGGAGACGCCGGGGGAGTTAGAGCAGATTAACCAGGCAGTAAAGAAATATAACCAGAGCCTGCAGTATGCGGCTCAGGGAGGAGAGGATCTGGCAATCCTTCAGCTAAAGAAGGCAGTTGCGGCTCACCCTTCCTATGTGAAGGCTTATCAGCTGTTAAGCCTTTTGTACCTCCGTACGGAGCAGTACGCCAATGCCAGACAGATGCTGCGTATTGCTTACAGGCTGGATACAACGGATGAGCGCACCCTTAAGTATATGCATGAGCTTAACCAGATCCGAAGAGAGAATCATGTGCCGGTGAAAAAGCCCGGAAAAAAGGAGCAGCAGACAGTTACCTATAATCTTGGAAATGAGACAATTATTCAGCCTGTATCGACTGCATTTAAGGAAAATACAGGACTTCATACTGTGGTGAATATCGGCCTCGGCGTGCTGGTGGGAGTTCTGGTTATGCGGTTTTTGATTATGCCGGCAGTTGACTCCACGAAGCAGAAAAGGATTAATAAACAGACAGTTGCCTTCAGCGATCAGATTGAGACCCAGAAATCTCAGATAAATGCGCTGAAGACAGAGCTTGAGGGGTACCGCTCTACCAGTGAGGAGACAGAAAACGCCCAGGCGACAGCGGCCTCTACCCAGGAAAGCTATGAGATTCTTATGGAAGTTTCTGATCACTATAATGCGGCGGATATGAGCAATGCCGCCATGGTGGAGGAGCTTTTAAGGATCAATCCGGATTCTCTGGGGATAGGGGGACGCCAGACCTATGACGAGATAAAGGATGACCTGTTTCCGTCCATGTGCGGGGAGCTTTACGGCCTCTCACAGCAGAATTATGAGGTTGCTAATTATGATTCGGCAGTCACGAACCTGGAAATGGTTATGAGGATGGATGAAGGATATGAGGACGGAGCAGCAATGCTTCTTCTGGCACAGACCTATGAAAAGCAGGGCGAACAGGACAAGGCAAACCTAAGATACCAGAAAATTGTGGAAAGCTATCCGGGAACGGAAGCGGCAGAGACAGCAAAGGAAGCCTTAAATGCACAGCAGGGAGGAGACGCGAAGGCCCAGGACGGGGACAGCAAAAGCACGGATGACGGAAACACCGGTGACGGAAGCACTGGAGGAGAGCCGGATGCTGCGGCAGAATAAAGTTACGAAAGAAAAGGATATGCGAAGAGACGCATATCCTTTTTTAAAGGTTAACAAAAGTGAGGAGGTAATCGATGAAGTATCAGGTACAGGAAAACTGTCTGACAATTTTTCTTCCCAAAGAGCTTGATCATCACAATGCAGAGGAGATAAGAAGAGAGGCAGATTATGTGATTGAACGCAGCCATATCAGGTACATTATTTTTGATTTTGAGGAAACAAAATTCTGTGACAGCTCCGGGATTGGAGTGATTATGGGAAGATATAAAAGAATCTATATGCTGGGAGGAGAGGTGTGTGCCGTGCACACGAATGAAAGGATGAAAAAGATGCTTACTATGTCAGGTGTAACGAAAATCATGCAGATATATGAGGAGGAGAATTAGATGGAAAATACGAATGAAATGCAGTTAATCTTTGACAGCCGCTCAAGTAATGAATCCTTTGCGAGGGTGACGGTGGCGGCGTTTATGACCTCGCTGAACCCCACGGTGGAGGAGGTTTCAGATGTGAAAACAGCAGTCTCCGAGGCAGTGACAAATGCGATTATCCACGGATATGAGAATGAGGTTCATGACATTTTTATCAGGTGCCGCACGCTGGAGCGTTCCCTTTACATAGAAATCGAAGATAAAGGAAAAGGAATTGAGGATGTGGAGGCTGCCATGGAGCCGCTTTTTACGACAAAGCCGGATCTGGATCGCTCCGGCATGGGATTTTCCTTTATGGAGGCTTTCATGGATGAGCTTAAGGTTGAGTCTGAACCGGGAAAGGGTACGGTTGTAAGGATGAAGAAAATAATTGGAAAAGGGCGGAAATTATGGACCGTACAATCGCTTTAATCAGGAAATCCCACGAAGGAGATGAAAAAGCGAGGACACAATTAGTAGAGGAAAATGCCGGGCTTGTGTGGTGCATTGTAAAGAGGTTTTATCACAGAGGTGCAGAGGCGGAGGATTTATTTCAAATAGGAAATATTGGACTGTTAAAGGCAATTGACAAATTTGATCTGTCCTATGACGTAAAGTTTTCAACCTATGCTGTTCCTATGATATCAGGAGAGATTAAACGCTTTCTAAGGGATGACGGTATGATCAAGGTAAGCCGTTCCTTAAAGGAGCTGTCTTATAAGGCATATTTGTGCAAGGAGAGACTGTGTGAGAAATGGGGGCGTGAGCCTGCCATATCAGAGATTGCAGATGAGCTTATGGTCGACAGAGAGGAGCTTGTCATGGCGCTGGATGCCGGCGGAGATGTAGAATCCCTCCATAAGCCTATTTTTCAGAAGGACGGCCAGGAAATCAGGCTTATGGACAAGCTCCCGGAAAAGGAAAGGCAGGAGGACAGGATTCTCAACCATATGCTCCTTAATGACCTTTTGACGTCTCTTGACAAGGATGAGCGGAGACTTATTTATCTGCGGTATTTTGCAGAAAGAACACAGACCCAGGTGGGGGAGGAGCTTGGAATCTCCCAGGTGCAGGTATCAAGATTAGAGAAAAAAATTTTAAAAAGATTAAGAGAACGAATATAGAAGGCATATCCGTGCATATTTTCCGAAAGGATATTCCATACTAACTATCGAAAGAATAATCGAAAGAGAGGCGGTGTCAGTATGGAGGAAGCCAGAAGGAAGCTTCGGATATGCCTGATTTTTGTTGTGGCATTGGCAGTTTTAGTGGGATGTATTTATTATTTCGGTGATATGAAAAATAAGGAGCATATCAGTGAGGGAACCCTTGTAATGGCAGACGAGTTAGAGCGGGGTGGGGCATATGGCGTCGAACAGTGAGACAGTCTATATAAAAGCGGACAGAAATGTGGAGGTCACAAAGCCTTCCGTTACACTGGGGGATGTGCTTAAGATGGAATGTGCGAATACGGAAATGATTCCGAAGCTTAAAACGATTAAGCTGTTAACATTCCATCATACAGACAAGAAAAACCAGAACCGCACGGCAGTGTCTGTGCTTAGGGTTATTGAGCTGATTCACGAACAATATCCCAATATAGATGTTCAGAATATGGGAGAGCAGGATTTCATCGTCACCTATGAGGAGCAGCAGACAGCAGGGGGCGCCCTGCATATCATAAAGGCCGCTGTGGTGGTTCTTATCAGCTTTATCGGGGCCGCATTTTCCATTATGGCATTTAACAATGACGTGGATGTGACAAAAATGTTCGGGCAGATTTACCAGCTTATTACCGGAACAGAAAGTAATGGGTTTACGATACTGGAGCTTACCTACAGTATCGGCCTTATCATAGGGATCCTTACATTTTTTAACCATTTTGGAAAGAAGAGATTTTCCGTGGATCCTACCCCAATGGAGGTAGAGATGCGCCTGTACGAAAATGATCTTCAGACAACACTTATAGAAAATATATCCAGAAAGGGGAAAGAACTGGATGTGGGCAAAAGAAATACTTCTGGCAGTCATCGGACTTAGCGCGGGAATGGTAGTGGCAGGGGGACTCTTTTCCTTCATTATTGGTCTTGGAGTCGTATCAGACTTCGCAGACCGGACCCATACCGGCGAGCATATCCTTCTGTATGAGGACAGCGTAGCCCTTGGCGGAATACTTGGAAACATTTTCTGGGTTTATCATATCAGGATTCCCTATGGAGAATGGCTGATTCCCGTTTTCGGCATCCTTTCCGGCACCTTCGTAGGCTGCTGGTCAATGGCGCTGGCAGAAATACTGAATGTATTTCCCATATTTATAAGAAGGGTAAAGTTATTAAAATTCGTTCCGTACCTGATCCTGGGTGTAGCACTTGGCAAGGGCTTTGGCGCACTGCTATTCTTCGCGCAGAGGTGGTAGTTGGGGACGGGGTATTTCTAGAAATACCCCGTCCCCAGAAACAAAAAAGTTAACGGGGACAGGCACTTTTTAAAAATACCCCGTCCCCAAATCGAAAGGAGCATTTGATTTTGGACAAACAAAAACAGCAAGAGGCATATGAAAATTATGTGAAGCAGAAAACTCCTGTACACAACCTTCCGGCTAATATGGCCAAGGCTTTTGTAACAGGAGGGGCTATCTGTGTGATAGGGCAGTGTATTTTGAACTTTTGTAAATCGCAGGGCATTGATAAGGATCTAAGCGGCGGATGGACATCTATGCTGCTTATTCTGTTAAGCGTTCTGCTCACCGGATTTAATATTTATCCGAGCATCGCGAAATGGGGAGGGGCAGGCGCCCTTGTACCGATTACGGGCTTTGCAAATTCCGTGGCGTCCCCGGCGATTGAGTACCAGAAGGAAGGGCAGGTTATGGGGATTGGATGTAAGATTTTTACCATTGCGGGGCCGGTGATTTTGTATGGGATATTTAGCAGCTGGGTGCTGGGGCTTTTGTACTGGATTGGGAAGATAGCGGGGGTATTTTGAGGATAGTTACAGAAAATATATAGAAGCAGAATTTGTTGAGGAGGCTGAAATTGAAGATTTGAATCAGGGGTCCATCCGGGGTTATCGCAACACCCATAAATCCTTTAAGCCAGAACACCCTTTTGAGCGGCTGGATGACAAAGAATATCTCAGGATAATCGGGGCAGCAGGTTTTTCGTCCGGCGAATGGTCGGGAAATGTATTTGACTTTTATTTTCGTGTATACAATAAGAAACGAAAGATATCAAAGTGCCATTTCGGATAGAGGGCGGTTTTCGGGTTGATGATACGCCCGCTCACAGGGCACTTAGGGAAGCGTTGGAGAACTGTATCATCAAATTTGGAGTGCCTAACATTTTTAGCATATGGGAAGACGAAGAGTGGGAAGAGCCTGACATAAAGGAAGATTTTGATCCGGACAGGACATCGCTGACTTTAAAATTCATAAAAAAAGAAGCGATAAAAAGCAAGCGATAAAAACAAGGAATAATCAAGAAAAAATCAGATTGTATTTACAGGGAAATGAAACAGCAAAAACCAGAGATATCGCAGAGCTACTGGGCTTGAGGATGACGAGGACGAAAGCGGGCTGTATGGCCCGCTTTGACATGCTATGCAGGTAGTTAGATATCTAACCATGATAATGTAAAAATTCAAATTTCTTTGCAAATTTAATAATTTTCTGTATACCGCTGTGAAGATAACGCTCTTTTTTCCAAATAATTGCTATGTGGAGTATGATTGGAGCCTCCAGGGGGATCTGGCATATTTCTTCATTTCTTGGGACAATAATGTCATATAAAAATGATGATGCAACTTCATGATTAATTAAGTGCTGTATCGTATATACTTGATCAGAATGAAGTATAATATTTGGCGTAATATTTTTATCACGGAATCTCTGAGACAATAACTTGTTTTCAATAGAATCAGGGGTAATTAAAACTAAAGGCTCTTCCTGTAAATCTTTCATAGAGATCTTTTCCCGTTTAGATAACGGATTATATATATTTGTACAAAATACCATAGATACATCCAATAAAGGAATTCTGCCAAGTCTCGAGAGATTTATCTCATTTGAAATAATTAATCCTACATCCAGATTTTCATTTTCAATCTCTTTTAAAAGAGGAAATATGTTTAACTCTGTTGGCTCCAGTATTAGGCTTTTGTCATAGTCATACAATTCCTGATAAAAAGGAGGAAGAAGGCAGCTTCCTACAAGAGGGGTCATTCCGATTTTAATGATATTATTTGCATTTCTACACTCTTTTACCTGAACATACAGCATATGGACATCCTCGAGAATTTTATTGGTATGTTCTAAAAAGTGCCTTCCTTCTGTGGTAAGCGTCAGAGTATTGCTTAAGCGGTTAAACAGGTTAATTTCAAACTCTCTTTCAAGTTCCCGGATGGATTTAGAAATTGCAGATTGTGAAACGTGAAGCTCCTGTGCAGCTTTGCTGATATTCTCGTATTTACAGGTTGCCTGAAAATATTGGAGCTGATTGATATTCATGTATACTCACCGTCCTCTCTAAAATCTGAAATTATCTTATCAGAGAATATGATAACACACAAGCCCATACAATTATTCATACTGCTATGAAAAAAGGTCGCTTTTTCCTCTGAAAATACAATGTTAAAATAGGTTTAATAAATGATTGCAGTCAGATGAAACTTCCCTTTCCAATGAAGAAGGGGTCAATGGGAATTTTTTATGAGGAGGTAAAAATGCTGTTCTCAACGGGTGATTTAATTGTCATTATAATTTATTTTATAGTTATTGTGGGAGTGGGGATTTATTATTCAAAAAAAATTGAGTCTAGTGAAAGCTATGTAGTTGCCGATAGAAGCCTGACTACAAAGGTGATGGCAGGCACAACAATAGCAACATGCATGGGGTCAGGAGCTGTTATGGCAGATGTAGGATTTGTCCATGATTCTGGTGTTGCAGCATTTATTGTAATTGCTACCTTTAATGTTGGCTGGATAGCGCTGATACTTATGTCGAGGCGGCTTCGTGCCTCTAACTGCTCCACTCTGCCGGATTTTTTAGGGAAAACATATGGGCAGTCTACGAAAGCAATTGCAGGAATTGTTACCTTAGTTGCAATGATAGCAAGTACTGCAGCGCAGATTGCGGCAGCAGGAAGCATTATGGAGACACTGGGACTTACATCAAAAACAACAGGGATTTTTATTGGCTTCGCTGTTATTATGCTTATTACGGTATTTGGAGGGTTGTATTCTGTAGCGGTTACCGACACAATTCAGGCTGTACTGCTAACACTTGGTATTGGGATTGTACTGCCTGTGATAGCTTATATGAAAGCAGGAGGAGTGGCAGAAGTGTATAAAAATGTAGAGCTGGTTAATCCCTCTTTGCTAAGCCTTGGTTCTATTTCCGCTCTTGAAATTATTGGATATATTTTTGTATATATGCTTAACGCAGGAAGCCATGCAGGATATTCACAGAGAATTATGGCATCCGTAGATGAAAAAACAGCGGTAAAAGGCAGCACTATTTCAAATATAATTACACTCATTATGTCACTGGTTATCACTTCAGTAGGTCTTGTTGCTTATACCCTGATTCCAGATATTGCCAATCCTGAGATGGTAATACCTGTGCTGATTGCAAAATTGTTTCCGCCGGTAATAAAGGGTCTGCTGATGGCATCTCTGATTGCTCTTGTAATCTCAACGGCTGACAGCTTTCTGCTTTTGCTTGGAACGACCTGTGCAAATGACATTTACAGAATATTTAAGCCTGAAACAGATGCAGACAAAATCCTCAGGCTGTCCCGGATATTTACTGTAGGGGGAGGATTTATTGCACTGATACTGGCACTGTCCGGCGGAAGTGTATTTACGCTGATGAGATCCGGCGGTGCAGCCTACGGCGCGGGCATGTTTATTCCGCTTATCTGTGCATGTTTTATAAAAAATATTAAAGCTAAAGCCATTAATGCAGGCATGATATTTGGATGCTTTGTTACCTTAATATGGAATGAGACGTTGAAGGCATCTACAGGAATCAATGGCGTTCTGGTGGGAGCTGCCCTGTGTATCATGACGATTCTGGCAGTGACAATATTTTCTTCAAAAAGCAGCGGCAGTGCGGAATCATTATAAAACAGGAGGGATGTATTAAAATGAGAGAAAGAATTAGTGAGGCAATGTCTGATTTTTTTGTAAATAACATTGAATTTCCAGAGCTGATAAAAGATTATGATGCTATTTTTGAATATGAGATATATGCCCAGAGAGCTTATGCTGTGATGCTGACAAAAAGTGGAATTATAGATGATATATCCGGAAAAGCTATTTTAGGGGGGTTAAAGTATGTAAAGACACATCTGAAGAAAGAGAATCTTAAGGCAGAATATGAGGATTTGTACTATAATATTGAAAAGTGCCTGATAGACAGGATAGGAGTGGAAATTGGCGGAAAGCTGCATACAGGAAGAAGCAGAAATGACATTGGCGCAACTATGAACCGAATGCAGGTAAGAAGCAGCCTTCTTGAGGTTATGGGAAATCTGCTGCAGCTGCAGGAAATGCTAATTAAAAAAACACATAATGAACAGGATATAATCATCACAGGCTATACTCATACTCAGCCGGCTCAGCCAACCTGTATGGGGCATTATTATATGGCGGTATTTAATGCATTATCCAGAGATTTTGTCCGTCTTAAAAATGCCTTTCTGAACACGAATATCTGTCCATACGGTGCGGCGGCCTCTTTAGGTGCAGCCTTTCCTATAGACAGGGAATTCCTTGCAAGAGTACTGGGATTTGACAGCGTATTGGAAAATTCTCTGGATTGTATTGCTTCAAAGGATTTCCTTCTTGAGGCGGAGATGGCATATGTGAATCTTTTAATTACTGTCAGCAGGTTTGCTCAGGACTTATATATGTGGAGTACATATGAGTTTGGCCTTCTGGAATTTGGCGGCCAGGTGGCAGTGTGCAGCAGCATTATGCCTCAGAAAAAAAATGCGGCAGGACTTGAATATGTAAAGTCCAAAGCTTCACATCCTATGGGGACATTGATGAGTACGCTGACTGCACTTAAAAATATTCCATTTACCAATAATATAGATATCCACGAAGCTTTATGGCTGTATGATGAGGGTGTTGCAGAGACCAATAAGGCTCTGGGGATGATGAAGGAGTGTCTGAAATATTCCCGCATTAATAAAGAAAGGGCCTATAAAATGGCCAGAGAAAATTTTTGCGCAGTAACAGGCTTAGCGGATATGTTGGTAAAAGAATGTAATATTTCTTTTGAGCAGGCCCATTATATTGTAGGAACGATGGTGGGCGAAGTCATCCAGAATGGAAAAGGTACTGATGGAATGACTTCAGGGCTGCTTGACAAAACAGCAGAAGAATATCTTGGGAAAGCATTAGGGGTATCAGACAAAATGATTTCGCTGGCGCTGGAGCCATATTGTAATGTTCAGTCTAAGGTGACCTTTGGAGGTCCGCAGCAAGAATCCGTTGAGAATATGATTCTTAAAGCCGAAAAATGCAGTGCCGGAGAGCGCATATGGCTGGATGAAAAAAGACAGTTTATAAGTGAGGGATATATGCAATTAGGTCTTGAAGAAGAAAAAATAATGCAGTAAGAATTTATAAAAAACAGAAAAAACTCCAGACTAATCTAAGAAAGGTTACTTAGTCTGGAGTTTTTAGTTACATATAAACAATTAGTTATGACAACTATACAATTATAAGTATTTGCTTTTTAGCACATAGATTTTTATAATGAAATCATCAAAAACAACTGAAACGTTTACAGGAGGAAAATAATGAATTACGCAGAAGAATCATTAAAAATGCACTATGACCTGAAGGGGAAAATAGAAGTCACTGCAAGGGCGTCCGTAGACTCCAAGGAAGCATTAAGCCTTGCCTACACGCCGGGAGTTGCAAAGCCCTGCTTGGAGATTCAGGAAGACAACAGCAGAAGCTTTGATCTGACCCGCAGGTGGAATACTGTCGCCGTAGTGACTGACGGAACAGCAGTGCTTGGCCTTGGAGATATAGGACCGGAAGCAGGAATGCCGGTTATGGAAGGCAAATGTGTTCTTTTTAAGGCTTTTGGGGATGTAGATGCAATTCCTTTATGTGTCCGCAGCAAGGATGTGGATGAAATCGTAAAAACAGTAAGTCTTCTTGCAGGAAGTTTCGGCGGCATCAACCTGGAGGATATTTCCGCTCCCCGGTGCTTTGAGATTGAGGATAAGCTGAAGGAATGCTGTGATATTCCGATTTTCCATGATGACCAGCACGGAACGGCGGTAATTACACTGGCAGGACTGATCAATGCTTTAAAGGTAGTTGGAAAGAAAATAGATGAGATTAAGATTGTAACGTCAGGCGCAGGCGCCGCAGGAATCGCGATTATCAGGCTTTTAATGTCCATGGGATTAAAAAATGTAATTATGACAGACCGTAAGGGCGCTATCTATGAAGGCAGAGAGGGCCTGAATGAAATCAAGGAAGAGATGGCGAAGATTACGAATCTGAACAAAGAAAAGGGAACTCTTGCAGAGGTTATTCAGGGAGCAGACGTATTCATTGGAGTATCAGGACCAGGGACACTGACAGCCGATATGGTAAGGACAATGGCAAAGGATCCGATTATTTTTGCCTGCGCAAATCCTACTCCTGAGATTTTCCCGGAGGAGGCAAAAGAGGCAGGAGCGGCAGTTGTGTCTACCGGACGCTCTGATTATCCGAATCAGGTGAACAATGTTCTGTGCTTTCCTGCGTTATTCAGAGGTGTTCTGGACGTACGTGCCTCTGATATTAATAACGAGATGAAGGTGGCGGCAGCATATGCAATTGCAGGCCTTGTAGATGACAGCGAGCTGAATTCCGAGTACATTTTACCACAGCCATTTGATCCGCGCATTAAGGATACCGTGGCTCATGCAGTAGCACAAGCAGCAAGAAAAACAGGAGTAGCAAGAATTTAAACGGTAAGAATTTAAGTGATGAATTTAATATAAAATTTCAAGGGAGAATAGAAAAATGGAGAATACAGAAATTAAGAATATGGAAAAGAAGGACTACCGTATAGAGGAGGATTTTATCGGGACTAAGGATATCCCGGAGGGCGTGTACTACGGAGTGCAGTCCCTTAGGGCAGCAGAGAATTTCCGTATTACCGGCCTTAATATGCATCCGGAGATCATTAACAGCCTGGCATATATAAAGAAAGCGGCTGCCATTACAAACTGTGAGGTGGGAATTCTTGACAGAAAGATTGCTGATGCAATATCAAAGGCCTGCGATGAGATTTTAGAGGGTAAGATGCACAGAGATTTCATTGTAGATCCCATACAGGGCGGTGCAGGAACATCTATCAATATGAATGCAAATGAGGTGATTGCCAACCGCGCTATAGAAATTCTTGGCGGCAAAAAGGGAGAGTACTCCATTGTAAATCCGAATGACCATGTAAACTGCGGACAGTCTACCAATGATGTTATCCCTACTGCCGGGAAAATGACCTCTCTGCGTCTACTGAAAAATCTCAAGGAGGAGCTTCTGCGCCTTCATAAGGCACTGGTGGCAAAGGCAGAGGAATTCGACCATGTCATTAAGATGGGCCGTACACAGATGCAGGATGCAGTTCCGATTCGTCTTGGCCAGGAGTTTAGGGCGTATTCCGTTGCGATTATGCGTGACATAAGACGTATGGACAAGGCTATGGAGGAAATGTGCACGCTTAATATGGGCGGTACTGCTGTAGGAACAGGAATCAATGCGGATCCGGCTTATTTAAAGAGAATTGTACCGAATCTTGCAGAAATATCAGGCATGGAGCTGGTACAGGCATTTGACCTGATTGACGCAACTCAGAATCTTGATTCCTTTGTTGCCGTATCAGGAGCGATTAAGGCATGTGCTGTTACATTGTCTAAGATTGCAAACGACCTCCGTCTCATGTCCTCCGGCCCAAGAGCAGGATTTGCGGAAATTAATCTCCCGGCCCGCCAGAATGGTTCCTCTATTATGCCTGGCAAGGTAAATCCGGTAATTCCGGAGGTAGTTAACCAGGTGGCATTTAACATTATCGGCAATGATGTGACAATTACAATGGCAGCTGAAGCAGGACAGCTTGAGCTTAACGCTTTTGAGCCTATTATCTTTTACTGTATGTTCCAGTCCATTGACACACTGGCATATGCGGTACAGACATTTGTTGATAACTGTGTTACAGGAATTACTGCAAATGAAAACAGGTGCCGCTATCTGGTAGAAAACAGTGTGGGAATCATTACGGCTATCTGCCCCCATGTTGGATACCAGAAGGCAGCCGCTATAGCAAAGACAGCCATGAAGTCAGGAGAATCCGTACGTTCTCTCATCCTGAAGGAAGGACTTCTGGAGGAAAAAGAGCTGGATGAGATTCTGGAGCCTACACACATGACAGAACCAGGAATTTCAGCTAAGGAGCTGTTAAAGAAAAAGGGCAAAAATAACGAATAAGATTTTTCGTATATTTTTCCGCTGTATACACATAATAACTCTGTAAATATTTGTAGAAAACGGAGAGTTATTATGAATCAGGAAGGTTATATAAAAGGAGCACAGAGTATAGAATTTGCACAGTCCCCCTATCTTATCAGCAGCGCGTCAGTTGCGGGTAAGAAGGAGGGGGAAGGTCCACTTGGAAAAATGTTTGATATGGTAGGAGAAGACGACCTGTTTGGCGCGGATACCTGGGAGGAGGCAGAAAGCACCATGCAGAAGGAGGCGTGTCTTCTTTCTATGGGTAAGGCCCACGTCAGTCCGAAACAGATACGGTATCTTTACGGCGGAGATCTGCTCCGCCAGGGAATCGCTACATCTATAGGTGTAGAGGGATTAAATATCCCTATGTTCGGACTGTACGGGGCCTGTTCTACTTCTGGGGAAGCCCTGGCCCTTGCGTCCATGAGTGTAGCGGCCGGCTACGGAGAATATATGCTGGCAGTTACCTCAAGCCATTTCGGCAGTGCAGAAAAGGAATTCCGTTTTCCGTTAAGCTATGCTAATCAGAGGCCTCTGTCCGCTCATTGGACAGTAACTGGAAGCGGCGCGTTTCTGGTAGGCACGAGACGGAGCCATGTGAGGATTACCGGAGTTACGGTAGGAAAAATCGTGGACTACGGCCTTAAGGATTCCCAGAACATGGGAGCCTGCATGGCTCCTGCGGCCTGCGATACCATTGTCCGCAATTTCGAGGACTTCGGACGAAAGCCGGATGATTACAACCGGATTGTCACCGGCGACCTGGGATATGTGGGGCAGAGCATCCTCTTTGACCTGGTTACAGGAAAGGGGTATGATATTAAAAAAAATCATATGGACTGCGGCATGACAATTTTTGACCAGGAAAAACAGGACACACATGCAGGGGGAAGCGGCTGCGGCTGTGCCGCGGCAACATTGTCTGCGTATATCCTGCCGAAAATAGAGCGGGGCGAATGGAAACGGGTGCTGTTTGTGCCTACAGGAGCCCTTATGTCAACAGTAAGCTTTAACGAAGGCGCAAGTGTGCCGGGAATTGCCCATGCTATTGTGCTGGAGCATTGCTAGGAGGAGACGATTATGGACTATATAAATGCATTTTGGGTAGGCGGATTAATCTGTGCTCTTGTACAGATTTTATTAGACAGAACAAAACTGATGCCGGGCCGGATTATGGTGCTTTTGGTGTGCACGGGCGCGGTTTTAGGCGCCATGCAGATTTATCAGCCCTTTCAGGATTTTGCAGGAGCAGGGGCAAGCGTTCCCCTTGCGGGATTCGGGAATCTTTTGTGGAAGGGCGTTAAGGAGGCAGTGGATAAGGAAGGCTTTATCGGAATCTTTTTAGGCGGCTTTAAAGCAAGCGCAGTGGGGATATCGGCGGCGCTGATATTCGGGTATCTGGCTTCCCTGGCATTCAGCCCTAAGATGAAAAAATAAAATATTGTGTTTCCCTCCATTAGATGGTATTGTTTAAGTGTTGCTAATAAAATAGGTGAGAGTTTTACACAGGAGGAAAACAATGAATTATCTGGACATTATCATCCCTTTTGCGGGAGGCTTAGGGATGTTCATCTACGGCATGCAGATTATGGCGCAGGGCCTTGAGAACGCAGCCGGAAAGAGGATGAAATCACTGCTGGAGGTACTGACTAAAAATAAGCTGATGGGCGTTTTTTTAGGGGCAGCCATTACTGCAGTGATTCAGAGCTCTTCTGCCACTACAGTCATGGTAGTTGGTTTTGTAAATGCGGGAATTATGAACCTGACCCAGGCCATGGGCGTGATCATGGGCGCTAACGTTGGTACAACGGTAACCGGGTGGCTTGTATCAGCCGTAGAGTGGGCCGAGTTTCTAAGCCCGGCAAAGCTTGCGCCGGTTGCGGTTATTGCCGGCGTGGTGGTGATGCTGACAGGAAAACGGCGTTCATCAAAGGAGATTGCCAATATTGTGATAGGCTTCGGCCTTTTGTTTATAGGAATTACCACTATGTCAGCGGCGGTGGAGCCGTTAAAAGCTTCAGAGGGCTTTAGAAGTGTCTTTGTTACACTGGGGCAGAGCCCGGTTCTTGGAATTCTGGCCGGTGCGGCCGTGACAGCAATTATTCAGAGCTCCTCGGCTTCGGTGGGGATTCTGCAGAGTCTTGCGGCGGCCGGACTGGTGCCGTTTGGCGCTGCTATTTATATCATCATGGGACAGAATATAGGAACTTGTGTGACGGCAATTCTTTCCAGTCTCGGGGCAAAGAAAAATGCAAAGACAGCGGCGCTTATGCATCTGCTTTTTAATATTATTGGTACAATCATATTCAGCCTGGCCGCGATTATATTTTTTGAGGTTCTTCACCCACAGGCTGGAACAGGCTCTATCACACAGACAGAGATCAGTATGGTACACACAGTATTTAACATCGGAACAACGATTCTTCTTTTTCCGGTATCGGGTCTTATAATAAAGCTGGCAAAAAAAATCGGCCATGTGAAGGAAAAGGATCAGGATCCGGGGGAGGTGCTTTTAGACGAGCGTATGCTGGAGACGCCTGGTATTGCCCTTCAGTCTACGATTAAGGAAACAATCCGTATGGGCGAGATTGTGAAGCGGTCTCTGGAAGTGGTAAAGACCGTGCTGTATACAAAGGACGAGAAAGAGATTGCACTGCTAAAGGAGGATGAAGATACGGTTGATAAGCTGTGTGCCGGCATAACAGATTACGCGATTAAGCTGGGAACACTCCAGATTAGTGAGAGGGAGCATCAGACAGTGGCCCGCCTGCTTCAGGTATTGTCCGACATAGAGCGTGTCAGTGACTACTGTGAAAATATTTCTGAATTTGCAGAGACTCTTCTTGAGAAAAAGACAGCATTTTCTGATGTGGCAAAGATGCAGCTTGACGAGATGCTAAAAGATTCCGTTGACAGCTATATCTATGCACTGGAGGCCTTTAAAGAGCAAAGCAGGGAAAAGGCACTGACAGTTATAGAGAAAGAGACAAAGATAGATACTCTGGAAATCGAGCTTCGCAGCAGTCATATCAGGCGTCTTTCCAAGAACGAATGCCATACGGAAGCTGGGATCGTATTTTTGGACACGCTGGTATGTCTGGAACGTATTTCAGACCATGCGCGCAATATAGCAGAAGAGGTTTTAACATAGTGTTATGAAATCTTAAGAAATACTTCATATTTTTTATCGGAAGTATTTCTTTTTTTGTTGTATAATGTAAAAGACGAGTGAGGAGGGGCCTATGGAGAAAGTAATTGAAGTAAAAAATCTATATAAGCTTTACCGGGTCGGTGATGAGATAGTCAGGGCTCTTGATGGTGTGGATTTTGATATTTACCGCGGAGAGTTCTGTGCCATAGTCGGGACATCCGGTTCCGGAAAGTCAACACTTCTTAATATGCTTGCCGGACTTGAGAAGCCTACCAAGGGCAGCGTGGTCATCGCCGGAGAGCACATTGAAAACCTGAATGAGGAGCAGCTTGTAAGCTTTCGAAGAAAGAATGTGGGATTTATTTTTCAGTCCTTTCATCTTCTGGGGACTATGAATGCGGTGGAGAACGTGGCGTTGCCTTTAAGCTTTAGAAGGGTGCCGAAAAGCATCCGCATGAAGAAGGCAGAGAGGATGCTGGAGCTTGTGAACCTTAAGAAGCATAAGAAGCATTTTCCTAATCAGATGTCAGGAGGCCAGCAGCAGAGGGTCGGGGTGGCAAGAGCGCTTGTAGTAGATCCTAAGATTATATTTGCTGATGAGCCTACGGGAAATCTTGACTCCCATACCTCCGAGGAGGTCATGGTGCTGATGCAGAGAGTGGTAAAGGAACAGAATAAGACACTGGTGATGGTAACACATGACGCACACCTTGCCACTTATGCGGATAGAATATTTCATATAAGCGATGGGAAGATACTTAAGATAGAAGATAACAGAGAAGAAAGGATGAGAAAAAGGTGAAGCATATGATTAGAGAAAGGAAAGTCATGCGTAAATACATAGCGGTAATGTTGGCAGCAGTTGTGGTATCAATGGTTTTGCCGTTCGGGAATGTGAATGCGGAAGATAATACGGAATCACATACAGAGTCTTCTGATACATTAGATGTAAATAAGATTACACTAGAGTCCAAGAATGGAGTCGTTCCGGTGTATCAGCCAGGTGTAGAGACAGAGTGGATTCTTACGGTAACGAACCATAATGATCAGCCAATCGAAAATGTAGTAGTGCAGCCAGACCTTGGGGATACAACGACTGTATGGCCATTTAAAACAGAGAAGCAGGATTATAAATGCAGTATTCCGCAGTTAGCCGAAAACGGCGGTACAAAAGATATATCTTTTAAATTTGTGCAGCGGGAAGATGTGCCGACAACAAGATATACGATTCAGTTCAGTGTTACTGCTAAAGATGTAAATGAACCGAAGACACAAAAGCTTTATATTAATACAACTGCAAAACCAGAAGAAAAGTCAGAGCCAACTCAGATGCCGGAAGACATCGGCGGCATCAGCAACGGCGATGCTGTATACAGCGGCGGAGGCGGAGGGGGCGGCTCGGATTCCACTTCCGTGCCCCGTGTCATTGTGACAGGATTTAACACGAATCCGGCGGAGGTACGCGCAGGTCAGGACTTTACATTAACAGTACATTTAAGGAATACATCAAAAGCATCCAGAGTACAGAATATGCTCTTCGACCTCCAGGCGCCAACGGAGGGAGCGGACGAACAGACCATGGCGCCGGCATTTCTCCCATCGTCAGGCTCCAGTTCTATATATCTGGAGGGAATAGATGCGGACGGAGCGGCGGATATTGCTATTAATCTTAATGCAAAGTCAGATCTTCTGCAGAAGCCCTACAGCATTGACCTTTCTATGAAGTATGAGGACAGTGCGGGGGCCCAGGTGGAAGCATCGTCAAGCATTTCCATTCCTGTTAAGCAGGATGCCAGATTTGAGCTTAGCGAATTTGAGATCAGTCCCGAGAGCATTGCAGTGGGCGAGGAAGCCAACATTATGTGCAATCTTTACAATATGGGCAGGATTAAGCTGTATAACGTAAAGGCAGCCTTTGAAGGCGCCTGTATTGAGAAGGAGGAAATATTCCTTGGAAATGTAGACTCCGGCGCTACTGCCTCCATAGACGCGATGCTAGAAGGCAAGAAGGCCACGGAAGGTCCGGCAAAGGTGACCATGACCTTAAGCTATGAGGATGAAGCGGGAAAGAGACAGGAGAGCAGAAAAGAGCTTCAGCTTATGGTTATGGAAGCAGCACAGGATGATATGATGCCCATGATGGAGGAAATGGAAGAAGAGAAGAGCTTTCCCATGATTCCGGCTGTCATTGTGGCAGTGATCGTTTTAGCTGTCATTGCAGCAGTAATTATTGTAAAGAGAAACAAGAAAAAAAGAATAAAAAACGAGGAGGAGGCGCTGTTAGATGAGTTGGATGGACCTTCTGAGGATGAGTGGCAGTAACTTAAAAAGGCGGAAATTACGTACCTTCCTGACGGTTCTTGGAGTTATCATCGGCACGACCTCGATTGTAGTTATGATTTCCCTCGGACTGGGTCTGCAGCAGTCACTTTACCGGGAGGTAGAGCAGTCCGGCGGGATTACAAGTATTAAGGTGACCGGAAAATCAGCGGGTGACTCCATGTATTACTACAGCTATGGCTCTAGCGATGATCAAATAGATCCTACAAAGTATATTGACGATAAGGCGGTTGAAGAGCTGGGAAAGCTTGAGCATGTCATCTCCTCTTATCCGGTATATGAAATGTCAGTTATTATGCTAAAAGGAGCATATGAGGGCTACGGCTCTCTAAAGGCTATGCCCCATGAAGGGCTGGCGGCCCAGAACATTCCCCTTGCAGAGGGCGGAGAGCTCCCGAAAAAGGGAGGGCCGCTGGAGCTGGTGTATGGAAACACGGTTATTACGGATTTCAGGGAAAAAGGAAGTGACAAATATTACTGGGAGACAGGGATACTTCCGGACATCGATCTCGCGAAGGATTCTGTATTTCTTATTTTAGATCAGGACGGGTATTATAACAGCCAGTCATCAGGCATGAACATGGGAAATGACGCTGCCGGAGAAAATGCGCAGCCTTTAACAAAAAATGTGCAGAAGCATGTTGTAAAGGCCAGCGGAGTTGTGGAAGGCGGTCCGGATGATTATAATTCTTTCGCGTACTATATCTACTGTGATCTGGATGCCCTTAAGCAGGAGCTTAAAAAAGAATTTTCAGGCAGAGTTATTCCGGGGCAGCCGTCAACAAAGGCGGGAAAGCCCTATAAGGAATTTTACTATACCTCTGCTACGGTGAAGGCAGATGATATTGACAATGTTAATGCAGTAGCGGACGTAATCCGGCAGATGGGGTATAATGTAGAGACAAATGCGGAATACTTAGAGAGCATGCAGAAGGAATTTGCTATGATACAGGCAGTTCTCGGCGGCATTGGGGCAGTTTCCCTGTTTGTAGCCGCAATTGGCATTGCAAATACCATGATGATGTCTATCTATGAGCGTACAAAGGAAATCGGAGTTATAAAGGTTTTAGGCTGCAGCCTTAAGAACATTAAGCAGATGTTTCTTATGGAGGCTGCATGTATCGGGTTAATCGGAGGGATAATCGGAAATGTTTTAAGCTTTCTCGTGTCGGCTCTCATCAATGCGGTGACAGGGCACGGCGCGGTTATGGGATTTGACGGGGATATCTCTTATATTCCGCTTTGGCTTGTGCTTGTTTCCATGCTGTTTGCCATGCTGGTAGGAATCACGGCTGGATATTTTCCCGCAAAGAGAGCCATGCAGCTAAGCCCTCTTGCGGCGATACGGAGCGAGTAGAAAAGTCAGGCCTATTCCTCAATGATGTGGATTTCCAGATAGTCAAAATCAATGGAGTCCACAAAATTATCCTGATAAAATCGGGCCTTATCGTGACGCTTAAATTCTTCAATTGTGGAGTCAAGCCAGAT
The DNA here is from genome assembly GCA_949502235.1 of uncultured Lachnospiraceae bacterium. Lineage (GTDB taxonomy): Bacteria > Bacillota > Clostridia > Lachnospirales > Lachnospiraceae > CAPEBR01. Next base: position 28,829 of record CATBDC010000016.1, on the reverse strand, counting down.
AGGTTTGCTTAAGTCAAATTCATAACAGATAGCATCCAATGCATGAAAAATTTTATGAGTGCGCGTGTCCGTCGTGTCATCACAGATGACGGTATCGCGCACTAAATGATTATCCCTGATTTCTTTTCCCCATAAACGAAACATTATCTTCATTCCTTTCTGTAATGTTTGCGCACTTACGGTCTGCGCAGTACATGCGCAGACCTGTGAACAGTAATATAATTATACTAAAAGAGGCAGGGATTAGTCAAATACTACATAAGGAGGGCGAATATGGTATTCAGACATAAAAAGGTGAAAGACGAGATGCAAAAAGCTCATGAGAGCATACAGCCCGAGACAGAAAAGAAACCTGTTGTCCGCGTGCAGCCGGCTCCCGAAAGCGGGCTTGCTAAGGCGCAGGTGCAGGAACGCATAGAAAATGGATGGGCGAATGTAGAGGTGGCTCCTCCATCCCAGACAACAAGAGAAATTATATATGAAAATATTTTCACTTATTTTAACCTGATTTTTGCAGTGCTTGCAGTACTTTTATGCCTTGTGGGATCTTTCCGCAATCTTACGTTTCTGCCTGTTATTATAATAAATACGATGATAGGTATTGTTCAGGAAATCCGGGCAAAAAATGTCCTTGAAAAGCTGAATATGTTAAATGCGCCCTGCGCTTCGGTTGTGCGGGACGGTAATATTTTACAGATGGCGTCAGAGGAGCTGGTGATTGATGATATTGTCATTTTTAAGGCTGGAAACCAGATTTGCGCAGATGCTGTTGTGGTGAGCGGAGAGGCGCAGGTTAACGAATCCCTTCTTACGGGAGAGTCAGATGAGATCACAAAAACCTGTGGAAGCCAGTTGATGTCGGGAAGCTTTGTTGTTGCAGGGGAATGTAAGGCCAGACTTACAAATGTGGGGGAAGATTCTTATATTTCCAGGCTTACGCTTGAGGCAAAGGAGGTGCAGACAGGGGAGCAGTCAGAAATGATCCGTTCCTTGGACAAGCTGGTGAAATTCGTTGGTATTGCATTAATCCCTATTGGAATTCTGTTATTTGTGCAGGGTTATTTTTTCAATCATGAGACGTTCAGAAACAGTATAACCTCCATGGTGGCAGCGGTATTAGGAATGATACCGGAGGGGCTTTATCTTCTTGCCAGTGTGGCACTTGCGGTCAGCTCCATGAGACTTGCCCATAAGAAGGTACTGCTTCACGACATGAAGAGTATCGAGACGCTTGCCAGAGTAGACGTATTATGCGTGGACAAGACGGGAACTATCACGGAAAATACAATGAGCGTGAAGCAGCTGGTGGCTGCAGAGCCGGGTGAAGAAGAGAGAGAGCTGAACCTTTCTGACCTCGTTGGGGATTTTGTGGGTGCAATGAGTAGTGACAACAGTACAATGGAGGCGCTGAAGGACTATTTTACAGAAAATACAAAAAAGGAGGCAGACAGAATCGTGCCCTTTACCTCTGCCGCCAAATACAGCGGCGCTGTTTTTGGGGATAAATCCTACGTTTTGGGTGCGCCGGAATTTGTGCTGCGTGAGGACTATGACACCTTTAAGGAAGAGATACAGAAACATGCAAGAAGAGGTTACCGTGTGCTGGTATTCGGAAGGTATAATGGAGCGCTTGAGGGAAAGAAGCTCACAGAGAAGGTGGCCCCTCTTGGATATATTCTCCTTGCCAATCCGGTGAGGGCGGAAGCGCCGGAAACCTTTGCCTATTTTGCAGAGCAGGGAGTGGAGGTAAAAGTAATATCAGGGGATAACCCTCTTACCGTATCAGAAGTGGCAAAGGAGGCGGGAATCAGGGACGCAGAGGAATATATTGATGCCGCCACGCTAAAAACAGAGGCAGACGTGGAAAATGCAATTGCAAAATATACCGTATTCGGCCGGGTAACGCCCGCCCAGAAGCGCCAGTTTGTTAAGGCGCTAAAAAAACAGGGGCGGACCGTAGCTATGACCGGGGACGGGGTAAATGATGTCCTTGCCCTCAAGGATGCCGACTGCAGCGTGGCGATGGCGTCCGGGAGCGATGCGGCAGTACATGCCTCTCAGGTAGTTCTTCTGGAATCAAACTTTGCATGTATGCCGCAGGTTGTGCTGGAGGGACGCAGAGTCGTCAATAATATACAGCGGTCAGCCAGCCTGTTCCTGGTGAAAAATATTTTTTCCTTCCTTTTGTCCTTATTCTCGGTTGTCTTTATGATTACCTATCCGCTGGAGCCGTCACAGGTGTCGCTGATCAGTATGTTTACTATCGGAGTACCTGCCTTTTTCCTTGCGTTGCAGCCCAATAAGGAGATGATACAGGGCCATTTCCTGACAAATGTATTTTTAAAAGCCCTTCCCGCCGGGCTTACGGATGTCATTGCCGTGGGCGCACTTGTTGTATTTGGGCAGACCTTCGGAGTAGATTCCGTAGATATATCCACAGCGGCAACAATGCTTCTGGCAATTGTAGGCTTTATGATTCTGTTTAAAATATGCCAGCCCTTTAACGCAGTCCGAATTGCGGTGTGGATTGGCTGTATTATCGGACTTCTGGGATGCAGCGTCTTTTTGCCGGATTTATTTGCCATTACGGGAATGTCCACGGAATGCATTATGCTCTTTGTCGTATTTTCCATTGCCACGGAGCCGGTGCTTCGGTATCTGACGCTTCTGGTAAAGGGGTTCCGGAAGGTCTTGAAAAAACATATAAAAGTGTTAGATGGCTAACACCGCTCCGTCAAGATCCTTCCACAGAAAGTCTTTGTCATAAAGCATGTACCCTCTGGCGGAACCATTTTTTGGAATGGCTATGGAGCCGGGATTCATATATGTGTATGTACCCATATTCTCATTTGCCGGGATATGGGTATGTCCATTTAAAAGAATATCTCCGTTTTTTAGGGGCGGCAGGTTTTCGGGATTATGATGGTGGCCGTGGGAAACGAAGACTGTGCGGCCATTAAGCTCAAGCAGACAGTAGTCGGCAAGAATAGGGAACTCAAGCACCATCTGGTCAACTTCAGTGTCACAGTTTCCGCGGACACATAAGATTTCCTGCCTTAAGGGGTTTAACATGTCGATAACAGTCTTTGGGTCATACTCCTGTGGGAGGTCATTTCTGGGACCGTGATACAGGATGTCTCCAAGAAGCAGAAGGCGGTCTGCTGCCTCCCGCTCATATGCGGCAAGCATTTTGCGGCAGTAGAAGGCGGAGCCGTGGATGTCAGATGCAATCATAAGCTTCATAAAAATACCTCGCTTTTCTCATACAATTTTTACTTCGATTATATCAGATCCTGGAAGGTTTAACATTATGAAATTTATTTTTGGTTGATATATGAAAGCATACATGTTTATAATTATGGATAGATACAAATTTTTTGAACAGGTGCGGGTAGAAACCGGAGGATATATTATGACTATAGATATAAGGATCAGTTTTGCATGCAAGGAAGATGTTCCTGCTATTTTTGAAATTATGGAGAGTACTTACCAGAAGATGGAGCGTAGGGATTGGTTTTGTATTGATGATATCAGCTTTATGTACAGACATGTATGTGATGAGGGATTTATATTAAAGGCAGAGGTTTCCGGGGAGCTTGCCGGATTTCTGGCTGTCCGTTATCCCGGCGGTGCACAGGATAATCTGGGAAGCTATCTTCATCTGTCTGCAGATGAAAAGAGTCTCGTGGCACACATGGAATCAGCGGCAGTGAAGGAGGCGTTCAGAGGCAGAGGGATTCAAAAGAAGCTGATGGAAGAGGCAGAGGAGATTCTGTGGCAGAAGGGCTATCGGTATCTTATGGGGACGGCTCACCCGGAAAATCAATATAGTGTGAATAATTTTCTTAAGCTGGGTTACGAGATTGTTGCGGAGGATTTGAAGTACGGCGGTCTGCCCAGATATGTGTTCTGCCGGGGAAAGAAAAATGACTGAAAAGAATCTGTCCAGTATGGGACAGATCTTTTCAGCTATAAATGAATTACAATGTCACAGGAATATGATGCTGCGCCAACAGCTTCCTCATTCGGTCAAGCTCCGCATTTTTGTCTGCTAATAGAGAATCTTTATCAGCTAATAGAGAATCTTTATCGGCCAATAGAGAATCTTTATCAGCCAATAGAGCATTTTTATCAGCCAGATCAGCCAATAATGCCTTATTTTCATCCTCCAGACGTTTCTGAATAACACTGGGCAGTTCGATTAATGGTTTTGTCATGCGGTCTACCTCCTTCCTGAATCCGGGGTGCCTTATAAATATCCGCTCCGAAGCCCGCCGAAGCAGATTAATGTAGTCATTACACTCCTGGTCCGTCAGATATCCGTGGTCTTGTTCCTCTTTTAACATTAATATAACCTTACTGATATAGTCTGTCAATTCCTTTTTTGTCAGGAAGTTTTTTCTCCTGGGATTTAACCTGGGACGAAACTTAAGCAGCAGGTAAGGGACAAAGAGTGTCAGGTGCTTTTCCCTAATTTCCTCTAGAGAATAGGACTGTATCCTGACCACCGCCCTTTTCGTCTTTTTGGGCTGTATACTTTATAGAGAGATGCAGGTCATATACAATCATGCGGATGACCATTTCATTTTCATTAAGCATCTGACATTCCAGATGGTAGTAATCGGTTCCGTTTACCAGAAGTGCAATGTCAGACAAACGAGAGCTGGGCGGGGCATCCGGATCCTCCAGATAGGTAGAGGATTCAGCAGCAAGCAAGGTAATAGGGGTTCCCTTAGGGTAATCCTTTCCATATACTTCCTTAAAAAGAGGAAAGAGCTGCTCCGGCATGACATCCACAATCGCTTTGAGAATCTCATCCCACAGCATACTGCCATTATATACTATTTTCTCTGTCATAAAAATAATAATTCCTTTCTTTTGTAAAAATTAATCAATTAAAGCCGCTGTGATATGTGGCGAACTGCCAGAATTGTCGGATGACCGGAATGGAAACACCCGATATGTTTTCACGTAATCAGTATAACAGAGAATTCAGATAAAGTAAATCTATTTTATGTAAAAAATTGTAACCGTATTACAGCAGATACTGTCTAATAAGTAGAAAGATATCTTTGAATAAGCGTTAACGCCCGGAAAGGAGGCAAAAGATAATTAATATGAATACAGTAAAACAGCTTAAGCTTGTAAAAAAAGCAATAAAAGGAAATCCGGATGCTTACGGGGAGCTTATAAGAGAGTATCAGGACTATTTATACAAGACAGCCTATTTATATGTAAAAAATGAGGAGACGGCTTTAGATGCTGTCGGTACGGCAGTGTTAAAGGCATATCTTCAGATCCACACATTAAGGAATCCGGAATATTTTAAGACCTGGATTACGAGGATACTTATAAACGCGGCATATGATGAGCAAAAAAAGCTTATCTGCCACAGCGAGCTGCCAGAGACTATAGAGGATTCTCATGAGGAGATATCCTTAGAGGAGAAATATGATATTAATACAGCGGTTACCCGGCTGTCGGAGAAATACCGCACCGTAATTATTTTAAAATATTTCAATGAATTTTCCGTAAAGGAAATTGCAGATATTATGGGTGCGCCGGAAGGTTCTGTGAAGGCATATTTAAGCAGGGCAAGAGATGAGCTTAGGAGAATATTGAAGGAGGATTATATATATGCAGATTAGATTTGACGAGATTCCCGTACCGGAAGATAAGCTTAATGCGGTTGTGGGCAAGAACATGCAGAAGGTTAGAAATGTATATAAGATGAGACAAAGAAAAAGAAATCTTGTTAGATGGGGGTCTGCCGCGGCAGCGGTGGCGTTTGTCACAGTCTTTTGCTTTACAAATCCGGTGCTTGCGGCAAAAATACCTCTTATCGGACACATTTTTGAGCAGGTACAGGATGAACAAAGATATTCAGGAAATTTTGACGAGGTGGCACAGCCTCTTACAGATAACAATAGTAAAACATCGGAAGGAATTACAATTACACTGTCAGAGATTTACAGTAATAAAGAGGCAATGTATTTTACAGCTATGGTAGAAAGTGAGGAGCCTTTCCCGGAGGAAGTGAGGGAATCTAATATGCTGGAGGGATATGACATTGGGTATCATATGTATCTTTTGGCGGAGCAGGAGTTTGACTTTATGACAGAGCCTGAAAGCTATGAGCCGTACGACTGGCCGGGAGATGAGTTCGAGTGGACTCCACTTGATCTGAAGGGTGAGTATGTGGATGAGCATACATTTGCAGGCGCCTGCCGTATAGATTTCAGTCTCTATCCAATGGGAACGTTTGATGTGCCGGATACATTTAACTGGAAGATGAAGGTCAGCAAAATCGACATACTGGACGACTATGCAAAGGAAGGAAGCTGGGAATTTGATACAAATGTTACCACTGACGGTGCAGAACCGGAGGTTATCCAGGTAAATGAGAGCGCGCCAAACGGGTCAGTCATTACAACGGTAACGAAGACACCTTATGAAGTAAGAGTAGATTTTGCATTTGATGAATCAAAGGTACAGCCAGGGTATGAGGCCTATGATTCTATCCAGTCGGTTATGCTTGATGCAGACGGGAAACGTATTGTAGATAAGGTGGGACTGTTTCCTGTACAGGGATACAATCTCTCCCAGATAAATGTATATTATTTTGCAACGCCTACGGAAGAGGAATACATGAAGGTGGAAGAGAAGTTCTATGATGAAAGCTTCCAGGATGAGCTGCAGAGCTATCTGGAGGAAATCTCTATACAAAAAACAGTGATAAATCTTGAGTAAAAACATGGTGCGCGCCCGAAGTGGGCGCGCATAGCTAGATCAAGGGTTTACTGTTCACAGTAACCAAATAAGGACAAATTTCGACAAAATACAGACATTTTATGAAAAATCTTTGAAAATATGTTATCATATCTATATATAGCTATACCGCTGGCCTGGTGCCTTGCGGAAGTCAAAGGATGTACATGAGGAGATATATTATGGCAGCACGCAGGAGAGGAAGAAGAAAACGAAAGAAGACGATGGACAGTAAGAGCAGAAAGCTGCTCCTTGGCATAGCAGGAGGCAGCGCAGGCGTTCTGCTTTTGTCATACATAGGTGTGGGGATTTATTATTCCGCCCATTTTCTGCCCAATACGGAAATTAACGGACATGACTGCTCAGGAAAGACAGCTTCCCAGGTAGAGTCGGTTTTCAAGGAAGAAATGAAGGAGTATACCCTGACAATTACGGATAAGGACGGACGGAAGGAAGAGATTACAAGCGAGGATATTTCCCTTGAATATAAAGAAAGCAAGGAAATGAAGGCGGCTCTTAAGGAGCAGAGTTCATTTCTGTGGCCTGCATCGTTTTTCTCAAAGGATTCCGCGGAGGTTACAGTTGATTTGTCCTATGATTCGGAAAAGCTTGAGCAGAAGCTTAATTCGCTTCAGGCCGTGACAGCGGAACAGGTTCCCCCGCAGTCGGCATACCCGGAATTTAACGGGGAGAAGTATGTGGTACACCCGGAAACCTATGGAACGGCAATCGATCCGGAGGCTTTAAAAGAAAAGGCTGCGACAGCAATCAGGGAGCTTGATCCAGAGCTTAACCTTATGGAGGATAAATGCTATGCGGAGCCGAAATATACGTCCGATTCTGCGGAGGTTGTACAGGCTTGTAAGGAGATGGACAAATACTGTCAGGCAAGTATTACCTATCCTATGGACGTGCCGGTAGTTGTGGACGGAAATGTGATCTCCACATGGCTTTCCCTGGATGAGGAGATGAATGTGTCTCTGAATGAGGAGGCGGTCAGAAACTGGCTGACAGAATTTGGGGATAAATACGATACTATGGGGGCGGAGAGAACTTTTACAACCCCTACCGGTAAGACAGCTACAGTGTCCGGGGGAGATTATGGCTGGTCTATTGATGAGGATACAGAATATACCGTGATTATGGATGCACTGGCAAACGGTGAGGTTCTTACGAGAGAGCCTGCTTATTATGCAGGCGGAACGGCGGCCTCACACGGGATGCCTGACTGGGGAGCAACCTATGCGGAGGTGGATCTGACGGAACAGCATATGTGGTATGTGATAGATGGGGCAGTGGCTTTGGAGTCGGATGTTGTAACGGGTTTGCCGACTCCCGACAGGATCACACCGACAGGAGTTTATGTGTTTAAGGAGAAGGCTCTTAATGCAACCCTGATTGGAGACACCGATCCGTCAACGGGACAACCCAGTTATCGGACGCCAGTAGATTACTGGATGCGTATTACGTGGGAAGGGGTAGGATTTCATGACGCTAAGTGGCAGCCGGCTTTTGGGGGAGAGCTATACCGGGCAGTTGGTTCCCATGGGTGCGTGAACATGCCGGTTGATAAGGCGGCGGCGCTGTATGATTTGATACAGGAGGGAGTACCGGTTATTATCCATAATTAGGAGAGGGACAGCATGAGTCCTGTAATTTATGATAATAAGCATCTGATGATAATAGTAAACGACAAATAAATTTGTCGTTTACTATTATTTAAATTTCTGTGTGATTGGGAGTAGAGTATCGAAAGATGCAGGATAGGGTTATATTTCCTTATGATTCTTATTTAATCTAATTTATGACATGCAGTACTATCTCCAATCCTAATCCGATTAAACAGCCTATTATTAATAAAATAACAAATGCAGCATTTGACAAATGCATGATTTTCCACAAAACAAAGACAATACCAATGTAGAATATAATGAGGCTTTCAATACGACAGTGAAGAGCTTCTTTTCCTTGGTGAACACCATGATATGTTTTAATAAAGGGAATTTTCCCTTTTATAAAAACCAATATTCCTACAATTGATAAGAATGTGCCAAAAAAAATTTTATACATTTTTCTAAACTCCATTCATTGCCGGGGGCATCTTCTTTTGATAGTGTCTATTTATACGATATGTTATCATATTAATATGTTTCGCTATAGCTATTTTACTGTTTGCTATGAATTGTTACGCTTACATAACTAAGAGATAATTTTCGATAAACAAAATACAGACATATTGTGAAATATTTATAAAAGTATGTTATGATACTTATATACATGTCGGCAGTTTTGGAGGCGAATGCCATAATTAGGAGAGGGACAGCATGAGTCTGATGAATGTAAGAGTGATGGTAGTTGAAGATGAGGCAGAGGTGAGAGAAAAATACCGCAAGCTGATTTCCGGCCATCCGATGCTACATTTTGTTGCAGAAACGGATAATGTAAACGAAGCGTTGCATATCTTGCAGACAGAGACGATAGATGCCGTTATTCTTGATTTGGAAATGCCGCAGAGCAGCGGAATTATTTTTCTGTCGGAATTACGGGCGCTTAATATAGAGAGGCCCTTCATTGCTGTTGTTACAAATGTAGTGTCAAAAACGATTTATGATACAGTCCGGCACATGGGGGCAGATTATATTTGTGCAAAGGGCAGCGAGGGATTTTCATGGGATACGCCGCTGTCTATTATAGAGCTCACTGCTCCTTACAGGAGGACAAAGGAAGCGGCAGCAGAGATATCCCATAATGTCAATCACCGGACAAGGATAAATATTTATCAGAGGAGTATTTCCCTTGAGTTGTCCAGAATGGGGTTCCCGCCCAAGAGGATAGGGACAACATATTGTGAGGAGGCGATTCTGGCGTTGGCTATGTCGGATAAAAAAGATGTTATGATTACGAAGGAAGTCTACCCGCGCATAGCCCTCAACTACCAGACCAATGCTAAAAATGTTGAGAGGGATATAAGGCTGGTGATAGAGAAGGTATGGACAGAGCAGGATATCAGGATTTTGCATGAATTATATCCGTATGAATGGAGCTCTAAGGCGGGCCGTCCGACAAATGCAGAGTTTATACATAATATGGCACAGAAAATAATTCGACATTAATCGAACTTTTGCGTATGAAAAGACGGGGGAGCAAAGGGAAAAAGCGACAAAATTAGAATATAATTGAATAAAGGACCTGTTCTTGTCGACAGACTTATTTTTATTTTGATGGTATGTTTAAGAAAAAACAGCAGGAGGAATAGAAATGAGTTTTTGGGAATGGTTTATATATGTGTTAAACAGATCATAAGTGGACAGACAGTAAGCAGGTGGTAGGTAACTATCACTTGCTTTGTTTTTAGAGAATGAGTTATGGTAAAGTATAGAATAATAAATGAAATCTTAAGGTGGATCCTTGTATTATACTGCATGAGCAGGATGACATACAGCAAGAATTGTGGGAATAAATTTATCGGAGTGTTCTGTAAATTTTTTGTGTTATATACATTGGTAGATGTTCTTAACATATTATTGCCATTTGTTTCTTTCCCTATAATTAAGTTTTGGGGAATAGCGGAGGGTATGCTGGGAGCCGATATATGTATTCTGCTCCTTCGAATTCTAATGTATTTATGTATTGCCTGTGCTTTTACAAAAATACATATTAGACTTCCATATGAAATTTCGGCTATTGCTCAGGCAGGTATTATCTTTATATGTGTGATACTGGAATTTTCTCTTCTAAAATTAAAGCATACAGTTTTTGATATACAGGATGTTATACAGTACAAACTGCTGGTTTTTATCATTGCCTTCGGCGTTATTATACTAATCTTATGGGGCTTAGATAAAAGTCGTGAGAGAAAGAAATTTCAGGAGCTTACAGCCTACACGCACCGTACAAGAGAGGTTATTCCGTCTGTTGAGAGGATGCTTGCGCGGCTTGAGGAGGCATCAGCTCATATTGATAAGAGCAATGACATAATAAAGGAGCTGCGCCAAATCTGCAGTACGGATATGGTGCAGACTAAAAAAGAAGTCAGCAATATAAAAACCTTTAATACAACAGGAAGTGCCGCGCTGAATGAACAGCTGCAGGGTTATCTTGAAGAAGCCGTGAAGAATAATTTTGAGATGGATATTATGGTACAGGCACCAATAGATGAACTGTTAAAAACAGGGCAGATTGAGATATATTCGCTGATGCAGATTATCGGGGACTTATACCGGAATGCTTTTAAGATTGTGACAAAGAGAAAGGTACCTGGAAGGATACTTATATGCTTCGGGTATAATGCCGAAGGCTGTTATGAGATTTCCGTCTATGATAATGGAGAGCATTTTGCATCCCATATTTTGAAACATCTTGGCGAAAGAGGCAATACAACAGGAGGTACAGGACATGGCATTGCGGATATTTTTGAAGTCCTGCATGGAAGCCATGGGAGCTTTATCCTGGATCAGAGCCTTCCGGAGGGAAATGTATTTACAAAGGGAATCTATATAGTATTTGACAGAAGGGGAGATGTGGAGGTTCGATAATTGTCGAAAAAATGTCGAATGGATCGACAGATTTTTCCTTGTTCAGAATGATAAAATGTCGTCAAAGGAATGACGGCATTTATTATGTCCGAATAGGAAAGAAAATATGTTCGTTATAAAAGAAGGTAGGCGCCGTTCACTGGTGTAATATACTTTTCGAGGGAGGAGATAAGTATGCTGTCAAAGATTTTCAGTAAAACAGCGAAAATATGGGAAGAAGCATATAAAGCAGAAGCAAAGTTTTACATAAAGGACGGAGAAATATTAGGGGTATTTGCGCTTACAGAGGATACAGACACGGTTCTGCCATGTTCGCCCGATTTCCAGATTGACGGGAAGCCTGTGAAAATGTTGGAATTGTGCTTGATTACCTTTGACGGAGAGCCTCCCATTGGCTGTGTTGATTACCATACTGCTATAAAAGTGTTAAAGCAGAGTAATCCATTGGAGAGAAAAGGATACATATTGGTGAGGGAGATGACAAAGGAGCAGCTGACTCATTTATATAATAAATGCCTGTTGCTGTAAGTTTTTATAATGACTTGTTATTTTTAGCAATTGCCGCCCTTGAGCTTTTGATGAAACCCCGCATCCGAATTGCTATTATGCAAATTTTTTCCATATATAACGTAAAAGACCCCGTATTACTACGGGGTCTTAAATAAATGTTGCCATCAAGGGGCTGTGTCTTCTATTTTGTCGGTAAACGACAATGTTTTAACACATTCATTATAATCTCAGTATATTCAGAGGTCAGCAAAATATGAACTATTGGGTCTGGATAGGGCAGGAAATATGTTACTGTTCACACAGGACTTTGCATTTACTGCAAAGTCCGTAAGAAAAAGGAGACAAACGAGGATTTCGGGTCAAGGCTTTATGAATATGATACGGCAGGAAACCTTGTCAGGACTACTGACGGGGAAGGCGGCGCTACGGCCACCGTATATAATAAACAGGGTCTTCCGCTAAAGGTGACAGACGCCCTAGGAAATGTGACCCAGTATTCCTATGACGCCCTTGGCAATGAGACAGAGGTTCTGCATGCTGACGGCGGAAGCAGCAAAACCACCTACGACAGTATGGGCAGGATTGTAACGGAAACAGATGAGCTGGGGGCAGTCCTTACCTATCAGTATGATGCTAACGGGAATGTGATCTCCTTAAGTGACGACAGCGGGCGCACCTACACCTTTGAATATGACCGGAATAATAACCGGACAAAGGAGACAAATCCGGAGGGAGGCGTAAGCATTTATGCCTATGACGCGGCCGGAAGGCAGATAAGCTTTACCGATCCGGAAGGGCGGACAGAAGCTTACACCTATGACGGTGCAGATCGCATGACCAGCGTGAAAAACGCTCTGGGCGAGGTGAGCACAAGCGAGTATGATAAAAACGGAAGGCTTAAGAAAAGCACGGACGGAATGGGAGGTGCCAGCAGCTTCACCTACAACGGCGTGGGAAATATGACTTCCGTAACGGATCCTCTGGGAAATATTACAGCATTTAAGTATGATGAGACTGACAACCTTTCCCAGACCATAGACGCCCTGAAGGGAACCTCTGTCTACGAGTATGATTCCATGGGCAATTATACAAAGACGACAGATGCTCTTGGGAATGCCTACAGCTATACCTACGACAAAAACGGAAACCCGGTTTCTGTCCTTGCACCGGATGGTACGGAGACAGTGTTCTCCTACGACAGCGCGGGCCGGATGATAGAATCTGCCGATGCCCAGGGTCTGACGGTTACCTATGAGTATGACAGCGAGGGGCGGCTCATTCATTCCGAGGATAACGGCGGAAGCAGTATGTCCTATACGTATGACAGGGCAGGAAATGTTTTAAGCCAGACCGATGGCCTCGGCAGGACGGTATCCTTCGAGTATGACAAATACGGCAGGCTATTAAAGCTCACCGAGGCGGACGGCAGCATCACCGCCTATGAATATGACGTTATGGATCGCATTACGGCAGTGACGGACGCCGAAGGGAAACGGACCGCCTTCACCTATGACAAGGCAGGAAACCGCCTTTCCATGACCGAGGCAGAGGATGCCATTTACCAGTACGCTTATGATAAAAAGAACCGCATCATATCCAGTACAGATCCCTTAGGCGCTTCCGCATATTTTAAATATGACGCCAATGACAATGTTACAGAGGCAGTGGATGAAAATGGTATAAAAACAGCCTATACCTATGACGCCAATAACAACCTAACCTCCATGACAGACGGAAACGGCGGGAAGACTGCCTACGAGTATGACGAGCTGGATCGTAAGATCCGGGAAGTCTCACCCCTTAAGGAGACAGCAGAGTACCGCTATGACGCACTGGGAAATCTGACGAAATACAAGGATCCCATGGAGCTTATTACGGAATATAAGTACGACAGCCTGGGGAATATGACAGAGGCTGTATCCCCCAAGGGAGCGGTAACAAAATATACTTACGATTACCACGGAAATGTTACCTCCGTTACGGACCCCGAGGGAAATGAGACAGCCTACACCATGGATCTTCATGATAATGTCACGAAGCTTACACAGGCGGACGGCGGAGAATATTCCTACAGCTACGATAAGGCCGGGCGTCTGACCTCCATGACCAGCCCTCTTGGATATAAGAAGAGCTTCACCTACGATAAAGCAGATAATATCGTAAAAGAGACGGACAGCTTAAAGAGCCAGACTTCCTATACCTATGACCGCGTCCACCGCATGACAGGTGCAGTGGATGCCCTGGGAGGAAAGACAGGCTTTGGCTACGATAAGTTCGGAAACCTCATATCCGAAACAGACCCTCTGGGGCGCACCAGCACCTACAGTTATGACCTTGCCGGGCGTCTTACCCAGGCGGCGGATCCTCTGGGAAGGCTTACGAAATACACCTACGACCCGGCAGGAAGCCTGATTTCCCTGACAAAGCCGGGAGCCAGGACGACCAGCTATGGCTACGATAAGAACTATAATATCGTTTCTGTCACTGACCCCATGGGTTATGTGGAGAAGACGGTTTATGACAAGGATAACCGCATCACCAGTGAGACAGACGCCCTTGGGCAGAGCCAGGCTTATGCCTATGACAAAAACGGGCAGGTCACATCATCCACAGATAAGAGAGGCTTTGTAACCGGCTTTGATTATGACGCCCACGGCAACATTATAACCATAACCGACAAATCCGGCAGAAAAACCCACCGGGACTATGATGATAACGACAATCTGGTTAAGGTGACAGACGCTCTTGGAGGCATTACCGTCTACGCTTATGACAGCATGGACAGACTGACCGCCTTCACAGACGCAGCCGGGAAGAAGACTACTTATACTTACGACACGGAAGGCAACCTCACGTCTCTTAAGGATGCGGCAGGGAAGACAGAAACCTTCGGCTATGATGAGAAGGGCAGGCTTACCTCCCACACCTATGCCAGCGGAAAAAAGATTTCCTATGATTATGATAAGCTGAATGAGCTTCTTAAGAAATCCTACGAGGACGCCCAAGGAAAAGAGACAGAGGAAGCAGTCCTCTATGCCTACAACAGCGCAGGCGAACGCATTTCCATGGAGGATGCGACAGGAAAAAGCTCCTACGAGACAGATGCCCTGGGACGTCTTACAAAGGTTACCAATGGCTCTGGTAAGGAGGTAGGCTATACCTATGACGAGGCGGGCAATTTACAGGAAATCATTTATCCGGACGGCAGAAAGACTTCGTATGAGTATGACTTAAATGATAATCTCGTAAAAGTAACAGACTGCGATGGCAAGGTAACCAGATACAGCCATGACGCCCTGAACCGGGTGACAGAGGTGATCCGGGGCAACGGTACAAAGAGCACCCTTACCTATGATGAAGAGGATCATGTCACAAAGATTGTGAATATCTGCGGCTCCTGCGGGAAGGAAGTATCCTCTTACAGCTATAAATATAATGAGCAGGGCTATATTATCAGCGAGGAAGCTTCCGAATTAGAGGCAGGGACAAGGAAGGAGCCCAGCTGGGAGGACTGGTATAACTGGGGAGGAAAGAAAAAGGAAACCAGCAAGGCGGACTGCGAGCATCAGGAGAAGACAGTAAAGACCTTCAGAGAATACGAGTATGATGAGAATTACCAGCTTACCCGCTGTACAGAAAAGGTGGATGGCGGAAGCAAAACCATCCATAACTATACCTATGATATGGCAGGGAACCGTACGGAGTATGAGCGCATAATAAACGGAGTCACAAAGCTTAAATACAAATATAAATACAACGATTCCAACCAGCTCATAAAACGTACCAATGCCAAAATCTGGGGAGATCCGGGAACCATCTACAACTATGACGGTGACGGAAATCTGGTGAAGAAGTGCGACAAAACCAACAGCGCCGACCCGGTAGAGTACGAGTATACCCCGGAGAACCGCCTGAAGGCCGTGAGGGAAGGCGGAACCGTCCTGATGGCGGCCCTGTATGACGGCGACAACAACAAGGTATTTGAAATCGATAATACTTACAAGTGGGAGGACTGCTACGGTGACGAGGTTCTGATACCAGAATCCCAGAGGACGGAAAAAGGTAACAGCCCGAAGGAAGAGCTGGCATCCCTTGTAAAAGGCGGCGTAAGGGCAAAGGGTTATACACTGACAGAGTATGTCAATGACGTGAACCGGGAGAATACCCAGGTACTTGCGGAATACAGCGCAGAAGACACCCTGCGTCAGGCATACACCTACGGGGAAGAAGGAACCGGAGAGAGGACGGCAGTTGATAAATCTGGAGAAAGCAGTTATTATTTATATGACGGAAGAGGAAGCGTGACGGGTGTTCTTTCGGAGACAGGTACTCTTACCAACAGCTACCGCTATGATTCATACGGGAATCTGACATCAGGAACCCCGGAGGCTGTGAATTACTACGGGTATAACGGGGAATCCATAAACGTAAAAACAGGCTTTCAGTACCTGCGGGCAAGATATTATTATGCAGAAAACGGCGCCTTTACAACAGAAGATAGTGACTTAGGGACAAAGGAGAATCCGCTTACAAGGAACCGGTACAGCTATGTGATGAACAATCCGCTGAATTATGCGGATCCGACGGGGCACAGAGCGAAAGCCGCATCAGGAATCGGACGTGCAGGCGCGGTAGTAAAAAGCATAGGAAATATCGCGAAGACTGTTACCAATGCGGTAAAGGCAGCAGCGGGTGTGGCCATGGCAGTAGGAAGTATACATGCACAGGCAGCGCAGACAGGCGGGACAAAAGGCCAGACGCGGGGAGCATATCAGAGCGGGTATGTGCCATCCGGAAAGTTTGGAGGCGGATTAAGCTATATACAGTATATGTCTAAGATGGTTGCGCAGCAGATGAGAGTTGTGTTGTGTACAAACCAGAGGCAGAAGGTGTCGGGTGCATCTGCTACGGCAGTGCCGGCACTGCCTTGGGCACTTCCGTGGTTGGAAAAGGCCGGAGAAGTCTTTGGTGCAATAATTTTAGGTATATTCTTTTATGAGGGAACCAAAGAAGATAAGGATTCCAAAGATTCATTAGAAGGATGGGGGGATGAACAGGAAGAAAAGGAATCCGACCATTTGATAGGAGAAAATGGAACCAAATTAGATGGAAGTAAAACAACAGGTCAAAATGGAAAAACAGAGAGAGTTGATGTGGAGAACCCTGCTCCGGGAGAAAGAGATGGTGATGTGCATTATCATGAGAAAGACAATACAAAATGGAGGTACGATATTGAATCAAAACAATTAGTTAATCCTAAAACAGGGGAGCCGGCGCCTCGGCGTGTGCAGAAAGTAATGGATGAAAAATGGTTTCAAAAGGCTTTAAATAAGGCATTAAAGATTTTGGGGGAAAAATAATGGTTGCAAATAGACATATGAAGACTTTATTAAAAAGAGTTGAGAATTTTCGGAAGACAGAGCAAATAACTATCAAAATGCAAAATTTAGAAAACTTGTTTAACCCACCGTTTAAACAAGTAAGCGGATGTGTAATTCTTGCTGATGAAGATGTCGAATCTTTGGAAAAGGGATTTAAACGTGCGATACATCTATATAAAGATAGAACAGGATATGAAGCATGTAACACAGAGACGCGTATTAATGACTATTTCGAGATCAAATTATCTATAGTATCTGGCACGGCAATTGCGCTTATGGTATGTGAAGTATGGGCATTACGCCTTAAATGTCTGGAGCCGGATTCAAAATTTTGTATAATTCTTTGTAGTAATGATGAACGCGTGGAATTAAGGTTTCATAAGGTTCGGAATAATGAGAAAAGTTGGTTGGATTCAGATATTGATAGTTATACAGAGGGAGCAGTAGGATATATGTATGTATAATATAGTTGAATGTTCTGTAGATATAATATCCTTAATATGACAAAATATATTTGTGCTGTAGATAGTTGGTTTTATATGAGAAATCTTTAGGAACCTATGAAATCTGCTTAATATATGATTGGAAAGACTATAAAATTTAATTTTACTGCTCCATTTTATGAAGAGGGAAAAAGCATATGGAAACGAATCAAATACAAATAATTCAGAGGAATCTAGGTTGGCGGATATAGAGAGAATTTCTCAAAAAAACAAAGTTAAAGAGGAGAAAAATTTATAATGAAAGTCAAATGTTTATATAACACGGGAGCAGGTTTTTCTGAATATACATTGAAGCATATGGGGTGTTCGGTAAATACAAGACTGCCAATGAATATCGGAGATGTATATCTCGTTTATGGTCAGATATTAAGCGAAGGAATATTAGAATACCTTGTAAAAGGGGCAAACGAGAACTTGCCGTCATGGTATCCGGCTGAAATATTTGAAGTGGTTGATTCCCAAATGCACTTTGAACAGTATTTCAGATATAGAAGAGATGATGAAATAACTGCTATATGGGGATTCAGAGAGTTGGTAGAGGATGAAAATTATCTTTATAGTCTGCAGGACAGGGAAAAGGAAGCAATAGAAATTTTTCTGGATAGAAAAAAGGAGATGGAGGAATTTTTAGAAAAGTATCTATCTTAGTGTCCTTAGTGCCGGAGTTATTACGGTAGCAGGAGAATAGAGGCAAAATACAGTCAGGGGCTGGTGCACAATAAGGATAAATAAAAAATCCTGTGTGAAACAGCCCTGAAAAATATGGGAGGAAACACATAAAGCAGAGTAATCGGAGGATTTAAAGGTGATGGGAAATTATAAAAGATATGCAAGTGTTGTATTGATACTGGTATTATGTATTGGTATAGCGGCATGCTCAAAAACAGAGGATTTTGACGCAGAAATTTATGTGAAGGCCAGCCTGGATGCCTTCTACCATGGAGAATACAAGGAATATGCAGACTGTCTGGGGATTTCTGAAGATGAAGCAAGGAAACAGATAGAGGGAAACTTTGAGAAAAGTATAGCCGCACAGTTTGAGGCTTCTGAAGGAATATCCAAAGAAGGGATTACCGCTTATACAGAAAAGATGTGTGAAGTTAAAGGACTGGCAAAATACGAAGTACTTGAGGCAGTGGAAACGGAAGACGGGAATTTCACGGTGAAGGTACAGGTAGAGCCGTCGGATGTATTTCAGACATTGGAGAAGAGTGCAGGGGAAGTAAGCAATGAATTGATCGCACAGGGAAAGGCAGAATTAGATCCGGATGTATTTGAGACGGTTCTTTGTGAAAGCGTTAGAAGGAGTATAGACAGTAATACATACGGGAATCCGTCTGCAGTGGAAGTGAAAGTAACGAAGGATGATTCGGGTGCATACATTTTGGAAGAAAGAGAGATGGACAGGCTGGAAGCGGCAATGTTTCCGGGAGAATAGGATTCGGTAAGATACTTATATGGAACTATTTTGTTAAGGGATGAAGGGTGTGATATAGAGGGTGAGGCTTTGCAATTCGAAGGAGGAGATAAGTATGTTGTCAAAGATTTTCAGTAAAACAGCGAAAATATGGGAAGAAGCATATAAATCGGAAGCAAAGTTTTACATAAAGGATGGAGAAATATTAGGGGTTTTTGCGCTTACAGAGGATACAGACACGGTTTTGCCATGCTCACCCAATTTCCAGATTGACGGGAAACATGTGAAAATGCTGGAATTGTGCCTGATTACCTTTGACGGAGAGCCTCCCATTGGCTGTGTGGATTATCATACTGCTATAAAAGTGTTGAAGCAGAGCAATCCATTGGAGAAAAAAGGATACATATTGGTGAGGGGGATGACAAAGGATCAGCTGACTCATTTATATAATAAATGTCTGCTGCTGTAAGTCTTTATATAGGGTTATTTAAGTAATTGCTATTCTCCTGATATGGTACAAGATGCCAACCTTGAGCTTTTGATGAAACCTCGCATCCGAATTGCTATTACGCAGATTTCTTCCGTATATACCGTATATAACGTAAAAGACCCCGCATTACTACGGGGTCTTAAATAAATGCTGCCCACAAGGGGCGGATCATTCATTCCGCAGATAACGGCGGAAGCAGCATGTCCTATACATATGACAGGGGCATGCCTTGGGAGGAAAGACAGGCTTTGGCTACGATAAGAACTATAATATAGTTTCTGTCCTGACCCTATGGGTTACGTGGAGAAGACGGTTTATGACAAGGATAACCGCATCACCAGTGGGACAGACGCCCTTGGGCAGAGCCAGGCTTATGCCTACGACAAAAACGGGCAGGTCACATCAGCTACAGATAAGAGAGGATTTGTAACCGGCTTTGACTATGATGCCCGCGGCAACATCATCCGAACTATGCCGAAGTCGGTATAGTGCAGATGATTGCGCAGTGCATATTCCGACAGAAGATGCGATAACTATAAGTTGCATTAAGAAAGTAAAGTAGCAGAATAACGCATTTTGTCTGTAGCATGGATTGTGCTATGAGAGACAAAACGGATCGTGAAACGGTAATTGATGATTTTAGAACGCAGATCCTACAGAAGGTCATTATCCTATAGATAGTCAAAAAATGTCGTTTCATACTAGGAGGTATAATATGTCATACGATATTAGTGTAATAGCAATCAATCAAACGGTTCCTGTATATATAAATTCTATATCTAAAATATTTCTATTTAATGAGAAAGATAATGAAAATGCAGGACGGTATTGGAAAATATGGCCTTTTTTTTCTAATATGAAAGGAGTTTTATATACTCTGGTGGCTGAAGATGTAGATGGTTTCTACTGTTCATTCCCTATATGTGACGGAGATTTTGAGGCAGAGGTTCCGGAGAGGCTGTTCCCAAGTTGGCTTTCACAGGATGAAAAAAAGAATTTAACACCCCTCATAATTTATCCAGAATACTATGAGGAATTTGTAAAGGTAATTCATTTTTTAATTGAAAAAGCACCCCAAAAAAGAATTATGTTTCATACGAGGTATGAATGTGAATCTATAGAAGTAGTACTAGGCGTAATCAAAGAAAGCCATTTCTTTGATATGTTAGATAAAAAAGAAATACTATTTAATGTATGTTATATTGTAGAGGGTGACTAGAGACAGAGCGTTTTCGGAAATTTAATAAACATTCCGAGTGGTGGGAAGGAGTATGCTGTGGGAGAATTGGTTTCAGAATAAAGGAATAATAAAATATTAAAGCTCTTGAGACGGAGAAAGAATGTTTATCTATGTTTTTTGAATTAGCAGAACTTTTCTTCCAAGAAGGTCATAGTAAGTATTCGTTCGAAAGTGAAGAGGCAGAAGAAGACATGAAATAGTAGCAATTGGTTCATACGTATACATCATCCCCTATCTGCTGTGACAGTGCGGGCACTGTCATGACACCTTTGTGACTGGAGAAGGCCGGAGATGTATATTTCGTTTATGGTCAGATATTAAGCGAAGGAATATTAGAATACCTTGTAAAAGGGGCAAACGAGAACTTGCCGTCATGGTATCCGGCTGAAATATTTGAAGTGATTGGTTCCCAAATGCACTCTGAACAGTATTTCAGACACTAAAGAAGAGTGCAGGGGAAGTAAGCAATGAATTGATCACACAGGGAAAGGCAGAGTCAGATCCGGATGTATTTGAGACGGTTCTTTGTGAGAGCGTCAGAAGGAGTCTAGACAGGAATACATACGGGAATCCGTCTGCAGTGGAAGTGAAAGTAACGAAGGATGATTCAGAGAGGGTGAGGCTTTGCAATTCGAAGGAGGAGATAAGTATGTTGTCAAAGGTTTTCAGTAAAACAGCAAAAATATGGGAAGAAGCATATAAATCGGAAGCAAAGTTTTACATAAGGGATGGAGAAATATTAGGGGTCTTTGCGCTTACAGAGGATACAGACACGGTTCTGCCATGTTCACCCAGTTTCCAGATTGACGGGAAGCCTGTGAAAATGTTGGAATTGTGCCTGATTACCTTTGACGGAGAGCCTCCCATTGGCTGTGTTGATTACCATACTGCTATAAAAGTGTTAAAGCAGAGCAATCCGTTGGAGAAAAAAGGATACATATTGGTGAGGGGGATGACAAAGGAGCAGCTGACTCATTTATATAATAAATGCCTGCTGCTGTAAGTTCTTATATAGGCTTGTTATTTAAGCAATTGCTATTTTCCTGATATCGTACAAGATGCCGCTCTTGAGCTTTTAATGAAACCTCGCATCCGAATTGCTATTACGCAAATTTCTTCCGTATATACCGTATATAACGTAAAAGACCCCGCATTACTACGGGGTCTTAAATAAATGTGAAGGAAGGATTTTTAAGGACTTTTTTTAAGACTGAGGATGGAATATAATACTTTATAAGACAGTAGTCTAAAGATAGGGAGATGATTAAAATGAAAAGATATGCGTGCCCATGTTGTGGGGAGTTAACCTTATATGAGAAACCTCCCGGAACTTATGAAATCTGCTCAATGTGTGGTTGGGAAGATGATGAAATTCAATTTAACGATCCATTTTATGAAGGAGGGGCAAATAGATTAAGTTTATATCAAGCAAGAGAAGTTTTTTTGAAGTCTAAGAAATAGTTGGGAAGACGCTGAAATTTAATGCTTCATTTTATGAAAAAGGAAAAAGCATATGGAAACAATCGTATGCAAAAAACAATTCAGACGGATCTTGGAAGAGGCAGTGTTTCCGGGAGAATAGGAGATGTAAATAAATGAAAAAAGTTACTCTTCATTCAACAAAAGATGTAGATGATTTATTGAAGGTGATTAGAGATCGCACAGATGAATATCATGCTATTTATTTAAAACGGCCTTCACAATGGGTAAGCTCAATCAGAGAAAAGAGGTTCCGGAGAGGCTGTTTCCAAGCTGGCTTTCACAGGACAAAAAAAGAATTTAACACCCCTAATAATTTATCAGAAATATTATGAAGAATTTGTAAAGGTAATTCATTTTTTAATTGAAAAGGCACCCCAAAAAAGAATTATGTTTCATACGAGGTATGAATGTGAATCTACAGAAGTAGTACTAGGTGTGATAAAAGAAAGCCAGTTCTTTGACATGCTAGATAAAAAAGAAATACTATTTAATGTATGTTATATTATAGAGGGTAACTAGAAAACCTCTAGAAATTTATGGAGTCTGCTTAATATGTGATTTGGAAGTACCTTTTGGTGAGGCTTATGAAATGCGAACATATACCAATAATCGATATAATTAGTGAGGTGGATAATGAAAAAATATGTACAGCATTTTCCGAAAAAAAGAGAAGAAGTAATTAATATTATAAAAATGAATACGGGAAAGTATCATTTGATTGAATTATGGCAGTCAGAAAAATGGGTCAGTAATTTTACGGAGAGTAAAATAATGATAGGGAAATACTATTTTTCATTTGGACTGATTCGTTGCTTATATGCTAATATTTTTTCTGAAAATAATGGATGTAAGATAGAAGGAGAATTTAGAATGTTTAGAGGGTATAGAAATACTATGATATTACTTCTAATTCTGGGGTGGAGTTTTATAATTTATATGACAATTGTTGACTATCGATATACGTGTTTTCAGGATTATATTAGTATGATTGTATCAAATCCTTTCTTGCACCTTGTAATGATATTTACATGCATTATGATACTATTGTTTTATATTGTAGAGCATAGGGATTGGAAAAGTGATAATGAATTATCTGAATTTTTAAATGATATATTGTTACGGGGAAGAAGGAACCGGAGAGCGGACGGCAGTTGCTAAATCTGGAGAAAGCAGTTATTATTTATATGGTGGAAGAGGAATAACTATCAAAATGAAAAATTTAGAAAACTTGTTTAACCCACCGTTTAAACAAGTAAGCGGATGTGTAATTCTTGCTGATGAAGATGTCGAATCTTTGGAAAAGGGATTTAAACGTGCGATACATCTATATAAAGATAGAACAGGATATGAAGCATGTAACACAGAGACGCGTATTAATGACTATTTCGAGATCAAATTATCTATAGTATCTGGCACGGCAATTGCGCTTATGGTATGTGAAGTATGGGCATTACGCCTTAAATGTCTGGAGCCGGATTCAAAATTTTGTATAATTCTTTGTAGTAATGATGAACGCGTGGAATTAAGGTTTCATAAGGTTCGGAATAATGAGAAAAGTTGGTTGGATTCAGATATTGATAGTTATACAGAGGGAGCAGTAGGATATATATATGTATAATATAGTTGAATGTTCTGTAGATAGAATATCCTTAATATGACAAAATATATTTGTGCCGTAGATAGTTGATTTTATATGGGAAACATTTAGGAACCTATGAAATCTGCTTAATATATGATTGGGAAGACTATGAATTTTATGCTCTATTTTATGAAAAGGGGAAAAGTACATGGAAACGAATTAAATGCAAATAATTCAGACGGATCTAGGTTGGCGAGCAGACTTTTCTGAAAATACATTGAAGCACATGGGGTGCTCAGTAAATACAAGACTGCCAATGAATATCGGAGATGTATATCTCGTTTATGGTCAGATATTAAGCGAAGGAATATTAGAATACCTTGTAAAAGGGGCAAATGAAAACTTGCCGTCATGGTATCCGGCCGAAATATTTGAAGTGGCTGATTCCCAAATGCACTATGAACAGTATTTTAGATATAGAAGAGATGATGAAATAACTGCTATATGGGGATTTAGAGAGCTGGTAGAGGATGAAAATTATTTTTATAGTCTGCAGGACAGGGAAAAGGAGGCAATAGAAATTTTTCTGGATAGAAAAAAGGAGATGGAAGAATTTTTAGAAAAGTATCTATCTTAGTGCCCTTAGTGCCGGGGTTATTACAGGCTGGAAGCGGCAATGTTTCCGGGAGAATAGGACACGGTAAGATACTTATATGGAACTATTTTGTCAAGGGATGAAGGGTGTGATATAGAGGGTGAGGCTTTGCAATTCGAAGGAGGAGATAAGTATGTTGTCAAAGATTTTCAGTAAAACAGCGAAAATATGGGAAGAAGCATATAAATCGGAAGCAAAGTTTTACATAAAGGATGGAGAAATATTAGGGGTTTTTGCGCTTACAGAGGATACAGACACGGTTTTGCCATGCTCACCCAATTTCCAGATTGACGGGAAACATGTGAAAATGCTGGAATTGTGCCTGATTACCTTTGACGGAGAGCCTCCCATTGGCTGTGTGGATTATCATACTGCTATAAAAGTGTTGAAGCAGAGCAATCCATTGGAGAAAAAAAGGATACATATTGGTGAGGGGGATGACAAAGGAGCAGCTGATTCATTTATATAATCGATGCCTGCTGCTGTAAGTCCTTATATGTTGCTCTGGTACTGATGTGCGTGTTAGAGCACATGACAGACCGGACAAAATATGAGCTGTTGAGTGGGGACAGGAACACAGCTGTTACGGTTTATACAGGACTTTGCATTTACTGAAAAGTCCGTAAGATCATAAAACGTACTAATGTCAGAATATGCCGCCATTGCCGATAAATACTCATCTTCTGTTATTCCAGAAGGTAATCCTCCCGGAGAAATAATTTCTATTCTGTCGTCAAACATCGAAACCTTTATCTGTGACTCCACATCCCACGCCCTGTGAATCAGCGCGTTTGCAATTGCTTCTCTAAATGCGGCCTCCGGTATTTTTTCTACCTTTTTCCCGATTGATTTTACTGGCTTTGCATGCTTCTTTAAGAGGAATTCTGATAGTTGACAGAGTTTCTGAAATAGCATATAATGACTGTATAAGCACAATTAGTCAAATAGGAGGCGTTAAAGTGCCAAAGAGCTATTCAGAGCAGGAACGGGAATATATCAGAAGGCGATTGAAAGAAGAAGCAGCAAAGTGCCTTGCGAGGTATGGCGTCCGCCGCACGACAGTCGATGAAATCGTGAAACGGGTTAATATTCCCAAAGGGACCTTCTATCTCTTTTATAAATCAAAAGAATTGCTTTTGTTTGAAGTTATTCAGGAACAGCAGGAAGATGTCAACCGCAGGCTGTATCAGGCCATTTCTGGCATTCCCAGTACAGAGCTGTCGGTGGAAAAGCTGACCGATGTGATATTTGAGTTCTATAAAATGACAGAGGACATGCTGATTTTAAAATTGATAGATGTTAATGAAGTGGAATTGCTTGTGCGTAAGCTGCCGCGGGAAATCGTGGAGGAGCATTTTCGGGACGATACAGATACAATTGAAAAAATGCTTGCCCTATTCCCGGTGAAAAAAGAAGTTGACGTAAAGGTTTTAAGTGCCGCATTTCACGCAATTTATTTTGCAACGCTGCATAAGGCTGAGATTGGTGAACAGTATGATGAAGCGTTGTATTCCTTGATTTATGGTATGGTAACACAAATTCTTTAAAGAGTCTGGCAATCAGCCGGACTTAAAACAGCCTTTTAATTGACTATATAGAGTAATCAAGTCAAATAGTATGGAGGTAAATATGATTACAGTAGAAAATCTTTCGTTTAGCTACACGAAAAACCCGTTTATTTCTGGTATGAGTTTTTCTGTTTCAGAGGGTGAAATCTTCGGATTTTTAGGACCATCCGGGGCAGGCAAAAGCACATTGCAGAAAATCTTAATTGGAATGCTCCGGACATATCAAGGTTCCTGTCTGGTATATGGCATTGAGTGCAAAAATCGTACAAAGAATTTTTATGAGAATATAGGGGTTGATTTTGAATTTTCAACAATGTATGAAAAGCTGACGGCAAGAGAGAATTTGCGTTTTTTTTCATCATTATACGAAAAAAAGCCGCGCCCGGTGGATGAGCTTTTGGAAATGGTAGGTTTGGGGCAGGATGCAGATAAGCGTGTAGCCGATTATTCAAAGGGAATGAAATCCCGCTTAAACTTTATAAAAGCATTGCTGCATGACCCTGTCCTGCTCTGCCTTGATGAGCCGACCAGCGGGCTTGACCCAGCAAACAGCCGTGTGATGAAAAATATGATTTTAGAGGAAAAGGCAAAAGGGAAGACCATTCTTTTGACAACGCATAATATGCAGGACGCAGCCGAGCTTTGCGACAGGGTGGCGTTTATTGTAAATGGTAAAATATGCGCCCTTGACAGTCCCCACAATCTGATTATGTCAAAAGGAGCGGCAGCCGTAACTTATACATGGGTCGGGAATGGGGAGCATAGCGCAAGCTGCCCTTTGGAACAAATATCTTCTGATGAGCGGCTGAAAAGCCTGATAGCTGAAAACCGTCTGCAATCCATCCATAGTAGTGAGCCAACCTTAAATGATATTTTTATGGATATTACGGGGAGGACGCTGTTATGAGGCTGAAAAAGTTATTTTTACTGGATATGCGCTTTCAGGCAAAATATGGTTTTTACTTTTTATATGCAGTGTTGACTTTGATCTATATAATAGTACTTTTTGTGCTTCCCGAAAATTGGAAGGAAAGAGCTGTAGCAATTTTAATTTTTTCTGACCCCGCATCGATGGGGCTGTTCTTCATGGGGGCGATTGTCCTTTTGGAAAAAAGCCAGCATACAACCTGTGCATTGGCAGTTTCTCCTGTCCATGCAACGGAATATGTTATTGCAAAAGTCGGTTCATTGTCTGCCATTTCAATTGTTGTAGCAGCTATTTTAGCGTTAGCCGCAGACACGGATAATTTGCACATTGTACTTTTTGGTACATTTATATCCAGTGTGATATTTACATTATTTGGAATAATTGCTGCAACAAAAATTGCAAGCCTTAATCAATTTATACTGTGGACTGTGCCAATTGAAGCCGTTTGCTTTGTTCCTGCAATTTTGCATTTATTTAAAATTATTCCTGCATGGTGCGGGTATTATCCTGTCAATGTTTGTATGGATTTGGTTTCAGGGAATTTTTCGTCCGCAATAGGTTTTTTGGGCGTGGCAGCAATGACAGTAATTCTATTTGTGCTTTCAAGATTTTGTGTTCTGAAAATGTGGGACAGCATGGGAGGTGTAAAGCTATGAAAGTAATTAGATTGGGCTTTTTCCAAATGGCGGCAGCTATGCGGCGGGACATGATGCTGTTTGTATCTTGTTTTGCGCCAATCCTTGCAGGCTTTTTCTTTCGGTTTGCCATACCTTTCATAGAAGGTGCTTTGACAGACAGATTTCATATAACGGCAATTATTTCACCTTATTATAAGTTGATTGACATCCTGTTTGCAATGTTGCCGTCCACTATGTTCTGCTTTGTTTCAGCAATGATTTCTTTAGAGGAAAGGGATGAAAAGACAGCCGTCTATTTATTCATTACGCCTTTAAGAAAAACAGGTTACATAGCTGCACGGTTTGGTGTTCCTTCTGTTATCGCATTTCTTGCAACTATTATTCTGCTGCCTGTTTTTAAGCTGACGGGGCTTTCCCCGCTTACCATTTTATTGCTGGCGGCAGGAGGAACCTTGCAGGGCATGATTGTTGCATTGCTTGTACTGACGATTTCATCAAACAGGCTGGAGGGTATGGCAGTAACGAAGTTATCTACGCTGACTATTTCTGGTGCTGTTATCCCGTTTTTCATTAAATCAGATATACAGTATGTAATATCTCCGCTGCCTTCTTTTTGGATTGGAAAAGCGATTTTAGAAAGTAGAAGTTTTTATATGCTTCCCGCATTTGTTTTATCTGCTATGTGGATTTGGTTTTTGTTTAAGCGATATTTGCGTAAAATTTAGGTTACTGTGAACGGAATGAACAGTAACAACAAATTTAGGGAGAAATAAGAGACAAATCCATTTGCTTGATAAATCCGGAGAAAAAAGTTATTATTTATATGACGGAAGAGGAAGAAGCTTGCTACAACTTAATTACGGGGAGGCTTGACATGTCGTATAGTATTTATGTATTAGCAGTTAACCAGGAGACACCAGTGTATGCAGATTTTTTATCGCGAATTATTTTGCATAATGAAATTGATGATTATGATACAGCAAGATATTGGAAAGTTTATCCTTTTTTTGCGAATACAAAAGGAATCTTGTATTCCTTGGTAGATGAGTATCAGGAGGGACTTTATTCTTCTTTTCCGCTATAGGCTCTCGGAATTTTGAGCCTGCCGACTAAGATTCACCAGTCAGATGAACCT
>CATBDC010000015.1 GCA_949502235.1 uncultured Lachnospiraceae bacterium | reverse complement strand
CTTTTCAAAAGAATCTTCAGGGTTGTTGTCTATTGTTTAGTTTTCAAGGTTCTTTTTGTCGCCTCAATCAGCAACTTCTAAAGTATAGCACATGTCTTTTTCTTTGTCAACACTTTTTTTGCTATCTTTTTCCATTTTTTTGTTACTGGCTATGAGCCTCTGTTTACTCCATCTGCAGTAACATTATGGGAATCATTCAATATTCTCCCCTTAAAAATCCACCACGTTTCCGCGGTGGAATTTTATAATATCAGCTTTTATTCTCCATGTCAAGCACTTTTTTACATTTTTTTCTCCAAACCCACTAAATCCTGTTACTGTTCACTCCGTTCACAGTAACCTTCGCAAATCCATTTAAAATTCGCTTCGCGAATGGGATTTGCTCACACCTGAATCACTTTCTTACGGACTTTGCAGTAAATGCAAAGTCCTGTGTGAACAGTAACTAAATCCTTGCCGCCAGCCTCATGATCGGATTATATTCATATAGAATCCTCATAACTCCGCTTGCCTGTATCATCTCATAAAAATCAGTGCCTATAGAGGCAACATATAAAAGCGTTATGATAATAAACATGATCCATACAATAACAAGCGCGCACAAGATACCGGCCACGCCGCCGGCAATACGGTCAAGGAACCCAAACACCGGCAGCTCCGATACAATATCCAGGGCAAATATAATTGCACGTAATATAATCGTCACCAGAAGAAATACACACAAAAAAGCTACAATGTTAATCAGCAGCTTTGCCAGAAAACTTCCTACATATTGTACAAAGTTCTCCACTTCAAGCTCTTTATATATTTCGCTGTTATTATTTGTAGACAAGAGACTTTTAAATAGCTCCGGCAGATCTGATGCCTCTATGGCAGACATCTGCGTGTCACGGGGAATCTCCACACTTTCAATTACATCCTTCATAGTGCCTTTATCCTTAAGGCCGTCCAGAATATTTCTTGAAATGCCGTATTGTGCCAGATCATCGCCGCTTATCTTTCCATTTACAATATCTTCTATATTAATCCCATATGCTGCAAGCTCCTCCTCTGAAATTCCGGCAGCGCCGAGAACTCCTCTTACGCCATCCTCAGTAAGCGCGCCGCTTTCTTCTCCTGTAGCTCCCGATGCTGCCGCGCCTATAATAGCGCTGCTTACCTGTTCCTGTATCATCTCATCTAACGGAGTAAGCTTTATGATCGCCTTCGCCGCATATGGAGTAAGAAGCGTCACTAAAACCAATGTCACGAGTGTCGTCAGCAGGGAAACCGCGATCCTGATGGCCCCTCTGTAAACTCCAATCAAAAAACCTATTAGAATAATAAACCCTGATGCTACCACTACCCAATTCATATTTTCTCCTTATTTTACAAGCCGGATATGTTCCATACCGTCTGTATTTATCATTATGTATTTATTTACGCCTGCTACAGGAAAAATTTCGAGAATCTGATGATCCATTTCTCCCTCAAATCTTTGTATTCCACTTCTCGTAAAAATACTGCATTTTTTGCCGTCATACAGAATAACCTGACTGCCGCAAAGCTTTACATGACTGTATTCTCCAGAAAACTCCTTTGAAAGCACCTGCTTTCCCGCCGCATTATAAAGCCGGAGCTCATATCCGCTTTTTCCTTCCTTTTTCAAAATCATTCCTATATACTTATCATTATGAAACACACTTTTAATCTTCTCTTCAACTTTTATAGCTGCAGTCTCTTCGGGAGTCTCCTTTCCTTTAAAGATTACAATAAGATTGTCCCCAATAGCCGCCGACATATTCTGTGAAAGGAAAAATCCTTCTGCAAGAACGCATCCTTCATACTCTTTACTGACAACCTGCCTGTCAATTTTATCTTTTCCTTCTTCCCCGAAATTATAATACCCTAATTTAGAAACAATTTTACCATCCTGGGTATGCAGATAGACCACCTGCATAACCTCTCCGTCAGGTGATATGGACACATCCACAGGATACCCTGTACCGGCCAGAGAAGTCTTATGCTCTACCAGAATATTCCCTGCCGTATCATAGCAGATTATCTTGGGCGCCGACTCATCCTTTAATATTACACATACGATTCCCTGTCCTGAAACAGCCATTTTCTGGATAGGAAGCGCTGTATGTATCTCTCCCTTTATTCCATCCTTCTGAAACACAAATATATCATTTCCGCCCTTATCGTAAACTGCTGCTGATGTATCATTTGCCTCTATAAATGGATTTTTTATCTGATAGGGCTGATTCCACTGTTCCTCACTCTTCTGATTTAAATAGGAGATTCCATCCCTGCTGTACCTTAGTATGCCGCCTGCAAACTCCGTATAGGTTCCGCCGGCCGTACCTGTTCCAGTGTAAGTATCTGAAACCAGTATGGCAGTATATGTCTGAAGATGTATGAACAGAAATATGCCGACCGCTGCTGCCAGAAGTGTGACAATTACTGCCATGGCCCGGCCTCTTCTTTTTTTTCTTCGGCGTTTTGCCTGGTGTTCTGCCTCTTCCCTGGAAAGCTCTTCACTGTCCAGTTCTGTCATAATCTGCCTTAAAAGCCTGTCTGTCTGTTCTTCTGAATCTCTTACAACATGCAGATTCTTATTCCTTCGACGTGACATATATCTTCCTTTCGTCCATTCATCATTATTTGTCTATTGTAACACATCTTGTGCTATGGTAACAATAATTTTTGTCCGATGTAAATAAGATTGCCGTCAGAAAGACCGTTCATTTTACAGATAGCGTCCACATGGTCTCTGTCTCCATATACGTCTGTGCTGATGCTGTCAAGCGTATCTCCCTTTTTTACAATATAAAAATCCGCATCCCCAAGCTGCTCTATGGCGGCAAAGGTTTCCGGAATATTTTCCGCGGAAACCTCTGTGCCTTCTGCACCTTCTGTTGTTTCTACCTCTTGTGTTATCTGTCCTTCCTCTTCATATGAGGATTCAGGGGTTCCGTCAGGCGCCGGAGTGCTTTCGGCTTTAACGGGATCACTTTCCTCTGACTTATTTACTGACTGCGACAGCGACTCCAGAGAGTTCTGTACAGCTTCCATTTTATCATAATTATTCATGGCTGAGACACCAATTGCAAGTACAACGATTACAAGGAGCACGCTCGTCACGTACAACATTCCCCGGCTCTGCCGGTGTTCCCTGTATTCTGCCTTTTCTCTTATTGCACTACGAAAATCCTTTGCAGCTCGATCCTCAACCATTTCACTGGGTGTAACGCCATTCTGTCTGCGTGTACTTATCATATAATTCTGCATGGCGGGATTTCGTTCATAATAAATATAATGTCCGCCCATCTGCATGAGTTCCCCGAATTTATAGGAGAAAAACATCTCATCGTTTTCAGCGGAATCCTTCCATACAAATATGCTGTTCTCTTTTGCAAATAGCTTTCCATGGAGCTTATTTGCCCCTCTTGTAAGTCCAATGGGATGCCCTGTTTCTATAAGGCACCATCCGACAATACTCTGTTCGGGGAAATATTCCTTCTGCCTCTCCTCCATGTCCTTTCTGGCCTCATCATTTATAAAGACCTCTTCGCCCTTTATCTCAATCTCCTTTATCTGAACCGCACCTGATATATAGACAACTGCCTGTCCTTCATGCTCTGTTATCTCACCCACAAGTGCGGCCGCCATTGGTTCTTCAAGTGCCTTTGTACGAAGCTGGCTAAGATATGTATCTACGTAATCTTCCATATATATCTTTGGCTCATCACATACATTTCCTACCTGCCTTACATTTTTTGGAAACTGTCTTTCCATATGTTCTCACCTCGTCTTGCATATTTTTGCTTATGATAGCATACGCTTTATGCGTATTTTAGCAATTGGTGAGACTTGTCCATGGAAATTTCCGGCATGTTCCTGTCAGTTTCGACGGCTTGTTTCACATGCCCCACAATACTTGTCTGTTATCGTCGTAATCCACCCCTCAAAGGTGCGGGGGACGGAAAACAAAGTGACCGGCCACATATGATTTACAATAATATCTCTCTCCACGGGATTAAGCCTGAAAATACGTTTTGCATTTTTGTATGCACGCCCCGGATGGGTCATTCCGTGAAAATGGTCGCCTGTTTTTTTCGCGTGGGTATGCCAGTCATACAAAAACAAATCATGAAGCATGCCGGCTCTGGCCGCAGACCTTGCATCCAGCCGGAAAAATTTACACCACTGGTAATTATAATATGCCACATTCATGCAGTGCTGATAGCAGTTTGTACTGCCGTGGTGCGGATATCTCTTCATTCTAAGCACCGCGGGATGCTTTGCAATATCTGCGATTTCCCTGTAGAATTCATCCTTCCAGCTTCTGCGCATGTTCCTAAGTTTTTTTGCTGTCCGTATACGGAATCTATGTATCATGTATCTGTCCTCCTGGTTACTGTTCACTCCGTTCACATCAGCCATTATAGCACAAAAAAAGAAAAAGTTGTTTTTATATGTAAAAAAAGCTATAATAAAGGGCATATTATATTGCAAAGGAGATTTAGTTCTATGTGTGGATTTACAGGATTTGTCGGACAGCTTGATAACCGGGAAGAGACTCTGGTCAATATGATGAACACAATCGTTCACCGGGGACCGGACAGCGATGGAAAATATATAGATGAAGACGCTGCTTTAGGCTTCCGCCGGCTTAGTATTATAGATCTATCCAAAGAAGGCGACCAGCCTTTATACAACGAAGACAGAAGCAAGGTACTTGTATTTAACGGCGAGATTTATAATTACCAGGAGCTTAGGAAGGAGCTGATTGACGCAGGCCATACCTTTACCTCTAACACCGATTCTGAAACACTTCTTCACGGCTATGAGCAGTGGGGGGAAAAGCTTCTTTCCCGCCTCCGCGGAATGTATGCATTTGCTATCTGGGATATTCATGAGAAAAGGCTTTTCGCCGCACGGGACATTTTTGGCATTAAGCCCCTTTACTACGCACAGATGAACAATACCCTTTTATTCGGTTCTGAAATCAAGTCTTTTATTGAGCATCCAAGATTTAATAAGGTATTTAATGAAGCTGCCCTGGGAAATTATCTTTCCTTCCAGTTTGTTCCCACGAATGAGACCTTTTTTAAGGGTGTATTTTGTCTTCAGCCAGGACATTATTTTATATATGAAAATGGAAAGTTTAAGATTACGCGCTATTTTGAGCCGCATTTTACAGGAGATTCAAAAAAGTCCTTCAAGGAAACAGTGGACGAGGTAGAGGCTGTCATGAAGGATTCGGTAAAAATGCATAAAATAAGTGACGTAGAGGTTGCCTCCTATCTGTCAAGCGGAGTGGATTCCAGCTACCTGACCTATTTAGGAGAGGTGGACCGAACCTTTACCGTAGGATTTGACGAAGGAAAATACAGTGAGATACAGGACGCGAAAGAATTTGCCGAGAGCATCCACATGAAAAATGATGCAAAGGTCATTACGCCAGAGGAATACTGGGACAGCCTGTCTGACATCCAGTATTATATGGACGAGCCGGTAGCAGATCCCGCGGCAATTGCATTATTTTTCTTAAGCAGGGAAGCAGCAAAAAAGGTTAAAGTTGTCTTATCCGGCGAGGGCTCGGATGAATTATTCGGCGGGTATAATATTTACTGCGAACCCCTGGAGCATACCGGCTTTAACAAAATACCCATGTCAGTGCGCCGGATTCTCGGCAAATTTGCAGAATACTGCCTCCCGCGCGGCATGAAGGGCCGGGGCTTCCTGATACGCCACGGCAAGACCCTTGAGGAAAGGTATTTTGCAAACGCGACAAATATTTTCACAGAGCGCGAAGCGGATAAGCTTCTGAAAAAAGGCTGCAAGCCCGGAATCCATAAGGTCACAAAGCCCCTTTACGACCGTGTAAAGGACAAGGATCCCGTAACAAAGATGCAGTATGTAGACCTGCATCTCTGGCTGGTACATGATATTTTAATGAAGGGTGATAAAATGGGAATGGCAAATTCTCTCGAAGTACGCGTTCCCTTCCTGGATAAAAAGGTATTGGAGGTTGCGCAGAGGCTTCCCCTTAAATATAAGGTGCGTGCCCCCAGAACCAAGGTGGCGCTCCGGGGAGCTGCTGACAGAGTAATCCGCAGCAAAACCGCCGAGAAGAAAAAGCTTGGTTTTCCAATTCCGACCCGCGTGTGGCTTAAGGAGGACAAATACTATCAGATCGTAAAGGACATGTTCACCTCCGATGCAGCGGAAAAATTCTTTAACACCAAACTGCTTGTGAAAATGCTGGATGACCATAAAAAAGGAAAAAATACAAACGAAAAAACAGATAACAGCAGGAAAATATGGACTGTGTATATTTTCCTTGTATGGTATGACAGATTCTTCGGACACGGAAAACCAGTGCATCCGTCCATGGCGGGTTAAAAAGGGACGGGGTAAATTTCAATTTACCCCGTCCCCGATTCATTTTACCCTGTCCCTATACGAATGCCTTCACTTTCTCGTAAATGCTTTCTGCATCTAATCCATATTTCTTAATCAGCTCTTTTGCAGGTCCTGATTCGCCGTACACATCCTGAACACCTATCTTCATTACCTTTGCCGGCGCTTTCTGTGCAACCACGTCACATACAGCGCTTCCGAGGCCGCCGATGACGGAATGTTCCTCAACTGTCACAATCTTGCCTGTCTTAGCCGCGGTCTTCACGATTGCCTCTTCGTCTATGGGCTTGATTGTATGGATGTTGATTACCTCCGCACTGATTCCATCAGCCGCCAGCTTTTCTGCCGCGCCCAGTGACTCGGATACCGTAAGGCCGGATGCAATAATCGTTACGTCTGTTCCCTCGCGCAGCGTTACTGCCTTTCCGATCTCGAATTTGTAATCTTCGTTATCATTGATTACGGGAACTGCAGCACGTCCGAATCTCATATACACCGGGCCCACATGCTCGTAAGCAGCTTTTACTGCTGCCTTTGCCTCAATGTCGTCTGCCGGGTTAATCACAACCATGCCTGGAATTGTTCTCATAAGAGCAATATCCTCATTACACTGATGAGTTGCTCCGTCCTCACCTACGGATACGCCTGCATGGGTCGCTCCGATTTTTACATTTAATTTGGGATATCCTACAGAATTACGAACCTGCTCGAAGGCACGTCCTGCCGCAAACATAGCAAATGAGCTTGCAAAGGGAACCTTTCCTGTTGTCGCAAGTCCTGCTGCCACGCCGATCATATTACACTCTGCAATTCCACAGTCAATATGCCTTTCCGGAAATGCCTTCTTAAATACGCCTGTCTTTGTTGCCGCCGCAAGATCCGCGTCTAAAACAACAACATCCTCATGCTCTTTTCCCAGCTCCAAAAGAGCATTGCCGTAGCTTTCTCTTGTCGCGATTTTCTTTACTTCTGACATAACGCTTCACCTACTTTCTCTAAATCTGACATAGCAGTTTCATACTGCTCATCATTCGGAGCTGTTCCATGCCAGAACGCCTGGTTCTCCATAAAGGAAACTCCCTTTCCTTTTACTGTCTTTGCAACAATTGCCGTTGGCTGCCCCTTTACCTCTTTTGCTTCTTTAAAAGCAGCAGCGATCTCATCCATATTATTGCCGTCAATATTAATTACATGGAAATTAAATGCTTCAAATTTCTTATCAATTGGATACGGAGAATTGACATCTGTAATGGCTCCGTCAATCTGAAGATTATTGTTATCAACAATTACAACCAGATTATCCAGGTGCCTGTGAGCCGCAAGCATGGAAGCCTCCCATACCTGTCCCTCCTGAATCTCTCCGTCTCCTAAAAGAGTGTATACTCTGTAGGAATCTCCGGAAAGCTTTGCGGAAATTGCCATGCCCACTGCCGCAGAAATTCCCTGCCCAAGGGAGCCGCTGGACATATCAACACCCGGGATATGCTTCATATCCGGATGTCCCTGAAGATAGGAGCCTGTCTTACGGAGAGTCTTCAAATCCTCTACCGGGAAAAAGCCTCTGTGAGCCAGTGTAGAATAATAGCCAGGAGCAGTATGTCCCTTAGAAAGCACGAAACGGTCTCTGTCGGCCTTCTTTGGATCCTTCGGGTCAATATTCATTTCCTCGAAAAATAAATATGTGTAAATATCCGCTGCAGATAAGGAGCCGCCCGGATGGCCGGATTTTGCGCTGTGGACTGCTTCGATAATCCCCTTACGCACCCCATTCGCAGTCTTCATAAGCTCTGATTTATTCATGAAAAACGCCTCCTATTCTCCAAATACAGCCTTGTAATCTGCCTGGAATTTTGCAATGCCGGCATCAGTCAGCGGGTGATGTGTCATCTGCTCAATCACCTTATATGGTACAGTTGCAATATCTGCCCCTGCAAGTGCGCAGTCTGTTACATGCATCGTATTTCTTACGCTGGCAGCAATGATCTTTGTATCAATGTCCCCTGCCACACGGAAAATCTCTGCGATCTCTGCAATCAGATCTACCCCTCTTACAGAAATATCATCCAGTCGGCCGAGGAACGGAGATACATAGGTTGCTCCTGCTCTTGCTGCCAGAAGCGCCTGATTTGAGGTAAACACCAGTGTAACATTTGTCTTGATTCCGTCCTCTGTAAGCTGTTTGCACGCCTTAAGGCCTTCTGCAGTCATAGGAAGCTTTACAACCATATTCTTATGGATCTTTGCAATTGCCCTTCCTTCCTCAATCATGCCTTCTGCGTCAACAGTTGTAGCCTTTACTTCCCCGCTTATAGGTCCGTCTACAATAGAAGCAATCTCTGCGATAACCTCCTCAAACACGCGCCCCTCTTTTGCAATCAGAGACGGGTTCGTTGTTACCCCGCAGATTACGCC
The DNA here is from genome assembly GCA_949502235.1 of uncultured Lachnospiraceae bacterium. Taxonomy (GTDB): domain Bacteria; phylum Bacillota; class Clostridia; order Lachnospirales; family Lachnospiraceae; genus CAPEBR01. Next base: position 66,584 of record CATBDC010000015.1, on the reverse strand, counting down.
CATATCATTTGCCTTTTTAATGTCCTCTACCTTGGCTGTGTCGATGAAAAATTTCATTATTTTTCGTCCTCCTTTATTTTTTTCTTCATGCCATACCTAAATGTCCTTATGTAGAAATTATATCCTATTCTTAGATGTGCGGTCAATAGGCACCTGTTCTGATTCATATTTATTAATAATGAAAGCAATTAATAATCTTATATTATTAATTGTTTTATCACTAAAAATTGGTATGCTATTTATAATCTTCACATTAATCCGGGATCTCTTTAACTCAATTATTAATAATAATTTCTCTAATTACATTAATTTTTCTTTTTTCTCTGCCTTGCGTAAGACGTTGTTCCCCGCACAATAAGTCTTGGCTCATATTCCACATGATAGGTGCTGATTGGCTCAATATCCGGGTTCTTCACCATATGGGCGGCGATTTTTTTCATAATAATGTCACATGCGTCCCGGCCCTTATAAATGACAAAATGCTCGATTGTGGTAAGTCCTACCTTATGAAGGCGGGAAAACAGGGTATTGTCACATCCCATCACGGATATGTCCCCCGGAACCCTAAACTTTGCATCGTGAAGCGCGTCCAGAATACCAAAGGCTATCATATCATTTAAGCCTGCTATGGCCGTAATATTCTTCTCCTCACTTAAAAGCTCCTTCGTAAGCTCATAGCCTATCATATACTCGGAGTCAATGTGGGCGGCATCGCTGTCAAGCTCTTCCTTAGCGGCCTTGATGATTACATTTCCCTTAAGCCCGGCCTTTTCATACTCCTTCAAAAACCCTTCTACACGTTTAGAACGCTGCTTCTGCCTCGTAGTAAGAGGAGGAGCAATATATGCCGCCCTGCGGTGTCCAAGTTCCAGAAGATGCCTCGCCATCAGGCGGCCGAGCTTAGAATTGTCAAGCTCCACCGCGTCCACATCAAGCCTTTCGTTCTGATTATTAATAACAGCTACCGGAATACTCCGGGACAGCTCCTCTACAAGCTTCATGAAGCAGTGGCTGGGATTGCACATATAGACAATTCCAAGGGGCCTTATCTGCCACATCATTTTCAGATAACGCTCCTCCATGCCAAGATCTCTCTGGGTATCACACACAAACAGCACATAGCCCTGTTCCTTGGCACGGGACTCAATTCCCTGCAGAAGCATCACATAATAAGGGTTGGTAAGATTCGGGCAGAATACCACCAGAAGCTTTTCCGTCCGGGCGCTCTTAGATGCCTTACGCCTCTGGGGCACATAACCAAGCTCTTTGGCGGCAGCCTCCACCTTCTCAACCGTTTCTCTGGAGAATGACACATTATATTTCTTGTTCAGCACCATTGACACGGTAGACTGTGAAACCCCGGCAGCCTTTGCAATATCTGTAGACGTAACCTTTCTCCGGCTCATAGCTCTGTGCGTCCTTCAAGCGCCCGAAGCAGTGTTACCTCGTCAATATACTCCAGATCCCCGCCAACCGGCACCCCGCTGGCAATTCTGCTGACCTTTATCCCCGTAGGCTTTATGAGCTTACTGATATACATTGCAGTAGTCTCCCCTTCCAGGCTTGAATTCGTAGCCACAATTACTTCGTCCACTTCCCCTTCCAGCCGTTCTATCAGCTCCTTAAGCTTTATATCTCCCGGCCCGATTCCAAGCATGGGGGATATCGCCCCGTGAAGCACATGGTACACGCCTTCGTATTTCCCTGTTTTTTCATATGCCGCCAGATCCCTTGTATTTTCCACTACCATAATTGTCCTGTGATCTCTGTTTTCATTTGCGCAAATAGGACATAGTTCCTGATCGGTAAGCGTAAAGCATTCTTTGCAGTAACGCACATTTTCCCTTGCCTCTACCATCGTTTCCGCAAGTCTCTTTACATCCGGCACCGGCATGTGTATCAAGTGAAAAGCCAGCCTTGCCGCTGACTTTGTTCCTATGCCCGGAAGACGGGATAATTCTTCAATTAATTTTCTTATCTGATTACTGTAGTAATCCATGAAAATAACTCCTTATCTAAAACAGTCCCGGCATACCGCCGCCCATTCCGCCTGTGAACTTTGACATAGAGGACGCTGACTCTTCATCCACCTTCTCAAAAGCTTCATTCACAGCGGCCACAACCAAATCCTCCAGCATCTCCACATCATCAGGATCAACAACCTCTTCACTAAGCTTAAGCTTTAAAAGCTTTTTTGCGCCGGAAACCGTAACCTCTACTGCTCCGCCGCCGGCAGTTGCCGTAAACTCCTTTGTCTCAAGCTCTTTTGCCTGCTCCTCCATCTGGCGCTGCATCTTCTGCGCCTGCTTCATAAGATTTGCCATATTTCCCGGCATGCCGCCGCCCGGGAATCCACCTCTTTTTGCCATACTAATCTCCCTTTCTGTTTTCCGGCTGCTTAACCGGATATCCCACGATACATCGGTTAATCCTCCACCGTTATTTCCATATGAATGAACTGCTCTATATCAACAAAGCTGTCTTCAAATCTCCTCCCGTCCTCCACCTGGCGGACCTCTATCTCCATCTGCTTACCAATTTTCTCTTCAATAAGCTTCTCGATCTCCTCTTTATGCTCATCACTTCCTACAACCGCCGCACCCACCGCATCCGGCAGGACAATCATAAGCCGGTTTCCCTCTCCTGCGCTAAGCCTTGCCTTTTTAAGATATGTCTTAAGCATAGGCGATGCATCGCTTATAATTCTCCGGAAATCCTTTGCGGCCTCTTTTACATCCTCATTAAGAGCCTTCGGAAGCTCCGGCTTTTTCTCTTCCCTTTCGGAAATTTCACCGGTTGCGTACACCGTCCTTTTTTTTTCGGGTACGGCCTGTAAAACACCGTCCTCCAGCTGTTTTTCTATTGCCCGGACGCGCTCAAGAAGAACCTCATGGCTGGTCTGTGTCTGGGGCCTGCACAGCCTGATCAGTGTAATCTCCAGCAGCACACGTTTCTGTGTCGCATATTTAAGCTGATTCGTAAGATCGGAAAAAACATGGATATAGTGCATCAGGGTGTCATCTGTAACAAGCTCTGCCTCTTCCTTTAGTCTTGCCAGATTTTCCGTTGAGACATCCAGTACATCCTCCATATGATCCGAACTTCTGACAAGCAGAAGATTTCTTAAATACCAGGTAAAATCAGAGGAAAGCTGTGAAAGCTCCCTTCCCTGCATAACCAGCTCATCTACTATTCCTATCACCTCCTGGGTGTCAAATGCAAGCAGCTGTCTTAAGAGTCTGCTAAATACCTCCGTATCAACTGCCCCAAGCACCTCCAGGACATGGTCGTAGGTAAGCTTCTGTCCAATATAAAATGCCGCGCACTGATCAAGAAGACTTAACGCGTCACGCATGGAGCCGTCCGCCATTCTGGCGATATAGCGTACGGCCTTTTCTTCTACCTCCCATTCTTCCTTTTCGATGAGCTCCCTAAGTCTTGCTGAAATGGTATCAATAGAAATACGTTTAAAGTCGTATCTCTGGCAGCGGCTTAAAATTGTAACTGGTATCTTATGTGCCTCTGTTGTGGCCAGAATAAAAATCACGTATTCCGGCGGCTCTTCCAGCGTCTTAAGGAGGGCGTTAAAGGCGCCGATGGAAAGCATGTGTACTTCATCGATAATGTAGACCTTATACCTGCCCTCCGTTGGTCTGTAGGAAACCTCTTCCCGGATCTCACGGATATTATCTACGCCGTTATTAGACGCGGCATCTATCTCAATCACATTCATGGAAGACCCTGCGGCTATGCTGGCGCACATTTTGCATTTCCCGCAGGGGCTGCCATCTTCCGGGTGCTCACAGTTTACCGCTCTGGCAAATATTTTCGCTACCGTTGTCTTCCCCGTGCCGCGGGTTCCGCAGAACAGATACGCGTGTCCGATACGCTCCGCCTTAATCTGATTTTTCAGGGTCACCACAATGGCATCCTGCCCCTTTACATCTTCAAATTCATCCGGACGAAATTTCCGGTATAATGCCATATACGACATCTATTTATCCCCGAAGCTGATGCCGGAAAGCCTTGCTTCCTTAATAATGTCAGACTGAGGATCCACATATTTCAGTTTCCCTGCAACCTCTGCAAGAGGAACACGGATAACCTTATCATTCTTAATTCCAATCATGTGACCAAAATCGCCGTCCAGAATCGCCTCTGCCGCCGCTGATCCAAGCCTGGTAGAAAGCACTCTGTCATACGGGCATGGGGAGCCTCCCCTCTGGGTATGTCCCGGAACCGCAATACGTACCTCCTGGTCGGTTCTCTTCTGTACCTTCTCCGCCATCTCATATGCAACGGAAGGATATTTGTGCTTTTCCTGTTTTTCCCTAAGCTCTTTCTTTGAAAGCTTTGCATCCTTCTTAGAAATAGCTCCTTCCGCCACAGCAATAATGGTAAATCTCTTTCCTGCTTTTTTCCTCTTATTAATGGCATCAACAATCACGTCAATATCGTACGGAATCTCAGGAAGCAGCACAATGTCTGCGCCGCCTGCAATTGCCGCGTGAAGCGCTACCCAGCCTACCTTATGGCCCATAATTTCAATAATGAATACTCGGTTATGTGAGGTTGCCGTTGTATGAATCTTATCAATCGTGTCAGTTGCAATGTCCACAGCGCTCTGGAAACCAAAGGTCATATCCGTTCCCCACAGATCATTGTCAATTGTCTTGGGAAGCGTAATGATATTAAGGCCCTCCTCACGAAGAAGATTGGCTGTTTTATGTGTTCCATTTCCGCCCAGAATTACCAGACAGTTTAAGTTCAGCTTATGATAAGTATGTTTCATTGCCTCCACCTTATCAAGACCATTCTCATCCGGCACCCTCATAAGCTTAAAGGGCTGCCTGGAGGTCCCTAAAATCGTGCCGCCCACTGTCAGAATTCCTGAAAAATCTCTGGATGTAAGCATCTTAAAATTGGAATATATCAGTCCCTTATATCCCTCCTGGAATCCGTAGATCTCTACCTCATTTTCCTTACACTTAGAATAAATTCCCTTTACAACTCCGCGCATAGCCGCATTTAACGCCTGGCAGTCGCCGCCGCTTGTAAGTATGCCTATTCTTAACATCATTCTTCCTCCTAACTGCTGATATATTTTGAATCATGTTCTCTGTGAACAGCAGCTGCTATTCACGCATATATATAGTATACCTTATTTTTTTGTTTGAAACAATGGGGAAAAATGCTATAATAAGGTTATTGTGAGCAGTAATACATATTTTAAAGGAAAGAAGGCTTATCCCTTGGGCAAATATGAACTGCGCCTTCTGGCTCTTGCCGCCAGAGGCCATATTGTCCCTGACCGTTCCCTCTTAAAAACACCGGAACAAATCAGGGCGATCAAAAAAAGCGCTGCGCTTAATACCGCAGTTTTAGACCATGTGGCATCACACATCCGTCCCGGCATGTGCACCGAAGAAATCGACAGGCTGGTATATGATTTTACTACCAGGCACGGCGGCATACCAGCGCCCCTTAACTATGACGGTTTCCCCAAAAGTGTGTGTACCTCCATTAATGATGTCATCTGCCACGGCATACCAAACGAGAATGAAATACTGATGGAGGGGGATATTGTAAATGTAGACGTTTCTACTATATTAAATGGGTACTTTTCTGACGCGTCCCGCATGTTTCTTATGGGCGATGTGTCTCCCCGGGCAGCTAGACTTGTGCGTGTTACACAGGAATGTGTTGACAGGGGGCTTAGTGTTGCAAAGCCCTGGGGACATCTCGGCGATATCGCCCACGCCATTAATACTCACGCCAAAAGAAACGGCTACTCTGTAGTTGAGGATATCGGCGGGCACGGCATCGGACTGGAGTTTCATGAAGAGCCCTTTGTAAGCTACGTTACACCAAAGGGCAGTGAAATGGTTCTTGTACCCGGCATGATGTTTACAATTGAGCCTATGGTAAATGAAGGCGGGCCGGATTTCTTTGTAGATGAGGATGATGGCTGGACCGTGTATACAGAAGACGGCGGACTGTCGGCACAGATAGAATATATGGTGCTGGTGACAGAAACCGGGGTGGAGGTACTGTCGCGGTAAGTACTCATGACTGTTTGCCGATTTTCGGCAGACGGTCTGATCCGCCTCTGATAATAAGAATGAACTTCAAATTAAATTGAAGTTCATTCTTATAGACATTCTACAAATTCAGAAACTGCAGCAGCATCTCCAGCTTCAGCCTCAAAATCCGGTCGTCCAGCGATACATCGAGGAGCTCCTTTACCTTATCGATCCTTTTACGTATCGTATTAATATGAACATACATTTTTTCTGCCGTAATACTGTAATTCATATTATTCTCCAGATACACCTTCAGCGTCTTTAAGAGCTCCCGGTTCTTCTGATCCTGCAAAAGCAGACGGTACCGGCCAAGCATGGCCTCCAGCTCATCCTCCTGAATATCGATCCACGCATAAGGGCCCAGCATCTCATAATCCCAGATATGACCTCCCGGAAACAGCCTCTCCCCCATCGTCATTACCTTCTGGCACCTTTTTACTCCGTCCTTTAATGTCAGAAGATTGATCTTATCCCGGCATATTGCAAATTCCAGCTCCATATCATTGCATTTTTCTTTTACTTTAAGGCGGAATTCCTCTAACATCCCGCTAAAATACTCCAGATCATTTTTTCCTTCTTCCTGGGCGTCCCAGAGAATAATTCCTCTGTTCTCATCCAGGAATGCCATCCTCCCGAACTTTGAAACAGCGCTGTCTGAAAAGCCCCTTGCAAAGCTTTTCCGCTCATCTCTGGCGCTTACCGCTTCATTCTTTGTCTGAGCGAACATGATACAGATATACTTTTTAGACATGGAAATCCCATGCTGGCTTGCCTGATAAATCAGCCTGTCCTGATCCTTCTCATCATAATTAAGCGCATACAGCACAAAATTTTCAAACCCTATATTTCCTATACTCTGCGCAACCATGATCTGCTCGTAGACCGACTGCAGCTCCAGAAATGCGATCCGTATAGAGTACTCGTCACAGTAATCCAGAAGATCCTTGGATTCCATCACCACAAAATATGCCTGTGTCACATCATTCATAATGATAGGAATCAATACCCAGCTAATCCTGGGACCGTCCGGATTTACCGGATCAATCAGCCGGTATCTGGTCATATGCATATGCTCGCACAGACTGTGCATGCTGTGTTCTCTTGACGGATCCCAGTAATCTTCATCCTTCAGGGAAAATTTTTCTGAAATATTCCTGAAATTCGCCGAGCTGTAATAGGCTCTCTCTTCATTTATATCATACAAAAACGCCGGGAAATCCATCTCCGCCTCCACAGCCTGCAGGATCTTTTTTATCTTCCTCTCCTTAAAGCTTAAGCTAGACATCTGAAAGGGGTTGTCGCTCCGGATCCGGAAACACTTGAAAGCCTGATTCATCACGGCTACATTGACCTGATTTATAACATCCATAAATGCAGTCTCAAAGGGCATGCTGATAAGCGGAACGCCATGCCGGTCAAATAATTCAATCACATGCTCCGGGATCACATCCAGATAGCGCTGACGTTTGATCATAAGCCCTGTCGCCAGCTGTGCAGCGCCCTCCTGAAAATTACGCTCCAGGCAGTGCGGCTCCTTCGACAGCGCATATCCCGAGGTCATAATCAGTTCCTTTCCCTTCGTCCACCGGAGCGCATCAGGGGCATCCATAACCGCAACTCCCTGCACCTCTCTTGACAGGCCCTTATGACCTGCAATCACGTGAAAATCCTTAAAATATTCCTGTGCCAGCAGCTGATATAGCGCAATTCCCATCTTCATCTCTCCTTTGCAAAAATAAGTGTAACATCCGTTCTGACTTTGTGTCAAGGAAACGACATTACACTTATATCCACATCTTACTCTACGCTTCATACATAGGAGTATAGTCATCCTTTTTCTCACGGAACTCTTTAAGGATTGCTTCTCTCTCCTCCGGTCTGTTATACAGATCATACGCGATACCTGCGATTACCCGGGCCGCACTCAATGCGCCTTTTTCTCCTAAGGAGCACCCGGCTGCCGCCGTTGCCTGCCATGTATGAGGCGCTACGCCTGCCGGCCAGCAGGAAGTCGAGATCACGCACATTGGCATGATGTGGCTGATGTCTCCGCTGTCTGAGGACGCCGTAAGCGGGTTTACCTGATACAGGTTACGGTCATTCAGTTTCCAGGTCATCGGCCTGCCCTCAGTATCATATAATTTCTGCGCCTTTTCCACATCTGCTTTCGGCACGGTGTCAAGCAGGCTTTCGGCAAAGCTAAGCTCCTCATCGTCAAAGACCGGAAGCCCGGCTTCTTTTAGATTCTGATACGCAAGATCACCGTATGAATGATTTTCCAGCATCTCGCAGCAACCGTAATCTATCTTAATCTCCACCTCAGTCTCGGTCATAAGAGCTGCGCCTTCTGCTACCTTCTTTATTCTCTCAAGGATTTCTTTTACATCCGCTATATAAGGCGCACGTACGAAATACCATGATCCCGCAAGGGGCGGCACAATATTCGGAGCAAATCCGCCGCTGTCTGTTGTATAGTGGATCCTCGCCTTCGAGGTCACATGCTCTCTTAGATAATTTACACCGACATTCATCAGCTCAACGGCATCCAGCGCACTCCTTCCAAGCTCCGGGGCAAACGCCGCATGAGAGCTTCTTCCTTTAAATTTGAAATGTGCCGATGCACTTGCCAGATAACCGCTGTCATAGACCATATTAGCACTCATCGGGTGCCAGCTGACCGCAAAATCACAGCCGTCAAACATATGATAATATATCATCTTTACCTTACCGCTTAGAAGCTCCTCCTCCGGGCAGCCGTAAAAACGTACGGTTCCGCTGGCTCCCTCTGCCTCCAGATACCTTTTTACTGAGATCGCGCCCACTGCCGAAGCCGTTCCCAGAAGATTATGGCCGCATCCATGTCCCGGCGCCCCTGCTTCTACAGGCTCCTTTCTGCCCGACACCTTCTGTGACAATCCGGGAAGCGCATCATACTCTCCCAGAATCGCGATCACAGGCTTCCCCGAACCATATTCTGCATAAAACGCATGCTCCAGTTTCTCCTCGTTTACGATTTTAAATCCTTCCTCACCAAGAAGCTTCCTGAAATAATCAGCAGATACTTTTTCATTGCCGCCGGTTTCGGGATGCTCCCAGATAGTTCTGCAGGCAGACCTAAGCAGAGATTCCATCTTCTTCACTTCGTTATGAAGGTCTTTCTTTTCCATTTTCATCTCTTCCCTTCGACTTTTGATCCGTTTACACTACGCTTGCTTTTTCGCATTGGATATTGTTGCAATACCTACTGCAATACTGATAAATACACATCCTAAGGTGCCCAGCCAGTTTGACGCGCCCGGCAGCCAGTTAAACACACCCATGCCGATTGCAAAATAAAGTATAAATGCGACTACAACCATAATAATGCTGTGCCTGATCATTTTTATACCAAACTGAACAATCAATGCTCCAAAAAGAGCCGGAAGCAGGTAGTTGAGCGCCGCCTTAATTGAATCCGGAAGCATGGCCAGCACGGATGTCCCGAGGATTGCTCCTATCGTCAGCACGGATACATTGATGATTATGGACACTGCCATACCAAGTGTTGCAACGACAGATCCCTTTTCCGTACCCGGCTCAACCTCTGCCGCAACCTGTGCCATGCTTGCACAGGGAATTCTCATATTGGAAATATTTCCTGATAAGAAAGCCATATAGGTTCCTGCAGGACCTACTACCGGGAAATACGAAATCGGCTCAACAAACCACAGTACGCCAAATGCGCTGGCACCGCTGATAAATGCAGTAAGAAGCGCTGCCGGCTTTGGGATAATACCATATATGATCGCCAGCACGAGTGCAGGAGTAAATGAAACCAACACTCCCAGGTAGCCTGTTATTTTACCTATTTTATTTATCTGAGGCATATATCCATCTTTATAAAAATCACCGCTCATCTTCTCTTCCTCCTTATACTAATGCCGTAATAATCATAGCGCCCAAAATTGTAATCGTAAGTGACCACTCCTTAAGCCAGCCGATATTTTTTTTATTTGCAGCCTGCGTCAGTACAAACATAATAACGGCGCCTAAGATACATGCCAGCATATTATGCCACGCGGATGACATTGCCGCAGCGTCAGCCTTCTGCATCATAGAATAAAATGGCTTGGAAATATGGCTTGCAACCATGGCAGAAAATACACCGATAATCGCTGCCGAAGCAATCGTGGTAAGTGTTCCTGCATTTCCTTTGGAAAGCTTATGCTCAATCTTCTCCATCTTATTTGCAGAAAATGTAGCGAATATTACCCATCCTACAGAGCATAAGATCATAGTCCAAACTGCCATGCCAAGAGCTTCCTCTGTCATTGGGTCCGTACCTAAGGTCACACCCACTGCAGAAGTACCAAGACCGGCCGCAATAGATTCAAACATAACGGAACCGATCATAGAAAGTCTCATCCAGCCTACCGGCCCTCCTACTGTTACCAGAAGGGAAAGCATACCGCTTAGCACTACGATGGAAGGACCGATTGAGGTTACGGCGCTGCTCTTCATAGCCTTTTTCATCTTCGCGTCACTAAGCCCTATCTTCTTTCCTGCACTGTACGCCCCCTTTGCAAAAAGAACAGCCTGAATAATTACGAATACTACCGGAATTCCACAGGCAATCCACATAGGCAGCCCATTTGCCATTTGCATTACATCCATTTTTGTCTCCTCCTTTATATAACCTTCTTCTATAAGTGTTATTTGTAACAATTATAGCGATTTGCCAATGTGATAAAAATAAAAAAAAGTTCACTTTTCTTTTCGATTCCATATATAATGAAGATTTTTTTACTTTTCGACTCATTTTATGTAGGAAACTGCCTGGCCAAACTGCCTTTTCATTATTTTGAAAGAAATTTTTCTTACTTTTTTTACATGTATACGATATCATGTTATCATATTTATATCTGAATAACTCACAGGAGGGAATTTTATGAAAAATCAGATTATGCTGGAAGCAGAGCAGCTTCAGGAAGAAATGTCTGCATGGAGGCGCGAGCTTCACCAGATTCCTGAAATCGGCCTTGCGCTTCCCAAAACAGTTGCCTTTGTGGCAAAGAAGCTGAAAGAAATGGAAATCCCGTATACGGTTTACGAGGATAGCTCTAATATCGTCGCCTGTATCGGCCAGGGAGATACGTGCTATATGATCCGGGGGGATATGGATGCTCTTCCCATCGAAGAACAGTCCCGGGAGCCCTTTGCCTCGTCAAACGGCTGTATGCATGCCTGCGGACATGATATGCATACCGCGATGATGCTTGGTGCGGCGAAGCTCATTAAAGCACACGAATCAGAGCTTCACGGTGTCGCCAAGCTATTTTTCCAGTCCGCAGAAGAGATCTTCGCTGGAGCCAAGGCTATGATCAATGCCGGAGCCATGGAAAACCCACATGTTGACGCCGCTATGGCGCTGCATGTATTTTCCCAGAAGCCCGTTGGCACACTGGGCGGCGACATACATCCCTGCGCCGGAGTATACGGTTTCCGCATAAAACTGATAGGAAAGGGTGTACACGGTTCCTCCCCGGAAGGCGGAATCGATCCTATCGTCACTGCGATCCATATTCATCAGGGCTTACAGGAATTAATGGCAAGAGAAATCTCAGGGTTTGACGAGGTCGCCCTGACAATTGGAAAGTTCCATGCGGGAAGCGCCGCGAATATTATTCCTGAAACGGCTGAGATGGAAGGCACTCTCCGCGTATTTGACCCGGAGATCCGTGAAAGGATGATACAAAGAATTCATGAGATTACACAGGGCATCGCAGCGGCTTACCGGACAAAGGCCGAGATCGAAGTACTCAGCGATGTACCGCCGCTGGTTTGTGATGAAAAAGAAATCACCTGGTGTCAGGACGTAATTCATGAAGCAGATGGCTCCCTGACTGTAGATACATTCCACGCAATGGGCTCCGAGGACTTTGCATGCTATTCCGAGCTGGTCCCCGCCGCCTTCTATATGATGGGCGCCGGAGTAGATAATCCGGAAGAACGCCTGCCGCAGCATAACCCGAAAATTCGCTTTAACGAGAAGGCACTTCCAATCGGGGCTGCGATCTATGCAACGGCAGTAATAAAAAGGCTGGGAGAATAGGCCTTTCGGAAAGTGCTCAAAAAGGGACAGGGTATTTTCAAACTAGGACGTAGTAAAATTAACTTTACTACGTCCCAGTTTGAAATTTGGAGGATTTTGTAAAAATCTGTTACGTATTGGGTTTTATCTAAGTCCCCAAAACAAGCGCCGAATATGGATTCATATTTACGACAACATTTCCGTCCTTTACAATATACTCCTCATACTCTGTTTTGTATCCCTCGTCATAGGTATAGATGAGTCTCCTCATACGGCCGTTTGGCGGAACCTCCGCCTCCCATACGGGAACCTGGATTTCCCTTAATTCATTATTATTATTAACAATCACAACAATCTTCTCTCTTCCTGTGAACCTTGCATAGGAAAGAATATTCTCCCCCCAGGCAAGCATTTTAATTGATCCTGTCCGAAGAGTCTGGTGTGACTTATGAATGGCTATCATTTCCCGGTGGAAGGATAAAAGCTCTTTATTTTCATTCCCCCAGGGATATGTTCTCCGGTTGTCCGGGTCTGTAAAACCGCAGACTCCTGCCTCGTCCCCGTAGTATACGGTTGGTGCGCCGACCCAGGTCATCTGTATCACCACAGCCTCCCGCATAACAGCCTCATTCACATATTCCTCTGCTGCCCTGGGGCCTAAATTCCCCACTCTCCCCACCATATGGTTTGTTCTTGTGAGAAATCTGGAATGGTCATGGTTAGACAGCTCATTCATAGCAACCTGAAGAGAGGGGGTGAGCATACTGGCCATATAATGGGATATGGTCTTTACAAAATGATCTCCATTTCCCATAAGCTCATGCCTGCTTTCATCACTGTGCTTCTCCATCCCTGTAAGAAACCATGTTACAGGCTCCATGAAAGCGTCATAGTTCATCACAGTGTCCCATTCATCACCCTGCAGCCATTCCCGCGGCTCTCCATAATGCTCTGCTAAAATAACTGCACCAGGATTGGCCTCCTTGACAGCTTTCCGGAACTTTTTCCAAAAAGAATGATTATATTCATTGCTCTTTCCAAGGTCAGCAGCTACGTCAAGGCGCCAGCCATCTGCATTAAAGGGCGGAGAAACCCATTTTCTTCCTACCTGTAAAATATAATCCTCGAGCTCTCTAGATCCTTCATAATTCAGCTTCGGCAGAGTATCATGCCCCCACCAGCCCTCATATTCTGAATTATAGGGCCAGTTATGCGCCTCGTTTTTGTAAAACAGAAAGTAATCCCGATAAGGGCTTTCTGCAGAAATATACGCGCCCGGCACATATCCCTCCTGATTTTCGTAGATCCTCTCTCTGTCCATCCATTTATTAAAGGAGCCGCAGTGATTGAAAACGCCATCGAGAATGATCTTCATCCCTCTTCTGTGAAGCTCCTCCACAAGTCTGATAAAAAGCTGGTTGCTGGCCTCAAGGTTTCGGATATCCCCTGTGCGCTTCTGGTATGTCGTTGCCCTCGCGTTGTCCGTATCACCGTCATGCAGCACCTGGCCCCCATCCTCCACAATTACCCCATAATGAGGATCAATGTAATCATAATCCTGAATATCATACTTATGATTGGACGGTGACACAAAAAGAGGGTTAAAATACAACACCTCTACTCCAAGCTCCTGAAGATAGTCCAGCTTATCAATAACCCCCTGAAGGTCTCCGCCGTAAAACTCACGCACTCCCATATTGTCAGGATACTTATTCCAGTTTTCAACCCTTCTGCTGTAGCCGCCGATATAATAATATTCATTTGTTTCTACATTATTGGATGTATCGCCGTCATAAAACCGGTCTGTAAATATCTGGTATATGACTGCACCCTTTGCCCATCCGGGCGTAGAAAATCCGGGAACAAGGACAAAATCATAATCTTCTATAATTTTTTTTGCTGTCCCGCATCTGTTGTAATAACACACCTCTCCATCGCTTTGAATTTCAAAATAATATCTAAGTGGATTTTCCCCCAGTCTCCATCGAATCTTATAATAATCAAACTCTCCCTCTGTATAATCCTTTTCCATGTCATATCCGTATCCTGCGGCAAAAAGCCTCACGCGGGAAACGTCTCCCCTTGCAGTACGGAATCTGAGTGTAACTGTCTCATTCTGATTTGGTTCCTGCGGTATCACATAATCTGCCGTACCGTCACTGAACAATGCCTGTTCTCTCATGACTTCCACCTCTGCCCTCTATGATATCTTATACCTCACTCAAACCGTCCGTGAACAATATTTCTTTTTCTTCTCCAATAAATAAAGCCTCAAATTCTTCCCTCGAAATTTTCTCCTTCTCAAGCAGCAGCTTGGCACACGCGTGAAGAACGTGATCATATTTGCGGATAATTTCTTTTGCGTTGGCATAACATTCGTCAATAATCCGCTTCACTTCCCTATCAATTACCGTAGCCACACCCTCTCCATACCGCCTGTGGGTGTGGGCAAGATCCCTTCCAATGAATACCTCCTCACCGTCATCATCATAATTAATAAGGCCGATTTCTTCTGACATACCAAACTTTGTAACCATTGATTTTGCGAGACTTGTTGCCTGCTTGATATCCTGGGATGCACCTGTTGTAATATCGTCAAATACTTCTTCCTCTGCCACACGTCCCCCCAGGGCAACCGTAATATCCTGAAGCATCTTACCCTTCGTGTTAAACATTTCATCCTTTTCGGGAAGAGGCATGGTGTAGCCGCCGGCACCCCCTGTAGGAATGATGGATACACTGTACACTGGCCCTACATCAGGCAACACATGGAACAAAATCGCGTGCCCTGCCTCGTGAAACGCCGTAATTTTCTTTTCCTTGTCTGAAATGATCTTGCTCTTTTTCTCGGCGCCGATACCCACTTTCACAAAAGCCTTTTTAATATCCTCCTGTTTCAGGAACATGCGGTCTTCCTTTGCCGCAATAATGGCCGCCTCATTTAGCAGATTTTCAAGATCCGCTCCTGTAAAGCCTGCTGTCGTCTGGGCAATCTGCTTTAAATCGATCTCCTCGCTTAAGGGCTTTCCTTTGGCATGAACTCTTAGGATCTCTTCTCTTCCACCCACATCCGGCCTTCCTACAATCACCTTTCTGTCAAAACGTCCCGGGCGTAAAATTGCCGGATCAAGGATATCTACACGGTTTGTTGCCGCCATGACAATAATCCCTTCATTTACGCCGAAGCCATCCATCTCTACAAGAAGCTGGTTTAAGGTCTGCTCTCTCTCGTCATGTCCACCACCCATGCCGGTTCCTCTTCTTCTAGCCACGGCATCAATCTCATCGATAAAGATAATGCACGGCGCGTTTCTCTTTGCATCCTCAAACAGATCCCGCACACGGGATGCACCTACGCCTACAAACATTTCCACAAAGTCAGATCCGGAAATTGTGAAAAAGGGAACACCTGCCTCTCCTGCTACAGCTTTTGCAAGAAGGGTTTTTCCAGTTCCCGGTGGCCCTACAAGAAGCACGCCCTTCGGTATTCTTGCCCCGACCTGAATATATTTCTTGGGCGTCCGCAGAAAATCCACAATCTCTTCAAGCTCTTCTTTCTCCTCCCGAAGTCCGGCAACCTGGGAAAACATAATCTTTTTATCACTCTCCGTGCTAAGCCTTGCCCGGCTCTTCCCAAAGCTCATTGCCTTTGAGTTAGCCCCGCCTCCCTGGCGGTTCATAAGATAGAACACAATAAGAATGGCTCCTGCCGTCAAAAGCACCGGAAGAATCGTTGTGGCAAACCAGTTTTCCTGCGGAACATCCGGCATCTCATACTCAAGCTTCTTTTCCTTAAGATAATCCTGGATTTCATTTACATCTGATACATACAGATAGCGGAGCTCCTTTCCCTCTCTGCCTTCAACCGTAAATTCTATACGGCCTGTGGGAACCGCCTTATTCTGGCTGATAATGATATCCCTTGCCTCGCCTTCCTCGATCAGGCTTTCAAATTCCTTCCAGGTAACCTCATCCTCCCTTTGGTCAAAAAGGTTTGTAAACCACAGCGCCACAAATAAAATGATTACAATTGTCAGAAGCACGCTGCTTCCAATTCCTCTGTTTTTTCTCGTATTCAAACTACCTGCCCCTTTCTACTCCACACCTTTTACAATTCCAATAAATGGCAGATTTCTATATTTTTGTGCATAATCCAATCCATATCCTACAACAAATTCGTCCGGAATCTCAAATCCCGTGTAATCTACCTTTACAGGTCTTGCCCTTCTGTCCGGCTTATCTAACAGGGTGCACAGCCTAAGGCTCTTTGGACGTCGCGCTTTCAGAATCTCCAGAAGATAAGAAAGTGTTCTTCCTGAATCGATAATGTCCTCTACCACGAGAACATCCTTCCCTTCAAGAGGCTCATCTAAATCCTTGGCTATCTTAACTACTCCGCTTGAGGATGTACCGTCTCCATAGCTGCCCACACTCATAAAATCCATAGAAACCGGAACAGTGATTCTCTTGGCAAGCTCACACATAAAGAATACTCCGCCTTTTAAAACACAAATAAGGTGAATCTGCTTTCCTGCATAATCTTCGCTAATCTGTCTCCCAAGCTCTTCAACCCGTCCCGCGACCTCCTCTTCGCTATGCATCATTTCTACTGTCTCTGCCATGTTCTTCTCCTCCGTAAAATTGTATTTCTAAAATCCTTTTTGTCTTGTCTGTAATCTGATACATCTGATTCTGTCTGTATCCTACAACCCACATTATATGAGAACCGTCTGCCACAAGCCATATATGCTCCCTTGCACTTTTGGGGATTTTTTCATTAATGAAATACTCCTTAAGCTTCTTTGTATGCCCATATTTATCTATAGTAAGGTAATCTCCGGGTTCTCTGTGTCTTATTTTTACAGTATTTTTTATTATATCATAGTCAAACCATTTCGTGTAGTTTTTTTGTGGAAATGCTTCTGAAATTACTGTACGTTCTCTAATCTGCATGTAAAATTCTCCCTGCTCCTTAAGTGTCCTTACAGAAGCCCTGCCTTCCTTTATAAAATGAAGGCCTTCATAGCACCGAAGCACAGTGAGATTGTACGGAAGGCTTATGCGTCTGCCGACCTGCTTTTTAAGCAGCCTTGTTACAGCCTTTACATGTATCCCTTCTATATCCTTCCTCTGTCCTGCCGCGTCACAAAGAATTTCATGAAGCAGATACGGTTTAAATACGTTCTCTGTTTTTTTGTAGCTTTCTTCTATAAGAAACAGTCCGCCGGATCCGTCCTCCCTTGTACACTCCTTCTTAAGCCGCAGCACCTGGCCAGTTACATACTCTCCAAGAGCCCGCATCTGCTCTGCTGTCTCTGCCATATGAACTGCTGCCTGTCCGTTCAGATTTGCCTCCAGATATGGAATCACTTCATTTCTTATTCTATTTCTTGCATAGGTATTCTGGGCATTCGTTTCATCCGTACAATAAGATATTCCCCATTTTTCCAGATATGATTCAATTTCCGCGCGTTTCACCCACAAGAGAGGGCGGATCCATCTGCCGGAAACCGGGGCGATCCCCCCAAGGCCTTTAAGGCCTGTACCCCGGCAAAGATTAAAAAGCAGGGTTTCCGCATTGTCATTCAGGTGGTGGGCCAGGGCAATCTTCGTACCTTTCTGTTCCTTTAAAGTCTCCTCTAAGGCTTCACGCCTCACCTCCCGGCCTGCTTCCTCTTCCGTAAGCCCGTTTTCCTTTGCATACCCGGGAACATTTTTTCTAAATACAGTAAGCGGGATCCCCTGTTCATGACATATTTTTCGCACAAAAGCCTCATCCCGGTCTGCACTCTCTCCCCTGATTCCGTGATGTACGTGCACAGCATGAACAGAAAAGTTTATTTCCTCTGCCAGCCTCATAAGTACGAAAAGAAGGCATATGGAATCTGCACCTCCCGATACGCCTGCTATTACTTTATCATTTTCCTCAAGCATATGATACTTTTCTGCATATGCCTTTACCTTTTCATACATCCCGAATTTCCTCTGCTCACTGTTACTGTTTACCTAATATTATAAAAATTTCCCGAAAAATGCAAGCCCCCTTACCTTAAATGTAACTGTACGTTACTGTTCACTCCGTTCACAGTAACCTCAAATTTTCCATATTCCTATTACGAGGACTGTCATATCGTCCACCGGAGTTTCATCCGAATACTCTAACACCTTTTCCAGAATGTAGTGGGCCATTTCCTTAGGGTTCTGCATATCAGCCTCTTCAAGAAATCCATTCATAAGCCGGTCCTGTTCACCGGACGGCAGCGCATCCAGAACGCCGTCCGTAACCATAATAACAAAGTCTCCTGATTCCAGCTTCCGCGTTGTTGTATCAATCTCTATATCCTTTATAACTCCTATAGGAAGTGTGACCGAGTGTAGCTTTTCGATCTCCTCCCTTCTTTTAATATAAGTGGTGGCTGCCCCTGCTTTTACAAATTCGCAGGAGCCGCTGTATAAATCAAACAGACTCACATCTATCGTGGAGAAGCGGACCTCCTCCCGGCCTATCACCAGAGCCGTATTCATAAGCTGTACGGCAGTCTTTACCGGAAATCCCGCATTTAAAAGTTCCTCCAGAAGCTCTACCACCATTGTACTTTCCTGAAATGCCTCCTCGCCGGAGCCCATTCCGTCAGAAAGCGCCGCCCCTTTGCGCCCGCCGGGCAAGTCCGTTAAAAGAAAGGTGTCACCCGAGATTTTATCACAGTCCTTCCCAATCTTTGCAATTCCCTGGAGTGTGTGATATCTGGCTCCCTCTATACAAGTGATGGTGCAGTACTCATCCCCTACAATGGGCCTTTCCCCCTGCTCAGGCATCATAGTGCGTCCCACAAGATTTCCGACCTCTGCTGCTAATTCCTTCACCGGAATAACATGCCCCTTTGATGCCTTAATCGTAAGGTGGATTTCATACTTTCCCTGAGGTGTAATATAAAAAACAGAAGAAAGCATCTTTATTCCTGATTTCCTAAGATAAGTCTTTATCTTTTTTTCCAAATGCTCGTCCTGAAAGATTCCCGCGTCCAGCTCCCTTGTCGTAAACTTAAGCGTCTTCGCAAATTTTTCAAGCTGGCTGGCATACCCCTCCCGGTTCTCAACAAGCTTATTATTCCATACAAGCTTCTGCTTTGCATTTTCAAAGGTTTCCAGCGTCTCCCTTAAAAACCGTGGAGCCTTGATGCACTGCCTCTGCAAATCCCTTTTTAATTCAACATTAAGCTCCGCACCATATTCCTGTGCCGTACATAATATTTTATACATCATCTGATATGTTCCCAGGCGGTTCTCCCCCAGACATGCACCTCTATTTTCACAATCCTCACATACCTTATCCGTAACATGCCGGAACATATCCTCATTTTCTTCCTTTGTAAAAGTCCTTTTGTAATCCGTAAGCTTCAAAAACGTGCTCGATAAATGCCCAAGCGAATCCGCAAGCTTGTCCATCTGAACAACATAAGGATTCAGAAAAACTTCCTTTTCATTTATACCCGCCATATAAAATACTCCCTTCTTGGGGACGGAGTAATTTGAATTTTACTCCGTCCCAGATTCAAATTACCCTGTCCCTTTTTTAATTGGGGACGGGGTAATTTGAGTTTTACTCCGTCCCAGATTCAAATTACCCCGTCCCCAAAAAAGCTTCGGGCATATTGCCCGAAGCTTTTTCTTCCGTACCTCTATATCTACACATTATCCACACATCATCCATGCAGCACCCTTGCGCCGTCTATACATCATTTAGCCTTAAAGATAATTTCCCCTTCTTTTACCAGCCCCAGCTTATCCTTTGCCACATCCTCCACGTACTCATCTGTCCCTACATACTGCTCCAGTTTATCTATTTCCCTGGACCGTTCTTTCTCTTCTTCTATCTGCTTTTTAAGCTCCTGCTCCTGAGCCTGACAGGCCTTATCCTTTGCCTTCAGTGTCACGGCATTTGCTGATAAAACCACTACCAGTAGCAGTATCACAAGGCTAACTGCAAGCATACTTCTTCTGTGCATGCCTGCCGGCTGCCTTTTTTTCTGTCTTCTGCGGCCCCGTCTTCTTACTTTTTTCATAATAATTCACCCTTATAGCCGGCTGCCTGCCGGTGTTTTTATACTCTTCCCAAAATCATCTTATCTTCTTTCACGGTGTTTATCAACACTTTTTATGCAAAAAAATTCCCCAAATTTTTTCTGACTTTTTGACAAGAAATGACATCAAAACAGCTCCAAGTACAACACCTAGTATAAAATGCCACCGAATTCTACCACTATTTGTTTGGTAAATTTGTATAGACAGATAAAGAGCGGCACATATCCAATATACAATGTCTTCTATTCCCATAAGAGTAAGGCTGTGCTTTATAATTTCTCGGAAACACCCCAAGCATTTATATGCAAGCCGTACGCTTGCTCCTGAAAGTAGCGCCACGGCAAATACGACTACTTCCCTTTCTATTCCCGGCATTTATGTTACCTGAATAATTTAGAAAACAGATTTTCTCCCTGCTTCACACCTGCGTGAACCTCGGAATAAGAAATACTGTCTATATTTCCGGACAAATCTACCTCCCCCTTTTCCAGGGTCAGCCGGTTTACATGAAGATCTGTGCCCTTTACCATCATCATTCCCTGCTCCGTCTCCAGAAGTACCTCATTTAAATCAAAAGAAAGCACATCTATTACACCCGTTACCAGACTTGTTTTCCGATTATTTACAACAAGCTTATGGTTTTTCTGTATTACTCTTTCTTCCACTCTTATCACAACCTTTCTTAATAATCATATGAAAGGCTGCGTCCTTTTATTACAAATATCTGAACAAGTCCTTCGCTTCTTCCTTTTTTGTTGTTTCCTGAATGTTAAGCACCTCTGCCTTCACCGTTTTTGTACCGAATTGTATTTCAATAATATCTCCTGTTTTTACCTTTACAGAAGCCTTTGAAACCTTCCCGTTGACAAGGACGCGCCCCGCATCGCAGGCCTCGTTTGCAACCGTCCTTCTTTTTATCAGGCGGGACACCTTCAAAAATTTATCTAGCCTCATATTTCTCCTTCATCTAAAAAGTAGAGAGACAAAAGCCTCTCTACTGCATATTTTGTTTTATCCTATTACTCATTAACAGCATCTTTTAACGCTTTGCCAGCCTTAAATTTAGGAGCCTTGCAAGCTTCAATCTTCATCGTCTTGCCTGTCTGCGGATTCCTTCCCTCTCTTGCTGCTCTTGTGCTTGTCTCAAATGTACCGAAACCAACTAACTGAACCTTGTGTCCTTTCTTAAGCTCAGCTGTAACTACATCAACAAAAGCCTTTAAAGCTTTTTCAGAATCCTTTTTTGAAATTTCTGCCTGACTTGCAATAGCTGCTACTAATTCTGTTTTGTTCATGGATAAATTTCCTCCTCTTGTTTATACTCTAGACTTATGCGCCCTTAGTTACTGTTATAACTGTTTTCATAGGGTTTGTCAAGGCAATTTATCAGTTTTGCACATTCTTTACAACATTTTTTCTATCATCTCAAGCACCTTTTCTCCGAGCTTTGCAGAGCGCAAATCAGCGTCCTCAAGAGAGCTTCCTTTGATGCCGTAATAGAACTTAACCTTCGGTTCTGTTCCTGACGGTCTTACGCAGAGCCATGCATCATCCTTAAGATCATAATATAACACATTAGAAGCCGGAAGGCCTGTCTGTGTTTCTTCATTTGTATTTACATCTTTAATAATTCCGGACTGATAGTCTCTCGCTCTCAAAACCTTATAGCCTCCCACCTCTGCCGGAGGATTTTTGCGGAAGGTTTCCAGAATTTCCTGGATTTTCTGAAGACCTTCAATTCCCTTTAAGGTTACAGACTTAATGTCCTCCTTATAGTAGCCGTACTTGTCATACATATCTACCATTGCATCCCATAGAGTCTTTCCCTTTGTCTTATAAAATGCCGCCGCCTCGCAAAGCGCCATTGTGGCTACAATCGCGTCTTTATCCCGGGCATAAGTGCCGATAAGGCAACCGTAGCTTTCCTCAAATCCAAATAGATAATGGCCTTTGCCTGTCTGCTCAAATTCCAGTATCTTCTGGCCAATATATTTAAATCCGGTAAGCACCTCTGCAAAGCCTGCGCCATACTCTTTTGCAATGGCCTTTGCCATGTTAGAAGTAACAATTGATTTTATCAAGTATCCGTCCTCTGGAAGCCCTTCTTTTTCCTTACGCTGGCTGATTTCATAATCTGCCAGAAGACAGCCGGACATATTTCCGGTAAGCACCTTGTATTCGCCGGATTTAGTGTCCTTTACATAGACTCCCAAGCGGTCTGCATCCGGATCTGTCGCAAGAATCAGATCCGCATCTACCTCCCTTGCAAGCTTCTGCCCAAGTACAAATGCCTCTTCTGCTTCCGGGTTCGGATAGGATACAGTCGGGAAATCTCCATCCGGCAGCTCCTGCTCCTTTACAACATATACATGCTCAAATCCCAGCTCTCTTAAAATGCGCCTTGCAGGAATATTTCCCGTGCCATGAAGAGGGCTATATACAATTTTAAGCTCTAACTTCATCTCGTCAATTGCTTCCTGATGAATCACCTGCTTTTTAAGCTCCGCAATATAGCCATCGTCTACTTCTCCTCCAATGACCTCATACATTCCCGAAGCCTTTGCCTCTTCCTTATCCATGGTTTTTACCGTGCTGTAGTCTGTAACTGCTTTTACTTCCTCCATAATGCCCTTGTCATGGGGCGGCGTAATCTGGGCACCGTCCTCCCAGTATACTTTATATCCGTTATATTCCGGCGGATTGTGGCTTGCCGTAATATTGATTCCGGCAATACATCCAAGCCGCCTTACTGCATAAGATAATTCCGGAGTCGGCCGCAGCGACTCAAATACATATGCTTTAATTCCATTTGCCCCAAGGCAGAGAGCTGCCTCATCTGCAAATTCCGGAGACATGTGTCTTGAGTCATATGCAATTGCCACACCCTGGCTCTCTGCTCCCTTCTTTATTATGTAATTGGCAAGTCCCTGTGTTGCTTTACGCACTGTATAAATATTCATACGGTTTGTTCCAGCACCGATGACCCCGCGCAGTCCTGCCGTCCCAAATTCCAGATCTTTATAAAAACGCTCCTTAATCTCCTGCTCATCATCTGAAACTGACTTAAGCTCCTGTCTTGTAGCCTCATCAAAATATGGATTGTTAAGCCACTCCTCATAATTTTCACGATATTCCATTTATAGTACCTCCTGTTTTTAGATACTATAATTATACAACAGGAATCTACAAATGAAAAGCAAATATATTATTTAGAAACTTTTCCTTTTCTTCTGTCTGGCGTATTGCCACATTAATTTTTTCAATACTTTTTGCAGAGATCCACGCCTTATTGGAACGGTAATAAGAGTCCGCAATCTTCCAGAATTTTTCGGGATAAATCAGTCGTATCAGCAAATATTCCATTTCTTCTTTGCTGATAGGCTTGATGGCAGAATACGCATTAAGCATATTATCTCCAAGCCTCTCCTTCCATCCCTGCTTTTCCAAAACCTTCCGCAGGAAATAATACAGATCCTCCACCTGGATTTCTCTCTTAAAGCGCTCAAAATTCGTAGTCATCAAAATATTCTTGGACGGCTGCTGGCACATCATAATATTATGATAATTATATTCCCCGTGCGTCAGACAAAAGTTGTCTGCACATTCCTTATAAAGTCCTTCATATCCCGACTCCTCCAGCATAGTAAGCGCTGCGTCTGCCCACCTGTACATTCCGTCAAAATATTTTAGAAAAGAGAACTCAAACTCTCCTTTGGGTGAAACACCCCTCATAAACCTGCGTACTTTTTTGAGCTCCCGGTTATGCCGCATATACTCTTCCTTCAAATGCTGAGCCAGAGGTACATTATGCTCTCTCTTTCCCCTCATAAGAATATGCAGCTTTGCCAGATTCCCAGAAGCTTTCAGAAGCTCTGCCGTTTTGCGGATATCACATTCCCTTCCATCCGCCCATCGTTTGAGCATATATCTTGTGCCATCTTCGGCGGCACTTATATATTCTCCCCCTTTATTCTTCATTGGAAAATCAGCCTGCACATATCCCTGGCTTTCAAGGTATTCATACAGGTCAAGGAGTGCAGGTGTCTTCGTCTGCGATACATCCACTTCCTTTAACAAAAGAAGCCCTTTATCCGTATCGCATAAAATAGCACCCCTGGTCTTGCGGGTGCTAATCACTGCAACATCATATTGTTCTAATATACTATCAAGTTCATATTCCTGCATATCGTTCCCCTGCACCTTACTTACATATTCTCTCTATCGTATGCAAAAACCACCCCAAATAGACCTTGGGGACGGAGTAAATTTAAAAATACTCCGTCCCAGATTAAAATATCCCTGTCCCTATTGGGGCTTTACCCTGTCCCCTATTGACTGCTCTACATATTTTAAAAGTTCATCCCTTTTATTTAATTCTGGCTCTTCTATCACTATTTCCAAGAGCTGCTTTAACATCTCTCCTATCTCTTTTCCCGGCTTCATCCCGGCTTCTATAAGATCCTTTCCAGTTATTGCCAGATCTTTTAATGTCACGCAATGCCCTGCCTCAAGAATTTCCTTGTAAATCCTTTCTATATCGTCCAGATTTTTTATTTTCTCATCTCTTTTATACATGCTCTGTGCCATAACATCCGCTCTGCGCACTTCCATATAATACGGAAATAATTCCCCGCCGATTTTATTCATGGCACGCCGCACATTGCATGGAGCTGCCGGCATACGATAGTCATGATAAAATACTAGCCTCAAAACCTTATTCAACGTATCATTATCAAACTTAAGACGCTTTAAAATGTCTTTTGCTATCCTTTCACTTTCTACTGCATGCTTTTTAAAATGTGCCCGTCCAGTCTCATCTATTGTTTTTAAAGCCGGTTTTCCCATATCATGCAAAAGCATCGTAAGCCGCAATATCTTGTCACTCCTCACGTTACAAAGTGCATGTACTGTATGCTCACCAACATTATACATATGATGAGGCGTCTCCTGCTCTGTTTCCATCAGAAGGTCAAACTCCGGAAGAACTACTTTTGTTATGCCCAGTTCATAAGCATCCCTTATAAGCTGCGGGCGATCCGACATCAGCATTTTCACGAGCTCAGTCTGTATCCGTTCGGCACTGATATGACACAGAGAAGGCGCAAGTATTCTCATGCCCTCGCGGGTATCCGGGGCAATGGCAAAGCCCAGCTGGGCTGCAAAGCGAATCCCTCTTAAAATCCGAAGGGCATCCTCCGTAAAACGCTCCCTCGCGTCTCCCACACATCGTATAATTCCTTTTTCCAGATCATCTATGCCGCCAAATATATCTACTATCCCATCCTTCTTATTGTAAGCCATTGAATTGATTGTGAAATCTCTGCGAAGCAAATCCTCACGCAGATTTCTTGTAAAAGTTACCTCTTTTGGATGCCTGCAGTCCTCGTATTTCCCGTCAATCCTGTAGGTAGTAACTTCAAAGCCCTCTTCTCCAAGCAGAACAGTAACTGTACCATGCTCTATCCCTGTATCAAAGGTCCGGGAGAATAATGCCTTCGTCTCCTCTGGCATGGCAGATGTAGTAATATCCCAGTCCTCCGGCCTTCGTCCCAGAATGGAATCTCTGACACAGCCGCCAACCGCGTATGCCTCAAACCCTTTGCTCTGCAGTGTAGTAATAATAGTATTCACTTTCTCTGGCAGCATAATCTCAACATTCCTCATAAAACACTCCTCCACCTACATTATAACACAATTGGGGACGGGGTAAAATTAAAAATGCTCCGTCCCAAATTAAAATTTCCCTGTCCCTTTTTATCGTCTGCCCCGTCCCTGTTCATTTTCTATCGCTTTACGTATTACCTGTATATATCTCTGTGAAAGATTCAGCCTTTCTTTTAACCTCGTCTCGAATTCTTTTCTGGTTTTGACATAATCCAGAATTTCTTCTGCTGGAAGTTTTAACTCATATTCCATATCACTTAAAACATCCCTTGCAGTTTCAGTTCTCTAACAGGATTTAGATGTATGTATCGCAGGCAGCTCCAAAAGTAGCTCTGTGTTTCGATGCACTGGCTTCGGAATCTGTCTTGAAACACATATCCTGTTCTATTGTGCTTATAGTTATAATAATGGGCAAAACTGGCTATGATTTTCGCCATAAATGATGCAAGATCTTTCAGATCTGCTTCTAATAACAAATGAAAATGATTAGACATAATACAATATGCAAATATTTTTATACTGTATTCTTCATAATTTTCTCTGATAAGATTTAATATTCTTGATTTTTCCCGCTTTTCTTCAAAAACGTTAATTTTGTTTATGCCTCTGCTAACAATATGGTAAAAATTTGTTGCACTTTTCTGTCTGGCTTTCCTTGGCATACTCTCCCTCCTTTGCAGAGGGACAGGGTATTTTCAATTTGGGACAGCTTATTTCCAATCTGGGACGGAGTATTTTTAATTTTACCCCGTCCCCAATTAATGTTTAGTAGGATTTTCCCCAATAGGCCATATGTTTTGCAGGTTTTCCGCACCAAATACATTTATCTGAAATCATTTCTTCATCTTCAATCAGACACCTGGTCGCCGCGCCGCCTGTCACATATTTTACTTCACCTTCACATTCTGGATCACCGCACCAGCATGCTTTTACAAATCCGCGGTTTGCTTTAAACTTTTCAGTCATTTCGTCCATTGTAACCGCTGTATCAATGTGACTGTCTAAGAATTCTTTCGCTCTGTCATACATATCCTGCTGAATCGTCTCTAAGATATCACGAAGCTTTGCCGTAATCTCATCTATGGATACAATAATTTTTTCCCGATTATCACGGCGTACAACAACAACCTGATTCTTTTCGATATCCTTTGGTCCAATCTCAATACGGACAGGTATTCCAAGGATCTCCTGCTCTGCGAATTTCCATCCCGGGCTCTTATCGGAATCATCAATCTTCACCCTGTAGCCTGCTTTCTTAAGATCCTCAAAAATAGCAAACGCCTTATCGAGCACGCCTTCTTTATGCTGTGCAATCGGAATCACACGGCACTCAACCGGCGCCACATGCGGCGGAAGTACCAGGCCGTCATCATCACTGTGAACCATAATAAGTCCGCCAATACTTCTTGTGGACCATCCCCATGATGTCTCATAAACGCTGTGAAGCTGATTATTCTTATCAACATACTTAATTCCAAAGGCATCCGGAAATCCGCTTCCAAAGAAATGGCTGGTAGCAGACTGAAGAGCCTTTCCGTCATGCATCAACGCCTCAATTGTATACGTATCCTGCGCTCCGGCAAATTTCTCATGCTCTGCCTTCCTTCCTGACACAAAAGGTATTGCTAATGTTTCTCTATAACAGTCCTCATACACATGGAGCATCTGGATAGTACGCTCCTCCGCCTCCTCGTAAGTCGCATGAATCGTATGTCCTTCCTGCCACAAAAATTCTCTCGACCGCAGGAATGGTCTCGTAGTCTTTTCCCAGCGAAGTACAGAATTCCACTGATTCCATACCTTTGGAAGATCTCTGTGTGATTTTACAGTTCTTGCCCATAAATCACAGAATAATGTCTCCGAAGTGGGGCGAATACAGAGCCTTTCCTGAAGCCTCTCCATACCGCCATGTGTTACCCATGCCACCTCCGGCGCAAAACCGTCAATATGATCCGCTTCCTTTTCCAGAAGACTCTCCGGGATCAAAAGCGGAAGGGATACATTCTCTACCCCTGTCTCTTTAAAACGTCTGTCAAGATCTGCCTGTATTAATTCCCAGATCGCATATCCATTAGGCAGATAATTAAGACATCCCTTTACACTCGAATAATCGCACAGCTCTGCCTCCCGCACAACATCTGTGTACCACTGTGCAAAATTTTCATCACGTGGTGTAATATTTTTTACCAGTTTTTCCTTTGCCATGTTTCTCCTCTCCTTTTCTTCTTACGGACTAAACCCGCGCTATTTCCTGTCGGGAGTACGCCCTGGTAAAGTTTTAGAAAAAACACCGGGCCCTCACTCCCCATAAGGGACCGAAAAGCTCGGCGGTACCACCCTAGTTAACTGTTCCTCTGACACAGTTCCCTCAACTGCCGTTAACGCCGGCAAAACGCCGCACTTTCATGCAGAGGCTCCAAGGCGGGTTCTACGTAAGTTTTAAGCAGAAATCTCACACCATCTGATTCCCTCTCTGACGCTTACTTACATATACTATTCCTCTTCATCACCAATTCATATTAGAATTTAACCGTAATTTTAATCCATGGGAAAATGTTTGTCAAGACAAAGCGGGAAATTATCTCAATTTCCCGCTTATATAGAAAAAACTGGAAAAGAAACTCCAGTGAATTGACAAACGAATTCGTATTGGCAGAACCATTATAACACAAATTTTTCATATTGCATATTTCCTAAATACGTGCTTAAATAGTAAAAGCAAGCAAAATGGAGGAGAAAAACTCATGAAACCCGCGTATTTACAGGCTTTTCACGAAGACGAACACATTTTCGTATGTTGCAAACTGCCCCAAATTGCAACGCAAAGTAGCAAAATCGGCAGCCCGGACATGGTCAGTTTAATCAAAAATTACCTTTATACGTCACATAATCTCTCTAGAGAACCTTACCTAGCTGTTATACACCGGCTGGATCAGCCTGTCAGCGGAATACTAGTATTTGCAAAAACACCCTTTGCCGCGAAAGAATTAAATAATCAGCTTAAAAATCATGGATTTGGAAAATATTACCGCGCATTAATCGACAAAGTTCCCGAAAAATCCGAAGGAGTATTAGAAAACTATCTTGTAAAAAACAGCAAAACAAACACCTCAAGAATCTGTTCGCCTCAAACACCTGGCGCAAAATTTGCACGTTTGTCATATAAAACAGTCAAAAAGGGACAGGGTATTTTTAATCTGGGACGGAGTATTTTTAATTTTACTCCGTCCCCAACAGAGTTGGATATTGAATTGGATACGGGACGCCATCACCAGATACGTGTCCAGCTTGCTGCCCACGGCTGGCCGATCATCGGTGATACCAAGTATAATCCCGCATTTTCAAGGACAAAACAATGGCAGAATATCTGCCTGTGCGCATACAAGCTAGAATTCTGCCATCCAAAAACCGGAGAACTTATGCACTTTGAAATTCCCGAAATAGGGACAGGGTTAAATGAATCTGGGACGGGGTATTTTTAATTTTACCCCGTCCCAAACTTATTCTTCTGGCTGTTCGCGCAGCGCTTCTTCATATTTTTCGAGAATAATGGTTTGAATCCTGTCTCTTGTTCCCGAATTGATGGGATGTGCGATATCCCGGTATTCTCCGTCTAACGCCTTTTTACTTGGCATCGCGATAAAATGACCTTTTTCCCCCTCTATTACCTTTATGTCATGTACTACAAATTCGTCATCCATTGTAATAGACACAACTGCTTTTAATTTACCCTCTTTTGCGACTTTGCGCACACGTACATCTGTGATCTGCATACTTTCTACAGCTCCTTTCTTTCAAGCCGCACTATAGTGCATACCTCTCGTTCTTTTCGACAACTACCTTTACGCCGTTTTCACCTACGTAACGGGTATTCGCTCTTATCGTATCACGACTCTCTACAATACAATTCTCAATATAAGTATTGTCCCCAAGATAAACATCGTTCAGAATAATGGAATTTTTGATAACACAATTATTCCCCACAAATACCTTCTTGAAAATAACAGAATTCTCTACCATTCCGTTAATGATGCATCCGCTTGCCACAAGGCTGTTCTTCACTACTGACCCCGGATTGTATTTTGCCGGCGGCAGGTCGCTTACCTTAGAATAAATCTCCGGATACTGCTTAAAGAAATAGTTTCTCACTTCCGGCTTCAGGAAATCCATATTCGTCTTGTAATATGAATCGACAGTTGAAATATTACTCCAGTATGACTTAATCTTGTAGCCGTACATCTTCTTCAGATTCTTATACCTGATTAAAATATCTGTTACAAAATCATGTCTTTCCTCTTCTGCGCAATGCTCAACAAGGTCTATCAAAAGTCTTCTTCTGATAATATAAATTCCTGTAGAAATCGTAGTCGCATTGGTAACCATCGGCTTTTCCTCGAATTCTTCGATCCGCATGGTTTCATTCATCTTAATGGTACCGAAGCGGCTTGCGTCCTCGGCCGGCTCCAGCTCCCGGCATACCACCGTAATGTCTGCTTTTTTCGCGATATGGTATTCCAGTACTTTATTATAATCCAGCTTATAAACCGCATCACCTGATGTAAGAACCACATATGGCTCATGACATCTTCTTAAGAAATCAAGGTTCTGGTAAATGGCATCCGCAGTTCCTCTGTACCAGTAGCCGTTATCCATGGTTATCGTTGGTGTAAATACATATAAGCCTCCCTGCTTTCTTCCAAAATCCCACCACTTGGAGGAATTAAGATGTTCATTCAGAGAACGTGCATTATACTGTGTAAGTACTGCCACCTTCTGTACATGGGAATTTGACATATTGCTGAGTGCAAAATCAATTGCCCTGTAGCTTCCTGCGACAGGCATCGCCGCTACGGCACGTCTGTGTGTCAGCTCCCGCATCTTGTTACTGTTTCCGCCTGCTAAAATAAGTCCTACTGCTCTCATGCCACTTCACCTGCCTTTATCAATGTTTCTCCGCTTTCCAGTATTCCGTTCGGATAATCCTCTTTTGTGGTAATACCGCTTATTGCCGTATTCTTTCCAATCTGCACATCATTTGGTATGACTGAGTTCTCACCGATTGTCACAAGGCCGAAGGAATAGATAGCGGGCTTTAACTTATTCGGAATGTCACTTCCGATTCCCAGTGTGACATGATCGCCGATTACGCAGCTCTCTGCTACAATGGACTTATCAATCACACAGCCCTTCCCGATCTTAACATCCTTCATAATAATAGAGTCTCTGATTACAGCTCCCTCCTCAATCGTGACTCCGGAACCTACAATACAGTTATGAACCTGTCCATAAACTTCAGAGCCGTTACCAATAATGCTCCTTTCAATTACAGCCTTTTCGGAAACATACTGGGGCGGAAGAATCCCGCTGTTCGTATAAATCTTCCAGAACTCCTCATACAGGTTAAACTCCGGAATAATATCAATAAGCTCCATATTAGCTTCCCAGTATGAACCCAGTGTACCGACATCCTTCCAGTAGCCGTTATACTCATATGCAAAGAGTCTCTGTCCCCTTTCGTGGCAGTAGGGGATAATATGTTTGCCGAAATCACATCCGGGCTCGTCCCTAAGCGCGACAAGCGCCTCCCTAAGTACCGGCCAGCTGAAGATATAGATACCCATGGATGCCAGATTGCTCTTTGGCTGGGGCGGTTTCTCCTGGAATTCTGTAATCTTTCCGCCATCGTCCGTAACAACAATTCCGAAACGGCTTGCTTCCTCCATAGATACAGGCATAGCTGCAATCGTAACATCTGCCTTGTTTTCCTTATGGTAGTCCAGCATTACCTCGTAATCCATCTTATAAATATGGTCGCCGGATAAAATCAGGACATAATCCGGATTAAACGTCTCCATATAATCCAGGTTCTGGTAAATAGCATTGGCCGTGCCCGTATACCACTCGCTGTTCGCGCTCTTTTCATACGGCGGAAGAATCGTAACTCCGCCGATATTGCGGTCTAAATCCCACGGAATACCGATACCTATATGTGTGTTTAACCTAAGGGGCTGGTACTGTGTTAATACACCTACCGTATCAATCCCTGAATTAATACAGTTGCTGAGCGGAAAGTCAATAATTCTGTATTTGCCTCCAAAAGCAACTGCCGGCTTGGCCACCTTTGCTGTAAGGACACCGAGCCTGCTTCCCTGCCCTCCTGCCAGCAGCATTGCTATCATCTCTTTTTTTCTCATGTCATCACTCCTTCTATAATGTCTGTTGAATTATTATACCACATATTTTACAGTAAGTGAACAAATTTTACAAATAAAATGAAATTTATATGAACTTTTTATGAAAAAATACCAAAAACTTTTTAGTTGGCTTTTTTAGTATATATGTTTATAATATATGAAAGAGATAGTTACCTTATTACTATAATCCGTTGGAGGGATATTAATGTATAAAATCAACTTTAAACAGCCTGTACATGTACATTTTATAGGAATCGGAGGCATCAGTATGAGCGGCCTTGCCAGAATACTGTTAAAAGAGGGCTTCAGGATCTCCGGTTCTGATAATAAAGAGTCTGCTCTTACCGATGAGCTTGAAAAAGCCGGTGCAGTAATCTTTTACGGACAGAAGGCGTCCAATATTATAGAAGGAATTGATGTAGTCGTTTATACTGCTGCCATACATGAGGACAATGAGGAATACCAGGCCGCCGCCTTAAAGGGGCTACCTATGCTAAGCCGCGCCGAGCTTCTCGGCCAGCTTATGACGAATTACGATATTCCTGTTGCTGTATCGGGCACACATGGCAAGACAACAACAACCTCAATGCTGTCTCATATCTTTCTTGCCGGGAACATGGATCCCACCATATCCGTTGGTGGAATCTTAAAGTCAATCGGCGGAAATATCAGGGTCGGAAACTCTGAAATTTTTCTTACCGAGGCCTGTGAATATACAAACAGCTTTTTGCACTTCTTCCCAAAAATCAGTATTATATTAAATATAGATGAAGACCATCTGGATTTCTTCAAAGACCTTAATGATATCCGCTGTTCCTTCCGCAGATTTGCAGAGCTTCTTCCTGCAGACGGCTGCCTTATCATTAACGGAGATATTGAAAATCTGGAGGAAATTACAGCCGGCCTTCCGTGCAAGGTTGTCACTTACGGCTTAAGCAGCGCTATGAACTACGGAGCCGTGAATATTGCCCACAGCAGATCTGGAGAGGCATCCTTTGACTTTACAAAGGACGGCACCTTTGTAAGCCGCATTTCTCTGTCTGTACATGGAGACCATAATGTATCAAATGCCTTGGCGGCCCTGGCAGCTGCGGATCAGCTCAGCATCCCTGCAGAAGTGTCAAAAAGAGGCATAAAAGAATTCACCGGGACAGACCGCCGTTTTGAATATAAAGGCGAGATAAACGGGGTCACTGTCATAGATGACTACGCCCACCATCCCACGGAGATCCGGGCAAGCCTCTCTGCCGCGAAGCATTATCCCCACAAGGAAATATGGTGTGTTTTCCAGCCCCACACCTACACCCGCACAAAAGCGCTGTTCCATGAATTTGTAGAAGCATTATCCTGCACGGACCATGTCATCTTAGCGGACATCTATGCCGCAAGGGAAACCGATAATCTCGGCGTCTCGTCAAAGGATATTGCCTGCGCCTTAAAAGCAAAAGGCATAGATGCTTTCTATTTTGGAGCCTTTAAGGATATTGAAAATTTCTGTCTCGAAAATTGTAAAAAAGGGGATCTGTTGATAACTATGGGCGCCGGAGATGTTGTAAATATTGGAGAAAATCTGCTTAGGAAATAGTTATCCACAGTTTCCACATAATTTTATCCACAAAAAACCTGATTTTTCAGGTAAAAATTTCTTTTTTGCTCGTCCTTCTAATGCTATAATAGTTCACACGGGAGCGGGAGTTAATAGTTATTTATGGGAGATTTTATCATGAGGAGGACCGGCACCGGGCTATGAAAAAGTTAACACTTACTAATCACATGCAAAGTGATACTACAATACTGAAAAATGAATTTATTGACAAATACATGACAAAGGCAAACGGAGAATACGTAAAGGTATATCTTCTTTTGCTACGCCATTTGAATGCACCTTCCGGAACTCTTACTATTTCTAAAATAGCAGATATCCTTGATCATACAGAGAAGGATGTCATACGCGCCCTGAATTACTGGAAAAGACAGGGGCTTTTAGAATATGAGAACCACTCTGATACAAAGAAACAGGCTGCTCCTTCACAAGCAGATGTTCCTGACATAAGGCAGTATAAAAGCCGGAAGGAATTTAAAGAGCTTCTCTTTGTGGCAGAGCAGTATCTTGGAAAAACTCTTTCGGGCACTGACGTTGACAGGATTACATACTTTTATGACACACTTCATATGTCCACAGATTTAATCGAATTTTTGATAGAATACTGCGTAGAAAACGGCCATAAAAGCATGCATTATATTCAAAAGGTGGCTCTGTCCTGGCATGAACGGGGGATAACTACCGTAGACGAGGCAAAAGCAGGCACATTGACCTACAACCGCAACTGCTATTCCGTGCTGAATGCATTCGGTATTAAAGGACGGGCCCCTGCGGCCTCTGAGCTTGCCTATATCAAACGGTGGAACGAGGAATACGGATTTTCCCTGGAGCTAATCGTTGAGGCCTGCAGCCGTACTATGAATTCCATTCACCAGCCAAGCTTTGACTATGCGGATTCCATTCTCCGGAACTGGTCCGAGAAAAATGTCCGCAGGCTGGAGGACGTCAGGGCTTTGGATGCCGGATTTTTGAAAGAGAAGGAGCGAAAGAAAAAGCAGGCTCCAAAATCCATACCCTCCAAGACCAAGTTTAATAATTTTGAAGGCCGCTCCTATGATATGAATGAACTGGAGCGCAAGCTGATACAGCAATAAAAAACAAGTACTATAATAAGGAGTTTCTTATGGCCTTATCCAACTCACAGTACGATGAGCTTATGCGTACTTATGAACAAAGACAATCTGACAACGAATATAATCTCCGCATGCGGTACAGGGAAGTATACGATGCCGTACCGGCAATAAAGGAAATCGATGACTCTATCTCTTCACTCAGTATAGAAAAGGCAAAAAGCCTCATAGACGGTGACGACTCTGCCCTTTCATCCTTTAGAGCAGACATGGCAGAACTGACGGCCAGGAAACAGGCCCTTCTTAAGAAAAATCATTTTCCCGGAGATTACCTTGAGCTCCATTATACATGCCCTGACTGCCGGGATACCGGATATCAGGGCGCTATAAAATGTCACTGCTTTCAAAAAGCAGTGATCGATTTACTATATGCACAGTCAAATCTTAAGGGAATTCTGGAGCAGGAAAATTTTTCCGCCTGCTCGCTTTCCTATTATTCTGAAAATCATATTGATCCTCTGACCGGCCGTTCCTCAAAGGAGGCTATGCTGACAGCATTAGAGGCCTGCCATGAATTTGTTGATACATTTTCTGAAAGCTTTCACAACATATTACTATATGGAGATACAGGAGTGGGAAAGACCTTTCTTTCCCACTGCATTGCAAAAGAGCTTCTTGACAGTTCCTATTCTGTTATTTACTTTTCTGCATCGCGTCTTTTTGAAATCCTGGCAAAGGAGACTTTCGGAAAAAAGGATGCCGATGAGGAGAACACGCACCCTCTTATTTATGGCTGCGATCTTTTGATTATTGATGATCTTGGCTCCGAACTGCCTAATACATTTACAGTATCTAAGCTTTTTACTGTCCTGAACGAACGGATTCTCAGAAAAAAGCCGACAATTATATCGACAAATCTTGCGTTAGAGGATGTGAAGACCATCTATTCTGAACGAATCTTTTCCCGTATCAGCAGCAGCTATACCATGCTAAGGCTTACGGGTGATGATATAAGAATTCAAAAAAAATTATTAAACCTGGGAGGTACAGATGATGCTACGCCGTAACGAACGTATATTGGACAACATTCCAATCGGAGCTTTGGGGATAATCGCTCTGGATGGTTGTCAGGACATGGGGAAAATGGTTGATAACTATCTCGTAAAATGGCGCAAGGAAAGCGGACACGTTTACAAGGATGATGTTGTATTCAGCGGCTACGAAAAGGATACTTACCTGATAAATGCCAAGGTTCCGAGATTTGGTTCCGGAGAGGCAAAGGGGATTATCGGGGAATCCGTACGAGGCAGGGACATCTATCTCATGGTAGATGTCTGCAACTATAGTCTTACCTACTCTCTGACCGGACATACGAACCACATGTCGCCGGATGATCATTTCCAGAATCTCAAGAGAGTTATCGCTGCCATCGGAGGTAAGGCAAGGCGGCTGAATGTTATCATGCCATTTTTATACGAAAGCCGGCAGCACAAGAGAAGCGGGCGGGAGTCCCTTGACTGCGCCCTGGCTCTTCAGGAGCTTGTGAGGATGGGGGTTGACAATATTATTACCTTCGATGCCCATGATCCGCGGGTGCAAAATGCAATTCCCCTAAGTGGCTTTGAAACTGTCAAGCCAACCTATCAGTTTGTGAAGGGACTTTTGAAGCGCTATGACGATCTTCAGATTGACAGTGAACACATGATGGCCATAAGCCCGGATGAAGGGGCTACCGGACGCGCTGTCTATCTTGCCAATGTGCTGAACCTTGATATGGGAATGTTTTATAAGAGACGTGACTATACAAAAATTGTAAATGGGCGCAACCCCATTGTTGCTCATGAATTCCTCGGTTCTTCGGTAGAGGGCAAGGATGTTATTATTCTTGATGACATGATTTCCTCCGGGGACAGTATTTTAGATGTAGCCGGCCAGTTAAAGCAGCGCAGGGCAAAGCGTATATTTGCTGCCGCGACCTTCGGTCTTTTCACAAATGGTCTTGACAAGTTTGATAAGGCCTACGAGGAGGGAATTCTGGACGCCATCCTCACAACCAACCTCATCTACCAGACCCCGGAGCTTCTTTCAAGGCCCTACTATATCAGCTGCGATATGAGCAAATACATTGCTCTGATGATTGACACCTTAAACCATGACGGCTCCATCAGCAGCATACTGTCTCCGAACGAACGGATCCAGTATGCAGTAGAGGAGTATAAAAGAAGGTAGAAAAATTTCCACCTGTACGATTGTATTATCCGAGGGACGGAAGTTTTAAGATGCCCTTCCTAACGCAGACTGGGCAACACTCCGGTGAACTAACCGCTAACAACGGCTAAGGAGTTCAGGAGAACCTTCACTCCTAAGTCTTTTGTAAGCGGTGGATTTCACCTCCGCTAAAAACGCCCCCCTAATGTCCGCTTTTAGGAAGGGCATCTTAAAACTTCCTGTGCATCGAAAATGATGTTCCAACTGCACAGATGGAGATTTTTCCAGTGCACAGGCAGTTCGGGGCAGTTCTTCCCCTAAGCAGGCATTAAAAGGGTGTCCTTAGCGAAGGTGAGATCCACGACTTACGAAGACTTAGGAATGAAGGCTCTCCTGAATTCCTTAGTCGTAGTTAGTCGTTAGCTCACCGAAGCGCCTCCCTGCCTGCGTGGGGAAGAACTGCCCCGAACTGCCGTCCCCTGAATAATGCTCCAACCGTACAGATGTAACTTTTTAAATCACAATTTTTCTAAAGGGAATCCCCATTTTCTTAAGTGCTTCCTCTTCACGTTTCTGGCAGGTGAAGAGGAGCACCTGCTTTTTATTTTGGTGCAGCCATTTCAGTATGCGGTTAAGTCTCTGCTCATCATAGCATACAAAGGCATCATCCAGAATAACCGGGTATTCTTCCTCATGAAGAACCTCTGCGGCCGCCATGCGAAGGGCAAAATATATCTGCTCTATGGTTCCCTGGCTTAGATACTCTGCCGGTATTTTCTTCCCCTCTGATATGACACTTAACGTAAGCTCCTCTCCCAGAATCAGCTTCTCATATTTTCCATCCGTAATTTCACTTATAATCTCAGAAATATGTACATCCAGATCCTGCTGCAGCTTTTTTCTAAGTCCTCCAGAAAGCTCTGTAATTCTTTCGGATGCAAGCTGCACTGCCTGTTTCAGGTTTTCATACTTTTTATACTCGTCTGTAACTTCACAGAGCTCCTCTAAGGCTTCCTTCAGATTCTCATACTGTATCTGCTTTTCACGAAGCTCCTCTGCGTTGCGGTCAAATTCCCAGAGGAGCTTCTTCACCGGAAGCTTTTCCTCCTCCGGAGTGATTTCTTCTAAGATAAGCTCCGGCTCTGTCTTCGTCTGCTGCTTGCTGATCTTCATCCTGTTCCATATATAAATAATCCCGCACAAAAGAAGGACTATCGTAACAAAGGAATTCCACGGCTTAGGGATCAAAAGGAAGGATGCCACAATTCCTGCCGCAAAGATAAGTATTTCTACAGGGTGAACCCGCCATTTCGGCGGACGGATCTCATCAAAGACTCTCTGCTTTACCTCCGGCTCCTTTTCATTTTCGTTTTCCATCCGTTCCTTCCGGCATGCGATTTCCTCTTCCAGGCGGTCATTTTCTTCTGTTAATCTGTGGATGTCACGCCATACATAGGACATTTCCTGTTCAATGGCATCGCGCTTTTTCTGCTTTTCCTCTATGGCCTCCTGAATCTTTTTTTCCGCCTCCTTCTTCCTTTCCTTCAGCACCTTTAGCGCCTTCTCAAGATCCAGCTCGTCTCCGCCGGTCACATAGTAATTCGTGGCGTAGTTTTTAAGCTCTGCCGCAAGAGACGTTCCCGGCTTTGCCCTAAGCTGCGCTACAGATATTGTATCATCAAAGCCTGATGGGGTAAGTCCGTTAAGAAGCATGTCAAGATCACCGTCCGCCGGTGAAAGCTCTTCTAAATCCTCCTGGCAGACAAGGCTTATATTCTTCCCATATTTATCAAAATTTCTTTCGAGAATAAAATGGCGCCCGCCGGTTTCAAAGATCATTCTTCCCGCGTAATAATTGGGATTTCCCCAGGGCTCGTACTTTGTAAATATATCATGGTTCGCGGCCCGCCCCCGTCCTCTTTCCATGCCAAAAAACATTCCCTTTATAAATGAATGGAGGGTGGATTTTCCGGATTCATTTTCTCCGTACAGAAGCTGGATTCCCTCTGACAGGGTGATACTCCTATTTTCAAATTTTCCAAAGTTTTTTAGTAATAATTCACAGATTTTCATGTTAACCTCTTCTTGTTTCCATCAGAGCATGTACTCCCTCGCACAACGCCTGATATTCTATGCTGCCTTCTGTGCTTCCGCGAAAACTTTCAATATATTGTCCAAGAATATTTTCTCTGTTCTTTACCGCAAGCTTATCAAGCTGATAGGCAAAAGTCGTGTTGTCCACAAGCTCAATAATATTGCCCAGCGGATCAAGAAGCTCATAATCAAATACAATATCCGGATCCCTCTGCCCGGTAAGGATGATCTTATAAATGTTCTGCACTCCCTTTTCCTCTATTTTTTCCCGGATTTTTTCCCGGAGATCATATCCTGTCATCCGTCTGTCTACAGATATTTCCATATGAATATACTCTCTTGAAGCCGCCGGCACAAACACGGTGCGGCAGCCCTTAGCTGTCAGCTCTCCCTCTATGTATCCGTGCATGCCGGTATCATTTTTATCAACAGGCTCTAAGGCGCCTGCATATGCAATCCTTCCGGGACATATCTGCCGGGGCTTATGGATGTGGCCCAGGGCAATATAATCATAGCCGAGACTTAACAGGTCTTCCTTTTTCACAGGAATATGCTTTTCATCCCCGCCATGTGCCAGAAGGATCTCATAAGGCATAAGCCCTTTTGCTTTTGCATGCTTATAGAGCTCCTCCGTAATCTCCTTTGAAAAATAGCTAAGCCCGTAAACTGCAAGGGAATACCTGGGAAGCCTTACGGCCGATGGTTCGGAGGACAAAATCATATGTACATTCTCCGCCCAGGGAAAGCTGCGGTAATAGGAATCCTTTTTTAAATAATCATGATTTCCCGCTATCAATACTGTCTCCGTAACAGACAGTCTGCCAAGCATCGAGTTCAGCTCCTTAAGCTCCCTTTTTAGGGGCTGCCTGTGAAACAGATCTCCTGCAATAAGAAGAAGCTCTATTTTCTTTTCCTCACATATATCAAGGACTCTTTTAAGAGTGTCCCATATTTCCCTTCCCCGTTTTCCCTGGCGCGAGCCTCCAATGTCCGGGTCTGCTCCCAAGTGTACGTCTGCGATGTGTATGAATTTCATGTGCCTGCTCCTCTTCTTTCTCGTCCTTAGACGGCAGTGTTACGATAAACTGCGTCCGGTTATCATCACTTCTTGCACGTATTCTTCCCCCATGCATCTCCACAATCTCTTTGGCTATGGCAAGACCCAGTCCTGCCCCGCCCGTTCCGCTTGAGCGGGAATTATCCACCCTGTAAAACTTTTCAAAGATTGTCTGCAGCATATCTCCCGGAATTTTATCTCCCTCATTGGTAA
Source organism: uncultured Lachnospiraceae bacterium (assembly GCA_949502235.1). Taxonomy (GTDB): domain Bacteria; phylum Bacillota; class Clostridia; order Lachnospirales; family Lachnospiraceae; genus CAPEBR01. The sequence continues at coordinate 26,246 of CATBDC010000015.1, read as the reverse complement.
ATATAATCTCAACATCATTTCGCTTCATCTGCGCGGTAATTAGAATTTTTGTATGCTCATGGCAATAGGCAATGGCATTGCGCAGAATATTATCAAATACCCGGGCAAGCTTGTCCGGATCCCCGTATACCACCAGGTTTTCTTCAGCCTCTACCTCACAGAAGAGGTGTTTTTCCTGCAAAACGCCGTACAGCTCGTCCGCAAGCTGCTCCAGCATCATAGATAAATTAATCTCTACCTTCTCTAATTCGATATTCTGGAGGTTATATCTGGTTATATCAAAAAATTCATTAATCAGCTCTCCAAGCCGGAGCGATTTTTCAAGGGCAATGTGCGTATACTTCGTACGCTCCTCACTTGGCATATCCGGATGGCTGTCAAGCATGCTAAGGTATGCCACAACCGATGTAAGCGGCGTTTTTAAATCATGGGCAAGAAACAGAACAAGATCATTTTTCTTCTTTTCACTCTCCACCGATTCCAGCTCCTGGCGCCTAAGAGTCGCCTTGATTTCATTCAGCCGGATTTCCAGGGGCTTAAGCTCTGTAATAAGGTGAATCGGCTCCGTTGAATCCGATACAATATTTTCAATACCATTTCCCACCTGGTCAAGATATTTCGTCATCTTTGTAAGCGCTACATAAAAAAATAATGCAAAAAGAAGAAGAAAGCCGATAATCATGAAAAACGTCTTGTTATCCCCAATCAGCCTCCAATACAGGTCAATCGCTTTCTGTTCTTCTATATGCATAGCGGTAAGAAAATCAACAAATGTCTGCGCAAAGCTGTCATTATATACTCCGTCAATCACATAATTCAGCAAAAAACCGCCAACAAACACCGTCAGTGCAGTAACAAGCACCGTCTGCAGCAAAATACTGAATTTTAATTTACGATAATTATTCTTCAACCTTATACCCTACTCCCCACACTGTCTTGATAAAATCTGACTTACCCGTCGGCCCGCTCATCTTTTCCCGCAGGTGCCGGATATGCACCATAACCGTATTATTGCTGTTTTTATAATATTTCTCGCTCCAAACCTTTTCAAAAAGCTCCTCCGAGCTAATGACCTTCCCCCTGTTCTCGCAGAGAAGCCACAAAACGTCAAACTCTATGGGCGTAAGAGTAAGCGGAACCTCATTATAGACACATTCATGGGAGTTTCGATCCAAAAACAGGCCCCCGAAATCAATAATATTCCCTTCCTCCCTCAGTCCGTCATTGTACTGCGTATAACGGCGGATCTGTGCCTTCACTCTTGCGACCAGCTCAAGCGGATTGAAGGGCTTCGGAATATAATCATCCGCCCCCAGGGTAAGCCCTGTTATCTTATCAATATACTCCGTCTTCGCCGTCAGCATAATCACCGGAAACGTATACTTCTCACGAATCTGCTTCAAAATCTGGAACCCATCCACATCAGGAAGCATAATATCCAGAATCGCCAAGTCAATCCTCGTACTCTTAATACATTTCAGCGCGTCCTCTCCAGTATAAAACTTCAAAACACTGTACTGATCATTCTGAAGATACAGCTCAATAACATCTGCAATTTCCCTCTCATCATCAACAACCAGAATATTCATACTGCTCCTCCTATGTTGGGGACGGGGTAAAATGAAAAATACTCCGTCCCAGATTAAATTATCCCTGTCCCCATGGGTTGGGGACACCCTTTTCTCCATCTGGGACGGAGTATTTTTCATTTTACCCCGTCCCCAATTCTGATCCGCTTATAGGTCGCAGTTATTCACTGTCCTTGGAAATGGTATTACGTCCCTGATGTTGCTCATCCCTGTCAGATACATAATGCATCTCTCAAAGCCCAGCCCATAGCCTGAGTGCCTGGTGGAACCGTACTTTCTCAAATCCATATAAAATCCATAGTCCTCTTCCTTAAGCCCCAGCTCCTTCATCCGCGCTTCAAGCTTTCCGAAATCATCCTCTCTCTGGCTTCCGCCGATAATCTCCCCAATTCCGGGAACAAGGCAGTCTACTGCCGCAACAGTCTTCCCATCATCGTTCTGCTTCATGTAAAATGCCTTTATCTCCTTTGGATAATCTGTCACAAATACCGGTCTCTTATATACCTGCTCTGTCAGATACCGTTCATGCTCTGTCTGCAAATCCGCGCCCCAGGATACTTTATATTCGAATTTATCATTATTCTTTTCTAATATATCGATTGCTTCTGTATACGTGATTCTCGCAAAATCGGAGGTTGCCACATTATTAAGCCTCTCAAGAAGCCCCTTGTCCACAAAGGAATTAAAGAAATTCATCTCCTCCGGCGCATGCTCCATAACATAGTTAATCACATACTTGAGCATAGCCTCGGCGATATCCATATTGTCCTCAAGGTCTGCAAATGCCATCTCCGGTTCCAGCATCCAGAATTCTGCCGCATGGCGTGTGGTGTTGGAATTCTCCGCCCGGAAGGTAGGTCCAAAGGTGTAAATGTTCTTGAACGCCTGGGCATAGGTCTCCCCGTTTAACTGGCCGCTTACGGTAAGGCTTGTCTCCCTCCCGAAAAAGTCTTTAGAATAATCCACCTGGCCGTCCTCTGTATGAGGAATATCCCCCATGTCCATAGTGGTCACACGGAACATCTCCCCAGCCCCTTCACAGTCGCTTCCCGTAATAATAGGAGTATGCACGTACACAAAATCCCTGTCCTGGAAAAATTTATGGAGCGCGTATGCCGTAATGGAACGCACGCGGAACACGGCCTGGAAGGTGTTCGTTCTCGGACGCAGATGGGAAATGGTCCGCAGGTATTCAAAGCTGTGGCGCTTCTTCTGAAGAGGATAATCCGGCGCAGACGCTCCCTCTACTGCCACTTTTTCGGCCTGTATCTCGAAGGGCTGCTTCGCGTTCGGAGTCGCAACCAGTGTACCTGTCACGATAATGGCAGCGCCTACATTCAATTTAGAAATCTCTTCAAAATTCTCCATATGATCATGGTATACCACCTGCAGGGGTTCAAAAAATGTGCCGTCATTTACGACAATAAAGCCAAATGCCTTTGAATCACGGATGCTCCGCACCCAGCCTCCTATAGTAATCTCCTTGTCAAGATACTCTTCTCTTTTCTTGTATAAGTCTCTGATACTAATCAAATCCATACCAAATATACTCCTTTTTCATTTTTTGCCACTTAAATAATAAACCTGAATCACTTTCTTACGTACTTTGCAGTAAATGCGAAGTACTGTGTAAACAGTAACAATATTCTAACATACTTTTTCCCATTTTAAAAGTTTTATAACGTTTCCTACCGGAAGTATGTTACAATAAGGTTACGTGAACGGAGCGAACAGTAACGAGAAACTAAAATCTAAATTATATGGAGAATAAAGCGATGAGAAAAATGACACTTGGCAAAACCAAAATTACGGTAAATAAGAATGGCTTCGGAGCCCTCCCGATTCAGCGTATTTCAAAGAAAGAGGCAGTCTATCTTCTTCAGAAGGCCTATGATCACGGAATTGACTTCTACGATACTGCCAGATTCTATACCGACAGTGAGGAGAAGCTGGGAGCAGCCTTTGAGGGAAAGCGGGATAAGATCTTTCTTGCCTCCAAGACAGGCGCGCAGAATACGGAGGACTTCTGGAAGGATCTTGAGACTACTCTTGGAAACTTAAAAACGGATTACCTGGATATCTACCAATTCCACAACATCCCCTTCTGCCCGAAGCCGGATGACGGAAGCGGATTATATGAAGCCATGGTAAAAGCGAAGGAGCAGGGGAAGATCCGTCACATCGGCATTACAAACCACCGGCTTTCGGTGGCCCATGAGGCGATTGACAGCGGGCTCTATGACACCCTGCAGTTCCCCTTTAGCTACCTTTCCGGCCCCCAGGAGCTTGAATTAGTAGAGAAATGTAAAGAAGCAGGCATGGGCTTTATCGCCATGAAGGCGCTGGCGGGCGGACTTATCAACAATTCCAGAGCTGCCTATGCCTACATGCTGGGATTTGACCATGTGCTTCCTATCTGGGGAGTACAAAGAGAGCGGGAGCTTGATGAGTTCCTTTCCTATCAGGAAAATGAACCTGTTTTAGACAGCAGCCTTGAAAGCATTATAAAAGAGGACCGTGCGGAGCTTCAGGGGGAATTCTGCCGCGGATGCGGATACTGCATGCCATGCCCGGCAGGAATCGAGATCAATAACTGCGCAAGAATGTCCCTGATGATAAGAAGAGCCCCGTCAGACGCGCAGCTTACAGAGGAAATGCAGGCAAAGATGAAAAAAATAGAGGACTGCCTCCATTGCGGAAAATGTAAGGAGAAATGTCCCTACGGCCTTGATACACCCGCGCTTCTCGAAAAAAATTATGAGGACTATAAGGAAATTCTGGACGGGAAGGAATATTAGAGCTATGAGAAAAATCGGAATCCGCGATGAATGGATATACATACTGGGGGCAGTTACACTGTCCCTTGCAACAGCAATGCTTTCAGCAGCCGACTTCGGTCTGTCTGTTATTGTGTCGCCTGCATATCTTCTCAGTATGCGGATTCCGTTTCTTACCTTTGGACAGGCAGAATATATAATTCAGGGTACATTGTTTGTTATCTTTTGTATCGTTATGAGACAGGTACGCTTTTTATATCTGGGTTCCTTTTTATCAGGGGTCATTTATGGCTTTCTGCTGGATATGTGGAGGCTTCTGATTCCCCATTTTAACCCGGATATCCATGCGCCCGGTTCCCTGCCGGTGTATTTGAGAGTCACATACTTTGTCATTGGATTTTTCATCAATGCTTTTGCCGCAACACTTTATTTCAAAAACAAATATTACCCCCAGGTCTATGAGTTTTTCGTAAAGGGAGTCAGTGAGAAATACCACCTAAGCCTCGCAAAATTTAAGCTACGATTTGATTTGGCGTTTCTCCTGCTTACCCTTGTCCTTTCCTTTGCCTTCTTTCACAAACTCATTGTCATTGGCGCGGGAACCCTGATTATGGCATGCTGCAACGGCCCCCTTATCGGGATCTTCAGCAGGCTGTTTGACAGGTATTTTATTTGTTACTACTCACACGGGTCTGTGCATTAGCTGCACAGACCGTAAGAAAATGATTCCGGAGTAAACAGTAACTTTTATTTTCCTGCCGCAATAGTAGGGCAGCCCCCTGCGTCATTATTTTTTAAATACGCCAATAACTGTTGCCAGCATTACACCGTAAACTGCCGGAACACCATAATCAAATGCACTTACAATCTGCTGCGGAAGAACAGTCAGCAGCCATTCACCAAACAAAATAATTATGCCTAAAATTATAAGATTCATTAATACAGAAGCTACCAGAGCAAAGACTCCGGCTGCTTCCGACTTGAGTGTACCATTTTTTGCGTTAACAGCATTGCGTCCGGCAAGAATTGCCGGGAAACGCATAGTACCCACATTGCCAGCAGTATAGCTTATATAAGTTCCAACAACACCAATCAATACAAACATTTCGGTAGGCTCAAGAATCCATGAATATCCTTCCTGTCCAAGTAATGCAACAAATATACCGCCTATCACATTCCACCCTGGAAAACCGTCATGAACAACAGCCATATAAATTGCAGGCAGCAACGTCATAACAAGCAGCATAAGCATCGTTGCTGTACATATTTTATGTATTCTGTCCAAATATTGTTTATTAGAAATACCTTCTCCGCCAACATCCTCTACTTTTTGTTTATCCATATTTCCCAATCCTCCTGTATTTAATAGAGCATAGATGCAACAATAGGACCAACTATCAGGCCTGCAATGACTCCAAATCCACTGGCCCATTCAATAAGCCACATTTTCTCTTTCCTTTTCCCTAAATGATCACAGACGTACATAACCACAAATGCAACTGCCATAACCGCAATGCAGTCCCATCCGGCAAAAAACATTTGGCTCACAAGGAAAACAATAAACACCAGCGGAAGAATCTTTCCAATAATTGTTGTCCATATGCTCTTTTTAGCACCCGGCTCCGGAATAAGAAATTTTTGCAGCCGCGCTCCAATGCCCCGGTTAAGCAGCGGTACAAGTATCAGATAACCGGAACTCATAATTGCGCAGGCAAAGCATGCCGATGTAAACGCCTGTATCGTAAGCTCATCCACACCAAGGGTCACACCTGTCAATTGGGCTCCCAGGCTTGCTGCTATCATCTCTGTACCGGCGCTTCCTATGATTCCCACGCGCATCAGGGTAAGAGGTCCCCCAAGGCTTTTAATCATTGTAAGTGCAACCGCTATACATGTAATAGCAGGCCCTACGGAAACTATCATACCGGTCTTAATACAGATGCCGATTTCCTTTTTATTCAGGAAATTATTGCTGCTATTGTACTGTTTTGTCCAATTATAAACAAGTCCTGCCTGCAAAAGGACTATTCCGACAGTTAAAAGCGAAAATACCCACATTACAGGACCATTCGCAATTTTCATTACGTCACTCATTTTATTCATCCTTCCATTTATTTTATACTCAAAAATTATAAAGCTTCATGCAGCACTCTAAGAACATTTCTGTTAAAGATTTTCTCAGTCTCATCATCTGTGAATCCATTAACAGACAGTCCATCGGCTAATAAGGACATTTTACTGCAATTATCTATATCCAGTTTCCCCTGTATTCCATCAAAATCCGTTCCAATCCCTATGACATCTATGCCTCCGACTTTTTTTATATGTTGTATCATTGCAATGATATCCTGCAGTCTGCTTGTTTTATCTCCCTTTCTCCCATGTAAAAATTCCGGTCCAAAATTGACCCCCATGACTCCTCCATGGCTGGCCAGAATCTTAATCATTTCATCTGTTAGATTCCGTTGATGGGGACAAATTGTACGGCTGTTTGAATGTGTTGCAACAAAAGGCCTTTCCGCAAGCTGCGCCACATCATAAAATCCCCCGTCAGAAAGATGGCTTACATCCACAAGCATGCCTATTTCCTGCATATGTATCACTGCCTCTTTTCCAAAATCAGTCAGGCCACTGTTCATAATAGCAGTATCTGTACTATTAGGAAACCCAAAGCAGTTAGGACGATTCCAGGTAAGTCCCAGTGCTCTTACGCCTAAATCATAAAAATGATCCAGTTTTTCCATTTTATTATCCACAGCCCGTCCATCTTCCATAGTAAGCACTGCACTAAGTTTACCCGCTCCCAAATTTGCTTCCATTTCATCAGCACTTTTAGCAACAGCAATCATATCCTTGCTTGCTGCAATATTAGAATAAAACTGCTTTGCGCAGCCCTCGATATATGTATCATCGTTACCTATCAGTCCACACAATTCCGGACTATTCTTATTTTCCTCTGGAAGCATATAAATGGCAAAAAACTGCGCCATAACGTTTCCTTCCTTCATATATTGAAAATTAACCATTGTTTCGGAATCCAAAAGGCTCTGTCCTTCTGAAAGATAGGCTATTGTCAGGCTGTCACAATGCATATCAATTGTATAGTTTTTCATTTTACGATTCCTTTTCATATTCCATATGTATTTTGCCTGCTTTAATTCTGTAAAAACTATACGCAAAGCATAAAATAATAAATATAATGTTTCCAATCATCAATGGCAGATTCAGACTGGTAAGATTTGTATATGCAAAGTAAACAGCTACCAGCAGGGATATTGTATTAATAATATAAAAAACAGCATCTGGTACATGGAAGGTTGAATTTTTCCATTCCTCCGGAAACATCACCGGCAGCCGATATTGGAAAATCACCAATAAAACTGTGAGAATATATGCCCCTGCCAGCATAAAATTAACAATACTTTCCAATGATATGCCTGTCAAAATTGTAAACATAGCTATCGCATATGCTATACTGAACAGCCCAAGCGGAACACCTCTTTTATTCGTTTTTCCCATAAACTGCGGAAACCATCCATCATTTGTTGCTTCAATAATTGGATACTTAATGCATGCAATTGTATTGTTAAGAGAGGTTCCCAAGGCAAAGATCGCACCGCCTATCATAAAAAAGATATATAACGGCACGGGAAGGAACTGTTTTGCAGCAACTCCGAGCGGCTGCCCGGCTACCTCCTCAATTGGAAGTACTCCCCCTGCCACCACACAAATTAAGAAATATACTATGGAAATAATCAGTACAGAAAGCAGCATTGCCATAGGAACTGTACGTCTTGGATTTTTTGTAACCTGAGTATACTGAATCGCTGCCTCTGGCCCGCTTCCTGCCATACTAAGAAGTGCAACCGCTGACAGAAAACCCGCCGTGCCGCCCGTCATAAATGTAGAATCTGAAAAACTTAAAGCCCCCGGCTGAAGATTGCCAAGGCCAATGACAATATAACAGCCTAATGCGACAAGCATTACAACAGTTAAAATGTTCTGAACACGGGCAACCATTGTATCTCCCAGCATATTTGCGAGGAAAAACGCACTAAGCAGTACTGCTGCTATTACTGTATGAAAGCTTGACAATCCCGGAATCAGGCTTATTAAATAATCCGCCATAGAAATACCCATCATAGCAATTGTCAAAAAAGGCATAACAAGAGTAAGCGCATTCACTCCTACCAGCACCTTGGGAAGGAGGATTGCAGACTGCGAGTATGAACCGCCTTTCAAAGGAATTGCTGCGGATAAAAATAATGTGGGAATATACGTAAAGGCATAGAGAATAACACCTAAAATCATTGCGTATGCTGCTGAACGCCCTGTTATCCCGATTCCAATTCCTACAAGAGCAAAAACTCCTGCACCAATTGCACCGCCCACACACATATTCGTTAAAGAAAATAACCCATACTTTTTTTCATTTTGTTCCATAATTTTCTCCTCTCTCAGTGAAATACTGCTGCAATCCTTTCCAGTGCTCTTTCCAAAACACTGCGCGGACAGGCAATGTTGAATCTGATATACCCCTCTCCGTCTGACACAAAGGTTCTGCCGTCCTCAATAATAACGCCTGCTTCCTGAACAATCTTCCGTTTCACTTCATCATCAGGCAGTCCAAATCCTCTAAAATCCGCCCATGCCAGATATGTACCTTCCGGTATCTGCATTTTAACTTCCGGCAAGTGCTCTTCAAGATACTGCTTCATAAATCTGAAGTTTCCATCCAGATATTGTCTAAGCTCTTCGACCCATTCTTCTCCATAGGTATAAGCAGCCTCTGTCGCTACATTTGCGAGACATGGAATTGCATCCTGATATTTTTCATAATACTGCTCTACCAATTCCGTAGTGGGAAGAAATAAGTTAGCTGATACATTTCCCGCAAGATTAAAGGTCTTTCCCGGCGCCGTACAGGTAACGATACGCGGATGATTTTCATAAAGGCCTGCCAGAGAAACAGCCTTTTTCCCTACCCTGGTCAGATCATGATGTACCTCGTCTACAATAATCCATACGTCATTCTTCAAACATATTTCTGCCATACGCCGCATCTCATCCTCCGTCCACACTCTTCCGGTAGGATTATGGGGACTGCAGAAAAGAATGGCTTTTACATGAGGATCTTTAGCCTTTTTTTCAAGATCCTCATAATCCATCGTATAATATCCGTCCTGACAGATAAGAGGGTTTAAAGTCTCAGTCCGCCCAGCGTTTTTTATCTGCTGTAAGAACGGCGGATAAATAGGCGTCTGCAGAAGAACCTTGTCTCCCGGCTCTGTAACCATTTCAATTACATGAAGGATAGCATGTAAGGTACCATAGGTTAAAACGAGCCCTTGTCTGCTTGAATCCCAGTCATGCTTTTTTAGCATCCATGCATCTAATACCCTCCGATAAGATTCATCTACTAAATTCGTATACCCAAGTATCCTTTTATCAAGTCTCTTGTGTACCGCATCCAGTATTTCAGGGGGACAGGCAAAATCCATGTCAGCAACCCACATTGGAATGTAATCATCAGGTGCCTCTGGTTCAAGAAGCTTTACACAATCATATTTCGTACAATTTGTATTATATCTGTTGATTACCTCATCAAAATTGTATTTCATTTCTTCTCCTTTCTCTTTTTGTTAATCACATTAACATTATTCTATATACATTTATAACACATATTTTTTAATATTGCAATATATTTTTGTTAATGTAATTAACTTTTTTGTTCTCTTGAACTTTTTAATACAATCCGATATACTAAAAATAAATATTTTTGTTAGGGGAAAAATTATAATGAATCAACAATCTGACTGGGAAAATTCTGAACTGCTCCATTTTTCGAATTTGATACATAAATTTAATTTTGCAATGCGTAATAATCTTCAAATAGCCCGGGATTATGATATGGGAGAAGCATATACTGCCATTGAATCCCATCTTGTACTTGACATAGAAAAAAGACCGGGAATTACCGTAACTGAACTGGCGAAGGAACGCTCCTGTTCAAAAAGCGCCATTACCCAGGCAGTCAACCGTTTGGAAAAGAAGGGTCTGGTACAGCGTGCCAAGGCTTCGGATAATCAAAAAGCTTCTCTCCTCTTTGTTACCCCGAAGGGGCGTACGCTGACCCACAACCACATTTCTTTTGATATTAAAGATACGCAGGAGCTCATAAATCATATAAAAACAAAATTTTCAGACGATGAAATCCGGACCTTTTTTTCAATTATTAGTTACATATTAAGATTAGATGACACAAAATAACAGACAATTTTTCAAAACTATTTATAAACTACAGCATTTCCATAAATGCTGCAATTCTTGTGTTAAGCTGCCCTGCATCTGCTGCCGAATAATCTGTCTCAAGCTTAATATAGGGCATTTTAATTTTATGCATCATTTCCTCCATACGGGCAGATTCAATGTTGTATGTATGGCAGGCATGAAGCACACATTCAACGACTCCTTCTACCTGGTATTTTTGTATCATTCTTTTCGTATTCTCCAGTCTGGCATCATTGGGGCTCATAACTGAACAGTTTACTGTCAGATACCTGTCTGCAATTGCCCTTAATATATCGTCCGCCTCCTCATCTACCATAGTATTCTGAGTCCGCTCACCCCCACAGTCGTCAAAACAGACAATTACCCCGTTATGCTCCTCAATTGTCTTTGCGACCTTTTCAAAAATAGCGCCAGAGGGTGAGCCTGTAAGCAAGATTCTTTTTCTTGCCGGAGCAACCATGCTTCCGTGCATATGATATCCTTCCTTTACTTCTTCAATCCGCCTCTTCATTACCTCAAGAAACTCTCTTTGGTCAAAACTAAAAGTTCCCGTCAAAACATCCATCATAAGCTCTGTACCCAGCATTGCCGGTGGATTTGTTAATTGAAGCTCATATAAATCAATGATTGCCCTGCGGTATTCATTTCTAAAATGTACTGCATCTCTTAATTTTTCCTCTGTTATCTTTACCTGAAATTTTTCCTCTATTTTGTCCTTAAAAAGCTTGACCTCCTTATACCACATATCCTTTACATATGGGCGTTCCTTTCCGTTGGGAAGCTGAAGGACATACGTCTCCTTAATATTATTTAAAAGTTCATACATTTTTTTCTTTGCGTCACAGGTGGTTTCACCGATAATAATATCGGAAAAATATGTGTAAGGACACTTTTCAGAATAAGCAAATCCAAAGGTAGACTTAACCAGAGGACATATATTTTTGGGCAGTATCTTCTCTGCATCCGGAATAGATTCCTGGCTGGAGCCACAGAAACCCACTGAAGCCACTCCTGCCGCATCTAAAATTTCCAGTGGTGTGTAGGAACATAAACAGCCCGCAAGCTTTCCGCCTCTTTCCTTAAACTCCTTCGCATACAAAAACCCTTGTTTTCTAGCTTCCTGATACTCTTCAAAATTTTTTGGCAAATATACGTCAGCCATATTCTTCTCCTTATTATGATCTTTTCATATTGCATTAGCTACTAATATATTAGCTTCTAATATATCTGATTGCAAATAGTTTTTTCTTATAAGTTATCTCTATTTATTCACTTTTTCTATAAAAAGAATTTTTTAATATTATGGGTGCTGATATTTTCCAGTTTCTCATATATATTACAAAAATCTTCTATCTGTTTTTCTGTATAACCACTTTTTGTTAACTCTTTAACCGCATCCTCTGCTTGCTTCAATTTCATTTTTTCTACAAGCTCTGTTAGATTTTTTCCCTCTTTTGTCAGATAAACTTCTGTCCGTCTTCCATCCTCCTGCGATTTTTCTCTGTGTACATATCCCTTTTTTTCTAAAGCTGATAATTGCTGTGAAACTGCTCCCTGTGTTTTACCCCAGTAATCCTTCAGTTCATTTACAGTAATCCCCGGATGCTCATCAATAGCCCGGAGGAAAAAGCACTCAAACTCCGATAAAATTTCATTTCCACATTGCCATACAGGTGTATATAGCAAACTATAGTCCTTAATTGACTTTGTAATTACCAGCTTACAAAATTCGTCAAACCTACTGACAATACATTCTGCTTCTTTCATGCAGCCCCCTCATCTTTGTCCTGCGGACAATTGACAATTCTATTACCCCTCCGGCTCCGCCAGCCTCCTCTTATATTCCTCCACAAGAAATTCCCTGGGCTTTATCTTTTTCTTAAGGCCATATCTGTAAACGTCAAGCCACAATCTGTTATCTCCCTCCATCTGGTTAACTACGTCAAGAGCACGGTACAGCACGATCTCCTGGCTGCTTTTCCTGCATTTTTTAAAATAATAAGCAATCCCCTCTTCCGGCTCCGCCAGGTCAATAGAGGTAATTAAAATCATATTGCACAGTTCGTTTATGGCTGTCTCCAAATAATATCTCTTACCATCGTATTTCCCCAGTCCGCTTAGTTTTACCTCTTGCGTTTCCACAAGCTTCTTTGCCTCTTCTATAACCATATATTTTACGTCACTTGTTTTAAGCTCCATAAGAAGTACCATCTCCTGGAAAATATACAGGGACTCTCTGCTTAACCCTCCCGTAACTGCATATAAAAGCAGAGCCGATATCTTCTCCCTTGAATACCCGTCCCCAAAGGTCTTTTTCACTACCAGCTGGAAAAAGGCCGACTGCTCCCACCCGATAGAGCGGAATGGATCATCTGTGGAAAACAGATAATAATTACACGCATAACAAATAAGACGGTATAGGTCTGTCAGCAACTTTACGGACTCCTGATAATTTTCATCATCCGCAGAAGCCTTCTGAAGCTCCTTTATAAAATTCTTCACCATAAAACGCCATTTCGGCCTCTGGCTTTTGGGAATAATACGGTTAGGGGCAAAATAGTTCTGTGCATACGCATTTTCTATAAAAAAGGTAATCTGACCTTTCAGTTCATCAAAATTGACCGGACTGTTCTTTTTTGCACTCGCTGACGTATCCTTTCCTTCCAGTATATCCGTTATGATTTGGTCAATCTCTTCCTTCTGCCGTTTGGGGAAATTCTTATAGCTCTCCACAAAAGCTTTCTCCAACAGGCTTCTGTCTGCTTTACTTAACACTTGTCTTAATTCCTGTACCTTCATCTGCATCCTCACATTCTTTAAAAATTGTCTTAGATAGTAATTATGAATTACATGTACCCGGCTGTTTTCTATGAAGAAGAGGGTAAAATATCAGTCATTTCCCCTAATTTGGGAAACCTCGCAACTTTTGGGGATAATGTGGCAAATGCTATGCGCATGGCGGGGGATGCCTGCGGCACGCAAAGCAGCACAGCGACAAAGCAGCAAAAAGGATTTTAGGCATCCCCATGTGGCTGAATACCCGAATGTAATACTTCAAATTTTATATTATACTCTTTTACAATCTTTGAATAGAACAATGCTAAAGTATCTTCATCTGTCGGTCCTTCTACGAGAAACAGGATAATTTTATCGGTCATGCGTCCCCACCCTTCCTGCTCTGCGCATTGCCAGTTCCATTTCATAGATATTTGTTTCGTTATATAATTTTTCTTTCTGTCCGCCAAGTTTAATACTGCGCAGATAAGATAATCTGGTATTCTGCGTATTTTTGATGTAAGCGCACTTAATATAACGATTCTCTGGATTTACTGTTGTATAGATCAAAAATTCATTCTCAAGAACCTCCAAAGGCCGCAGATTGTGGGATGTAAAAATCAACTGTCCTTTTGCCTTTTCCTGCATAACCTCCAGACACTCTCTGTTATTGTGTCAGAAACTGACACGTTATCAGAGTTTGTTACTGTTCACTCCGTTCACAGCAACCTTCGCAAATCCATTTAAAATTCGCTTCGCGAATGGGATTTGCTCACGCCTGAATCATTTTCTTACGGACTTTGCAGTGAATGCAAAGTCCTGTGTGAACAGTAACCAGAGTTTTACTGGACTGGCAGACTGTATTTTTTTTACTTGCGTCCTGCTGCCGAATATGCTATATTAAGAATACAAAAAGGAACAACCGCCCTCAAAGTGGTTGACCTCCTTAGTAGCTATTTAAGCCTACCCGACTGCCAAGTACAAGGTAGGCTTATTTATTTTCGCTTGTTGTTCCTATCTATGTAGGCAAGCAATGCGATTAGAAATGAACCGCCTAAAAATAACAGGCTTAATACTTCATATATATCCATTCGCACCACCTCCCCTCTTTTTCAAGTTTAGGGAGGCTTACCACCTTGTAACACGGTTGTTCCTGTCCTTATCTTAACATACCATTCCAGTATGTACAATCACCATTTTATGATATGTTTCCCTACTTAGATCTTTTCCATCAGCTTTGAAGGGCTGGGAAGTTCCTCCTACAAAGATGAATGGTCGTTCTGCCGAAAGGTATACGGACTGCTTTATGACGTAATCTATTACGGGGAAACCGGTGAAGTTTCAGATGTAATTCAGACAGAATCCTACCACATGAGCCTTAATGATGCAAGACCGGATCTTCGTTTCTGGTATCCCGGATTTGCCAATTAGCCGGGGAAGCCGCCGCAGAATCGTTCGGACAATCTGTGTCTGCTGACATGTATTTAAAAGATTCTCCTGACGGCAGCCCCTGTAAATGGACGAAAACTACTATCCTGGATGCAGTAAAACAACTTCTGAACGAACAGAATACTCTATTTGACGATATGGGAAAGAAACTGTCTGATTCAAAAGAACTGGATAGCATGATCCGCCTGATCCTGTTCAACGGGAAAAAGATCCCATACAGCCCGGATGAGCATGCAATAAATCTGGGAACAATGTTTGGTTACCTGAAAAACGAGGACGGGCTTGTTGCAGTGTCCAATCGTATCTTTGAAACAAGATTATACAACCGCTGCCTGTCAGAAAACATAACAGAAAATAAACTGGCAGATACGGCAAGCCTTGGCAGGAATCAATTCATAACAGGCGGCATTTTGAATATGGATTTGATAATGGAAAAATTCATGATTCATTTTACAGACATTTATGGAGACAGTGAGAGCTCCCTTCTGGAAGAACATGGACGGAACCAATTATCAATGGTGCGGGAAATTACTATATTGAGGCCCGTACCAGGGATCTGCGGAGGACAGATGTAGTAATCGACTACCTTGGGCAGCAACACATAGTTGAGATGAAAATCTGGCACGGAGAAGAATATAACCGGAGAGGAGAATTACAGCTAACAAAACACCTTGATGACTATGCACTGAAAAAATTCTCCATCTGTACTACTAGAATATCATTTTCGATGCACAGGAAGTTTTAAGATGCCCTTCCTATAAGCAGACATCAGGGGGCGTTCTTAACGGAGGTGAAATCCACTGCTTATGGAGGTTTAGGAGTGAAGGCTCTCCTGAACTCCTTAGCCTCCGTTAGCGGTTAGTTCACCGGAGTGTTGCCCAGTCTGCGTTAGGAAGGACATCTTAAAACTTCCGTCCCCCGAGAGATGTTCCAACCGTGCAGGTGGAATAAATTCGGTATCATATACCAAAATATCCTCTCATTTCCGCCTGGAACGCAGAATGTCTTGGAAATTTCTTCTTATATTCTGCAAAAACCCTCTGCATCTCGCCGGCTGCTCCCATATCCTCTTTTATTTCTGCTGTCATGGCAAGAAGCATGGCCGCTTCGTAGTAATGCTGCCTGTGCTGTGCACTGACAAGAGCATCTGCCCTGCTGTGTGCGATTTTTTCAGCCCAGTGCAGATACTGTTTTTTCTCCTCCTGATCCATTGGAAAATATGCCTTCCAGCGCTGGAAATAATTCCAAAACAGGCTCGTCTGGTTCTCACGGCCTTCATCCGCGATTTTCCTCTCAAACTCCAGTTCACAGCAAGTGTCTGCATGATCCCTAAATCCCACACAGCCGGCGATTGATGCAGCAGCCTTCGAGGGAAGTGGTTTCTGATATAGGTAAAGCAAAATCAGCCGGAGGCCTTTTCTGATAAATCGGGTGCTCCATCCCAGTGAGCCCTTCGGATTTTTTGACTCCTTCTTCACTGTCTTAAAATCGCCGGCATAGAAACACAGCGTATAATATCCGGTATCTCCCATTTCATTTGGGCATAATCTTCCAAGCCTTACGGCCTCCAAAGCCTCCGCCTCCGATGCTTCACAAAAAATTTTCGTCACCCGCAGGCCGTATTTTTCTGCCATTTCACCTGTGCCGAATAAACGCAGCAGATTTCTCTCTGTCGGGGAAGATCGGAAGCATTCCCAGCAAAACACCATCATATTTTCCTCATGCATCAGGCAGGAGGACGCACAGGCTGCCTTCAGCGCCGCCTCGCTTCGAGCCTTCTGACTGCCATCTAACTTTTCAATGGCTCTTTTTCCGATTTCCTCTATCTTCTCATAGTCATGGTTCTTATCATATTCCTTCATCGCCTCTAAATACAGAGAGGGATGAGTACTGCAGTTCTCATCAGCCATATGTACAAGTCCTTCTACGCCCTGACTGTATAAAACAGCCTCCTTAAGAAGTCTTATTTCCACATCGCCGCTCTTTGTTTTAAGCAGCGCGATCCAATCCTTCCAAAATTGCTCTATATCCGGGAGCTTTTCCCTTCCCGCATAGAGCATGTCCTCCATATGCAGAGTATGAAATGTATAATATTTAAAATACTCATAAAGGAGTTCCGCCCGGTTTTCTGTCTCTGTTATCTGGTAAACTGCATATAATGTCAAAAGCGCCAGCCGCTCCATATCTGCAGAGATAATTTCTTCGTTCTCCAGCATCTCCAAATCTACCGGGTCCAAGTATTCCTCATCTGTCAATACGATGCATCCCCAAAGCCACTCATAGATAAAGCCAGCCTCCTGATACCTTCTGTCATCCACACAATCCTTTGCAAACTGAATCATAGATAGTATCTTTTCTCCAATTCGCTGATTATCGTAATATTCTGTAATCCAATCAGGATCCCAGTATCCATCGGAATAATCCTCATATTCCTCCGTATCCAGATAAAGCTCTCCCTCGTCAATCTGCCGCATCCATTCTTTAACCTTTACCATCTTCTCATCGACAAATTCCTGCGACATCCTCATAGCCCCAGGGGGCTTTGCCGCTTCAGCGCCCCCTGCCCCCATCTGTTCAATCAGGTTTTCCAGCGTCTCGTACTGCTCCGCTGACAGATATTTTGAGATCTTCAGAATAATTTCCTGAAGGGCTTCTTTACTTAAATTATTTAATATATCACCCATAATATTTCCTTCCTTTTATATTGGCAGCAGAAATATTTTATTTTATATTATATCGCTATCATTTCTTTTTAGCAATGAAAAGGACTATTTGTTAGCCGACCAGTATAAGAAATCTGA
Organism: uncultured Lachnospiraceae bacterium; assembly: GCA_949502235.1. Taxonomy (GTDB): domain Bacteria; phylum Bacillota; class Clostridia; order Lachnospirales; family Lachnospiraceae; genus CAPEBR01. The sequence goes on along the minus strand of CATBDC010000015.1, from coordinate 8,564 downwards.
AAATGCTTTGGACAGTGCGTTATTAAAGACAAAAAAAGAGCCTGTTTTTCCCGACTGGCTCTAAAGTCGTTGAAAATTCACCGCCGTCATATAATGTATACCTTACCAGATGAAGCCCAGTTTCTACACGGTTTGCAATCCGGCAAGCTGTTCCACCTCTTCAATGCTAAGTCCTGAACATATTGCAACTTCCTCTATTGTCAGTTTTCCCATATTCAGCATTCTTTGAGCAGATTTCCTATTTGCCTCATTCTCTGCCTCGGTTTTTAATCTTCTTGCATTTGTCTCAATCAGCGCACCGCCCATAATCTCACCTACACCTTTCTGCACATTCTCGTATTTTTGTGCAATCTCTTTAATCACATCACTAGAAAGCTCTATAATCGTCCGTTTATCAAACGCTCCGATAACCTCCTGCTGCTCCATCTCATCAAGCCTCTCTAAAATATCCTGATATTCTGACTTCAATTCCGACAGCTTCTGTTCATTGCTATTATACTCTGCAAAATCCTTTTCATGCGAGAAAATGTAAAACGGAATTAACAACAATAAACGCTTTTCAAAAATATCATTCAATGAATACGTCTGCACTTTCATAACCGGAATATCATACTGTACGGTTCCTCCTGGCGTAACAATTACATATCTCATTTTATCCGGCGTCTTTCTATATGCCCGAAGATACAACACCGCTGTATTGGGAAATGCTACTGTCAGGGTTTCTTCTGTAACCTCACCCTCATCTAGCGCAATCTGGGCATCATACTCGAAAAGCCGAATTGTCATTTTGCCATCCGGCAGGCTGCTTTCACATTCAAGGTGATATTTTTTTATCTCTTTTCCAATAACCTTAAAATTCGTGTCTGTAATCCGCTCTTTATCAGCCATATCCTGTTGGTCTAAAAAATGTTCGTTCGGGAAAAACTCAATTTTCTCATCCCCGATATATTCTTCATCGAAAATCTCATTAATTACCGGAAGAATCATGTTCCGACAATCATTTAGAATTGTCCGAAATGCCCCATCGTATATATTACCCATATTATTTCCTTCCTTTTATATTGACAACAGAAATATCTTATTTACATTATATCGCTATCATTTCTTCTTAGCAATGAAAAAGTAACCCTAATATACCTAAAATACCTGTGGTAACTTTTCAAGGTAAATGCAACAGTCCGTTGTCTTTACCTTGAAAAGTTACCTCCCAATGCCAATTTGGGCAAAATCCGGGCAGCCCTTGATTTTGGACTAAAACCATGTTATACTTTCAATCGTTGCAAAGCCTGTCAAAACCAAGGTCTATAGAGGGCTTGCCGCCGATTCCCGGCGTTAAATGAATCGTGTGTTCGAGACCTTCCACACGTAAATAAAAACTAAAGGAGAACTAAATTATGAGAGACAAAAATGTCGTATTTCTTACGCAGGCAGCTATGATTGCTGCTATCTACGTGGTGCTCACCTATGTGTTCGCACCCTTTTCCTTCGGAGAGATTCAGGTAAGGATCGCCGAAGCCCTAACCATACTTCCCGTATTCACCCCGGCCGCAGTGCCCGGCCTATTCGCAGGATGCCTTATCGGCAATATTTTAGGAGGAGCGATTCTTCCTGACATTATCTTTGGAAGTATTGCTACCTTAACCGGAGCCTTCTTTACCTGGAAGCTTAAGGACAAAAATCCGCTCCTTGCACCTGTTCCGCCGGTTCTTGCAAATACGGTTATCGTACCCTTTGTGCTTAGATTCGGCTACGGAGTGCCCCTTCCCATACCATTTATGATGATTACCGTAGGCACTGGGGAAATCCTGTCATGCGGGATCCTCGGCATGATCCTTTATGCCGCATTAAAAAAATACCGCGGAAATATATTCCGCGCTGCAGCCTGAAAACTTTAAAATAAAACATAATGAAGGACTGCCTGTGTATTGAAAATCTGTTTCCAATGCACAGGCAGAAATTTTTTAACGAAATGCCTCTGCCATTTCCTTTATTTCCGGTACATCAAATATATCCTTTCCATAATGAGCCGCTTTAACAATCCCATTTCCATCCACTGCAAACCATGCCGGAAGCTGGGTCTGCTCCCCTTCTGTTTCCGGAGGCGCTTCTTCACTTAGAAAGGCGCCTGCCAGCATAGGAATCATTTCCTGCATGTGATCGCCCGGAACATCAAACAGCGTATTTGCCGTAAATACATTAAACCGCTCGTAAAGTACCCTGTCCGGGTCGCAGATAATATCAAAGGGGTATATATTTGTACCGCCCATAGCTTCCTTCACACTTTCAGGTGTTGACTGCATGACCACCTTCACCTGAATCCCGGCCTTTTCTAATTCTTCATGCCCGGCCGCAAGCTTTGACAATGCGCCGTTACATATCATACAGGAATAATAACGGTGGAACATCAATATGACAGGCTTCTCCTTATAAGCGGCCGCAAAGCTCTGCCCTAAGCTAAATGGTGTGTCATAGGTGAAATCCGGGAATTCCATTCCCTCTTTTATTGTAATGTGCTCCGGCCATCCTTCTGTGTCAAAACGTTCCTTCAATTCCTTCCATGCCTTAAGAAGCCTTTCCATTGCCGCCTCCAGCGCCTTCCTTGGAAGTGCCAGGTTAAAACGCTCAAAGCCTCTCCCTGCATCGCCGAACATAGCTCCGTCATCCAGATAGAGCTGTGCGGAGAGCATCAGCCTTTCTACCTCTTTGTGGGTCAGGCCAAGCCCCCTGAAATCAACCCAGAGAAGATAGGTTCCCTCAAGGGGATAACACTTTGCCTCCGGCATATGCTCTGCCAGAAATTCCTTCATATACTTTGCATTACCGTCCACAACCTTTAAAAGCTCTTCAAGCCAGGGAGCCCCCTTTGCATAAGCGAGACGGCACGCCTCGTAGCTGATTGCCACCTGTCCAAGGGACATAGTCATCAGCTTGCCAAGGGAAAGCTTCCCCCGGATCTGCGGATCCTCCACAAAAATATTCGAAAGCTGCATTCCGGCCAGATTGAAGGTCTTGCTGGGAGCAGTGCAGTAAGCGCAGATTCTGGAAGCTGCCTCTGATACTGTAGGCAGCGGGGTATGCTGGTATCCCGGCATGATTAAGTCATTATGTATCTCATCATCAACGATAAATACATTGTTCGCCTCACAGATTTCTACCACCTTCATAAGCTCTTCCCTGCTCCACACCTTACCCACAGGATTATGCGGATTACAGAAAATAAGCACCTTATTTTTCGGATCCTTTGCTTTTCTTTCCAAATCCTCAAAATCAATGTCATAGGTATTTTCCCTGCAGATAAGTTCGTTATTCACAAGCCGTCTTCCGGTTAATCTTGCCGCCATGGCAAATGGATAATATACCGGCTGCTGGATAATCACGCCGTCACCTGGCTCTGTCAGGGCCTCCACAAGGAGAAAGATGGCCTGTACAACGCCGCTTGTGGTCACAATCCAGTTCTTTTTCCCTTCATAGCCGTGGCGCTTTTTCTGCCAGTCAAGGACTGCGTCAAAATAGCTCTGTGTTGGGGATGTATAACCTTGGATTACACTGTCAATATACTCCTTAAGCCCTTCCTGAATCTCGGGCGCGGTCATAAATTCCATATCCGCCGTTGACATGGGAATCACATCCGGCGCTATGTCCGGATTTATCCTTTTCATGCCCTCCCATTTGTTTGAACCACATGTTGAACGGTCAACAAACCTCTCAAAATCATACACCATTTTCTTTTCCTCCTTGCTTATAGCTTCTTTATAATTTTTTATATACTGTTAAGCTTCTGCTGCCTTAGTTTCTTCTTTTTCCTCCTTTTTCTTAGGTGAAAACATACCAAGCATCATAATCAGCAATGCTCCGAACAGCGCAGGCATTACATAATTAAACCCTGTTTTTACAGATTCCGGCATGACACTTAACAAAAAATTTCCAAAGAAAACAACAATTCCAAGGCAGAAAAAGTTTACCACTACAGAAGACACCATCCCAAATACACTAGCCAGCTCTGCCTTCGGCGTTCCGTTTTTCGCATTTACTGCATTCTGCGCAGCAAGTGAACATGGCACACGCATGGTCAGGATATTTCCTGCCGTAAAACAGATGTAGGATCCGGGCACTCCAACCATAGGGAAATATAATACTGCTTCCAGTATCCACTGAAAACTATTGTATGCCACTAAAGCTGCAACCGTTGCTGAAACAACTCCCCAGCCGGGAAAGCCTCCGCAAAATACATAAATATAAATAATGGGTATAATCGTAATTACCAGAATTGTAAGCATGGTAATCGTGCCTACCCTGTGAACCTTCTTATTATAGTCCTGCTGGCCTGCATCCATAGATGGTACTGCGTTCGTTTTATTCTCACTCATTATTTTATTCCTCCTGTTGTCTATAATAAAGACTTCGACTCTTATTATTTTATAATTGACGCAATAATCGGCCCGCAGATAATGCCGCTTAATACACTGAACCCCATCGCCCATTCTTTAAGCCATGTAATATTTTTTGTCTTGGAAAGACGGTTCAGAATAAACATTACAACAGCCGCAATAAGCATAACGATAAGGTAATCCACTCCCTGGGCTACCTGTGACGCGGCTAATCCCGCAAAAATAAAGAGCGGGAAGATTGCACTGAAAAAAGCTTTTATGAATTTCCCGGCCTTTCCGGATTTCTTATTCTTATCCTTTGATGTAAACAGCTTCGTTACAGAGCCTCCCAGTCCCCTGCACAGAATCGGGGTGAGGATAAAGTATCCGCCGCTTGTGATTGCACAGGCAAGAAGTGCCGTTCCAAATGCCGCATATGTCAGTTCATCTGTTCCAAGTGTTACCCCTGCAATTGATGTTCCCATACTGGAAACCAGAAGCTCCGTATCAGCGCTTCCTATCATTCCAATCCTCATCAGTGTCATGGGCGCGCCCAGCATATTAAGCATAGACATCGCTAGAATAAAGACCGCGATTGCAGGGCCAACCGCAGTAACACCTCCGGTTTTTAAACACACCTTAATCTCCTCATCCGACATGATTCCTCCCTTGGCGCGCTGCTTTGTAAGTCTGTAAATCATAACCGACTGGATAATAACGATTACAATCGCCAATATTGCCAAAATCCACATTACAGGACCATTTGCTGTTCCCAAAACCTCATTCGTACTTTTACTCATCTTTTCTCTTCCTCCAATTTTTTGTTTTTAAATTCCGTGTTCCACAGCACATATACTGTACCTTTTACAATATCCTCCTGTTAGATTTTGGTTTAGAATCTATATCTTATAGTTTAGATTATAATATTTTATTCTCCTCGTGCAATAGTCACATATTCACAAAATTAAAAAGGAATTTTCATACAATATCACGAAAAAGCAGCTACATTCAAAATGCAGCTGCTTCCATAATCTTTATTAACTTCAATATATTACTAATAAATATGTGATAATCTTTTTACTCCGGAATCCACTCCATAGAAAGACGTGTCCAGACTTCCATCACCTGAAACATAACGTAAATATCCTTCTCCGGAACCTCCTTCTTCATCAATTCAATAAAATTCCGGTAATTACGGGAATCATATTCTCTGTGCTTTATGTCCAGCGCCTGACCCTTGGGAGTGGCATACAGACATACCGTCTTGTCATTGCCTTCTTTTTTCCCTTTATAGATCATACCGCTTTGTACCAGCTTCTTTACAATCTGAGAAACAGCGCCCTTTGTGCGGTTCCAGTTCTGTGCAACCTCTGTGACAGATATTCCCGGATTATCAACGACATGGCTAAGTACATGTACCTCCACATGGTTATACTTCTCCCCTGTGCCGTAATCCACCGGAACATTCACACTGTTCTGCGCAATCATGCGCTCCATAATGTCCGACATCTCATAAAATGTATGATGCGGTTTTCTTTTCACATTCCCCATGACAAATTTCCCCTGACCTTTATCCTTCCGCACATTATTATAATCCAAAAGAGCGGACAAATCAATGAAAAATCTGCATAACCTTCTTATTTCATGGCATCCTCTATCACGCGGAATGTATTCTTCCAGAAAATCTTTTCAATCTCTCCCCCGGAAAATCCTTCCTTCTTCAGGGCGTCCTCCAGAAGATAAACCTTTGAACAGTCACTAATCTCCAAATTACCCTGTATTCCGTCAAAGTCTGACCCGATTCCTACGCAGTCTATGCCGCCTGTATCCGCCATATGTCTTGCATGCTTTGCCATAAGGGCAGCTGTACTGTCCTTACATTCGATATCCTCATTCAAAAATTCCGGCCCAAAATTAATTCCCGTAACGCCTCCGGCATTTCCCAGGGTACGGAGCATATCGTCTGTCAGGTTCCTTGGATGTGGACACAGCGCACGGCAGTTAGAATGTGTCGCTATAAAAGGCTTTTTACAGATATCCGCGACATCCTTAAACCCGCCATCGGATAAATGAGATACATCCACCAGCATCCCCAGCTCCTGCATATATTCTACCGCTTCCTTTCCAAAATCTGTAAGTCCCTCATTCATAATCCCGGGCTCTCTGGAATTGGGCGAGCCAAAACAATTTTTCGCATTCCATGTCAGTGACAGGGCGCGCACTCCCATATCATAAAACTGTTTCAGGTTCTTAAGCTTCCCCCACACAGCCCTGCCGTCCTCCATAGACAGTACTGCAGACAATTTTCCCGCGTCTTCATTTGCCCTAAGCTCCGCTGCATTTCTTGCAAGACTTATTTTGTCAGAGTGTTTCTCCAGATTTGCCATGAGAATCCCGCGGCAGGCTGCAATATAATCCTCCTCTGGAATCTCCGGCACTCCCATCATCTTATAGGCTTCCTGGGGCGGAAGGAAGATTGCAAAAAACTGCGCCATCTGTCCCCCTTCCTTCATCCTCTTAAAATCTACAGACACGCAGGAAGCATCATATAAATCCGGGTTCTCTCCTCCCCGCATAAGTGCTATCATTAACGAATCACAATGTGTATCAATAAACTTCATACCTGATTTCTCCTTTTCATCTCCATATTCACCGTTCTTTTTTATTTAGAATCTATACATTATTTCTATTTTATCACATTAACAGGATATGGCAATAGTAGAACTTCACAATTTTCTAACTCGAATTTTGTCAATATTTCACCTCTTGTATTTTCTCTGAAAGGATGCTATAATTTCAAATAGTTTAGAATCTATACCTCAATTCAGTGACATGTAAACAACAAAACTAGAAAAGAGGTTTTTATTTATGAAGTATGATTTTGATGCGGTCGTTGACCGCGCCCACGACCCGTACAGCTACAGCATGAAATGGAGAACGGACTCTTCTATTGGAAAGCTGATGGCAGAGATGTTAGGATATGACGAGCTGCCGGAGGACCGGCTCTGTTTCCAGACTGCCGATATGGATTTTAAATGTGCTCCTGAAATAACAGAAGCGCTGATAAAGACAGCAGAACACGGTATCTTTGGTTATTCTGCTCCCCCGGCTGCTTACAACGAGGCTGTATGCCATTGGTTTTCTACCCGTTTTGGCTGGAATTTTGCTCCGGAAAGTGTCTTTCTGGGAGCTGCAGGAACTCACGAAGTCATTGCTACCTGTATTAAAAGCTATACAGAACCGGGAGACGGTATTATTGTTCTTCTTCCTTCTTATAACTATCATATGGATATTGAGCCTATCGGCCGGGTAATGGCCGGAGTACAGATGATAAATGACCGCGGCTATTATACCGTGGACTATGAAGCACTGAAAAAGGCCTGTGCGGTTCCGGAAAACAAGATGATTATTTTAATCCAGCCCCACAACCCCACCGGGCGGGTATTTACCGAGGAGGAAATCCTTAAAATCGGCGAAATCTGCCGCAGACATGATGTAATCATCCTGTCCGATGAGGTTCATATTGATATTGCCAGAAAAGGCATGAAGGTTCTTCCTGTCATGAAGGTGTTAGGCCCCAAGGGCGTAATTTCCGCGACTGCTGTTAATAAAACCTTTAATGTAGCAGGACTGGCTATGTCTAATCTGATTGTCGAAGACCCGCAGCTTATAGAGAAGCTGGATAAGGGCCTTCCAATAGCTACCCCCTTTGGAATCAGCGCTGTGATTGCAGCTTATACAAAATGTGCTCCGTGGGTTGATGAGCTGAACGAATATCTGGACAGGCTGATTGACTATGCAATGGAACGTTTTGCAAAGGATTTGCCGAAGGTTACAATTACAAGGCCTGAAGGAACCTATGTCCTGTGGGCAGATTTCTCAGGATACGGTCTCTCTGATGATGAGCTAGATGAGAGGCTGAAAGCTACCCACATCATTATCGGCGATGGAGTTATGTTTGACGCCGAAAACGGGCGGCAGTTCCGGCGCTTCTGCCTTACCTCCCCTATGTCACAGGTAAAGGAAGCTTTTGACCGTCTGGCCAGGGTATTTTAAAAAAAAGATTAAAAAAAAGAGCTAGCCTCGAACTTAAAGAGCTGGGGAGTTGGGGACAGGGTAAAGGGCAATCGGGGACGGAGTAAAACTAGTTTTACTCCGTCCCCGATTGCCCTTTACCCTGTCCCCAACTCCCCAGCT
>CATBDC010000014.1 GCA_949502235.1 uncultured Lachnospiraceae bacterium | reverse complement strand
CGCAAAGACGGATGCCGGACGGGAAAAGCGGATTGCGTGGATGGTGGATAGACTCAATAAAAATCTAAAACCTATGTAACCGGAAGGGCGGGGCAGTCTGTCCGTTCGGGTATGGGGCGCTTTGTGTGAGGGATAGTCTGCCAGTTTGAAAAATTTTATTGAAATTAAGAAAATGAAAAACATAATCTTCTAAGTTTAGAAGAATAATGGTATACTGGACTTATTACGAAAAAAGCGGTGTAGACAGATGTTAGGGCAGACAACATCAGTTGAATTTCTTATTAGTATGTATAACGTAGTAGGAAGGAGAGCGATATGAAACGTGAAGAATATATTTCTGATGAGGCAGTTGTGAAACGTGCAAATGCGGCGGTAAAAATTGAGTTGGAAAAGAAGAAAGCATTAGATATTCCTATAGTTGTTTATGATAGACAGACACAAACGATATATCATGAGAGTAATGATGGAACGAGAGTAGAGATCGGAACAAAAATGAGAAAGGGGCGTTACAGTGAACGTATTGCAAAAAAAGCCTGAAGTAGTTGTATTCGCCGGACCGAATGGCTCGGGAAAAAGTACGTTTACAGAGTTGTTAAAACCTCCGATGGATTATATTAATGCCGATGAAATAAAGAAGAATCTAAAGTGTTCAGATTTGGAAGCGGCGCAATTAGCAGAAAAACAACGGGAAGAACATATTGAGCAGATGAATGAGTTTTGTTTTGAAACGGTGTTGTCTACAGAGCGTAACCTGAGGTTATTGGAGAGAGCAAAAGAAAAAGGATACTTTATTCGTTGTTATTATATCCTCACCGCAGATCCTGCCATTAATATTTGGCGTGTGAAATCAAGGGTAGAATCGGGAGGCCATGATGTTCCAGAAGAAAAAATAATTTTAAGATATGATAGAGCGTTGGGCTTAGTGAAAGATGTAGTAAGAGTCTGTGATGTATGTCATATATATGATAATTCTGGAAAGCGTCCATTTCGCATATTTAAGAAGAGAAAAGATAAACATTTTTATGATGAATGCAGCGATTGGTATTTTGAAGATATTCAGGCGTTGACAAGTATAGAGGACATAGAGAAAATAAATTTGAACTGAAATGGATGCAAAAAGGCTGTAAAAGAGTGAGGACTCGCGAATCCAAATTCGAAGGGGGAATTAGAGATTATGCAAGCGTGGTACAGTTAGTCCGTCTGAATTCAGCAAAAACAAAACTGGGAATGGGAGATCTATATTGGTATGAGTGGTCTGTTGGACAGTGGTAGCAACCTCTGAAGGTGGTTGACGCATCCAAAGAAAATATATTACCGAAGAACTGGCGAATAAACACAGGTGTTCTCCCTTCTTTCACGCAAATTTCAGTACCGGAAGATGAAAAAGGGGGATGAAGAATTGGAAGCGTGGCTTTCACAGGGTACTATAAAAATAAGCAGTACCGTTATACGATGTCGGAATAAGCAGTAGAGATAGAGAGAATGACGGTAAAGCTTGAAAATCTTTTTATGGACAGTGGTAATCTGTCCATGAATTATTTTGTGTTGGCATATTTGTCGAGGGGAAATGGAAATAGAAAGGAAAACATCAGGCTGGTTTACTTAGACTATAAACAACCCTGCGCAAAGCAAAGAAAATCTTGAATTGCGCCCTATATAGTGCTAAAATGTAATTTGAGTAAATTTACGGACAAGGAGTATTTTATCGATATGGGTTTACTACAGAAATTATTTGGAACACACAGTGAAAATGAATTAAAACGTATCTATCCGATAGCAGACGCTATTGAAGCTTTAGAGCCTGCCATGCAGGAGCTTTCAGACAATGAGCTTAAAGGGAAGACGAGAGAGTTTAAGGAACGCCTGAAGGAAGGAGAGTCTCTGGATGATATTCTTCCAGAGGCATTTGCAGTTGTAAGAGAAGCAGCAGTCCGTACCCTTGGAATGAAGCACTACCGCGTACAGCTGATTGGCGGTATCATTCTCCACCAGGGACGTATTGCGGAGATGAAGACCGGTGAAGGAAAGACCTTGGTTTCTACACTGCCGGCCTATTTAAATGCCCTGAAAGGGGAAGGAGTCCATATCGTAACAGTCAATGACTATCTGGCTAAGCGTGACGCCGAGTGGATGGGACAGGTGCATGAATTCCTGGGTCTTACTGTAGGAGTAGTTCTTAACAGCATGGACAGTGATGAGAGACGTGCGGCTTATAACTGCGATATCACCTATGTGACAAATAATGAACTGGGATTTGACTACTTAAGAGATAATATGGTTATTTATAAGGAGCGGCTTGTACAGAGGGGACTTAAGTTTGCCATTATTGATGAGGTGGACTCAGTACTGATTGACGAGGCCCGTACTCCTCTTATTATATCCGGGCAGAGCGGAAAATCCACGAAGCTTTACGAGGCCTGTGATATCCTTGCCCGCCAGCTCCAGCGGGGCGAAGCCAGCGGAGAGTTCAGCAAGATGAATGCCATCATGGGAGAGGACATTGAGGAGACCGGAGATTTTATTGTAAATGAGAAGGAGAAGAACATAAATCTTACCGAGGACGGCGTGAAGAAGGTTGAGAAGTTCTTCCATATAGAAAATCTTGCGGATGCAGAGAATCTTGAGATTCAGCACAATATTATCCTTGCCCTGCGCGCCCATAACCTTATGTTCAAGGATCAGGACTATGTAGTAAAGGAAGATCAGGTTCTGATTGTAGATGAGTTTACCGGGCGTATTATGCCGGGACGCCGTTATTCAGACGGACTTCACCAGGCTATTGAAGCAAAGGAGCATGTAAAGGTAAAGAGGGAGAGCAGAACTCTTGCAACCATCACGTTCCAGAACCTGTTTAATAAGTTTGACAAGAAGTCAGGAATGACCGGTACGGCACTCACGGAGGAGAAGGAGTTCAGGGAAATTTACGGAATGGACGTTGTAGAAATTCCGACTAATGTTCCTGTCATCCGTCAGGATCTGGAGGACGCTGTATATAAAACACAGCGGGAAAAATTCAAAGCCGTATGTGATGAGATCGAAGCGGCACATAAGAAGCACCAGCCGGTTCTTGTGGGTACGATTACGATTGAGAATTCCGAGCTTTTAAGCGGGATGCTTAAGAAGCGGGGGATTAAGCATAATGTGTTAAACGCCAAGTTTCATGAAATGGAGGCAGAGATTGTAGCACAGGCAGGTGTGCATGATGCTGTGACAATTGCTACAAATATGGCAGGACGTGGTACGGACATTAAGCTGGATGATGAGTCAAGGGCGGCAGGCGGACTTAAGATTATCGGTACGGAGCGCCATGAATCCAGACGAATTGATAATCAGCTGCGCGGCCGTTCAGGACGTCAGGGAGACCCGGGAGAATCCAGATTTTATATTTCCCTTGAGGATGATCTGATGCGGCTGTTTGGTTCTGAGAGGCTGATGGGAATTTTTGAAACCCTTGGAGTGGAAGAGGGGGATCAGATTGAGCATAAGATGCTTTCAAGCGCAATTGAAAAGGCGCAGCAGAAGATAGAAGGCAATAACTTTGGAATTCGTAAGAACCTGCTTGAGTATGATCAGGTTATGAATGAACAAAGAGAGATCATATATGAAGAGAGACGCCGTGTTCTGGACGGTGAGAACATGAGAGACTCTATTTTCCATATGATCAATGACTTTGTGGAAAATGTAGTGGATACAGAGATTCCGGCTGATACAGATTATGAGGAATGGAACCTGTCAGGGCTTAACCGGACTATATCAGGTGTGATTCCCATGATGTCTTTCGTGACTGCGGATGATGTAAAGAAGATGAACCAAAAAGAGCTTAAGCATATGCTTAAGGAATGTGCCGCTAAGGCGTATGAGGCGAAGGAAGCAGAATTTCCGGAACCGGAGCAGCTCCGGGAGATTGAACGGATTGTGCTTCTTAAGGTGATTGACGGTAAATGGATGGCACATATTGATGACATGGATCAGCTAAGGCAGGGGATTGGACTTCAGGCATATGGAAACAGAGATCCAAAGGTTGAGTATAAGATGCTTGGCTATGACATGTTCGGAGAGATGACAAGGGGAATTACAGAGGATACCATACGCACTCTGTTCCATATAAGAGTTGAACAGAAGGTTGAAAGGGAGCAGGTTGCTAAGGTGACAGGAACGAATAAGGATGAAAGTGCAGTGCGCGCGCCGAAAAAACGTGCGGAGAAGAAGGTATATCCGAATGATCCATGCCCCTGCGGAAGCGGAAAGAAGTACAAGCAGTGCTGCGGAAGGAAATAACTCCTATATTATAAAAAGAAAGAGGTGACAGGAAGTGGTTGAATTTGATCAGTTTAGAAGTATCATGAATGCATATGAGGAGCCTCTTGCCGAGATGAGGGATTCACTTTGACGTCTCCGGCAGAGAGAAAAAGGCAGAGGAGCTTACAAGGAAGATAGAAGAACCGGATTTTTGGAATCACCCGGAGGAGTCCCAGAAGATAATGAAGGAGCTAAAGCAGCTTGAAGACCTTATAAAAACCATTCATGCCTTATACACAAAATATGAAGACATCATGCTTCTTATCGAGATGGGGTATGAGGAAAATGATTCTTCTATGGCAGAAGAAATCGGGACCGAGATACAGGAGTTTGAAGAGGAATTTGAAAGCTTAAGGATCCGGACTCTTCTTTCGGGAGAGTATGATTCCTGCAATGCTATTGTAACACTTCATGCGGGTGCGGGCGGAACAGAGTCATGCGACTGGGCCGGCATGCTTTACCGCATGTACAGCCGGTGGGCAGAGAGAAAGGGATTTTCCATACAGGTACTTGATTACCTGGACGGAGATATTACGGGAATTAAGACAGTGACCTTTGAGGTCAATGGCGGGAATGCATACGGATACTTGAAGTCGGAGAAGGGAGTACACAGACTGGTGAGGATTTCTCCTTTTAACGCGGCAGGAAAAAGACAGACATCCTTTGCATCCTGTGACGTGGTTCCTGACATTGAGGATGAGCTTGACATTGAAATAGCAGATGATGAGCTTAAGATTGACACTTACCGTGCAAGCGGCGCCGGGGGGCAGCATGTAAATAAGACATCCTCTGCTATCCGTATTACACATCTTCCCACAGGAATTGTGGTACAGTGCCAGAATGAACGCTCCCAGCATTTTAATAAGGAAAAGGCAATGCAGATGCTGAAGGTGAAGCTTCAGCTTATGAAGGAGCAGGAGCAGGCAGAAAAGGTGTCGGATATCCGGGGAGAAATAAAGGAGATTGGGTTTGGAAACCAGATACGGTCCTATGTTATGCAGCCGTATACACTTGTTAAGGATCACAGGACAAATACGGAGAACAGTAATGTGACAGCCGTTATGGATGGGAGTATCGATACATTTATAAATGCATATTTAAAAATGACTGTAAATGGTCAGAGGGAGGAATGAACGTGATAAATATAGCGGTGATGGGTTATGGAACAGTAGGCTCGGGCGTTGTGGAGGTGGTTAATACCAACGGAGCCGGTATTAATCAGAGAATCGGCGAGGAGCTGAATATAAAATATGTTCTGGATCTGCGGGATTTTCCGGGAGATCCGGTACAGGAGAAGATTATCCACGATTTTGAGACAATTATAAACGATGAGGACGTAAAAATCGTTGTAGAGGTTATGGGAGGGATTGAGCCTGCCTATACCTTTGTAAAGAGATGCCTTCAGGCAGGAAAGAGCGTGGCAACCTCCAATAAGGCGCTGGTGGCAAGACATGGGGCAGAGCTTCTGTCTATTGCAAAGGAAAATAATATTAATTTCCTCTTTGAGGCAAGCGTGGGAGGAGGAATTCCGATTATCCGGCCCTTAAATTCTTCACTTACAGCTGATGAGATAGAGGAGATTACAGGCATTTTAAACGGCACTACAAATTATATGCTGACAAAGATGTTTTATGAAGGGGCCGATTATGACGCAGTCCTTAAGGAGGCACAGGCAAATGGCTATGCAGAACGCAATCCAGAGGCAGATGTGGAAGGATATGATGCCTGCAGGAAGATTGCGATTCTTTCCTCTTTGATTTCCGGACAGCAGGTAGATTTTGAGGATATTTACTGCGAGGGTATTACGGAGATTACCGTTGAGGATATGAAATATGCAAAGGCAATGGGAACAACTATCAAGCTTCTGGCATCCAGCAAGCGGCACGGCAACCGGCTTCATGCCATTGTTGCGCCGTGTATGCTTTATCCGGAGCACCCTCTTTATAATGTAAATGGAGTGTTTAATTCTATTTTTGTCCATGGAAATGTACTGGGCGATGCCATGTTCTATGGAAGCGGTGCCGGAAAGCTTCCGACTGCCAGCGCGGTTGTGGCTGATGTAGTGGATGCTGCGAAGCATTTGAACAGGAATATTATGACGATGTGGAAGAAGGACAAGCTTAAGCTTGAGGACAAGGCAGATGCAAAGAGACGCTTCTTTATCAGAATGAAGGGTGATGAAAAAGAACTGCTTCCTGATCTTAAATATTCCTTTGGAGACATCGAGCTGGTTCATGTGGAAGAGCTTGAGGGAGAATTTGGATTCGTGACTCCAGTAATGATGGAGGGAGACTATGATACGAGAGCAAAAACCTATAAAGACCAGATCATGCATATGATACGTATAGAGGACCAGAAGGGATAGGAGATAAGACGGATGAAATATGTAGTAGTGCTAAGCGATGGGATGGCAGGAAGGCCCCTTGAAGAGCTGGGAGGAAGGACTACCCTGGAGGCAGCTGATACTCCCAATATGGATTTGCTTGCTAAGACTTCGGAGCTTGGGATGGCGTCAATGGTGCCGGAGGGCATGGCACCGGGAAGTGACACGGCAAATCTGTCGGTTATGGGATATGATCCGAAAATTTATTATACAGGCCGCTCGCCTCTTGAGGCTCTTAGTATCGGTGCGGCGATGGAGGATACGGACGTATCCTTCCGGTGTAATCTTGTGACCCTAAGTGAGGAGGACTGTCCTTATGAGGAGCAAAGGATACTGGATCACAGCTCGGATGAAATCAGCTCTAAGGATGCGGCAGTGCTGCTCGATTCTTTGAAAGAGGGGCTGAAAAGGGACGGATACGAGTTTTATGCAGGAACAAGCTATCGTCACCTTCTGATACAGAAGGAAGGAAAGGTAACAGAGCTTACACCGCCCCATGACATACTTACAAAGCAGATCGGTCCATATCTTCCGGAGGACTTGGTGCTCCTGGAGATGATGCAGAGAAGCTATGAGATTCTTAAAAATCATCCTCTTAATATAGAAAGAAAAGCAAAGGGACTAAATCCGGCAAACTCGGCATGGTTCTGGGGAGCCGGAAAGAAACCGGCCCTTACCTCCTTTGAAGAGAGAACCGGCAGGAAAGGCGTTATGATATCAGCCGTTGATCTTTTGAAGGGAATAGCAGCAGGCGCCGGTATGGAATCTGTCATTGTAGAGGGCGCAAACGGCGGCCTTCATACAAACTACAGAGGAAAGGCAGAGGCAGCGGTAAAGGCGCTGACACAGGGCGGCTGTGACTTTGCCTACATACATGTGGAAGCACCGGATGAGATGGGGCACCAGGGAAATATAAGAGATAAGATATCTGCCATTGAACATGTTGACAGAGAGGTTTTAAAAACTGTAACGGACGGACTTGAGGCTGCGGGGGAGGATTTCAGGCTTTTACTTCTGCCGGATCATCCGACTCCTGTTAAAGTGCGTACCCACACAGGGGAGGCAGTGCCCTATCTTTTGTATGACAGTACCTTAAAGGCTGCAGGAGAAGCCGCATATAATGAAAGAACTGCTGCACAGACCGGAAATAACTGGCCGGAGGGATTCAGACTTCTCGGGCACTTACTACAGGAGGATATATGCTGATTGTAAAAAAGTTCGGCGGTACTTCCGTCGCAAATAAAGAACGAATTTTTAACGTGGCAAAGCGCTGTATTGCAGATTATAAAGCAGGCAATGACGTGGTGGTTGTGCTCTCCGCTATGGGAGATACGACAGATGAGCTTATTGCCCTTGCACAGAGCATTAATCCGAATGCGAAAAAACGTGAGATGGATATGCTTCTTACAACGGGAGAGCAGGTGTCAGTAGCGCTTATGGCTATGGCGATGCAGTCATTAGATGTGCCTGCCGTATCTCTGAACGCCTTCCAGGTTATGATGCATTCTACCTCCCGCCATGGCAACGCAAGATTCAAAAGAGTAGACACGAAGAGGATTCTGCATGAACTGGACTCCAGAAAAATTATAATTGTTACAGGCTTTCAGGGCGTAAATAAGTATGAGGATATTACGACTCTGGGCAGAGGAGGCTCTGACACAACAGCCGTAGCACTGGCGGCGGTGCTTCACGCAGATAAATGTGAGATTTATACAGATGTGGACGGCGTTTATACGGCGGATCCCCGGGTGGTAAAAAATGCAAGGAAGCTTGACGTCATTACGTACGATGAGATGCTGGAGCTGGCAAGCCTCGGTGCAAGAGTCCTTCATAACCGTTCTGTGGAGATGGCAAAAAAATATAATGTAGAGCTGGTAGTCCGCTCCAGCCTGAATGATTCGGAAGGGACAGTAGTAAGGGAGGCATCCAATATGGAGAAAATGTTAGTGACCGGCGTTGCAGCCGACAAAAATACCGTCAGGATTTCAGTGATAGGGGTGGAGGATAAGCCGGGAACAGCATTCCGTATCTTTGATACACTGGCGAAAAATAATATTAATGTGGATATTATCCTCCAGTCCGTAGGACGCGGGGGAACAAAGGATATTTCCTTTACAGTGGCATCCGATGATCTTCAGAGCGCCATTAAGCTTCTTGAGGCTAATAAGGAACGGCTTACCATACAGGAGATTACCTACAATGAAAATGTGGCGAAGCTTTCTGTTGTGGGAGCAGGTATGATGAGTAATCCGGGAGTGGCGGCCAGGATGTTTGAGACGTTATATAATTCTCATATTAATATTAATATGATTTCAACATCAGAAATCAGAATTACTGTACTTGTGGCGGAAAAGGATATTGATAAAGCAATGAACGCCGTGCATGATGGATTTGCGGTTCCGGAATAAGTTTCCTTTATTCCGGTCTTGTGTAATTGAGAAAACCAGTGACAATTTCTTTCTTTTCCACAGGAAGATCACGGAATCCCATAATAAAATCCATCTCCTGGCCTGAAAGATAGACAGAGCTGTCGTCTTCTTCGCATATTGCATGAAACGGATAGGAGGCCGGAGTTTCCCTTATGCCTTTAAAGGAAGAGGTGCAGGTACGGAGATTTTTAAGAACCATATCGTCAATGCTGATGTCAAAAAACTGACAAAGGCGCACTAAAGTATCCAGATCAGGCGTACGTTCACATCTTTCGTAATTGGAATATGCCTGTCTGGATACATTTAATATATCTTTCATGTCGTCCTGGTTCAGACCGTATTTTTTCCTTAAAAAGCGCAGATTATCAGCCAGCTGTCTATTGGGCATTCCAGAAACCTCCAAAGGTGAATCCTTATTAGTGCTAGTATAGCAATTTACCCAATAAAAAGGTTGATATGCAACAAAACGTAGAAAAGAACAAAAATGCAACAAAACGTTGCTATTTTTTCTGGCTTAGGCTGCTGTTGTGATATTCTCCGGAGAATGTGACATCCTCTCCGAACCATTCCGGCGGTACGAAAGAAAGAGCGCTTTCCTCATCTGGAAATTCTACTTCCGCGAGAACAAGAGGGGAAAGGCCGTCTTCAAAAATATCCAGCTCAATTGTGATAGAGTTTTCTGCCGGAATCATGTAACGTGTTTTTTTAATCAGGCGCCCGTCAATTTTGGAAAGGAGATGGTGATAAGCCTCTTCGCACAGAGGCAGGTTATATTCCTGTCTGGACATGAGTCCCTTTGATTTGTAGGTGAGTTCATACTTTTCGTTATCACGGCGTATGCGTATGACCGGATCCGTACAGAGATATCCCTGTTCAATGCTCCGGTAAGGAAAAAGGGAAAGATTAAGGGGAAGAGAGGTAACAAGAAACTTGCGTTCAATTTCCATGGTATGATAGTCTCCTTTACTAATGATAAGATTTAGTATAATTTAGTTTACACAAAAAGTAAACAATGATAAGATTAGGAATATGAGCAGATAAAAATTAGTTATTGAAAAATCAGGAGGATTTGAGAAAATGAAAAAAGTATGTGTTTTGCTGGCAGAGGGTTTTGAAGAGATTGAAGCCTTAACAGTGGTAGACCTTTTAAGAAGGGCAAGGATTTATGTAGATACAGTAGCAGTAGCTGACGAATATATGGTCCGGGGCTCACATGGTATTGCGGTTCAGACAGAGGACTTATTTACGGAAGTGGATTTTGAGGAATTCGACATGCTTGTACTTCCAGGAGGGCTTCCGGGGACAACGAATCTTGGCGATCATTCAGGAGTGAGAAAGGTGATCAGAGATTTCGCGGAAAAGGAAAAATATATCGCGGCTATCTGTGCGGCGCCTACTCTTCTGGGGAATCTGGGCCTTTTAAAGGGAAAGAGGGTAACCTGTTATCCTACTATGGAGAAGCAGATTTCAGGCGCAGTTCTTACTGGAGCGCCTGTAATGTCGGACGGCAATATTATAACCGGACAGGGAGTAGGGGCAGCCAATGAGTTCGCGCTGAATCTGATTGCGGTTCTTATGGGAGACGAAAAGGCACAGGAGATCGCGGAAGCAATCGTATATCATTAGGGATACCGGTTAGAAGGATACGTATATGAAAAAATACAGGAAAAGATTTCTTTCCCTGCTGTTATCTGCCGTGGTTCTGGCCGGCACGGCCGGATGCAAAGGAGGCTTTGACGCTGCCGGATATACACAGGCTCTTCTTGACCTTACCTTTCAGGGCGAGGTGGGGGAAGCAATGCGGGTGATAAAAGGAGCCGACAAAGAGACACTGGAGCTTAAGTATCAGGAGTCTATAGATACCTTTACGACAAATGTCCTCACCGGACAGTTTGAGACAGGAGAGGTGTATCAGATTCAGTTTGCGGAGCTGACGGCAAAGATTTTTTCATCCATGCGCTACAGGGTTGCAGGGGCAGAGAAGACAGGGAAAAAGGAGTACGAAGTATCCGTTGCTATCCAGCCTGCAGATGTTTTTGTGAATTTTTCGGAGCTTCTTACCAAAGATTCTCTTAAGATGTCTGAGAATATCGAAGCAGGGAAATATACAGGAACAGAGGAAGAAATTGGGGAGCAGGTCATGACGGATATTGTAAATCATTCCTATGAGCTTTTAGACACAGCATACATGAGAATGGATTTTGCACCGGAAGAAACAGTGATTCTGGAAGTAAAAGCAGATGAAAAGAATGAATATTCTATCAATGAGGATGATATGAATAACCTGATTACAAAAATACTTCGTTTAGATGAAATGTAGGACTGGATATTTGAAAAGTTTTGTGGTATACTTCTGTGGTGAATGTAAAATGCCGGTTCCAGGCAGTAGGAGGAAATAGTAAATGAGTTTACAGGTTGAAAAATTAGAAAAAAACATGGCGAAGCTGACAATCGAAGTAGCTGCCGAAGATCTGGAGAAAGCAATTCAGAATGCATATAGGAAGCAGAAGAACAGGATCAGCCTTCCTGGTTTCCGTAAAGGAAAGGTTCCGCGCCAGATGATCGAGAAGATGTACGGCCCGGAGATTTTTTATGATGATGCGGCAAATGAGCTGATTCCTAAGGCATATTCCGAAGCATATGACGAAAGCGGCCTTGAGATTGTGTCCCAGCCGGAAATTGATGTTGTACAGATTGAAAAAGGAAAGCCGTTTATCTTTACGGCAGAGGTGGCAATAAAGCCTGAGGTTACGTTAGGTGAATATAAAGGCCTTGAGGTTGACAAGATTTCTAACCGTGTAACGCAGAAGGATGTGGATGCCAGGGTACAG
The DNA here is from genome assembly GCA_949502235.1 of uncultured Lachnospiraceae bacterium. Taxonomy (GTDB): domain Bacteria; phylum Bacillota; class Clostridia; order Lachnospirales; family Lachnospiraceae; genus CAPEBR01. Next base: position 63,768 of record CATBDC010000014.1, on the reverse strand, counting down.
GAAGAGGCTGATAAAAATGCAAGAACTGTTGTTATAGAAGACCGCCCGGTTCAGGATAAGGATGAAATCATTCTTGATTTTGAGGGCTTTGTGGATGGTGAGGCATTTGAAGGCGGAAAAGGCGAGAACTATCCGTTAACTATCGGTTCCGGCTCTTTTATTCCGGGATTTGAGGAGCAGTTAATCGGAGTAGAGGCTGAAAAGGAAACAGAGGTTAAGGTTACGTTCCCGGAGGACTATCACGCAGAGGAGCTTAAGGGAAAGGAGGCCGTATTTAAATGTACGGTTCATGAGATTAAGGCTAAGGAGCTTCCGGAGATAGATGATGAATTTGCATCGGAAGTATCAGAATTTGATACATTAGAGGAATATAAGTCCGATTTAAAGGCAAAAATTAAAGAGCAGAAGACGAAGGAAGGAAGAGCAAAGCAGGAGGATCAGGCAGTAGAGCAGGCAGTAGCAAACGCTTCTATGGAGATTCCTGATGCCATGATTGAGACTCAGGTTCGTCAGATGACTGATGATTTCAGGCGCAGAATGCAGTACCAGGGTCTTACTGTAGAGCAGTACTGCCAGCTCACCGGCATGACAGAAGAAAAGATGACAGAGGAAATGAGGACAGAGGCTAAGAAGCGTATTGAAACACGTCTTGTCCTTGAAGCTGTTGCAAAGGCAGAAAATATTGAGGTTTCTGATGAGCGTTTTGATGAAGAGATTGCCAAAATGGCAGAAGCCTACAGGATGGATGCGGATAAGATGAAAGAGAACATGGCAGACAGAGAGAAAAAACAGCTGAAAGAGGATATCGCTGTTCAGGAGGCTATTACATTCCTTGCTGATCATGCAGTAGAAAAATAAGGGAACAGGGCAGCTTGTCTGAACTGTTACAAAATAAGATATAAAAAGAGGAGGTAATTCATGAGTTTAGTACCTTACGTCATAGAACAGACCAGCCGTGGAGAACGCTCCTACGACATTTATTCCAGACTATTAAAGGACAGGATCATATTTTTAGGAGAAGAAGTAACAGATGTGTCAGCAAGCGTGATAGTAGCGCAGCTTCTGTTTCTCGAAGCAGAGGATCCGGAGAAGGACATCCATCTGTATATTAACAGTCCGGGAGGCTCTGTCAGCGCCGGGCTGGCGATTTATGACACGATGCAGTATATTAAGTGTGATATAGAGACAATCTGTATCGGTATGGCGGCAAGTATGGGTTCCTTCCTGTTATCAGGAGGAACAAAAGGAAAAAGACTTGCGCTTCCTAATGCGGAGATCATGATCCACCAGCCCTCCGGCGGTGCACAGGGACAGGCGACAGAGATCCAGATTGCCGCAGAACATATTTTAAAGACGCGTCAGAAATTAAATGAGATTCTGGCAGAGAACACCGGACAGCCGCTGGATGTTATCCGTATAGACACAGAGAGAGATAATTTCATGTCTGCGGAGGAAGCAAAGGCTTACGGCTTGATTGATGAGGTTATCACAAGACGTTAAAGAAAGGTGAAGATATGGCAGGAAGATATGAAGAACCAGTGAGATGCTCGTTCTGCAATAAAACGCAGGCTCAGGCTCACAAATTAATTGCGGGTCCCAACGGGATTTATATTTGCGATGAATGTGTAGAGGTCTGTGCAGAGATTATAGAAGAGGAAATGGAATATGACGAGAGCGGCGCATGGAGTCCGTTTTCAGATATCAATCTCCTTAAGCCGGAAGAGATAAAGGCCTTTCTTGATCAATATGTAATCGGTCAGGATGAGGCAAAGAAGGTACTATCCGTTGCAGTTTATAATCATTACAAGCGGATTATGGCAGAGCGGGATTTGGGGGTTGAACTGCATAAAAGCAATATTTTAATGCTCGGGCCTACCGGGTGCGGAAAAACTCTTTTGGCACAGTCCCTTGCAAAGGTGCTGAATGTACCGTTTGCCATTGCAGATGCCACGGCTCTTACGGAAGCCGGATATGTGGGAGAAGATGTAGAAAATATTCTTCTTAAGATTATTCAGGCTGCCGATGGTGATATTGACCGGGCAGAGTATGGAATTATTTATATTGACGAGATAGATAAGATTACAAGAAAATCTGAGAATCCTTCCATTACACGAGACGTTTCAGGAGAAGGAGTGCAGCAGGCGCTTCTTAAGATTATTGAGGGTACGGTTGCAAATGTTCCGCCCCAGGGAGGAAGAAAGCATCCTCATCAGGAGCTGATCCAGATTGACACAACGAATATTTTGTTTATCTGCGGCGGCGCATTTGAGGGGATCGATAAAATTATCGAGAAGAGGATCGACCAGAAGTCAATCGGTTTTAATGCGGTAATTGCGGGATCCCATGAGGATGATGTAGATAAGCTCTTAAAACAGGTGCTTCCCCAGGATTTGGTGAAATTCGGACTGATTCCTGAGCTGGTAGGGCGTGTTCCTGTAACAGTAGCACTGGAGATGCTGGATAAGAAGGCTCTTATCAGGATTCTTCTGGAACCTCGTAACGCCATTGTAAAACAGTATCAGAAGATGCTTGAGCTGGACGGCGTTGAGCTTGTTTTTGAAGACAAGGCACTGGAGGAAATCGCGGAGATTTCTTACAAGAGGAAAACAGGTGCAAGAGGCTTAAGGGCGATTATGGAAAATGTTATGATGGATATTATGTACCGTGCACCTTCAGACGAGACCTTAAGGGTCTGCCGTATTACGGCGGATGCCGTAAGAGGAGAGAAGGAACCGGAATGTGAGCATACGTCTGTCAGGACAGAAAGTGCATAATAAAAAAGGCGGGCGCGTGAGAGAAGTGCCTGCCTTATTTTGACATACAGGAGAGTGTATATGGAGAATGAAATGATGAGCCTGCCCATGGTGACACTTAGAGGAATGGTAGTGCTGCCGGAGCAGGTAGTACATTTTGATATAAGCAGAGAGAGATCCTTACGGGCAATTGAACAGGCAATGCGGGAAGAGCAGAAGATCTTTGTAACTGTTCAGAAGGAGAAGGAGACAGAAAATCCTGGAATTAATGATGTATTTTGCACAGGATGTATTGCTGTGGTCAGACAGATTGTGAAGCTTCCAAAGGATTTAAGAAGAGTCCTTATTTTGGGGGAACAAAGAGCCGAGCTTGAATATCTTGAGCAGGAGGAGCCGTTCCTGCGTGCGGATATACGTGTGATTCCGGACAGTGTAAGCAGTGAATCGAACAAAGTTTTGGACAGTTCCTTAAGCCAGGAGGCCATGATGAAGGGGCTTATGGAGATTTTTAAGGAATATGTGTCTAAAAACCCAAAGCTCCGCAAAGAATTTCCCTTCCGGGGGAAAGAATTTCATTCCCTGAAAAAGATGGTAGATACCATGGCGTCAGCTGTTTCCTTCAGCTATATGGAGGCTCAGGAGTTTTTAGAGGAGACAGATGTCATCAAGAGATATGAGATGCTTTCCTTTAAAATGGTAAAAGAGATTCAGATTGCGGGAATTAAAGAAGACATCCAGGCTAAGCTTAAAAAGCGGGTTGATAAGAACCAGAGGGAGTATATTCTCCGGGAGGAGATGAAGCTTATCAGAGAAGAGCTTAAGGAGGATGACATACAGTCTGATGCGGAAGAATTTGCCAGAGCCGCGGAGGAGCTTCAGGCGCCCCGTGAGGTAAAGGATAAACTGAAAAAGGAAATCAAGAGATTTAGAAGTGCCTCTAACAGTCCGGCAGAAGCCGGGGTTATCCGTACTTATATTGAGACAATGCTGGAGCTTCCGTGGGATAAAAAAACGGAAGAACGGCAGGATATAAAATATGCGTCAAGGATTCTGGACAGAGATCATTATGGGCTTGAGAAGGTGAAAGAGAGAATTCTTGAGTATCTTGCAGTACGAATTCTGACCGGAGGAGGGGATGCCCCCATATTATGTCTCTACGGACCTCCGGGAACAGGAAAGACCTCTATTGCAAAGTCTCTTGCGGATGCACTTGGAAGGACTTATGTGCGCATTTCTCTTGGGGGTGTGAGGGATGAGGCAGAGATCCGGGGCCACAGGAAGACCTATGTAGGAGCTATGCCGGGGCGCATTGCAGGCAGCTTAAGGCAGGCAGGCGTTAAGAATCCGCTTATGCTTCTGGATGAGATTGACAAGGTGAGCAATGATTACAAGGGTGATACGTTTTCAGCCCTGTTAGAGGTGCTCGATGGTGAACAGAATGTAAGGTTCAGAGACCATTATCTGGAGGTTCCCCTGGATTTGTCCGAGGTTCTGTTTATCGCGACAGCCAATACGCTGCAGACAATACCAAGGCCTCTTCTTGACAGGATGGAGGTTATAGAGCTTAACAGCTACACAGAAAATGAGAAGCTCCATATTGCCCAGGAGCACCTGATTCCAAAACAGCTTAAGAAGCATGGGATTGGGGAGGATAAGGTCAGTATCAGCAAAAAGGCGCTCTGGAAAATTGCGAGAAATTATACGAAGGAGGCCGGAGTCAGGCAGCTTGAAAGAAAGATAGGGGATATCTGCCGTAAATCCGCCAGAGAGCTTCTGGAAAAAGAAAAAAAGTATATTCGTGTGACAGAGAGAAATCTGGAGCATTATCTGGGACGGGAGCTTTACAGGTATCAGTCTGTGAATGAAAATGACGAGGCGGGGATTGTACGGGGCCTTGCATGGACCAGTGTGGGCGGAGATACACTGCAGATAGAGGTTAATGTCATGCCGGGCGAGGGAGAGATACAGCTTACCGGACAGCTGGGCGATGTGATGAAGGAGTCGGCAAGGACGGGCATCAGCTATATCCGTTCCGTGGGTAAGAAATATAAGATAGAAGAGACATTTTTTAAGGAGCATGATATACACATCCATATACCGGAGGGGGCAGTGCCAAAGGACGGCCCTTCCGCCGGAATTACAATGGCCACGGCTATACTTTCGGCGGTTACTGGAAGGAAGGTGCGGGCAGATGTCGCCATGACCGGGGAGATCACGCTTCGGGGAAGAGTGCTTCCTATAGGGGGCCTTAAGGAGAAGCTTCTGGCGGCAAAAAATGCGGGGATTAAGACCGTTATTATTCCAAAGGAAAATGAGGCCCATGTACAGGAAATTTCGGAAGAAATTACAAAAAGACTGGAGCTTGTGTATGTATCCTGTATGGAGGAAGTGCTTAAGACAGCGCTGGTTCAGGGGAAACCCCTAAAATCTAAAAATAAAGAAAAGTAAGGAATGACATTATGGTGATAAAAAGCATTAATCTGGAGACAGTCTGCGGGATTACAAGTACACTGCCGGACAACAGACTTCCTGAGATTGCATTTGCGGGGAAATCAAATGTGGGGAAATCATCGCTTATCAATGCCCTTATGAACCGCAAATCATACGCGAGGATATCAGCGACTCCCGGCAAGACACAGACCATTAATTTCTATAATATCAATGAAGAGCTGTATCTGGTTGATCTGCCGGGCTACGGGTATGCCAGAGTGTCGGAGAAAGAGAAAAAAGAATGGGGAAGGCTGGTTGAGAGATATCTGCATAGCTCGAAGAAGCTTAAGGCTGTGTTCCTGCTGATTGATGTCCGGCATGACCCGTCAGCTAATGATAAATTGATGTATGAATGGATTGTATCCCAGGGATATCAGCCCATCATTATTGCGACAAAGCTTGACAAGATTAAGAGAAGCCAGAAGGAAAAGCAGTTAAAGGCCGTAAGGCAGGGACTGGGGCTTCCTTCTGGTACTGTTGTTATTCCCTTTTCCTCTGTTACAAAGCAGGGAAAGGATGAGATATGGGAGCTCGTAGAGACGAAAGTTTTAGACAGGAAAGAAGCGTCAGTAAGCGATGAAAACGAATTTTAAGGAACAGCTTAAGGATGAAAGACCCTACTGGAAGGTAATTGTAAGCCTTACATTCAGTCTGGTATCAACGATCCTTTTTATTTATTTGGGATTTCGGCTTCTTATTTTTTTCATGCCTTTTGTGGTGGGCTGGTTTATTGCATACATTGCAGCACCTGTGGTAAATTGGCTGGAAAAGAAGATAAGGCTTGTGAAAAAGCTGGGATCAGCCCTCATTATAATCGGAGTGCTGACTGCAGTAGTTTTTCTCATCTATCTGGCAGGAAGCAGGCTGTGGCGTGAGGCTGCGGTTCTAATGCAGGATCTGCCAGAGATGTATGAAGAGCTGGAGAAGGGGCTTGGACAGATAGGAGACAGTACAAAGGGAATTTTCGAGAGACTTCCGGCGGGGGTTCAGAATGGCTGGCATATGTTTACAAGTAATCTGGATGAGACGATAGGAGAGATTATGGGAAAAATCAGCGAGCCTACTGTAACAGCCGCAGGTAATTTCGCAAAAAAGATTCCTTCTGTTTTGATTGCTACAATCGTAACCTTTATTTCTGCATACTTTTTTATTGCAGAGAGGGATGAGGTCATTCTCTGGTCTAAAAAAGTAATGCCTGACGCCATTGTAAAACGGATGACCATGGTGGTAGATAATCTGAAGTATGCAGTGGGAGGATATTTTAAAGCGCAGATGAAAATTATGGTAGTTGTATTTTTGCTGCTGTTTATAGGCTTCCTGATTTTAGGAATACATTTTATTTTCCTTCTGGCACTTTTAATTGCATTTCTGGATTTTCTGCCTTTTTTCGGAACAGGGACTGCGCTGATTCCGTGGGCAGCTTATAAATTCATGACAGGAGATTATAAAATGGCTGCAGGGCTTATTATTTTATATGGCATTACACAGCTTGTCCGTCAGCTGATACAGCCTAAGCTTGTGGGTGACAGCATGGGAATGAAGCCTCTTGTTACGCTTGTATTTCTCTACGTAGGATACCGCGTTGGAGGTGTGTTCGGGATGATTTTTGCCGTGCCGGTGGGCCTGATTGCAATTAATCTCTATAAAGCCGGCGCGTTTGACTATATCTTGGTGGATATGAAGATCCTGCTAGAAGGAGTCTTAAGCCTGAGGAATCAGAATGAATAGAGGAGGCGGCTTATGGGCATGTATTTAAATCCCGGAAACAGTGGCTTTACGGGAATAAGAAATGACGTATATGTAGATAAAAGTGGTCTTATCAGCCTGATTAATGACAAATCTTATGGGAAAGTCAGGCGCCCGTGATGTGGTATCCTATATTCAGTCAGGCGTAACAGAGGAGCTTTTGAAGGCTTATCCGGATCTAAAGGCAGGAAATGCCTTTGACGAAACACTGCTTCATGCCGCAGAGCTGACAGGCGGCGGAGAGGTGAAAGCGGATACGGGCGGATTTGCTAATGACCTGGTGACATTCAGGAACCGGGACGATGTACTGACACTTTTGATTCATCTGGGTTATCTGGCTTACAATGAAGCAACAGGAAAGGTGCGTATTCCCAATGAAGAGATAAGGCTGGAATTTGCAAAAATCGTACGTGAGGTAAAGCGTGGTGATACAATCAGGCGGGTCAGAGAGAGCGACAGGCTGATTGAGGATACCATTCATGGAAATGCAGAGGCAGTGGCCGCGCAGATTGAAAAGATTCACGGGGAAGAGGCTCCGCTTCATTACCATAATGAACAGTCTCTGCGAAGTGTAATTAAACGTGCGTATTTCAGCTGTGGGGATGAGTTTATATTATTTGAAGAGCTCCCAGCCGGCGATGGATATGCGGATATTGTGTATCTGCCGAAAAAGGATTCTGTGATGCCGGCACTTGTAATTGAACTGAAATGGAACAAAAATGCCAGAGGGGCAGTTGATCAGATAAAGGCCCGGCATTATCCGGAGGCTATTAAGAATTATGGAGGAGAGATTCTGCTGGTAGGGATTAACTATAATAAAAATGCACCGGCGGGGAAAAGAAAGCATACCTGTATTATAGAAAAATACCAGAAGTAAATATAGACGTTTATTCAGCCTTGACAGCCTGATGTGATTTAGGCTGTCAAGGCTTATGCAACGTTATTAGACGGATAAATCTGCCAGTACCTGAAACATTAATTCCAAACGGTTTTCTAGAGAGAAAAGCTCCAGAAATTCCTCCTCGCTGTGCAGATTACCTCCGCAGGGGCCGCAGCCGCAGATAACAGGGACGCCCCACCCGGCCAGATGGTTGGCGTCAGAGACCCCGCCTACGCAGAACCAGCTGATTTCCATATGGAGCTCTTCTGCCTTTTGAGTGATATGTTCAATCATCCGGTCCGTTATTTCTGTGGGAGACATGGGAGTCATTTCGCTGATGTATTTGACAGAAGCTGTAACTCCCTCAACAGAGATATTTTTCTGCAGTTCCTGCACTTTTTCTTTTATCCGCAGCAGTTCCGGCATCTGCCGGATACGGACATCAAAATAAACATTTGCGTGATCAGCTATTACATTCGGAGAAATTCCGCCATTTACAGTACCTGCATTGACAGATGTGCCGATTTCCAGGTTTTGCAGCGCTGTAAGCTCTGTGATCCAGCGGGCCATTTCCCGGATGGCGCTTGCCCCTTTCTCCGGCGCGTTGCCTGCATGGGCGGAAATGCCGTTAAAATCAATTTCGATCCCCAAATAACCCTTTCGTGACTTTACAAATCCGTTTCCGGGACGTCCGGGTTCAAACACATAGGCATAGCGGGCATGGCCGGACAGCTCTTTAAGCCATTCATAAGAAAGTATGGAATCAGTCTCTTCGTCCCCGTCATTGGCAATGCAGATACGAAGCCCGGGATTTGTTTTCCGTAATTTTCTGACAAGGTGAAGAATCATCACCAGACCGGCCTTCATGTCAGCGACTCCGGGGCCGTAGGCATATGATTCATCTTCCCGGTAGGACCTTTTTCCGGCAGTCCCTCTGGGAAAGACAGTATCCATATGGCCTACCAGAAGCACATCAAAATCTGTATCCGGATGAGTTTTTGCCTGTATGCAGGTACATCCGGCATGAGTTTCCACATACAGGCCTATATCCCTGTATTTTCCGGCTAACAGCTCTCCGATTCTGGCCACGTCATCGCGGTCGCTGCTGCAGCTGTCAATGTTCACGAGTTCTTTTAATTCTTTACGAAATTCTGTTAAATCCCACATGTTTATTCTTCCTTTCTTGATGAAACTATTATATACTTTTTTCAGAAGGTATGCGTAATGAAATTAAACCAGCTTTATTATTTTAAGATTGTCTGCAAATATAATAATATTACGAAGGCTGCAGAATACCTTCATGTTTCACAGCCTGCGATTACGCATGCGATCCGGGAGCTTGAGAAGGAACTGGGCATCTGTCTTCTTATACGTACAAATAAAAATGTTTTTCCCACACAGGAGGGTGAATTATTTCTTCAGAAATCTTCAGAAATTCTTTCAAACCTGGAAGCCCTGACTGATGAAATGAGGGACTTGGGTGAATTTCACAGAACGGTAATCCGGGTGGGAGTTCCGGCGGCTATTGGTACTGTGATTCTTCCCCAGCTTGAAATTACTGCATCCCGGAAATTAGGAATAGAGCTTGAGGTTGTAGAAATGACATCTGAGGAAGCGGAATTTGCCCTTTACAATGATGAGCTGGATTTAATTGTATTATTGATAGAGGATAAGTTCTATCCCCAGCTCGAATACAAGGTTCTGAAAGAAAGCAGCCTTCATTTACTTACAAATAAGAATAATCCGCTGGCTCCTAAAAAAAGCATAAGTATACCCGAGCTTCAAAATGAACGAATTATACTCTTTTATCCCGGGAAAATTATTGAGGATATATTTAAAGAGTATCATATAACACCAAAATATGTTTTACATTCCAATCAAATTCAGACCATCCGGCGGTATATCTGTGCGGGTCTTGCGTCTACCCTGCAGTTTCCAGAGGCGTTTATGCGTGATACAGACATACAGCGTATTCCTGTTTTGCCGTCCTACAGACTGGATATTGCAATTGGAAAGAAAAGAGGGAAGCGGCTTCCGACAGCCGCTTCCAGGCTCTATCATTATCTGGCTGAACATCCTGAAGAAATTCTGTTATAAATTTTTTAAAACGGGCCGTAATTGATGGCTGCGGCAATCAGCATAAATACCGCACATGTTCCAAGACAGATGCCCATTAGGAGAGCAATGAACTTAAGCCATTTCTCATAAGAAATTTTTGCGACAGACAGGTTTCCCATAAGCACTGCTGACGTGGGAATTATGGAGTTGGTAAATCCATCGCCAAACTGATAGGCAAGTACAGCAGTCTGGCGGGTCAGCCCTATGACATCGCAGAGCGGGGTCATAAGTGGCATAGTTGCGGCGGCCTGGCCGGAGCCGGACGGAATAAAGAAGTTGATAATCGCCTGGACAAGCATCATGGCCACCGCCGCTATACCTTTTGGAAGGATGGAAATAAAGGAGGCCAGCGCATGAACAATGCTGTCAATAATCATACCGTTTGTCATGACAACAAGAATGGTTCTTGCAATACCTACAACAAGTGCGCCGAAAACCATTTCCTTAGCGCCGGCGACAAATTCACGGGCAATCTGGCTCGGACCGAAACCGGCGATCAGTCCGGATAAAATACCGAGTATGATGAACAGGGCGCAAAGCTCTGTCAAATACCAGCCATAGTTAAATACTCCGTAAATTAATACCACAATGGTTACCATCAGAGAGGTGAGAATAAGCTTATCTCTAAGTGTCAGCTGTCCAAGATTTTCCAAATCAATATGAGAATCCTTTTCTTCCTCTTCCAGATCGCGGACAATGGACAGCTTTGGATTTTGTTTTATTTTTTTTGCATACCGCATAATATAAAAGATAGTGATAACCAGCATGACACCCCATACGATGAGGCGGAGCCCCATTCCTGAAAAAGTGGGCACTTCAGCGATACCCTGGGCCACTCCAACGGTAAATGGATTCATAAATTCGGAACTGAAGCCTACGCCGATTCCAAGCGCTACAATTGCCATTCCGACAATTGCGTCAAAGCCCACAGCTCGGGCAAGAGCTACGCCGATTGGAACAAATACGATACCTTCCTCGCTCATGCCAAAGGTTCCGCCTGCAAGAGAAAAGGTAAAGGTGATAAGAGGAATTAAGAGCCGTTCCCGTCCCTGGGAGGCCTTTGCCAGCCGTCCGATTCCTTTTTCAATAGCGCCGGTAGAGGTTACGATGTGGAAGCTTCCGCCGATGATAAAAATAAAGAAAATAATCGCGCAGGATTCATTATACCCTTCCGGAATAGATTTAAATAATTCGAAAAAACCGACAGGGTTATTTTCTACGGAATGATAAGAAGAGGCATCAACAACAGTCCGTCCATTTACTTCTACACGATCATATTCCCCGGCAGGGATGAAATAGGTACAGGCAGTCATAATCAGAATGACAGTGACAAGAATAACATAGGTGTGAGGCATTTTAAATTTTTTCTTTTGAGTTTCCATATTTTTCTTTCCTTTCTTTTATAAATTTCCAGATGACTTTCTTTTATTATATTTTATTAAGAATTACTTATGAAATACGAAAAATGCACATTGATATAAATAAAATTTATGTCAGAATTTCGGGGGTATAATACAAAGATTTTCTTCTTTTATGTCCTAAATTTTACAGGCGGAGGGAATAGAATATATGTCAGTAGATTTATTCAGATGACTTGGAAAATATAAAAGAATGAAGAAAGAGAGGAACATAAGATGGATTATGCATCAGAATCTTTGAAGCTCCATGAAAAATTAAGAGGGAAAATCGAGGTGATTTCCACTGTGCCGGTAAAGACAAAGGAAGACCTGTCGCTTGCCTATACGCCGGGAGTTGCACAGCCCTGCCTGGAAATTCAGAAGGACACTGATAAAAGTTATACGCTGACACGCAGGCATAATATGTGTCTGGTTGTCACGGACGGCTCCGCGGTGCTGGGGCTTGGCAATATTGGCCCAGAAGCGGGCATGCCGGTGATGGAAGGAAAATGTGTGTTGTTTAAGGAGTTCGGGGGAGTTGACGCTTTCCCTCTGTGTATTAAGAGCCAGGACGTAGATACAATTGTGGAGACAATTTACCAGATCAGCGGAAGCTTTGGAGGGGTGAATCTTGAGGACATCTCTGCTCCCCGGTGCTTTGAAATTGAAAAGAAGCTGAAGGAAAGGTGTGATATACCGATTTTTCATGATGATCAGCATGGAACAGCAGTTATTACGCTGGCAGGACTAATGAATGCATTGAAGGTCGTGGGTAAAAAGATGGATGAGGTCAAGGTTGTTATTAACGGGGCGGGAGCCGCGGCGATTGCAATCTGCAGGCTTCTGATTGCAAATGGAATTAAGAACGTGACTCTCTGTGACCGCAGCGGCGCTATCTACGAAGGCCGTGAAAAAGGCATGAATCCGGTAAAGGAGGAGATGGCCAGGGTGACGAACCTGGAGAAGAGGAAAGGAAACCTTGCGGATATGCTCGCGGGTGCGGATGTATTCATAGGAGTAAGCGCTCCCGGGGCTGTTACTCCAGAGATGGTAAAGACTATGAACCGTGACGCGGTAATTTTTGCGTGTGCCAATCCTACTCCGGAAATCTTCCCTGAGGATGCCCGTGCAGGGGGTGCGGCGGTTATTGCAACCGGCCGGAGTGATTTCCCGAACCAGATTAACAATGTGCTGGCATTCCCGGGAATCTTCAGGGGAGCATTTGATGTACGGGCAAGGGATATTAATAATGAAATGAAGATTGCGGCGGCAAATGCGCTGGCAGCTCTGATTTCTGACGAGGAATTAAACGCTGACTATATTATCCCGGCGGCATTTGATGAGAGAGTGGGAGAAGCAGTTGCTAAAGCAGTGGCGGAGGCCGCGGTAAAGAGCGGAGTGGCCCGTATAAAAGAATAAAAATATTTCCCCTGTATAGTTAACGTTATTCAAGGGACGGAAGTTTTAGGATGCCATCTCTCGAATAACATTCTAACCGTACAGGTGGAAATCTTTTAAGCTGGACAAATGTTATCTAGTGTTTTAAAAAAGCCCGGATAAGATACATCTACACACTGGCTGTCTGTAATATGTGTTTCACCGTCCGCGGCTAGCCCGGCAACGGCAAAGGACATGGCGATGCGGTGGTCTAAGAAGCTTTGTATCTCGGCGCCTCTAAGGGGAGTATTATCCTTACCCGGAGCGCCTTTTCCATGAATGATCATACCGTCATCTGTGGGAGTGACATCCGCTCCCATTGCCCTAAGTCCGGCAGTGACTGTATCAATCCGGTTTGTCTCCTTTACCTTAAGCTCTGCGGCATCTTTAATTACAGTGGTGCCTTCTGCGCAGGCGGCCATGACTGCCAGCATGGGAATTTCATCAATCAGGGCGGGAATTAATGCCCCTTCAATGACGGTTCCTTTAAGGCAGCTTGTGCGGACAAGAATATCAGAGCGCGGTTCCCCTCCGGTAGAGGCCTGATTCAAAAGGGTAAGGTCTGCTCCCATTGCTTCACATACCTTAAGGAAACCTGCCCGCGTGGTATTTGTACCCACGTTTTTAATCAGAAGCTCGGAGTCCGGGGCGAGGGCGCCTGCGGCGATAAAGTACGCGGCAGAAGAGATATCTCCCGGGACGTAAATCTGCTGCCCGTACAATTCCGGACAAGGACGTACCCCCGCAGAAGCGCTTCCGTCTGTGTGTAAGGACGTAGTGACATCTGCGCCAAAGCTTTGAAGCATAAGCTCTGTATGATTTCTGGAAAGTGCAGGCTCCGTTACCTGTGTGTCCCCCTTTGCATATAATCCGGCTAATAATATGGCAGATTTTACCTGTGCAGAGGCCACGGGGGAGTGGTAGGAGATTCCATGTAAGGTTCCCGGGCTTATTTTAAGGGGAGCGCAGCCATTTCCCTTTATGCTGGTGATATCAGCCCCCATTTCCTGTAAAGGAGTAATAATGCGCCCCATTGGCCTTGAATTTAAGGAGGCATCGCCGGACATGACAGAGGTAAAGCCCTGACCTGCCAGAATTCCGGATAAAAGACGGGTTGTGGTGCCGCTGTTTCCCACATCTAAGGTGTCCTTCGGAGCGGACAGTCCCCGCATGCCTTTTCCGTGTATGAGAACAGAGTCAGATTTTTTTTCTATTTCCACGCCCATTCTTCGGAAGCAGTTGATAGTTGATAGGCAGTCGGCGCCCTCTAAGAAGTTGGAAACCTCGGTTGTTCCAAGAGCAATAGCTCCCAGCATAATGGAGCGGTGGGAGATGGATTTGTCCCCTGGTATGGTAATCTCTCCCCTCAGTCCTGATTTTCTTGTAATAGTTTTAACGCTCATAGACAATGTACCTGAATTTCTGCAGTAATCCGGAAGCTTTTCTAGAGGAAGCCTCGTCATAAAACTCAATGCGCAGAACCCCTTCTTCAAATTCTCTGTTGTGTACAATACCGATATTTTTAAGGTTTATGCCGTTTGAGGCAAGAATTGTTGCAATCGCGGCAATCCCTCCTGCCTCATCGATAATATCACAGTATACGGCGTAGGTTTTCTTAATAGGCCCGGCAGATGAACCGGGGATAGAATTCCGGTAGCTTCTGGAGGAAGCAAACCACTGGTAAATTCCCTGTTCGTCCGAAGCATCCACAAGTCCCTTTATTTTCATCAGCATATCAATAAAGCCTTCCAGGATTTCGGAAATATTTTCCCTGTTTTTCAGGCAGATATGCTGCCACATAGTGGGGGACGAGGAGGCGATCCTCGTAATGTCCTTAAAGCCTCCTGCAGCCAGGTTTTTCATAAGCTCATCCTTTGTGTCTGTATCCCGGACAAAATTAACAAGGCTGGAGGCAATAATGTGGGGCAGATGGCTGATGGTGCCTGTCACATAGTCGTGCTTTTCGTAATCCAGGATAACCGGAAGCGCCTTAAGGCTTTCTATAAATGCCTCATATTTTTCCACCTTTTCCTTTGACACAAGGGCCGAAGGAGTCAGCACATAGTATGCATTTTCAATGAGCATTGCCTTTGAATTGGCATAACCGCTCTTTTCTGAGCCTGCCATTGGGTGTCCGCCGATAAAATACTCCTCAATGCCAAGCTTTTTCACCTCAATATGTATATTTGTTTTCACACTTCCCACATCCGTCAGGATACAGTCTTCATGAAGATACTCCTTGATCTGTTTCAGATACGCCGCATTACAGGCAACTGGCGCACACAAAAAAATATAGCTGCATTGACGAAAATTATCATCAATGGATGCGGCCGCCACATCAATCACAGATTCCTGGGTGGCCAGGGCAAGCGCCTCCCTGCTCTTATCAAACGCAACGATCTCAAAATCCGGGTAATACTGGCGGATGGCTTTCGCGATAGAGCCGCCGATAAGCCCCAGACCGATAAACCCTGCTTTATGCTTTCCTTTATTTCTCAACACTTCATCTCCTTTGGCTAATCTGTTCCTATTTTACCGTTTTAGAATTTTTTTGTCAATTCTATATCACTTTAAAGTGAAAAAGTGATTCGCTGATACACAATAAATAAAATTTGCACAAAAGAGTTGTAATGCCCTTGTTTTTTTAGTACAATATACACATGAGATTTTTACTAACGCAAGGAGGCAGCGAAATATGAAGGTTTATAGAACTGACGAGATCAGAAATGTCGTACTTTTAGGACATGGAGGGTGCGGAAAGACCAGTCTTGCCGAGGCGATGGCCTATGTATCAGGAGCAACTAACCGTATGGGAAAGGTATCTGATAAAAATACGATTAGTGATTTTGATAAGGAGGAGCAGAAGCGCGGGTTTTCAATCAGCGCATCTCTTATTCCCATTGAATGGGAGAAGGCAAAGATTAACATTCTTGACACTCCGGGATATTTTGATTTCGTAGGTGAGGTGGAAGAGGCGGTAAGCGCGGCAGACGCGGCGATTATTGTGGTATCCGGCAAGGCAGGCGTTGAAGTCGGTACAGAGAAGGCGTGGGAGCTGTGTGATAAGTATAAACTTCCGAGAATGGTATATGTTACAGAGATGGATGTGGATGATGCAAGCTTCCGCCAGGTAGTGGAAGACTTGAATGATAGATACGGCAAGGTGATCGCTCCGCATTTCCAGCCGATTCGTGAGAATGAGAAGCTGGTGGGCTATGTAAATATTATCAAAAATGCCGGAAGGCGCTACACCGGTATCGGCCAGAGAGAGGAATGTGAGATTCCTGACTACTGCAAGCCTAATCTTGAGAGCTACAGAGAGAAGCTCCTTGAGGCGGTTGCGGAGACAAGTGAAGAATTTATGGATCGCTATTTTGCAGGCGAGGAATTCTCAGTGGAGGAGATCCGCGCGGCGATGCGCACAGAGGTTATGGAAGGAAGTATTGTTCCGGTGGCCATGGGCTCTAATATTCAGGCACAGGGTGTTGCTAACCTGTTATCCGATATTGTAAGATTCTTCCCGAGTCCTGACTGCAGGGAATGTGCTGGCATTAACCGCAAGACAAATGAGATCTACGAGGCAAATTATGATTTTGCAAAAGCAAAATCTGCCTATGTCTTTAAGACCATGGTCGACCCGTTTATCGGAAAATATTCTTTTATCAAGGTATGCTCCGGTGTACTAAAGGGAGAGGATGTTCTTTATAATTCAAGCTCAGAGTCAGATGAGAAGCTTGGAAAGATTTATACGATGTCAGGCAATAAACCGATAGAGGTAAGCGAGCTTTTTGCGGGAGATATCGGAGCTATCGGCAAGCTTACCAACACAAAGACAGGAGACACTCTGTCTGCAAAGACAGCGCCGCTTCTTTTCGGAAAGACCGAGTATTCCAGACCGTATACATACATGCGGTATGCGACAAAGAATAAGGGTGATGAGGATAAGGTATCACAGGCGCTGCAGAGAATGATGGCGGAGGATGTTACGCTTAAGGCTGTAAATGACAGTGAGAACCGTCAGTCACTGATCTACGGTATGGGTGACCAGCATCTGGAGATTGTTGTAAGCAAGCTTGCCGAGAGATATAAATGCGAAGTGATGCTTGAGACTCCGAAGGTTGCTTTCAGAGAGACGATTAAGAAGAAATCCGATGTAGACACAAAATATAAGAAGCAGTCCGGCGGACATGGACAGTACGGGCATGTTAAGATGCGTTTTGAGCCGTCAGGAGACATGGAGACTCCATACGTATTTGAGGAAGAGGTAGTAGGCGGGGCAGTTCCGAAGAATTACTTCCCGGCAGTTGAAAAGGGGCTTCAGGATTCTGTGGTGAAGGGACCTTTGGCCGGATATCCTGTAGTAGGTGTTAAGGCAGTGCTTTATGACGGATCCTACCATCCGGTAGATTCTTCGGAGATGGCATTTAAGACCGCCACCATTCAGGCGTTTAAGAAGGGCTTCATGGAGGCAGGGCCGATTCTCTTAGAGCCTATTGCGTCTATGAAGGTAACGGTTCCGGACGACTATACCGGTGATGTTATGGGAGACCTTAACAAGCGCCGCGGCCGCGTTCTTGGCATGAATCCTACCGGCAGCGGCTGTCAGGTAATAGAGGCAGATGTTCCGATGACAGGGTTGTTCGGATACTGCACTACACTTCGTTCCATGACAGGCGGAAGAGGAACCTATGAATATGAGTTCGCCCGCTATGAGCAGGCTCCGTCTGATGTACAGGAAGCAGAGATTGCCAAAAGAGCAGCTGAGGAATAAAGTGAATATTAACTGAAAGAAAAAAAGCCCTTTTAGGGCTTTTTTTCTTTATATAAAGGTGCTATAATTCCCTTGTTGTTATCAAAATACAATATAAAGACATAAAGAGGAAACAAGAAAATGAGGATTGTAATTATAGGTGACGGCAAGGTGGGCCATAAACTGACAACACAGCTGTCAGAAGAGGACTATGACATTGTATTGATTGACCAGAACGAAGGAAAGCTTCAGGCAGCGCTGAACCAGATGGATATTTTCTGTATTACGGGAAACGGTGCTGATGTGGAGGTGCAGAAGCAGGCGGATGTACCTAATGCAGATCTTGTGATTGCGTGTGCCTCCTCGGATGAAATGAATATGCTTAGCTGCCTTCTGGCAAGGAAGATAGGGGCAAAGCATACGATTGCAAGACTTAGGAATCCCATATATTACAGGCAGATTGATTTGCTGAAGGCGGATCTTCATCTAAGTATGGCAGTTAATCCGGAGCTTGCGGCGGCAAATGAGGCGGCGAGAATTCTATTATTTCCCGAAGCAAATAAGGTGGAGACCTTTATGAAGGGAAGGGTGGAGCTAGTGGAATACCCTGTCCGGGGAGGCAGCCAGCTTGTGGATCTGTCTTTGGCGGAGATATACAGGAAATATAAGATCAAAATTCTTGTATGTGCAGTAAAGCGGGGAAATGACGTCTATATTCCGTCCGGTGATTTTATACTGCGGGAGGGCGATAAGCTTCATATAGCAGCGGCCCATGAGGATCTTAAGAGCTTTTTCAAGTCTCTCGGAAAAAAGAATGCAAGGGTGAAAAATGTGTTAATCTGCGGAGGCGGCCATTTGTGTTTTTACCTTGCGGTTCAGCTTTTACAGGCTGGAATGCAGGTGAAAATTATAGAAAAAAATGAAGTAAGGTGTGAGGAATTATGTGAACAGCTTCCGAAGGCAACGATTATTCACGGAGATGCGGCAGATCAGGATCTTCTTCTGGAAGAGGGAATCCAGAATGCGGATGCATTTGTTTCCCTGACCGGGATGGATGAGGAAAATATTATTATGTCACTGTTTGCCAAAACCCAGGGCGTTGAAAAGATTGTTGCCAAAATAAACAATGAGACAAGGGCACAGATGGTGGAAGGGCTGGGCATAGACAGCACAATCTCGGCAAAGGGAGCGGCTGCCAATGCGATTTTAAACTACGTAAAGGCCCGGATGAATTCCTACAGCAACGCAAACGTAGAGACCATGTACCGGCTGGTAAATGGAAGGGTTGAGGCCCAGGAGTATATTATTAAGCAGGAATGTGAATATACGAACATACCCCTTAAGGATCTGCCTACAAAGCAGAATCATCTCATTGCCTGTATCGGACGCAGGAGAAGAGTCATTATTCCAAATGGTGAGGATCATCTGGAGGCGGGAGACAGTGTAATCGTAGTGACAAAGGAGCATACGATTAGAGAATTAAAAGATATACTTGCATAGGAGAGTCAAAAAGAAAAGCGATGAATACAAAGATGATACGGTATATTTTAGCAAAAATGCTGGGTGTAGAGGCAATTCTTCTGCTTCTCCCGGCGTTTGTGGGTGTGCTTTACGGTGAATTTAAGGAGGCGGCAGCATTTCTCTTGCCGGCGGCAGCCCTTGTGATGATATATGTTATTTTTGGAAGAAAGAAACCAGAGGCGCCTTCTATATATGGAAGGGACGGCATGATTATTGTGGCAAGCGCATGGGTTTTATGGTCACTTTTCGGCGCCCTGCCTTTTACAGCTTCCGGCAGTATTCCGAACTATGTAGATGCATTTTTTGAAATGGTATCCGGGTTTACAACAACAGGCTCTTCAATTCTTAGAAATGTAGAGGCGCTTCCTAAGTGTATGCTGTTTTGGCGGAGCTTTTCCCACTGGGTAGGAGGCATGGGAGTGCTTGTATTTGTTATGGTGCTGACGACTCTTGATAAGAAGAACTCTATGTATCTTATGAGGGCGGAGGTGCCGGGGCCGGAAAAGGATAAGCTTGTGCCGAAGACGATGTCCACGGCAAGAATTCTGTACGGAATGTACTTCGGCATGACTGTGCTTGAGGTTGCCCTGCTTATTATGGGAGGCATGAACATTTTCGACAGCCTGATCCATGCCTTCGGCACGGCAGGTACAGGAGGCTTTTCCAATTACGCGGCCAGCGTGGGACATTTTGACAGTGCCTATATTGACGGAGTGATTTCCATATTCATGATTTTATTTGGCGTGAATTTTAACCTGTATTTTTTCCTTCTCATTGGAGAGGCTAAATCTGTATGGAAAAATGAAGAACTAAAGGCATATCTGGGTATTATCGCGGCTGCGGCGGTTATGATTACAATAAATATAAGCGGACAGTATCCGGATCCGCTGACTGCCTTCCGGTTTGCAATTTTCCAGATTGCATCTATTATTACAACAACCGGATATGCTACGGCAGATTATAATGTGTGGCCTATGTTTTCCCAATGTATACTAGTGCTTTTGATGATAATCGGAGCGTGCGCGTCATCTACCGGAGGCGGTATGAAGGTATCAAGAGTTCTGATAGTATTTAAGAGCATAAAGCAGGAAATTAAGCGTCTCGTGCACCCCCAGTCGGTCAATATTATCCGCATCAACGGGAAAAAGATGGGGCCGGATGTCCTGAAAAGTGTATACATGTATCTGATGGCATATGCGGGAATTACGATATTGTCCATTCTTCTTGTTTCTCTTGATAATAAGGATTTTGCGACTACCTTCAGCTCAGTGATGGCTACACTTAATAATATAGGCCCCGGCCTTTCAGAGGTAGGGCCAAATGGAAACTTTGCAGATTTTTCCATTCTGTCCAAGCTGGTATTCTGTTTTGACATGCTGGCAGGACGTCTGGAAATATTCCCCTTCCTGATGCTGCTTACTGCATTTTCATGGAGGAAGAGATTTTAAGAAAGGTAAAATAACTATGAACGGTAAAAAGAAGTTACTCATTGGCCTGGTTATACTGATTGCCCTGGGAGTGTATTACTATGTAACACTTCCGGCAATAAACATCCATTCGTCAGATACATGGATGATGGGGATATTCCTTCTTCTTGTTCTGCTGGCTGTGTATGTGGTCAGGAAGCGGCTAAGAAAACACGAGCTTAGGGAAAATAAAGTCGTAAAATGCTTTGGCGCGGTGATACTGGCGCTGGGGGCGGTATATCTTATCGGCTCCATTTTGTCCTCACCCATTGTAAACGCTAAAAAATATCAGCAGCTTATGAAGGTTAAGGAGGGAAATTTTGCGGATGACGTGGAAGAGATTTCCTTCGATAAGATCCCTCTCCTCGACAAGGATACGGCAGAGCTTTTAGGCGACCGTAAGATGGGAAGCATGGTAGATATGGTTTCCCAGTTTGAAGCGGACAGTATTTATTCCCAGATTAACTACAAGGATAATCCGGTCCGCGTATCTCCCCTCAAGTATGCCGGCCTGATTAAATGGTTTACCAACCGCTCGGAAGGGATTCCGGCGTATATCCGCATTAACATGGCCACCCAGAACACGGAGATTGTGAAGCTTGAAGAGGGCATGAAATATATGACCTGCGAGCATTTTAACCGGAATATCTACCGTCATTTAAGATTTGCGCATCCTACCTATATTTATGGGATGTTAAGCTTTGAGATTGACGATGACGGAGTTCCCTACTGGATTGCCCCGGTAAAGAAGTTTAATATCGGTCTCTTTGGAGGCGAAACAGTAGGCAAGGTTGTCATCTGCAACGCAGTGACCGGCGAGATGAGAACCTACGATGTAGATGAGGCGCCGGAGTGGATTGACCGGGCATATTCCGCAGACCTTCTGGTAGAGCTTTTTGACTATTACGGGACACTCAAGCACGGCTTCTTTAACAGCGTGCTAAGCCAGAAGGACTGTCTTAGGACAACAGACGGCTACAATTATCTTGCCCTTGAGGATGATGTGTGGATGTATACAGGCGTTACCTCAGTAAACGGTGATCAGTCCAATGTAGGCTTTGTGCTCTCTAACCAGAGGACAATGGAGACGAAATACTATGAGGTTGAAGGTGCTACGGAATCCTCTGCCATGTCTTCGGCGGAAGGCCAGGTGCAGAACCTTCACTATGTTGCCACATTCCCGCTGCTTCTTAATATATCCGGGGAGCCTACGTATTTTATAGCCTTAAAGGATGACGCGGGACTGGTAAAGAAGTATGCTATGGTAAATGTGCAGAAATACCAGATTGTGGCTATCGGTGACAGTGTAAGCCAGTGTGAGGAGAATTATCTGGAGCTTCTTTTGAGCAGCGGCGTAAAGGAGGCAGAGAAGGATACAAGAGAGGTGCTTACCGTGACAGGCGAGATTACAAAAATCGCCCAGGCCGTTATTGACGGAACCTCCCACTATTATCTCATGATTACGGATTCAGATGATATTTATGATATTTCCGTTGTAGACTTCATTGACGTGGTAAGATGCGAGGAAGGGCAGAAGGTTACCATGGAATATAAGGAGGGCGAGAAGGCTAATACGGTGCTGTCTCTCACGGTAGAGGAGGAGCCGGAAGACAGATAGAATTTTTCTATCTGTACGGTTGGAGTATTATTCGAGGGACGGAAGTTTTAAGATGCCCTTCCTAACGCAGACTGGGCAACACTCCGGTGAACTAACCGCTAACTGCGACTAAGGAGTTCAGGAGAGCCTTCACTCCTAAGTCTCCGTAAACGGTGGATTTCACCTACGTTAAAAACGCCCCCTGATGTCTGCTTATAGGAAGGACATCTTAAAACTTCCTGTGCATCGAAAATGATGTTCCAACAGCACAGATGGAGATTATTCCAGTGCACAGGCAGAAAAAACTTATAGGAGAAAAGAAAATTCCATTCATATTTTATCGCAGAGCAGATAGATATGAATGGAATTTTTTTAGCTGTTAGTTCACCGGAGTGCTGCCCAGTCTGCGTTAGGAAGGGCATCTGAAAACTTCCGTCCCCCGAACGAGATTCCAACCGTACAGCCAGGGAAATTTTTTTAGTCAAAACAGAGAAATTTCGGAATAAAAAATAGAAGAAATATACAAAAATAAATGGATAAATGAAAATGAATTGACATTTATATTTTTGTATGTTAGGCTGAAAAAGTAAAGCCGTGCACGGGCACAATAACTATTTTAACCAGATTCTTTACGAAAGGAGAACATTTATGAAAAAGGTTGTAAGTATTTTGCTGTGTATCATGATGATGGCAGGACTAAGCGCATGCAGTACAGGGGACAATGGGGAAGAGGCAAAGACGGAAGAGGCGAAGACCGAAGACACAGGAGGCCAGGAAAAGGGGCTGATTGGGATTACCACATCCATGTATACCAATGAAGGCCTGACAATCATGTGTGACACGATCAAGGCAAAGGTAGAAGAAGAGGGATATCAGGCGGTTATTAAGGATGCGAATCTGGATCAGGCGCAGCAGACAAAGGATGTGGAGGATTTTATCAGCCAGGGCGCGGAGCTGATTATTGTAGAGGCCTGTGATTCGGTGGGCGTAAAGTCAGCATTTGAGCTGTGTAATAATGCAGGAATACCAGTCCTAAGCGTAAATCAGATCCTGGGGGAGGATCTTCTGGAGCTGGTGACAGGCTCAGTGACAAGCGACAACTATACGGCAGGGTATGAAGTAGGCAAAGAGGTAGCAAAACAGATGGGCGGCAAGGGAAAGGTATGTATTCTGACCTATGATGTTGCGTTTGTCTGCAGGGAAAGAGGAGACGGATTTAAGGATGCCATGGCAGAAAACGAAGGAATCGAGGTTCTGGAGGTATTTGACGGCGTCTGCACAGAAGACGAGGCAATGAAGAAAACAGAAGACTGGATGCAGCAGTACCCGGATGTTACGGCGATTTTCGGCAATAATTCAAACTGCGGCGTGGGCATCGCGGCAGCCGTAAGATCAGCGGGAAAGACTGAGGATATTCTGGTTGCGAACGTGGACGGCTTGTCCGGAGATATCCGAAACATGGATGACGGCGCCCTTGACATTACCGCAGTGTATCCTATGAAGGAATTAGCGGCAGAGGCGGCAGACAGGGCAATGGAAGTATTAAACACCGGAAAATGCGGCGAAGATCCAAAATTGAAATTCAGTCTGTGTACAAGCGATGATATTGAGACATATAAGGAATATTGGGGAATCAAATAAAAGCGCCCTTTTGGGCAGAGGAGACGTGGATTATGAATGAAGATTATATCCTGCAGATGAAGGGGATAAATAAGAGCTTTGGCGGGGTTTCGGTATTGCATGACGTAAGCTTTGAGATGCGCGCCGGAGAGGTGAGAGCCCTTGCGGGAGAAAACGGCGCAGGAAAGTCCACTCTGATGAAGATTCTGGGAGGTATCTACGATTGTGATTCAGGCGAGGTGCTGATAGGAGGGGAAAGGCTAAGTACAGGCTCAGTACAGGATTCAAGCAGCCACGGCGTGTCTATTATCCACCAGGAAATCGTGCTGGTACAGGATATGACGGTAGGTGAAAATATATTTCTGGGAAGGGAATTTAAAACAAAGTCAGGCTTTGTGGATTTCCGCAGAATATACAAGGAATCCAGGGAAATTTTAGGAAGAATTGGACTGGGACAATTAAAGCCAGACACTATTGTCAGGGAGCTTAGCCTGTCACAGCAGCAGATGGTGGAAATTGCGAAAGCACTTTCCACCAATTCCAGAATTTTAGTGATGGATGAGCCCACCTCCTCACTGACGGACAGGGAGGTTGAATTTCTTTTTGAACAGATAAGGGCTTTGAGTAAAAAGGGTGTGTCAATTATCTATATATCCCACAAAATGGATGAGATTAACCAGATAGCTGACAGTGTTACGATCATGAGGGACGGAAGGCATATCCTCACAAGACCCATTCAGGAGATTAGTTACGAAGAAATCATACAAAACATGGTGGGACATAAAATCGAGGACTATTATCCTGATTATAAGGTAAAACCCGGCAAAGAGGTACTAAAGGTTGAGCATATGACCACAGAAAAGGTGGAGGATATAAGCTTTACGCTGCGTGAAGGAGAAATACTGGGGTTCACAGGACTGATGGGCGCGGGACGCACGGAGATGGTAAACGGACTGTTCGGCCTGGATCCGGTACTGTCAGGGGAAATCTATCTGGACGGCATAAAGAGTACCATTCATTCGCCGGGAGAGGCCATAAAAAGGAAAATTTCCCTTGTTCCCGAGGATCGGAAGGAAAAGGGGCTTTTTCTTCAGAATACCATTGCTTTTAACATGACTATTACCGTAATGGAGGAATTTATAAAGGGAATCTCGGTTGATTACAAAAAGGAGCAGCAGATATTAAATGAGTATATACATCAGCTTGATATCAAAATGGCAGATACAGAGCAGCTTGCCGTAGAGCTTAGCGGAGGAAACCAGCAGAAGGTGGTCATTTCAAAATGGCTGGCATCGGCTCCGAGAATCCTGATACTGGACGAACCTACCAGGGGTGTTGATGTGGGAGCAAAATCAGATATCTATCATTTAATCTGTAAAATTGCTGAAAAAGGAGTGGCGGTTATTCTGATTTCATCGGAGCTGCCGGAGGTTATGAATATGAGCTCCAGAATTGGCGTCATGTGCGAGGGACGCCTGGTAAAATTCTTTGAACCGGATAAGGAAGAGGTTACGCAGGAACAGATTATGCATTATGCAACAGGAGGATATGAACATGAAACTTACAGACAATAGCAGTATTATAAAAAGTCTGCAGAAATTTTTGAAGCGTAACTTTATGATACTGGCTGCCTTGTTTCTAATTGTACTGGCGCTGTCTGTTTTTACAGATACGTTTTTGACGACAGACAATTTACTGTCTGTGATGAGACAGATCAGCGTGGATGCGGTGCTTGCCTTCGGAATGGGCATGGTACTAATTATTGGGTGTATTGATTTGTCAGTAGGAAGCGTACTTGCTTTAAGCGGCTGCGTGTGTGTTTCCATGATTGAAGCGGGGATTCCTACAGAGGCTGCAGTCATGATCACACTGGCTTTCGGGGCATGCTGCGGAGCCCTTAACGGGCTGCTTGCCACCTTTACAACCATTCCAAGCTTTATTATTACACTGGCTACACAGCAGTGCTTCCGGGGAGCATCCTACCTGATGACAAACGGAAAATCTATTATGTGCTATGATGAAAAATTCAGCGCTATTGGCACGGGCTATGCTGGACCCATTCCAATTTTAGGAATCGTGATTCTTGTCTGTCTTATTTTCACCTGCACTTTACTCAATAAAACAAGATTCGGAAGAGGAATGTATGCCATAGGTGGAAATAGAGATGCAGCTGTATACGCAGGCATAAAGGTAAAGAAAATAACCACCTGTGTCTATATTTTTACAGGGATTATGAGCGCGATGGCGGGAATTATGCTGTCCTCCAGGGTATATTCTGCGTCTCCGGGTTCAGGTGCGGGATATGAGTGTAATGCAATTGCAGCGGCAGTGCTTGGAGGGGTCAGCTTTAACGGAGGAATCGGAACAGCAGGAGGCGTTATGATAGGCGTCATGATCATAGGGTTCATGAATAATGGACTGAATATGCTTCATGTCACATCCTACTGGCAGATTATTGTGAAAGGACTTCTGATTCTTCTGGCAGTTTATCTTGATACATTGAGAAATAACCGGAGGCTTCATATAAAGAAAAGGGGGTAACTATGGTTACAGAGCTTGAATTTGTGAAACAATATGAGAAATATTCTGTGCGGATAAAAGGATTTGACGGGAGGGGGACGGATAAACTGGATATCTTTCTGGATTTTCCTGTTGTCATGCAGGATATAGAAGGAGCAGAAAAGCGGCTGCGGTATGACGGCTGTGAAAGGACAGAAAAAGGGTACCGGGCATGGATAGAGACAGAGGATCTCTATGGAAATACCTACAGAATCACAGATCAGTGGGACAAGGAGGAAGGCTTTTATGAGCTTAAAAGGGAAGTGTGCTGTACAGAATGTGTCAAGGAAACAGGCATACGTCTCACCTCTGAATTTCGCTGCAGGGATGCCGGGGCAGAATCCTTTGATGATTATGGATTCATTATTCCAGGCGCACTTTATAACAAGAATGACACTGATGAAGACGGCATAGACGATTATCTGGGAACCTACAGCCAGGATTACAAGGACGACAGGAATCCTTCCCTGTCTGTTACGGCATACGGGTTTAAAGGGAAAAGCTTTGTATCCCTCTTAAGAGGAGATCTGCCAGAGAAGGATGAGACAATCACCCGTGAACAGATAAAGAAACGCCACTTTATACACAAAACGGATATTGGCTCTCTTGGGACGGCGCCCTCCATGTGCTCCGTACAGGAGGTTGTACTGAGGTGCGACTATCCTTTCTATGAAAGAAACTCCTTCTGCCTGAATGTGGACGGCTCGGAGTGGTCTGCGTACAGGGAGGTAGAGAAAAACACGGCTTTTCATATGACCTATCTAATCCTGACAGAGGAAGCGGAGAATCTTACGGAGGCGTCCTGGAAAACGACCTGTTTCCAGATGAACCGTATTCTGGATGCAGAGGTGGAACTGCCCTTTACCCTTGAGGAGGCCCGCGGCTGCCGCCGGGAAATGGTTCATAACAGCTTTCGGGAGTTTCCGGATAAAAAAGGAAAGCCTGCGGGATATTTTATCCATTTTTCTCCCCGCAGCCGTTATGGGGAGCAGAATCTGCTGGAATACGGCTTCTGCGGGGCACAGACACTTTTAAGCCTGGATATGCTTACCGCGGCAAAGGAAAACGGTCAGGCCGGGTACAGGGAAAGAGCATTAAAAACAGTAGATTACTTTGTAGAAAACTGCATCGAGGAATCGGGGCTTCCTAACGGAATCTATAATGTAGATAAGGAAGAATATGTGTACTGGTGGACCGGGATTTTATTCCCGTTTCAGTATTCGGATGACAGGAATGAGCTGGAGGGCTATCTGGGGAACCAGGTTGTAAGCTCCCTCATGGAGATTGCAGACGGGCTTAGGGGAATTAAGGGCAATTACTGCAGATCCATGGTGGACGCCATGTATTATCTCATGAAGTGCTGGCTTTTTGAGAAGGAAAACGGCCATGAGCATCCCACATGGCTTGATGCTGTCATTAAATTTGCCGATAAGCTCCTGCTGATTCAGAATGAAAACGGCTCATGGAACAGAGGCTATACCATGGACGGGAAGCCGCTTAAAAATCCGCCCCAGTGGTTCGGGGCATCGGAGAAGGAGCAGGGCTCGGGAGCAATCTTTCCGGCACAGCTTTTGACTGAATTATACAAATATACAAAAGAAGAAAAATATCTGGAGGCTTCCAGAAAAGCGGCAGATTTCGTATATAGAAATTATGTCAGGGATGTGGGATATATCGGCGGCCTGAATGATACAACCCACAGAAAATCAGTAAAGATTGACGCCGTAGGCGTCATGTTTGCTATGCGCACCATGCTCATGGTCTACGAGCAGACAAAGGAGGAAAGGCTTCTTTTAGGTGCGAGAGATGCCGCGCACATTTTGGGAAGCTGGACCTATTTATGGAACATTCCTTTTGACGGAAATACACTTTTGGGAAAATATGGATTTCGAACCACAGGTTGGGCCTGCTGTGATGTGATTCCGGCAGGCAGCTATGTGGATTGTGAGTTTGTTGAATTTGTTCCGGAACTGCTTCGCATAGCTGAATACTGCCAGGACGAGGAGCTGGCAGTTCTGGCCAGGATTGTGACAAGAGGGATGCAGCACGGGCTGTCTATGCCCCAGAATATGTATGGCTATGCCATGCCGGGCGTCCAGTGTGAAGGCTACATGACATCCCTGTGGCTGGCGGACACAGAGTATAAAGGCTTTTCCGGCGCTGCCGCAAAGAATAAGGGGGATGATAATGACACCTGTAACGGTCTGGTAAACGGCCAGGCGCTGCTGAATCTGGATTATTTGTCACAGACATACGGGACAATGGATTTTCATAAAATCATCCGTCAGATTATATCAGCATAAAGGAGACACGATAATGACAGAAATGATTAAAAATCCGATTCTGCCTGGATTTCACCCGGATCCATGTATTGTGAGGGCAGGCGAGGATTATTATATAGCAACTTCAACCTTCCAGTGGTATCCCGGAGTTGAAATTTATCACAGCAGAGATTTGGTGCACTGGGAATTTGTAGGACGGCCGTTAAATGAAAAGCGTCTGATAGACATGACAGGGGTTCCTGATTCAGGGGGCGTGTGGGCCCCCTGCCTGACCTACGATTCGGGAATGTTTTATCTTGTATATTCCAATATGAAATCCTACCGGAATTATCACAAGGATGTTGATAATTTTCTGACAGTAAGTAAAAGTATTTACGGTCCCTGGTCTGATCCGGTTTTTCTTAACAGCAGCGGCTTTGACCCTTCTATGTTCCATGATGATGATGGGAAAAAATACATATTGAACCAGCTCTGGGATCACAGGGAGAAGGAACATTCCTTTAACGGGATCGCCCTGCAGGAATATGACGCAGAAAACAAGTGTATGAAGGGAACGCCCATACAAATATTTAAAGGAAGCAGCATTGGTTTTACGGAAGGGCCTCATCTGTATAAAATAGACGGGAAATATTATCTTTTCTGCGCGGAAGGCGGAACCTTCTACAAACATGCGGTGACGGTGGCCCGGTCGAAAAAAATCGAAGGGCCTTATGAGGTGTCACCGTATAATCCGCTCCTTACCGCATATGGACATCCGGAGCTTAAGCTGCAGAAATGCGGGCACGGAAGCCTGGTAATGACCCAGAAGGGACAATGGTATCTTGTTCATCTGTGCGGGCGTCCCAACGGCAATAACGAAAGGTGTATGCTGGGAAGAGAAACCGCTATCCAGAAGCTTAAAATGACAGAGGACGGATGGTTTGTGGTTGACAGCCCATCGGGGCTTCCCCAGGAGGAGGTCCAGGCTCCGGTGTTGGGTGAATCTCCTGCAGGAAAAAGAGAGGTCAGATATGTGTTCCCGGGCAGACTTCCGGATAAATTTCAGAATCTGCGCGTTCCCCTGGACAGGAACTATCTGGATTTTAATGAGGACAGGAAGTCCGTGATTCTATATGGAAAGGAATCTATGGAGTCTCTGCATACCCAGAGCCTGATAGGAATACGGCGGGAGCATTTTAACTTCCTGGCAGAGACAAAGGTGGATTTCAGGCCCGGGAATTATCAGCAGTCGGCAGGTATGGCCCTGTATTATGATACTACAAATTATTTTTATCTAAGCGTCACATGGGAGGAAGAGAAGGGACGGATACTCTCCTTACAGGTCTGCGATCACGGGGAGATTGAAAATGCCGGAAAGGTATATGAGCTGCCATGCCCGCCTAAGAGCCTGTGGCTTAGGCTTCTTGTGAAAAACAGCAGGGCGCGGTTTTACTGGTCCGGCGATGGGGAAAGCTTTCTGCCGGTGGGACAGGAACTGGACGCCTCACAGCTTTCAGATGATTATTATGAAGAAGCAAAGCATGGCTTAAGATTTACGGGGACGTTTCTTGTGCTGTGCTGCCAGGATACATCCGGGCAGCGTCAGCCGGCAGAATTTGAGTATCTGATTTATGATCCGGACAATGAGGCATTATAATGCTATAACAACGAGGAGAGATAAGATTATGGGCATAAGCATCCGCAGGATAAAGCAGTACGAAAAATATTCTTTGGAGTTTCTGGTGGAAGCTCCCGGGAAGGACCCTTCCTTTAGATTACGTGTACTTTTAGACTATCCGGCTGTCCTGACAGATAGAAAAGGGGCAGGGAAAAAGCTTCGTTATGAGGAGTGTGAAGGCTCCGGGAAGGAATATTACGGCAGGGCAGAGGCGGAAGATCTTTATGGAAACCGCTACAGAATCACAGATGTGTGGAGGATAGAAGGTAATTATTGTACTTTAGAAAGAAAGGCAGAGTGCATCCGTTTCAAAAAGGTGACGGGAATAAGGCTGACCACGGAGTTTCGATGCAGGGGAGAACAGGAAAAGTCTTTCAAGGACTATCAGTTTCTTATACCAGGCGCCTTTTATAATAAAAATGATACAGACGGGGACGGCATAGAGGATTATCTCGGCACCTATGTACAGGATTATAAGGATGACAGGAATCCGTCCCTGTCGATGACATCCTATGCGCAAAAAAGCGGTTGTTTTTTGTCCCTCATCAGGGCGGTTAAGCCCCGGAGGGATCAGACAATTACCCGGGAACAGATAAACGCAAGGCATTTTCTGCATGATACGGATATTGGCTCCCTTGGAATATCACCGTCTAAGTGCCATGCAGGAGAATATATCCTGCGCTGTGATTATCCTTTTTATGAGAGAAATTCCTTCTGCCTGAATGTTGACGGGTCAGGATGGTCGGCATACAGGGAGATTAAGGAAGGAAGCGTCTTTGAGATGTCCTACCTGCTGTATGGAGGGGAAGCCCGAAGCCTTACGGAAGCATCCTGGAGTACCACTGCTTTTCAGATGGACAGGATGCTGGACGCAGATGTGAAGCTTCATTTTTCCTTAGAAAAGGCAAGACAGTACCGGAGAAGGATGATTCATGAAAGCTTTAGGGAATTTCCGGAAAAGAAGGGAAACCCAGCCGGATATTTCGTGCATTTTTCGCCCCGGCAGAGATATGGAAAGCAGAACATTCTCGAATACGGATTCTGCGGCGCACAGACCCTGCTGGCATATGACATGCTCTCTGCGGCCTGGGAGGAGGAAGAAGCCCGGCCGGGTATGGCAGGGGAGTACAGAAAGAGGGCCTTAAAGACACTGGATTATTTTGTAAATAGCTGTATAGAAGAATCTGGATTTCCCAATGGGATCTATCACGTGGATAAGGAAAAAACGGTGTACTGGTGGACGGGAATTCTGCTCCCCTTCCAGTATTCCAGTGACAGACAGGAGCTTGAGAAATATCTGGGGAGCCAGATTACAGACTCCTTAATGAAGATAGCCGGGGAGCTTAAAAAAACAGAAGGAAATTACTGCAGATCCATGACTGACACCATGTATTATCTCATGAAGTCCTATTTACTGGAAAAGGAAAAGGGCTGTGTCCATGAGGAATGGCTTTCTGCTGTCGTAGATTTCTGCGACAGGCTGCTCTTGGTACAGAATACTAACGGCTCGTGGAACAGGGGGTATGCGATGGACGGTGAGCCACTAAAGAGTCCGTCCCAGTGGTTCGGAAGCTCTGAAATGGAGCAGGGGTCAGGCGCTATATTTCCAATCCCCTTGCTGGTGGAGGTATATCAGTACACAAAACAGGAGAAATATCTTGTATCTGCAAAGAAGGCGGCAGAATTCATTCGGGAGAATTATATTAAGAACGGCGTATATATAGGGGGCATCAATGATACCTCCCACAAAAAATCAGTAAAGATAGACGCGGCTGCAGCAATGTTTGTTATGCGCAGTATGCTTTTACTTTATGAACAGGGCAAGGAGGAAAAATATCTTCAGGATGCCCGTGACACTGCCAGAATTCTGGCAAGCTGGGTCTATCTGTGGGATATTCCTTTTGACAGAAAGACCCTGCTTGGAAGACATGGCTTTAAGACGACAGGATGGGCAGGC
Organism: uncultured Lachnospiraceae bacterium; assembly: GCA_949502235.1. Classification (GTDB taxonomy): domain Bacteria; phylum Bacillota; class Clostridia; order Lachnospirales; family Lachnospiraceae; genus CAPEBR01. Next base: position 31,538 of record CATBDC010000014.1, on the reverse strand, counting down.
TGTGATGTAATTCCGGCAGGAAGCTACGTGGACTGCTCCTTTCAGGAGGTAGTGCCCGAGCTTTTAAGGATCGCCGGATATTGCGGCGATAGCAGGCTTGCGAAGCTTGCAAAAGCCGTCACCAGAGGGATGCAGCAGGGCCTGTCGTCCTCAGAGGACATGTACGGCTATGCAATGGAGGGAGTCCAGTGTGAGGGCTATATGACGTCTCTGTGGCTGGCAGACACAAAGTACAGTGAGTTTTCCGGAGCGGCATCAAAAAATAAGGGAGATGATAATGATACCTGTAATGGCTTTGTAAATGGGATGGCTCTTTTAAACCTGGATTATCTGAAAGAGAAATACGGTTCCCTTGAAAATGAGAAGATTTTTTCGATTTAAGGTTAAGATTGTCCGGATACGTGTTATAATAGGATATAAATTGATTATGCGGGCGAGGAATCAGAAATGGTAACGATCAAAAAGATAGCAGAGATAGCCGGGGTTTCAAGAGGAACCGTGGACAGAGTGTTAAACAACCGTCCGGGGGTAAACGCGGATACATACCAAAAGGTGAAGGAAATTGCTGACCGTCTGGGCTATGAGCCTAATATGGCGGGGCAGATGCTGGCAGCCAGAAAGAAAAAAATAAGGCTTGGCTTTATTGTATGCGATACTCCGGTGGATCTGTTTTTTTCTGACGTGTACCGGGCGGCCAGAAAAAAGGCAGAGGAACTGAAAACCTACGGCGTCACGGTAAAATTTTATCTCATAAAGCAGCTGTCGGATCAGTTTATCGCACCCCTGCTTGCCCAGGCAGAGGCAGACGAGATGGATGGAATTGCGCTGCTTCCCCTTAAGATGAATTCCATTGAAGCATTTGTAAAGCGGATGGACGAAAAAAACGTTCCCATGGTTTTCTTCAATCTTGACATGAAAGAGAGCTCCCGCCTTTCCTATGTGGGCTGTGATTATTATGCGTCAGGCCGTGTGGCGGCAGGACTGGTAGCCCTTGCCACAAGAGAAAAGGGAAAGATTGCCGTATCCACAAACTTTGACCAGATATCCCCGTCATTCCGTCAGAGGCTGGAAGGCTTCCTTGGGGAGCTTGACAAGGAATATCCGGATATTCAGATCGTGAACCGAAATTTTGATTTTGTATTCCAAAAGGGGGACTATGAAAATATCCTGGAGGTTGTAAGAAATCATCCCGATTTGGATGCATTGTATGTAGTCAATCCCGGAGATTACAGCATCTGTGAGAAGATATCCGAGCTTGATAAAGATAAAAGGATCAAGATTATTACAAATGATATCATCCAGAAGCAGAAGAGCCTGATGGACAGAGGGATTATTGTGGCCACAATCGGGCAGCAGCCGGAGAAACAGGGGGCGCTTCCTCTTCAGATTCTCTATGATTACATTGGACTGGGAATCGTTCCGAAGAAGCAGTATCTGACAGAGCTTTCCATTCATATTAAACAGAATATTTAAGAAACAGATTGGGGACAGGTACTTTCTCATTCTACCCGTCCCCAATTCATAGTTTAGTTTATGTAGCTGACGCCTTCAGGAGATACTTCCTTCAGATCATCCTTTGTTCCGCTGATGCTTACATAGAATTCAATGCCGCATTCTCTGGATATTTTATTCAGCCTGTCAATAAATTCAGGCATATTCTCAAGGGAAACGTCTGCGTGCTTCAGAATACCATCAATAAATACACATTCAATATCATGGTTGGAACTATACATACCATATAAAAATCCGATATATTCATCAATATTCGTTATAGAGGTGTAGTCATCCATACAGATTGTACGGATGTCAAATGTTACACTTGCTGTATCTCTGTGAGTCTTCTTGATAAATACAACATTTCCGTTACATTCCTTCGCTTTTTTGTTAGCCAGCTCAATCATCTGCTGTGTCTTGCCGCTCCCTTTCGGGCCTGTTAATAAATTTACCATTGGCGAACTCTCCTTTATGTATCATATTATACTGATCCTTCTCAGTACCGTTTACTTATCTCTATTATACACGAAAGACAGGACTGGAACAACCATAATTTAAACTTAGTGATAATCCTTACAGATTTCTAAAATTGCTTGACTTATATTAACATTCTTCTTATAATTATGAAGATATAAAGAAACGTAGATAAGGAGTAATGAAAATGTCGAAGATCCCTTATAATCATAAAGCGATTGAGAAAAAATGGAGGGAAAGATGGGCAGAGCAGCCCGTGAATCCGGAAACCGATGAGAATGGAAAGAAAAAGCAGAAATATTACTGTCTGGACATGTTTCCCTACCCGTCAGGAAACGGCCTTCACGTAGGGCACTGGAGAGGCTATGTTATTTCTGATGTATGGAGCAGGTACAAGCTCCAGCAGGGCTATTATATTGTACACCCCATGGGATGGGATGCCTTCGGCCTTCCGGCAGAGAATTATGCTATTAAGATGGGAGTACACCCGGCTATCTCCACTGCGGAGAACGTGAAGAATATCAAGAAGCAGATTAATGAAATTGCGGCTCTCTACGACTGGGACAGAGAGGTGAATACAACAGATCCGGACTTTTATAAATGGACTCAGTGGATCTTTGTAAAGATGTTTAAGGAAGGACTTGCCTATGAGAAGGAATTTCCCATCAACTGGTGTCCGTCCTGTAAGACAGGCCTTGCAAACGAGGAGGTTGTAAACGGGAAGTGCGAGCGCTGCGGCGCGGAGGTGACGAAGAAGAACCTGCGCCAGTGGATGCTTAAGATTACTGCCTATGCAGAGCGTCTTTTAAATGATCTTGACAAGCTTGACTGGCCGGAGAAGGTTAAGAAGATGCAGACAGACTGGATCGGCAAATCCTACGGCGCAGAGGTAGATTTCCCTGTAGACGGAAGAGAAGAAAAGATTACTGTCTATACCACAAGGCCGGATACCTTATACGGAGCTACCTTCATGGTGCTTGCGCCGGAGCATGAGCTGGCAGCATCTCTTGCTACTGACGAGACAAGAGAGGCAGTAGAGAAGTATATTTATGATGCGTCCATGAAGTCAAATGTTGACCGTATGCAGGATAAGGAAAAGACCGGCGTATTTACGGGAAGCTATGCGGTGAATCCTTTGAATGGAGAAAAGACGCCGATCTGGCTTTCTGATTATGTGCTTGCAGACTATGGTACAGGCGCCATCATGTGCGTGCCTGCTCATGATGACCGTGACTTTGAGTTTGCGAAAAAATTCGGTATTCCGATTGTGCAGGTTATCGCTAAGGACGGAAAAGAGATTGAAAATATGACAGAGGCCTACACGGAAGCCAGCGGAACGATGATTAATTCCGGTGAGTGGAACGGTATGGAATCTGCGGTTCTTAAAAAAGAGGCTCCCCATATTATTGAGGAGAGAGGACTGGGACGCGCGACTGTTAATTATAAGCTCCGCGACTGGGTATTCTCCCGCCAGCGTTACTGGGGAGAGCCGATTCCCATTGTGCACTGCCCGGACTGCGGCTGTGTGCCGGTGCCGGAGGAAGAGCTGCCTCTGCGCCTTCCGGAGGTAGAATCCTATGAGCCTACGGGAACCGGGGAATCGCCCCTTGCCGCTATTGACGAATGGGTAAACTGTACGTGTCCGGTATGCGGGAAACCCGCAAAGCGTGAGACAAACACAATGCCCCAGTGGGCGGGCTCCTCCTGGTATTTCCTTCGTTATGTGGACAACCATAATGATAAGGAGCTTGTTTCAAGGGAAAAGGCAGATGAGATGCTTCCGGTAGATATGTATATCGGCGGCGTGGAGCATGCGGTGCTTCATCTTCTGTACTCAAGATTTTATACAAAGTTTTTGTGTGATATCGGCGTTGTAGATTTTGACGAGCCGTTCCACAAGCTGTTTAACCAGGGAATGATTACCGGGAAAAATGGAATCAAGATGAGCAAGTCCAAGGGAAACGTTGTATCTCCTGACGACCTGGTAAGAGATTATGGGTGCGACTCCTTAAGAATGTATGAGCTGTTTGTAGGCCCGCCGGAGTTAGACGCTGAGTGGGATGACAGGGGAATCGATGGCGTAAATCGTTTCCTCAAGAGATATTGGAATCTTGTGATGGACAGCAAGGATGCGAATGTGACTGCAACAAAAGAGATGATTAAGGAGCGTCACAGGCTGATTAAGGACATCACAACCCGTCTGGAGAGCTTCAGCCTGAACACGGCAATTTCCGGATTCATGGAGCACAATAACAGGCTCATAGAGCTTGCTAAGGATGCGGGCGGAATTGATATAGACACATTATCTGCCATGGCAGTGCTTCTTTCTCCCTTTGCGCCCCATATCGCAGAGGAAGCATGGGAGCAGTTAGGCCATGAGGGAAGCGTCTTTAGAGCCGGCTGGCCGGTTTATGATGAAGAGGCCATGAAGGATGACGAGATAGAAGTTCCGGTACAGCTTAATGGAAAGACGAAGGCTGTCATATCCATTCCTGTTGATATTTCTAAGGAAGATGCAGTTGCGGCAGGAAGAAAAGCGATTGCCGACAAGATTACAGGGACTGTCGTGAAAGAGATTTATGTCCCGAAAAAGATTATAAATATTGTGCAGAAATAAATGAGAAAAGGGACAGGGTAAAACGAATCTGGGACGGGGAAAAATGAATTTTTCCCCGTCCCCATATTTAAATTCCTATACTCCGGTCATGATTTATAGTCTTATAAAACAGCTTCCGGATTTCATCGGGTTTGTCAGTCTGGCCCAGTATCCACATGAGCTTGGCAACTATGGATTCGGTTGTCATATCTCCTGCCTGCAGGATAAGGGGATGCTCACTGTATTTTTTCCCCACCTTATACACTTCTAAGTCACAGCCTTCCTCCGGCACCTGTGTGGTTACGGCGAGGGTTTTTCCTGCGTCTACCCATCCGAAGATAGCTTTTTCGAAGGAAGCATCCTCATATTCCGGAATTCCTCCGATTCCGAAGGTTTCCAGAATAATAGCATCATAGCTGCCGCTCAAAAGCTCGAAGATGTCCGGTTTTACCTCCGGGGTCAGCTTAAGAACAAAGACCCGGTCACCAAGCCGGCTGTAGGTATTAAGCTCATCCTCTCCCGGAAGGCTTCCGGTGTAATGACGGATGATGCGGTCGTCATGGATGACTGCAAGAAGCGGGAAATTCATGCTTTCAAATGCGTCAAAGCTTCTGGTGCGCTGCTTTCTCGCCCGGGTTCCGGCAACAGCCTTTCCGTTGAAGACAATGGATACCTGGCAGGACTGGTCATCCAGTGCGTACAGAATACTCTGGTAAATGTTAATCCTGGCGTCTGTGTAAGGATTTCCCATGGGCTTCTGGGAGCCGGTAAGGACAATGGGCTTTTGGTTGTCTTGTATCAGATAGGAGAGCGCGGCTGCCGTGTATGCCAGTGTATCCGTTCCGTGTAAAATAACGAATCCATCGTAAAGCTCATAATGATCCATAATGGCATCACGGATTTTAAGCCAGCCCCGCGGGCGCATATTAGTACTGTCGATGTTCATAAGCTGCAGGACAGTAAGCTCACATTTGTCCTGAATACCGGGTACGTTGGAAGCCAGTTCCTCCCCTGTCATGGCCGGAGTAAGGCCATGCTCGCTTCCTACGGAAGCAATTGTGCCGCCTGTGGCAATCATAAGTATTTTTTTCATATTCGTTTCCTCTCAAATGTTAAATAAAAATCCCTACTACATGATATAAGGAAAGATATCAAATGTCAATCATAAACCCTAACACATAACGATAATCTTCCGCGGGGTTGTCTGGGGAGGGATACTGCGTGTTGTGGCGCTGTAGTAGACAATCAGCATCTGGTTTTCCGGGCGGCATCTAAAAAGCTGGCCGTTAGAGGTAACAACCTCGGTGGAACGTGCAATATTCAAAGTCAGCGCATTGTCCTCTGCAGTCAGTGTTTCATCAAAAAATCCTGCGAAAATATTTTCAGAAGGATTTCTTCTTCCAATAATAACCGCCTGATACCTGGGCGGAAAGATAAGAGGAATCGGCAGGGAGGCGTCATAAAAGGCTGTGACATTCATACCGGGGCGCAGACGTACCTCCCCAATCACATAAGTGTCCGCGCTTATAATAAAGTGGCTGATACCGCTGTCGCTGCGGATGGTCACCTGCTGCTCGCAGCAGTTCTCTCCAAAGGAAGATACGTTTTGTACCACTCCGGTAATAGGCATTAAAGTTGTAGGCATAATAAAAACTCCGGTTTTTCATTAATATATGCCATAAAAAGGGGGGCGTGAATGATAACCCCTTAAATATCAGTCGATATTTCGTGCTTCACTGTTTGGAGGAAGAAAATGATAAAGCTCCTCGTAGGCCTCAAGCTCTTCTTTAGACACCGGTTCAGACGGAATAAGCCCGGTCATGTCCTGGGTGGAAGCAGCGTTTGACAGATAATCATAGGAATCTATAATTTCTTCATTTGTCTTCTCTGTATTTTTTTTACCTGTGTTCATATAAAAACCTCCTGGTTTAAGTTTATTTGATATTTCGTTTTAGTTTTTGTAGAAAATTGAAAATTTATGCGATATAATATTTGGTGCAAGGGAGGAAAAGCTTTATGATGAAAATAGAAATCGATACACATACCCACACGCTGGTGAGCGGCCATGCCTACAGTACCATGAAGGAGATGGCTCTGGCGGCAGAAGAAAAGGGACTGAAAGGCCTTGCAATTACGGACCATGCGCCGGATATGCCGGGGAGCACGAATATTTTTTATTTCCAGAATCTTCAGGTAGTTCCGAGAACGAGATGGGGGATAGAGCTTCTTCTTGGGGCGGAGCTGAATATACGAAATGAAACCGGAGAGGTGGACCTTCCGGAATCTGTGCTTCGGAGCCTGGATATCACAATTGCAAGTATTCACAGGCCATGCTATAAAGGCGAGCCGGAGAAAGACAAGATTACCGGGGCATACCTGCGGGCAATGGAGAATCCATACATTGATATTATCGGACATCCTGATGACGGAAGATATCCTGTGGATTACGAGATGCTTGTAAAAAAGGCAAAAGAGGCAGATACCCTTTTAGAGGTAAATAATTCTTCCTTAAGACCAGGAGGATTCAGGGAAAATGCAAGAGAAAATATATTAGAAATGCTGTCTTTCTGTAAACAATACGGGGCAGAGGTTGTATTAAATACAGACTCCCATGTAGATGCGACAATTGCGGACTACAGCTGTGTAGAAGGACTTATAGAGAAAGCGGATTTCCCGGAGGAGCTTATCGCAAATACTTCTTTGGAAAAGCTTAAGGCTTCTTTGAAACGGACAAAAAAGTGATAGACTTTATGAATTTACTGTGTTAAAATATAGCAGTAAGGAAATACTGGCATAAAGGAGTATCATGCTATGAGTAAGAAAATCAGAACAGAGGCGGTAGACTATCTGTTCGACGCTGTACTTAGTCTAAGGGATAAGGAGGAATGTTATACATTTTTTGAGGATATCTGTACGATAAATGAGCTCTTATCCCTATCCCAGAGATTTGAAGTGGCAAAGATGCTGCGGGAGCGAAAGACCTATCTTGAGATTGCGGAGAAGACCGGAGCTTCTACGGCAACCATAAGCAGAGTGAACCGTTCCCTTAATTACGGTAATGACGGATATGATATGGTGTTTGAGAGAATCAATAAAAAATAGGGCCGATGCCCTATTTTTGTTATTGTTTACGCCCTGCGGGTGCTCTGGTAACCTATTTTTTTTTCTTGTCATGTGACGGTTCGGGAAGCTCATTGATGAGCTTTTCTATCAAAAGCTTTTTTACATAGACATCAAAGCTTAAGGAAGCGATAAAGGAAAAAAGCTTTAAGTAATCCCGGTCTTCCTCATCAGCCCCTGCAGCGCAAAAGGAATCCATAGCCTGGTGATAGGCCTTTGCCACATCCTTTTGCAGGGCGTCAATGCGGGATTTTTCAAGCTCACAGACCTCCTTATAAATAGATGTAATATCAAAATCCCTGCCGTTATGGAAATACTTTTCCGTGATGGGCGCAAGCAGTGTTTCAATGTCCTTAATGGAAAGAATGTTCTTGAAATAATAAATGAATATCATGACAAGGACATGCTCCTTGGAATACTTCTTTTTTACCGGGGGAGGCAGAAGATTATTCTTTGCATAATTATTTATCATAGTCTTTGTAAGAACCTTATCCTCATCATACCGCTTTGTGGTGGCTAACTGCTCGTCCATAAAGGTTGTAACCTGATCCATATACAGATCAATATTCGGAATGTCCTCCGGCTTGATATAGTCTATCCGTGCAATGCTTGACAGGATGCTCCCCAGCATATCCTTTGTATCAATTACCATAATTATCACCTCAATATAGCTATTATATAGTATTGAAAACTAGATAGCAAGGGCTTTTTCACAAAATAAACCTTAAGGGAGGGATTTGATGCTTCGGACATTATTAAAGGAAGTAAAGGAATATAAGAAGGCGTCTTTGGCAACGCCGCTTTTTATGATTATCGAGGTTCTGATGGAGATGGTGATTCCCTATCTGATGGCTTCTATCATTGACAAAGGAGTAAATGCAGGGGATCTCGGGCATATTTACCGCGTAGGGGCACTGATGACGGCGGCGGCGCTTATCGGGCTTTTCGCGGGAATCGGCGGCGGGCGGTTCGGCGCAAAGGCATCGGCTGGATTTGCCAGAAATCTAAGGGAGGCCATGTTTAACCGTATCCAGACCTTTTCTTTTTCTAATATTGACAAATATAGCACAGCGGGACTGGTTACCCGTCTGACTACGGATGTAACCAATATACAGAATGCGTACCAGATGACATTAAGAATGTTTACGAGGGCTCCTGCGAGCCTTATCTGTGCTATGATAATGGCATTTACGATTAACGCAAGGCTCTCCAGTATTTATCTGGCTGCAGTGGTGATTCTGGGAATCCTGCTGTTTTCGATTATGAGGCGCGCCACAAAGTATTTCCAGCAGGCATTTCCGAAATATGATGAAATGAATGCATCTGTCCAGGAAAACGTATCCGCTATCCGTGTAGTGAAGGCATATGTGAGGGAAGAGCAGGAGACGGATAAGTTTAAAAGAGCGAGTGAAAATATTTACCGTATCTTTTTTAAAGCGGAAAAAAACCTGGTATATAACGGGCCTCTTATGATGTTTACGGTATATTCCTGCATCCTTCTGATAAGCTGGATTGGGGCGAAGATGATCGTGTCAGATTCCCTGACTACCGGGGAGCTTATGAGCCTTCTTACATACTGTATGAATATTCTTATGAGCCTGATGATGCTGTCCATGGTTTTTGTCATGATTTCTATGAGTATGGCAAGTGCCAGGCGGATTGCGGAGGTGTTAAATGAAACCAGCGCTCTTACGAATCCGGAGAATCCGGTTATGGAGGTTGCGGACGGCAGTATTGAGTTTGATAAGGTGTATTTTTCTTATAAGAAGGAGAGCAGCGATCCAGTGCTTAAGGATGTAACCTTATCTATCCGGTCCGGAGAGACTATCGGGATTATCGGCGGTACCGGAAGCGCTAAGAGCAGCCTTGTAAGTCTTATCAGCAGGCTTTATGACGTGACAGGCGGCGAGGTGAGAGTCGGAGGCCGCAATGTAAAGGAATATGATATGGAAACGCTTAGGGAGCAGGTATCCGTAGTGCTTCAGAATAATGTACTGTTTTCGGGAACTATTTCAGATAATTTAAGATGGGGAAACCCTGGAGCCTCCGGGGAGGAGTTAAGGGCGGCCTGCCGGCTTGCCTGTGCGGATGAGTTTATTGAACGGTTTCCGGATGGATATCAGACGCATATCGAGCAGGGCGGAAGCAATGTGTCCGGTGGTCAGAAGCAGCGCCTGTGTATCGCCAGGGCTCTTCTTAAGAAACCGAAGATCCTCATATTGGATGACAGTACAAGCGCGGTGGATACGGCGACAGATGCAAGGATACGGAAAGCATTAAAAGAGGAAATCCCGGATACCACAAAGCTTATTATTGCCCAGCGTATAGGAAGCGTGCAGGATGCTGACAGAATTATTGTCATGGAGGAGGGGAAAGTCGATGGGTTCGGAACCCACGAGGAGCTTCTCCTGAATAATGAAATCTACCGGGAGGTTTATGAGTCCCAGACAAAGGGCGGCGGTGATTTTGATGAAAGGGCAGGTGAGTAAAAGATGGCAGGACCAATGAACCGTGTGCCAAGAGGAGTAAAGCCAGGGGTCAAAAACCCCGGCAGGTTGTTTGTGCGTCTGATGAAGTATGTATTCCGAAGATATGGCCTTCATTATGGGGCAGTCATTGTTCTCATATTTATCGGGGTTTTATGCAACGTGCAGGGAACACTTTTTATGAAAACCCTGATTGATGATTATATTACGCCGTTTCTTCTTACTGATAATCCTAATTTTTCACCGCTTATGCATGCCATTATCAGGGTGGCGGGCTTTTATGCGGCGGGAATACTTGCAAGCTATGGACACAACCGGATTATGATAAATGTAACCCAGGGAACCCTAAGAGATCTCCGGGATGATCTGTTCTCCCATATGGAGAGACTTCCCATTAAATATTTTGACACCCATGCCCATGGGGATATTATGTCTGTGTATACCAATGATATTGATACATTAAGGCAGATGGTAAGCCAGAGCATCCCCCAGCTTGTAAACAGCGGCTTTACCATTGTCAGTGTTTTTATCAGTATGCTGATCTTAAGTGTCCCGCTTACATGCGTGACTCTTGTGATGGTGGCGCTTATGGTGTTTTGTTCAAAGAAGTCCGCAGGCTTAAGCGGGAAATATTTCCTGGAGCAGCAGAAGAATCTGGGCGCAGTGAACGGTTATATTGAAGAAATGATGAATGGGCAGAAGGTTATAAAGGTGTTCTGCCATGAGGAAACGTGTAAGGCAGAGTTTAAGGAGAAGAATGACCGGCTTTTTGAAAGCGCGGACAGAGCCAATACCTTTGCCAATTTTTTAGGGCCCATTAACGCACAGCTTGGGAATGTAAGCTATGTTATCTGCGCCATTGTAGGAGGAACCCTGGCGCTTAATGGAATCGGCGGGCTGACGCTTGGTTCTCTTGCAAGCTTTCTGACCTTTAATAAGAGCTTCAGCATGCCGGTTAACCAGGTGAGCATGCAGATGAATGCGATTGTCATGGCTATGGCAGGGGCAGAGCGTATCTTCGCGCTTCTGGATGAGAAGGCAGAAGATGATAACGGTTATGTAACACTGGTAAATGTAAGAAAGGAAAACGGCGTGCTCTTGGAGTGTGAGGAAAGAACCGGGCGCTGGGCGTGGAAGCATATTCATCAGGCAGATAAAAGTGTGGATTATGTGGAAGTGAAGGGAGATGTAGTGTTTGACGGCGTGGATTTCGGGTATACAGACGAAAAGATTGTGCTCCATGACGTGAAGCTTTTTGCTGAGCCGGGACAGAAAATCGCCTTTGTCGGTTCTACCGGGGCAGGGAAAACAACAATTACGAATCTGATTAACCGGTTTTATGATATTCAGGACGGAAAAATCCGGTATGACGGGATTAATGTGAATAAGATAAAAAAGGCGGATCTTAGAAGATCTCTTGGAATCGTACTTCAGGACACCCATCTGTTTACCGGGACGGTCCGGGAAAATATCCGGTTCGGGATGCTTTCTGCCACAGATGAGGAGGTTGTGGCATCGGCAAGGCTTGCCAATGCGGACGGCTTTATCAGGAGGCTTCCTGAAGGATATGATACAATTCTGACCGGAGACGGCGCCAGCCTAAGCCAGGGTCAGCGGCAGCTTCTTGCCATTGCAAGGGCGGCGGTGGCAGACCCGCCGGTATTGATTCTTGATGAGGCTACCAGCTCTATTGATACAAGAACAGAGCGGATCGTGCAGGACGGCATGGATAGGCTGATGAAGGGGAGGACTACATTTGTCATTGCCCACAGGCTGTCAACTGTGCGAAATGCAGACTGTATCATGGTGCTGGAGCAGGGGCGCATTATTGAGCGTGGGACACATGAACAGCTTATTGAGGAAAAGGGAAGGTATTATCAGCTCTATACGGGAATGACAGCGGCCTCCGGACGTAAAGTATATTGAAATAAAAATTATTAAAATGATAGAAAAATTATTGACAATGGGTAATGAATGGTGATATTCTGATTACAGAGTCATAATATATGAAAGCAGGGTATACATACTTTGCGGGAAGGAAGGTATAAAAATGAGTTTTCAGACACCAATTACATCAGAAAAGGCACCGAAGGCCATAGGATGCTATTCACCTGGATTATGTTTAGACGGTCTTGTTCTTTTTTCAGGACAGCTTCCCATTAATCCGGAGACAGGAAAGATTGAGGCAGAGGATGCAGCAGGACAGGCAAAACAGTCTATGGACAACATCGGCGCACTTCTTGAGGCTGCAGGCCTTACATATGAGAACGTTGTGAGGACGACTATTTATCTGGCGGATATTAATGACTTTGCAGCAGTCAATACTGTATATGCAGAATATGTGAAGGAACCCTATCCGGTACGCTCCTGTGTACAGGTTGGCGCTCTTCCCATGGGCGCAAAGGTAGAGATAGAGGTTACTTGTGCAAGAGGAACACTTAAGGCAGAATAAGGATTATTAGATTCCCTCCAAAATAGATATACGGCATGTCCAGGAAAGGGCATGCCGTAAAATTATTCTTCGTTTTTGCGGTTTAAGTACCGGTAAACAGTAGGTTCAGAGATTCCCAGCTGGGAAGCGATCTCTTTGACAGCACCCTTCATGGAAAGGATGCTCTGGTCATTTAGCTTTTGTACAAGTGCTACCCGTTCCTTTAATGTCATACGCTCCGGAAGGATATTGGTCTGGGCGATGGCGTCTGCCACAAGGTTTGGCAGCAGGTCAGATACCGGTCCGTCCAGAGTTTCGGTATATTCAGAATTTTCAGGAGCTGTCAGGTTGAAGGAGGAGAGCATATTCTGAAACGAAGAAAAGGCCGTATTTACGGCGCTCATATCTTTATTAATGCATAAAAGCCCGATCAGCCGGTTTTCATTTTTTATAAAATAAGTGGAAGAAAGGAAGGGCCTTCCCTTCGAACTTCCTTCATAGTTTAAGACACTGTCAGTATCAGCGTAGAGCCCTTTTTCCATCATTTCATTGGCCAGATCAGTCATGGGATGTCCTATCTGTCTTCCGGTTGCACTGTTTTCAATGGCAATAATAGATTTGTCAGGACTGCTGATGTCATGGACGCACAGCTCACAGCCGGGTCCCAAAACCTTACCAAGAAATGGAAGAAGGCTTATATAAATTTCCAGAACTTCATGGTCACTCATTCTTAATTCCCCTTTAAACGTGATATATTTTATACCCAATTATATATGACTTTTTTTGGAAAAACAAGGTTTTGCAGACTTGAAAAGAATATTAAAAACTTGTTATACTTAAGTACAGCTGACTGGGGATAAAAGAAGCAGTTAAAAATACAAATATCTAAAAACAGAGAGGCAAAAAGATATGGCAAAGAAAAGTGTACAGATACCATTGTATGAGCAGGTACTAAAGGAGCTGAAGGGAAAAATTGTATCCGGAGTATACAAGAAAGGGGATTTGCTTCCAAGTGAGAAGGAGCTGATAGAGGAATATGGGGTCAGCAGAATCACGGTACGTAAGACGCTGGCTTTGCTTGCAGAGATGGGATTTGTGGAGACCAGCAAAGGGCGCGGGAGCGTTGTTCTGTTTAGCTTTGAGAATATTAGTGAACATCAGGGCTTTGCAGAGGCAGTAGAGGAATATTGTGAAAGCTTTATGACTGCAACACAGATCCGTTCCTTTCTGGAGCCGGAGGTAGTCAGGGAAATTGCGGGAAAGGTGGAAAAAGAGAAGCTTGAGCATTTGAGAAAATCTATAAAGACGAAAGAGGGCGGTTATGAATTAGAAGAATTTCACCGCGGACTCGTAGAGCTTTTGGGAAATGAGAAGCTAAATGAGATGATGGATCAATTGATGATACTTGAGGAATCAAAGATTCCATTAGGAATTTTACAGCCGGCAAACCAAAAGAAGATGAGAGATGTATTAGACGAGCAGCATTTGAAAATATTAAATGCCATAGAAGAGGGAAATGCGGAATTTGCATACTTTTATATGAAAGAACATATGACATATATTTCCCGGAGCTATAAGCAATATTTTGATATGTTAAGAAAATAGACAGGAGAATGTAGAAAAGGCTTTAAGAGCAGAGTTGGTATCCATATAACTCTGCTCTTGTTATATAATATGATAAAAAAACATCTTGAACTCAACCGTGCCACACATGGTCCGCATGAATGAACTGGGAATGCTGGTTGATGTTTCCCATTTATCAGACGGCGGATTTTATGATGTGGCACAAGTGAGCAGAAAGCCGTTCATAGCCTCACATTCAAACTGCCGGGAGATATGTAACCATCCGAGGAATCTCACAAATGATATGCTGCGTATTCTTGGAGAAAAGGGCGGCATCGCAGGCGTTAATTTTGGGCCGGAATTTTTGGATCACACACCGGGAAATGAAGAAAGCCGGGTAGAACAGATGGCACATCATTTGAAGCATATGATCCGGTACGGAGGAATAGAATGTGCAGCCATTGGGACGGACTTTGACGGGATAGAAGGCAGTCTGGAGATTTCCAGTCCTGCCTCTATGGACAGACTGTTTGAGCATCTCAAAAAGGAAGGACTTTCTTCCGAAGAAATCGAAAAAATCGCATATAAAAATGTAATGCGTGTATTACACGAGGTGCTGTAAATCTGTTAGGAATGTTTAGAATACATAGGAGGATAAATTATGACACAGGCAGTAAAAAACGTAACAGCAGTAGTATGGCCGTTTGCCATTATATTATTGGGCTTTGTAATTGTCCAGTCAGTATTGTTTATGACAAATGCACTGAAATTCAATAAAAAATATAATTTATATTCAAAGGATGATTTGAAATCCATAGCAAAAAGCAGTGCAGTCTCATCTATAGGTCCGTCCTTTTCGGTAGTTGTAGTGGTAATCGCCATGATTTCACTGGTAGGTCCTGCTGTAACTTTTATGAGAACGGGTGTAATCGGGGCGGCAGATTATGAGTTATGGCTGGCAGACGTTGTTGCAACAACAATGGGAGCAACAATTGGGGGAGAAAGATTTACGGAGGCAGTATTCACATGTGCAATATTTGGAATGGTTTTGGGCAGCGCTCCTTATATGATAAATCTTTTAATTACCCTGAAGCCTCTTGATACTCTTGCACGTAAGGAATCGAAAAAGAAACGTTCCTTTATTCCTGTTCTGGGTATGACGGCAGAGCTTGGCTTTTTAGGATACTGGGCACTGTCTACGGCAAGCGGAGGCATACCCAAAACAGTTGGAATTATCTTTGGGCTGCTTAGCAGTATGGGAGTCACGGCGGCAGTACGAAAAAGCGGCAATGAAAAGCTTAACGACTGGATACTCGGAATAGCGCTGATTGGCGGAATGGTTGCCGCAGCAGCGGCAGATACCTTACTTGGATAGGAGGAAAGAATAATGGCAAATGAGGAAAAAACAAAAGTTGAGTTTACGGAAGAAGATATACAGGAGGAATATAATACGACTTATATAAAAAAGGTTCACAGAATCGGGCGCGTAACCTTAGTAATAGCATTGTTTTTGTCTTTCCTTCCGGTTGCATTTATGTATTTTGTGCTGGGATACAGAGTTCCGGTATCGGTATACCTGAATGTTACCTTTGCCCTCACGGCTCTTTGTGTGGGAATGTGGATTACAGAGCCTATGACATGGTATCCGATTCTTGGAGCAGCGCCGACTTATATCGCATATCTTGCAGGGAATGTGAAAAATATCCGTGTGCCGGTTGCGCGTTCTGTCATAAAAAAGTACGGGGAAAATCCAAGCTCTCCCAGAGGACAGGTTCTGTCTACCTTTAGTGTGGCAATTTCTGTGTTTGTAAATATGTTTATTCTGGCAGTGATTGTATTTACAGGCAGTTATTTTGTCCCGCTTCTCCCGGATATCGTGCTGACAGCCTTCAGTTATGTGATACCTTCTCTTATTGGCGCCCTCATCTGGTTCAGGGTGGAGGAATCGGGGTGGAAGAAAACCCTGACATGGTCAATCCCGCCGGTATGTATTTATATTCTGGTTCATACGCTGAATATCGAGGCGCTCAGCGATATTGGCGAGGCAGTCTCTATCGCGATTACAATACTGATTGGCTATATTACCTTCAAGAGGAAAAAAGAGGCATAGGACATGTGTGATTTTGACAAGGTAATTGAGCGCAGAGGAACCAGCAGTATTAAGTGGAATGTCCAGTATAGTTTTGGGCAGAAGGACGGTCTGCTCCCATTCTGGATAGCGGACACTGATTTCGCCTCCGAACCCAAAATACTGGAAGCAATGAAAAATCGCCTGGAGCATCCAATTATCGGTTATGGGGAGCCATGGGACAACGTATATAAGGCAGTCCAGGGATGGTGGGAACGCCGCCACGGATGGAAGGCAGATACGGACTGGATGTACATAGGAAGCGGAGTTGTGACAGCACTGTATTTTAACCTGAAGCTTCTGGTACCGGAAGGGGAGCGGGTCGTAGTATTTACTCCCGTATATGATCCATTTTTTGCAGTCATAAAAAACAGCGGCCATGAGCTGGCTGAATGTCCCATGGATCACGAAGATAATTATTATACTATTAATCTGGAGCGTTTTGAGGATGAGCTTAAAGTGGGAGCAAAAGCAGTTATTATGTGTAATCCCCATAATCCGGTAGGGCGTGTATGGATGGAGGAGGAGCTTGGAGAAATCGTAAATCTCTGCAGGAAATATGATGTGTATCTTTTCAGCGATGAGGTTCATGCGGATTACGGGCTGACGCGAAAATATACTACACTGGGCAGGTTTACGGAAATCCATGACAAATTAATTATTTATACAGCGATCAGCAAGTCCTTTAACATGGCTGGAATGGTTTCTTCCTGCCTGATTATTCCGGACAGCGGAATGAAGAAAAGAATTGTAGAGGATTTCGCGTCAAGGTGGATGTTCGGCCCCTGTGATCTGGCCTTTAATGCAATTGAGGCGGCTTATACATATGGAGATACATGGATGGACGAGGCGGCGGCCTATACGGCGTCAAATGTAGAATTTGTCCAAAGCTTTGTGAAAGAGAGGATGCAGAAGGTACAGGTTACGAAGCATGAGGGGACTTTCCTGATGTGGCTTGACATGGGCTGCTATGGACTTCCGAGCAGTAAAATTACAGAGATGCTTGCAAAAGAATACGGTGTGGCGTTAGGAGACGGAAGCCACTATGGCGCATGCGGGGAAGGCTTCATGCGGTTTAATGTAGGCTGTGCAAGGCAGACACTGGAGCAGGGCTTAAAGCAGATGGAAAAAATGTATGAAAAGTATGTGAGATAGGCCATTAGAAGTGTGGCACACTCTAATGCAGAAAAAGGATGCCCCGGCATCCTTTTTTCCATAAAAGCCTACTCATAAATACTATAGAAAGGGGCAGGACAGAAAGTATGGAGCGTTTTGCGATTACAGGTTTCGGCTGTGCAGGATATCATGCGCTTTCGGCTATCCGGGAGACAGGATGCACGGCACAGATTGACGTGTACAGTGATACGGACATGCCTCCGTATAATCCGATGCTGACGACCTATTATGCGGCTGGAAGACTCCCTTATGAAGGCATGTTTCCATTTGGAACTCTTGAAGAAATAGGAAGGCGGTTTCACGCAGATTTTCACACGAAGGTCCGTGTAAATGAAATAAGGGCGGGGGAGAAAACAGTAGTTACCTCGGACGGAAAGGAAAAGGCATATGACAAAATTTTAGTGGGTACCGGAGCGAGGGCGTTTGTACCGGGCGCTTTTGCTTCCCTGAGAGGCGCTCACTGTATGAGGACTGTGAAGGACGCAGGGAAGCTTAAGGAGACGTTAAATAAAAGAGCTTACAAAAATGCAGTGGTCATCGGGGCGTCTATGGTCGGCATTAAGGTGGCGGAGCTTTTACATAAAAGAGGAATTAAAGTGACGCTTGCAGATATGGCGTCCCATATCTTTGCCCTTGCGGCTTATCCCGAGGTTTCACAGATGATCGAGGAGCGTCTTGGAAAAATGGGGATAGAGCTGCGGCTTGGCCAGGCGATTACAGAGGCCTGTGAGCACACGGATGAAGCAGATAACGTAACCGGATATACGGTATGTTTTGGAGACGGAGGCAGGCTGGAGGCAGAACTTCTGATCCTGAATATGGGAACAAGGGCAGCCACAGAGATACTCCGTCCGGAGGAGATACAGATCGACAGGGGAATTGTAGTGAATACGAGAATGGAAGCTTCTGTTCCCGGAATCTATGCTGCCGGGGACTGCTGCCAGGGAAATAACCTTCAGTCCGGACAGACACAGATTATCGGCCTGTGGGCAAATGCAGGCGTGCAGGGCCGGACAGCCGGGAGAAATATGGCCGGTGCGGGGGATGAGGCAGACGGTAATATTCTGCATAATATTACCCATTTTCTTGATATGGATTTTATCGGACTTGGGGATAACCGGGTTATGGGAGAAACCTATAAGTATGTGAATCCGGACAGAGGATTTTACCTTCAGGCGGTCTTAAAGGACGGAAAGCCGGCCGGCTTTAATATTCTTGACAATTACGGGCTTTCAGGGGTGCTCAAAGCGCACCTTATAAAATACCACTGCCTCCAAATACTCTATAAATTCTTCTGTCAGGCCAAAATTTCCCCAGGCATGCATTGCGGGATCAATGCGTATGTGAAGGATGGAAAGGTCATCAAGATTGAAGGGATGGACGGACATCCTGTCAATGACGGAAAGCTGTGTACAAAGGGCATGGCAAACAGAGAATATATATACAGAAAAGACCGGATCGCAACACCCCTCAGACGTGCCGGAAAACGGGGAGAGGGGAGGTTTGAGCCTGTTTCCTGGGAAGAGGCATATAAGGAGATCGCAAGAAGGCTGAATGAATGTAAGGCGCAATACGGTGCGGAAAGTGTGGCCTTTTATTCCGGATATTCAAAATGGTACAGGCAGATGTTGAGGCGCCTTGCCTATGCCTTTGGGAGTCCCAATTACGGATGTGAATCCAGCGCCTGCTACACAGCGGCTTTTATGGCGTGGAAACTTATGGCGGGAGAGCAGGGGAATCCGGATATGGAACATTCGGATCTTTTTCTCGGATGGGCGTTTAATCCCTTTTATTCTAATTACATGAGCGCCAAAGAGGCGATGGAGCTAAAGGAGAAGGGGCTGAAATTTATCATTGTGGATGTAAGAAGGACGCCCGCCACGGAGAAGCTTGCAGATCTTTTTCTGCAGCCAAAAAGCGGGACGGACGGGGCGCTGGCTCTTGGAATCGCAAATGTGCTGATTGAGAGAGGATGGATTGACAGGCCTTATATTGATAAATATGTGTATGGGTTTCAGGAATATAAGGAATATGCAGCCGGGTTTCATGAGGGAAATATTGAAAAGCTTACAGGCGTTCCCTATGGGCTTGTTGTAAAAGCGGCTGAAATGATTCATGAAAATCCGCGGATGAGCGTCAATGAATCCTCTGCGCCTCTCTGTCATCACCGAAATGGGCTTAACAGCTACCGCTCTGTCTTATCGCTTCTTGCCCTTACCGGAAATTTTGACCGGAAGGGCGGGCAGATACTGACCCCCCACACTTATATGCATGTTTCCTGCAGCTTTGAGACAAGGGAGGAGGAGTATCTCTATGAAACACGGCCGAAGGATGTGAAGGCGCCGGTGGGAGCAGAGAGGTTCCCGCTTTGGAATGAGCTGGAAGGGGAAATGCAGGCGATGGATATGCCAAGGCAGATACTGGAAGGAAAGCCCTATCCTCTGCGCGCCGTATTTGCCATGGGAATGAACGGCCGAATGTTTCCAGATTCTGACCGTATGTTCCGGGCTCTGGACAGTCTTGATTTCTTTGTAGACACAGATTTGTTTCTGACGGATACGGCCAAATGGGCGGACATTGTTCTTCCCGCCTGCTCATCCTTTGAGAGAGGGGAATTTAAGCCATACAGAGGAGGATTGGCGTGGTATACAAGCCCGGCGGTAGAGCCTTATAAAGAGGCCAGAAGTGACGTACAGATCTGCACGGAACTTGCAAGGGAAATGGAGCTTCCGGACGAGGTGCTGAAGAAGGGCTATGAGTATTTTATCCAGCACTATATTCTGGATGACTTTAAGGTGACTGTCCAACAGCTTAAGGAGGCCCTGCTTCCGGTCAGGATAGCAAAGGTAAGAGAACATAAAGATTTTGAAATGCTTGACAATGGCCTTAGGACTCCTACCGGAAAATTTGAGTTAAAAAGCAGCCTGATTGAGGGGCATGGGGAGTGGGGGCTTGAAGCGCTTCCTGTATATACGGAACCTCTTAATGACGCGGATCCTGATAAGTATCCCTTTGTATTTACATCCGGCTCCCGGATACCCAATGCAATTCACAGCCGCCTTCACAAGGTGCCGAGAAACCGTTTTCTCCGGCCGGACGCGGCGGCTGATATGAACAGGGCTGACTGTGAGAGGCTTGGAATCAGGGAGGGAGACCAGATAGAAATTTCCACAGAAAAAGGAGCTGTCTGTGTGAAGTGCCAGCCCACCCTCACTATGCCGGAGGGGCTTGTGAATCTTTTTCACGGGTATTCAGAGGCCGATGCCGGGAAGCTTATGGACGGAGACCATCTGGATCCTTATTCCGGTTTCCCGGCCTACCGTTCGGTGCGCTGTGCCGTAAGAAAGAAGGTGGGGGAATAATGAAAAAATATTTATACTTTAACCCGGAAAAATGTTCCGCCTGCGGAGCATGTGCCCTTGCCTGTATGGATCAGAATGATATAGATATACCAGCAGGCGAACAGCCCTTTCGAAATACCTTTACATTAGAGGGAAAGAAAGGAGAGTTAAGCTTCTACTCTGTGAGCTGTATGCACTGTGCGGACGCACCCTGCGTTATGGGATGCCCCTGCGGATGCCTTACGAAGGATGCAGACACAGGGTTTACTCTATATGATAATACAAACTGTATCGGCTGCCACTCCTGCGCAATGGCGTGTCCATACGGAATTCCCACATTCGGCACGGACGGAAAGATGAGGAAATGCGATGCCTGTATCGGACGTCAGAAGGAAGGACTTAAACCTGCCTGTGTAAAAATCTGCCCCGCAGGCACCCTGTCCCTGCTGGATGAAAAGGAGTTCAAGGAAAGGCAGGCGGCACAGCAGAAGAAAAGGGCGCTGCTTATGATACAAAAACAACTGGAAGAACAGGAGAGATAAAAGGATGGTACTTGGATTTATCTGTGTTGCAGGAGCTGCTGCTGTTTTAGGGATTCTGCCCTCTATTCAGAAGCAGGTTATGATGGACGGACTGCCTCTAAACAGCCTTATATTTTTTACAAACTGGACAATTACGCTGGTGTGTTTCTTATTATCGATTATAAAAAAGAAAAGCTTTAAAGCGGCAAAAGTACAGATGCTGCAGGTAATCTTTATGGGTGTATTTGGAATGCTTTTTACTGCAGTGCTTCTTAACAGCAGCTATCTTTATCTTCCGGTGGGAACAACCATTATGCTTAATTTTTTGTATTCCACAATCGTGTGTGTGATTATGGGAACCGTTTTTAAGGAAGGATTTACGAAGCTTCAGGTTATGGCAGTGGCCGTCTCTATTCTCGGGATGTTCTCACAGGCGCGGGCGGGAAAATGCCGGCTGCCGGGCTTGTAATGGCTCTTGCGTCTGCATTTACCTATGGGATTTATCTGGTGGCCAATGAAAAAGGGTCGGCAAATGAGCTGCCTATTGAGGTAAAGCTGTTTTACGTATCACTTCCGGCTACAGCCGTATTCTCGGTTTTGGCACCGGTTACAGGCACCTTACAGGCACCTTCGGGCGGGGCTGCCAGCTGGCTTATGGTGATCGGAGGTTCTGGTCTCTTTACGGTATGCGGATATTTTCTTATGATGTATGGCGTGGGGAAGCTGGGGGCATCTACGGCAGCCTTTGTGTCCATGCTGGAGCCGGTTATCAGCGTTGTGTTTGGGACAATTTGGTTTAAGGATCCTGTGACAATCGGGATTGTGGCGGGAGGAGGACTGGTTCTTATGAGTATTCTCCTGATTACCATTGACGGGGCAAGAAAGGCGAAACAGGCTGAACGGTAACCCGACTTATTTTTTGCTTGACTTGACTGATAGAATATAGTACAGTATTATCACACAGAAAACATCTATTATTCTGTTAGTCATGGATTTTCTTTTATATCGTTAGAAAAATCGAAATAAAATCCAGTTTAGAATTAGTTGCAAAAAGAATTCATCATGTATTATACTTAAAGGAGAATAAATGCCAGAGGGAAAATTACAGTGGCATCCTGCTTTCAGCGCAGCACTTCATATTGAGCTGGAGAAGGAACTGGATGTTTTATATATTGAGGAGGAACATGTTTTAAGCAGAAAGCCGATGCAGGTGGATATACTGGTTATTAAGAAAGAAAAGAACATATCTGTAAAAAAGAATATCGGGCAGATATTCCGTAAGTATAATATCATTGAATATAAAGCACCAGGTGACTCCTTAAGTATTAATGATTTTTATAAGGTATATGGTTATACATGTTTTTATCAGTCGGATACAAAGAAAGTTATGGAGATTGATCCACAGGAGCTTACAATTACATTTGTATGTAATCATTACCCGTATAAGCTGCTAAAACATCCTGACGGAAGGAAAAGAGATACAAAAGCTTATAAAGCGGTATGAGGACAGAAAAAACGAAGCATATTATGCTGAGGTTATGGATTTGATTGTGCGGGCGAATTGGGAGAGAATGAAGGAGGAAAAGCAGATGTGTGAGGCATTGCGTGAGTTATTTGCTGAAGAGCTGCGGGAATCAGAAGAACACGGAGAAAACAGGGGAATCGAACTTACAAAGAGGATTTTCAAGATGGCAGAAGCAAAGATATCTGTAAAAGAAATTGCAGCAGAATGCGGTATTTCAGTGGATAGGGTGAAAGCAATACTGCAGTAATATCGTTTTAGATAACTAAATTCAATTTATGATATGTTCTTTGAGCGAAAGTATCTAAGTCGTAAGGATATGATACTGAGCCGGGATAAAAGCTGGCTTTTGTCCCCGGGGTTCATGCGGAAACAAGTGGGCCTTCCTTATTGAAAAAAAGAACACGAAGCAGCCGTATTGTATCTAAAAGCAGTAGGGGGACTTTGTGTCCTTCTGCTCTTTTTTACTTTTAAGAGTATGTAAGGGAGAATATGTATGCAGGCAGAAGCACTCATTCTGGCAGGCGGAAGGAGTATAAGGATGGGCGGCGTCCACAAGGGCAGTCTTACCTATAAGGATGCGGCCTTTACACAGATTTTAATAAAGGAGTTCCAGAGGGAGGATATATGTGTGCGGATATCCTATGGGATAAAGATAAGGAAGGACTGCGGCGGCTGCCCGGTTATTATGGACATCTATCCGGGGTGCGGGCCGATTGGCGGGATTCATGCGGGGCTTAAGGGCTGCGGCAGCAAGTGGCTGGCAGTGGCGGCCTGTGATATGCCTTTTCTTAAAATAGAATTGTTCCGGTATCTGATGGACAGGCTTTTTCAGGCGGAAAAAGAAGGGGGACAGTACAGCGGTGCAGTCCCGGTGACAGACGGACGGGTACATCCACTGGCAGCTATTTATCACAGAGGTGCTGCAGATATACTGGAAGAAGAAATAAGGCAGGGGAATTACCGTCTAAAGGATGCTTTGAAACGTCTGAATATTTTATATGCAGATCTGACGGGACAGAAAATATTTGAAGAAATGCTTCAGAATATTAATACAGTAGAAGAATATGAAAGGCTGAAGGAAAATGAGTGAGCTGACATTAGAGCAGGCACAGGGCCTGCTGCTTGAGAGAATTAAGGAAATAAAAGAGACAGAAAGGATCCCTTTGTGGGATGCAATAGGAAGAGTAACCGCAGAGGATATTTTTGCGAAGCATGACCAGCCTCCCTTTCCCCGCTCGCCTCTTGACGGGTATGCGGTAAGAAGCGGGGACATAAAGGGAGCCTCAAAGGGCAGTCCGGCAAGGCTTACCGTAATTGATGAGGCAGATGCAGGGCATGTGAGTAAAACGAAGGTAGTGGCGGGAACTGCCGTACGGATCATGACAGGGGCGCCCATACCTGAGGGAGCAGACTGTATCGTAGGACAGGAGGATACGGACTACGGCGAAGATACCGTAGAGGTTTATGAAAAAATCAGCGCTTATGAGAACTACTGCTTTGCCGGGGAGGATTATAAGGCAGGGACAAAAATCATAGATAAGGGCATGAAGCTTGGAGCCGTTGAAATCGGAATCCTTGCAAGTCTTGGACTTAGGGAGGCGTACGTTTTGCGGAAACCGCGGGCGGCAGTGCTTACAACAGGAGATGAGCTTGTGCTTCCGGGAGAAGAGTTAAAGCCGGGAAAGATTTATGACTCTAATCTGTACACAGTGGTCACAAGGCTTACTGCTCTCGGGGCAGAGGTGGTGAGGAAAGGACGGACGGGTGACAGCAAGGAAGAAGCAGCGGCATGGATCAGGGATGCCGGAAAGGAAGCGGATATCATCATTACAACCGGAGGAGTGTCCGTAGGAAAGAAGGATATTATGCATGATGTGCTAAAGCTTTTGAACTGTGAGCGGATTTTCTGGAAAATCGCCGTAAAGCCGGGGATGCCGACCCTGTGTGCACAGTATGAGGGAAAGCTTCTTATCTGTCTGTCTGGAAACCCTTTCGGAGCTGCCGTAAATCTGGAGCTTTTAGTACGGCCGATCCTTTCTAAGCTTATGGGAAGGAAGGATTTAGAACTGAAAAGAATACGGGCAGTGACACAGAGTGCTTTTCCAAAAAGGAGCGGGGTGACCAGGTATGTCCGCGCCTTTTATGAGGATGGAAGTGTACGGATTCCAAAGGGTTCTAATGCATCAGGAATCTTAAGCTCCATGTGCGGCTGTAACTGCCTGATTGAGATTCCGGCAGGGACGCCGGAGCTTAAAAAGGGAGAAGAAGTATGGATCATTTTAATATAGGAGGAAACTCTTGCAAGAAGAGCCGGGAAGGAACACAACAGATTATTACAGCAGTCTGCGGCGTGAAGAATTCCGGTAAAACGACACTGCTTGCAGGGATTGTAAAGGAGCTTGCAAAGCGTGGAAAAAAGACCGCGGTCATAAAGCATGACGGGCATGATTTTTCCTGTGACATTCCCGGTACGGACAGCTTTCTTTTAAAGGAGGCCGGGGCATACGGGACAGCAGTTTTTTCAGATTCCCGGATATTTATACATAAAACAGGAACCGGGGAGCAGGAGAGAGAGCTTATGGAAATGTTTCCGGAGGCAGATGTTATTTTGATTGAGGGAATGAAGGAAAAATACTTTCCGAAGATAGAAGTCATACGTGAAGGGGTATCCAAAAGCCCTGTATCAAACCCGGAGGGCCGGTTTCTGATTGTGACAGACAGGAATCAGGCAGATTATGGGGAGGAGACAGCAGGATTTGAAGAGATAGAAGTGATTGTGGACAAAATACTTATGATGTTTTCTAAGGAAGGAGCTTATGAAGGATAGCTTTGGAAGAAAAATAGACTATATGCGTATTTCCATTACAGAACGGTGCAACTTAAGGTGCAGGTATTGTATGCCAGAGGGAATATGCCTTGTGCCAATGGAGGAGATACTGACTTTTGAAGAAATTGCAGAGGTCTGCCAGACGGCCGCAGGGCTTGGCATAAGAAGATTTAAGGTTACAGGGGGAGAGCCCTTAGTCCGGCTCGGATGTGCTAAGCTTGTTGGCATGATAAAGAAAATTCCGGACGTGGAGCAGGTGACTCTCACCACAAACGGTATCCTTCTTGAAGAACACCTTGACGAGCTTATGGAAAACGGCCTGGATGCGGTTAATATCAGCCTGGATACACTGGACAGGAAGATTTATAAGCAGATTACAGGCTTTGACAAGCTTTCGGCAGTGAGAGCCGGTATCTGCCGTGCTGTGGAAAAGGGAATACCAGTAAAGATAAATAGTGTACTCCAAAAGGGAATAAATGAAGCAGAGTGGGCATCTCTTGCAGGGCTTGCGAAGGAAATGCCCATCGATATCCGTTTTATCGAGATGATGCCCATAGGCTTTGGAAAAAAGCAGGAGGGTATTGCAGGAGATGAGGTGCTTTTAAAGCTTAAAGAGAAATACTCTGGGATAAAAAAGGATATGTCAGTCCATGGAAACGGGCCGGCGGTTTATTACCATGTTCCCGGATTTTTAGGAAGCATCGGGTTTATAAGCGCGGTCCACGGGCAATTCTGCAGGGCCTGTAACCGCATCCGCCTGACAGCAAAAGGAGAATTAAAGCCCTGTCTGTGCTATGAGTCTTGTGTGGATGTAAAAAAGGTGCTCCGAAGTCCTGAATACAGGGAGTCCGGAAAGAGAAAGGAAGGACTAAGAAACGCAGTCAGCCAGGCTGTGGGTATTAAGCCAGAAAAGCACTGCTTTGAGTCAGAGGAGAACATTACGGAAGGAAGACAGATGGTCCAGATAGGAGGATAAGATGGAAACAAAAAGGGATACAGGAAGGATAATCGCAATCTGCACAAGTGAAAAGAAGGGTACCCAGAAAACAGTAGTTTCAGATGCACTGCTGCGCGCAGAATGGGGAATCGATGGAGACGCCCATGCAGGAAGCTGGCACCGCCAGGTAAGCCTTCTGGGACTGGAAAAGATTGAGGAATTTAAGGCCAGGGGAGCTAAAGCAGATTACGGAGCGTTTGGGGAAAATCTGGTTGTAGAGGGCTTTGACCTTAAAAATATCCCGGTAGGCACCCGCTTCCAGATTGGGGAAGCAGTTTTAGAGCTTACCCAGATTGGAAAGGAGTGCCACAGCCACTGTGCCATATATAAGGCAGTGGGAGACTGTATTATGCCCCGGGAGGGTGTATTTGCGAGGGTCATAAGGGGTGGAAGGATACAGCCAGGAGACGAGATAAGAAGGTGTCCCTTTGATACAACGAAATCATTTACAGCGGCGGTAATAACCCTTAGTGATAAGGGCTATAGAGGAGAACGGGAGGATAAAAGCGGTCCGGCGGCCTGTGAAATGCTGGCGGAGGCAGGCTATGAGATTATCGAAACGCTTCTTCTGCCGGACGGTGAAGAAAAGCTTAAAAGGGAGCTTATACGTCTGTCTGACAAACGTCAGGTGAACGTGATATTTACAACAGGGGGCACAGGCTTTTCGGAGAGAGATGTGACGCCGGAGGCAACCAAAGCCGTCTGTGACAGGATGGCAATGGGAATCGCGGACGCGGTCCGGGTACACTCCCTGGCGATTACGGAACGTGCTATGCTAAGCAGGGCTGTATCCGGTATCAGAAAGAAAACATTGATTGTAAACCTGCCGGGAAGTCCGAAGGCTGTCCGGGAGGGACTTGCATATATTCTGCCGTCACTGGCACACGGACTTGGAATTTTACGGGGAACAGAAGGAGAGTGCGGGACGAAATGAAAAGACATTACTGTGAACAGTAATACAAAAAGAGAGTAATTTTAAAAAGAATAATCACAAGTTAGTAGCACAGACCACGCGTCCGTGCTATAATCTTTTCAGACCATAAGATAGAGAAAGGAAAGAAAGATCTTGAGTATTTATGATACACTGAATGATAAGCAGCAGGAGGCAGTATACTATACAGAAGGGCCGCTCTTGATTCTTGCGGGGGCAGGTTCGGGAAAGACAAGGGTGCTGACCCACCGGATTGCTTACTTGATTGATGAAAAGGGAGTAAACCCATGGAATATACTTGCAATTACCTTTACGAATAAGGCAGCAGGAGAGATGAGGGAGAGGGCGGATAAGCTTGTAGGAGTTGGTTCGGAGAGCATCTGGGTGAGTACCTTCCATTCCATGTGTGTGCGGATTCTTAGAAGGCATATAAGCCTGCTGGGCTATGATACAAATTTTACCATTTATGACAGTGACGACCAGAAAACCCTGATGAAGGATATCTGTAAGCTGCTGAAAATTGACACAAAGATGTTTCGGGAGCGTTCACTGCTTTCCGCGATTTCCCATGCAAAGGATGAGCTTATCACGCCGGAGGAGTTCCGGCTTCAGGCCGGAGGAGACTTCATGTTTCTTAAGATCGCGCAGGTTTATGAGGAATATGAGAAGCAGCTTCGGGCAAATAATGCTCTTGATTTTGATGATCTGCTTGTAAGAACCGTGCAGCTGTTTCAGACACAAAAGGATGTGCTGGAACGCTATCAGGAACGTTTTCGGTATATTATGGTGGATGAGTATCAGGATACAAATACCGTACAGTTTGAGCTGGTGCGTCTTCTGGCATCCAAGTACCGGAATTTATGTGTAGTGGGTGATGATGACCAGTCCATCTATAAATTCCGGGGGGCAAATATTAAAAATATTCTGAATTTTGAAGAGTTTTTTGAGGATGCAAAGGTTATTAAGCTGGAACAAAACTACCGTTCCACAAGTAATATTCTAAATGCGGCAAATGCGGTGATTAAAAATAACAGGAGCAGGAAGGAAAAAGCTCTCTGGACAGATAAGGGAGAGGGTGAACGGCTGGATTTCCATCAGTTTGACACAGCCTATGACGAGGCGGACTATATTGTGGATTCTATTAAAAGGCAGATGGCAGACGGAAAATTTACATATCATGATAATGCTATTCTTTACCGTACCAATGCCCAGTCCCGTATATTTGAGGAAAAGTTTGTGGCAGCTAATATCCCCTACAAAATTGTGGGCGGCATAAATTTCTACGCAAGGCGGGAGATTAAGGATCTGCTCTCTTATTTGAAGACCGTGGATAACGGGCGGGATGACCTGGCTGTGCGGCGGATCGTAAATGTGCCGAGAAGAGGAATCGGACTTACAAGCATTAACCGGGTGCAGGAGTATGCGTCTGACAAGGAAATCGGATTTTACGAAGCGCTGCGGGCTGTTGATTTGATTCCAAATATTGGCAGAGGGGCAGGGAAGCTGGAATCCTTTGTTGCGCTGATTGAGCATTTTAAGTCAGATGCAAAGGAAATGACGATTTCCGCGCTTATGCAGGAAATTATCAGTGAGACAGGCTATATCGAGAGCCTTATGGCAGAGGATGCACAGGAGGCCAGCGTCCGTGTTGAAAATATAGACGAGCTTTTGAGTAAAATTGCCGCCTACGAGGAGGCCCAGAGCGACAAGGATGAGCCCGCCACCTTAAGCGGATTTTTGGAAGAGGTGGCCCTTGTGGCGGATATTGACAGTCTGGATGAGAGTAAGGACTATGTAATGCTTATGACTCTGCACAGTGCTAAGGGACTGGAGTTTCCCCACGTATATCTGGCAGGGCTTGAGGACGGCATTTTCCCGAGCTATATGACAATTACGTCAGAGGATCCATCAGATATTGAGGAGGAACGGAGGCTCTGCTACGTTGGAATTACGAGAGCCAGGGAGGAGCTTAGCCTTACGTGTGCGAAACGGCGTATGATCCGGGGGGAAACGCAGTATAATAAAATGTCCCGCTTTTTAAAGGAAATTCCTATGGAGCTTTTGTCCTCCGGCAAAAAGCAGAAAAAAGAGTCCCGTGAGGAAACAGAAAAGGTTGCGGCATACCAGCAGGCAAAGGCGGAAGCTTACCGCCAGGCGAAGCAGGCATTTAAGGCAAAGGCCTTTGCCGCGCCAAAGCCTGCCCAGCAATTTGGAAGCCTTGCGGGCAGCGGTCTTTCCTACGGCGTGGGAGACAGAGTGAAGCACATAAAATTCGGCGAGGGAACGGTGACGAATATTGTGTCCGGAGGAAGGGATTATGAGGTTACGGTAGATTTTGATAAAGCAGGGACGAAAAAAATGTTCGCAATGTTTGCAAAGCTTGTAAAAGTATAGTTACTGTGAACGGGAGTGAACAATAACCATTTTGGGTATAAAAAAAGCAGATTTTGGAATAAATAAGTAGTAATCTTGATTTTATAATGGTATAATGGATATACAGCGAGGGGTGCATTGAGAAGAAGCCTTCTTTTACGGCACCAGGAGCATGAGCAGAAGTATAAAAAAGAAAGGAGCGGGAGCATGAGCAGAGTAGAGGAATTGATTGCAGCGACCAGGTTAAATGAATTAGTAAATAAAAAGGAAGAAGATAAGCAGTGCAAGACAGTATTATGGATACTTGCAATTGTCGGCGCAGTAGCGGCTGTTGCAGCAATCGCTTACGCAGTATATTGTTTCTTTACACCGGATTATCTGGAAGACTTTGAAGAAGACTTCGAGGATGATTTTGATGATGATTTCTTCAATGAAGAAGATCAGGTATAGAAATAAGCTGAAGGAAAGAGGTTACTGTGAACGGAGTGAACAGTAGCGGAAAGAAGATAAGAAAAGCAGGCTTTGCCTGCTTTTTTTGATATAGCAGACTTATTCTATTCATATTTACACCAAAAATCGGCTGTTTATCACAGATCTGTATTCCTTTCCCTTAAAAACATATATAATAGGACAGATAATCACATTTTGTAAAAAAGAGAGGAATGAGAAAAAGATGGCAGCAGAGAAAAGAACAAAAATAGAGCTTGTATTAATGCTTCTGGTGGCATTGTCCATTGTGAGGCAGTTTTTTCTGGGAAATTACCATAATATGTTTTTAGGAATCCTGACATTAATTCTTTTTATGATACCCAAGGTGGTTGAGCGCCGGTTTGGAGTAAGTATCCCCGGGGGACTTAAGGCTGTGATCCTCATATTTATTTTTTCAGCGGAAATCCTGGGGGAAATCCACGCCTTCTATGTAAAAATCCCAGTATGGGATACAGTCCTGCATACGACAAACGGATTTCTGATGGCTGCTATTGGGTTTGCCATGATTGATATTTTCAATCGGAGCGAGCGGTTTTCCATCCGTATGTCTCCGTATTTCGTTGCGTTTGTAGCCTTCTGTTTTTCCATGACAGTTGGGGTGCTGTGGGAATTCTTTGAATTTGGCATGGACTGGTTTTTTCAGACAGATATGCAGAAGGACTGGATTCTTCCGGCCATCAGTTCAGTCAAGCTGAATCCGGAGGGTGCAAATATACCGGTGAAGGTTGCAATTGAGTCAGTGGTAATTAACGGGGAGGAATGGAAGCTGGGAGGATATCTGGATGTGGGGATTGTGGATACAATGAAGGATCTGATGGTAAATTTTATCGGAGCAGTGGTATTCTCCGCAGTGGGGATTCTGTATTTGAAGCAGAGAGGGAAAGGGAAGCTGGCGGCTTCGCTGATTCCGCAGGTAAGGGAAGAAGAACAGAAAGGGTAAGAAAAACATCTGAATCACTTTCTTACGGTCTTGCGCAGTAAATGCGCAGACCTGTGAACAGTAGCACCGTGGGTTACTGTTCACTCCCCAATGTCATTAAGTTAGTACCAGCAACAAAAGGCTTAC
>CATBDC010000013.1 GCA_949502235.1 uncultured Lachnospiraceae bacterium | reverse complement strand
GAGAGAGTCCCGATGATGGGGAAGGTCCCGATGACGGAGAAGGTTCTGATGATGGAGAAGGTTCTGACGATGGAAAAGGCCCCGATGACGGAGAAAGTCCAGACGATGGAGAGAGTCCCGATGATGGGGAAGGTCCCGATGACGGAGAAGGTTCTGATGATGGGGAAGGTCCCGACAACGGAGAAGGTTCTGGCAACGGAGAAGGCTCTGACAATGGAGAAGGGCCAGATGGTGGAGAAAGTCCCGATGATGGGGAAGCTCCAGATGATGTAGAGAGTCCCGATGATGGGGAAGGCTTTGATGGCGGAGAAGGCTCCAATGATGGAGAAAGTCCAGACGATGGAGAAGGTTCCAATGACGGGGAGGATCCCGATGACGGAGAAGGTTCTGATGACGGAGAAGGCCCAGACGATGGAGAAGATTCCGATAACGGAGAGGGCCCCGATGACGGAGAAGGGCCAGACGATGGAGAGGGTCCGGATAATGGAGAAGGCCCAGGCAGCGGGGAAGGCCCTGATGATGGAGGCGGCGAAGAAGACAGCAGTGCTGGGGAAGGCTTTGGCGGCGATTCCGGAGGCGGGGAAGATTCTGGCGGCAGTGAGAGCACCGGAGGCGGGGAAGATTCTGGCGGCAGTGAGAGCACCGGAGGCGGGGAAGATTCTGGCGGCGGCGAGAGTGGCGGCGGTGGGGAAGATTCTGGCGGCGGCATGGATGGCGGCGGTATGTCCATGTAGTTAAGGGTTACAGTACACACGGCACCGTGCACCACGCTGCACGGTGTCCGGCCAAAGAAGTAGTGGCTGTCACGAAATAAATAAGTCATTCGGCTTGTCTAACTATCATTCGGGAGGAAAGAGATGAAACAGATAAGTGTATTTGACGGGAATCAGTTAATGGAGGATCCTGTACCATATCCGGTGAAAAATGCAAAGTGTGCATTTATAGGAACAAACCGGGTCGGCGGAGATATTTATGTACCGCTGGACGCGGAGCTTTTAAGCAGACATTTGATGTTTTTAGGAGGTATTGGTACTGGAAAAACCAATGCATTTTTTCAGGTTATGCGTCAGCTTCGCAGCAGCATGACACAGGATGATGTCATGATTGTCTTTGATACGAAGGGAGATTTTTATAAAGAATTTTACAGGCCGGGAGATGTGGTAATCAGCAATGACGAGACAGCAACAGGCCCTGATGGCGTGGATTACTGGAACATTTTTAATGAGATTGAGTCGGATGAGCATATGGAAGAAAATATTATTGAGATCAGCAAGACTCTTTTTCATGATAAGGTAGAAAAAACAAATCAGCCTTTTTTTCCAAATGCCGCAAAGGATTTGTTTTCAGCCATTCTGGCACATTTTACAAGAAACAAAGATATTCTGCAGGGGAACAATCAGGAGTTAAGGGCATTTCTGGATAAATCACCTACAAAGGAAATCCGTGAGCTTCTGGACAAATACGATGATATGCGCGCCATGATAAGTTATATTTCGCAGGACAACTCGCCCCAGACACAGGGAGTAATGTCAGAGCTGCAGCAGCTTACGCGGGAAATATTTCTTGGAAATTTCAAGAAAAAAGGTTCGCTTTCCATGAGAAGCCTGGTTCGTGCCAAGGGCGGAAGAATTATTTTTATTGAGTATGATTTAGGGATAGGAAATATGCTGACGCCTATTTACAGCCTGTTGTTTGATATGGCTATTAAGGAGGCTCTGTGCAGGAGAAAAAGCGAGGGAAACGTGTATTTTATTGCGGATGAATTTCGGCTGATTCCCAATCTTCAGCACGTGGATGATGCGGTGAATTTCGGGCGGAGCCTGGGGGTGAAATTCATGATCGGGATTCAGAATGTAGATCAGGTATTTGAGGTTTACGGGGAATCCCGGGCGAGAAGTATTTTGTCAGGTTTTCTGACATCTGTTGCGTTCCGGGTAAATGACGAAGCTTCCCGTGAGTTTATAGAGGGGCTTCATGGCATTAACCGGAAAAAGGAGGTTTATATGGCTTCCGTACAGGGACGGGGGATCATCGAAAATGTCAGGGATGCAAAGGTAGTAGAGGACTGGGATGTTACAAGGCTTCGTATCGGGCAGGCGATTATCGGACTGCCGGGGGCTCCTCCGTTTTTGTTTCAGTTTAAGAAGGCATGAGAAAGTGTGAGGTGGATAAAATGGGAAAACCAGAAAAGGATGTATTTAAGCTGGCATCGGTTATACTTGCAGTACTGATTGTATTTGCAGTGTTTGGGGGAGGATTTTTGCTCTTCTCATCAGGAGGTAAGGGAGCAGGTTCCGGGAGTTTAGTAGAAAAAACGGAATTAAAGGCGGCAGGCCCCTCTAAAAAAGAGATGGAGTTATCCGGCCAGATAACGGTTTCGGCGGGAGGAGCAGCTGTCGCAGAGAAGAAAAAAGAGGAAGGCAAGGAATCCGCAGACAGGACAGCTGCTGATTATATTCTGCCGGAGAGTAACAGCCGAATTATGACAGAAGCTGATGTGGAGGGCTTATCTTTGAAAGAATTAAATTATGCAAAAAATGAGATTTATGCAAGACATGGGCGAAAATTCCAGTCAAAGGAGCTACAGGATTATTTTGGAAGTAAGAGTTGGTATGAAGGTAAATATGAAGGTAATGAATTTGATGCGACATATGGCGTCAGCCTGTTGTCGGATATAGAAAAGAAAAATGCAGAATTTTTAAAGAAAAAGGAATTTGCAATGTCAAGCGGAGGATATAAGCTGGATCAGTAGCTGCTTGGCAACGTCAGGGGGAATGAAGATGCAGGATGGAAATTTTGAAGGAAAATCAAAGGATGTGTGGAAAACAGCGGCAGTTTTAATAGGAATTTTGATTGTACTGCTGTTGATTGGTATAGGAATGCTTTTTGTTTTTGGAGGAGGTAAAGGAAAGAGCCTTACGCAGGCAAAGATGGAGAAGACAGAGCTTGCCGCAAAATCGCCTTCTGAAAAAGAAATGATGCAGACTGCTGAAATTAAAATATCAGCGGCAGGCTTCAAGGTAAAGGAAGAGAAGGCCAGTGAAAATGAAGAAAATAAAGCTGACAGCACCCAGGCTTCGCCCCACCGTTATGAGATAATCAGTGGTCTGCGTACATGGTCAGAGGCTGAAGCAGCCTGCAGAAGTGCGGGAGGATATCTTGCCACTATCACAAGTGAGGAGGAGTATGGCCGTGTACTGGAGGTGGTATATGCTTCTGACAGAAAGGTATTATGGCTTGGAGCAAGGAGAGGGGCGTCCAATAATTTTGAGTGGACTACAGGAGAAGACTTTTCTTATGCATCATGGCTGTCCGGGGAACCGAATAATGAAGGCGGAAACGAAAATTATCTTGTTATGTTTTCTGTAAACGGACAGTGGGTATGGGCCGATGTACCGGAAGATGTGAGCGCCTATTATACGGACAGCCAGGTGGGTTATATTTGTGAATATGATCAATAAGTATTGGTGTTGACGCAGGAGTAGAGATTTGTTAAAATGTTTAAGGAAAACAAAGGGTTTATCAAGAAATAAAATAGTTTACAAAGGATGAGCCCATGGGGAGTATATTATCATTTTTGCAGGAGGAATATCTATGCCTGAGTTAACATTTGGAGAGCAGGTCAAGGTTGTATTAAAACGCAAGGGGATGACGATTAAGGAGCTTGCCGGGCTTATTGAAGAGCAGACAGGAAAGAAGATGTCAAGGCAGAATCTTACGCAGAGACTGTCAAGGGATAACTTTCAGGAACAGGATATGCGCATGATTGCGGGTATACTGGAATGTCCGCTTTATCTGAGTATTCTGGATGACAGGGAGCCGGCGGGGAAGGGAGCCTATGAGCCGGCAGCGAGAAGAACAGGAGCAGGCAGGCCTGTAAGAAAAAGAAGTACAGAGGCTTCGGACGAGCGGCCTAAGGAGAAAACGAAGCCGCGGGAAAGGGATATTACCATCGGAGAGCTTCTGGATATCCATGAAGGCCTGGAGGCGATAGAGAAGGAAAACGGAAGTGTGGATGAGGCAGAAGAGCCATATTCCGTAGAGGAGCTTTTAGCTGAGGTTGAAGCAATAGAAGCTGAGGCAAAGGAAGGCCGGAAGATTACAGTGGCCCGGGATGAGGAAAAACCCCATAGCTGGAAGTCATATATTCATAGAAATAAGAGGTATGATGATACGGAAGATGTGGATGAAGAGGAGTTTGAGGAATTCGAAGGGGATTATGAGGATTTTGACGAAGATGACATGGAGGAGGCTATGGAGACCTACGGCGCAGACTATGCTACGGACGAGGATTTATACATAGCAGAGGAGCCCGTGATGGATGATGAGGAGGAGGATACGGTAAACGGCGATGTGAACCCTTATACCGGGCGTGAATATAAGACAAACAGTGTGCGGATGCATCCTGACCGGATTGGATATGTGCAGGTGTATGATCGTGCGGATCACAGATGGACAGATATGACAGAATGGGCATTTCTCGGTTACCAGGAGCGTAAAAAGGCATTACTTGGGAAGGACTATGTTCCGCCGATTTATTTAGATTAGTTTAGGAGAAAATGGAAATGAACTGGGAGCAGCTGCTGTCGGCAAAAAGAAGACGGGACGTTTCGGGAAAACGTGCAAAAGGCACGGATTTGAGAAGTGAATTTGAAAAGGATTACCATCGTATTATAGGAAGCGCGTCTTTCAGACGTCTGCAGGATAAGACGCAGGTATTTCCCCTTGATAAAAGTGATTTTATCAGGACGAGACTGACACATTCTCTGGAGGTTTCCTCCTTTGCCAAATCTTTGGGACAGAATATCGGTGAAAATATTTTATATTATAAAAGGGATGAATGTTTTACTTCGCGTATGAAGGAGGACATGTGCAGCATATTGCAGTGTGCGGGGCTGATTCATGATATTGGGAATCCGCCCTTTGGGCATTTTGGGGAAACAGCTATCAGGGAATGGTTTTTAAGGAGCCTTCCGGTTCTGACTTATCACGGGACCCCCATCGATAAGGTGCTGACCCCGCAGATGCGGGAGGATTTTTATCATTTTGAGGGAAATGCGCAGGCGCTCCGCCTTGTGACAAAGCTTCATTTTCTTGTGGATGAGCATGGGATGAATCTGACCTATGGACTATTGAATACTATTGTGAAATATCCGGTTTCCTCTATACAGATCAATAAAAAAAGTGGAAATATTAAAGACAAAAAGATGGGCTATTATTACGCGGATGCTGATATTTTCGAAGAAATCGTAAGAGAAACCGGAACGAAGGGGCGCAGGCACCCGCTTACATTTATTCTGGAGGCGGCAGATGATATTGCCTATAAAACTGCTGACATTGAGGATGCATTTATTAAAGGGTTCCTTTCATTTTATAAACTACTTGAGGAGCTTCGGGGGTTGGAGGAAGCTATGCAGGCAGACGCAGGTGCGTTCAACCCTTCGGGAAAGCTTCTGGAGCTTTATGAGCGCGGAAAGGTAAAGCAGGTGGAGAATCCAGAGGAGTATGCAGTGAAAAACTGGATTGTGCGTATTCAGGGCTTTTTGATAAACTGTGCTACATACGGGTTTACATCCAACTATAAGGAGATTATGGCAGGGGAGTACGCACATGATCTGTTTTATAATACATTTGCAGGGGGACTTATGGAGCTTTTGGGTGATTTGGCGTACCGGGAAGTCTTTACAAAGGATGATATCTACCGCATGGAGGTGGCTGAGGCGGCTGTGCTTGACTTTTTCATGGACAAATTTGTGGCTGCGATTATTAAATATGACGATGATACGAAGAGGATGGATTCTATAGATACCCGCATGATTTCTTTTATTTCCAGCAATTATAAAAAGGCGTATCATTATCACGCTGCGGGAAAGCCGGAAATAGAGAGGCTGTATCTTAGACTTCTTTTAGTGACGGACTATGTCTGCGGCATGACGGACAGTTATGCGAAGAGGCTGTATCAGGAATTGAAGGCAATTGTGTAATTTTTCTTGTGACAGCGGAATAGATTGTGATAAATGAGATTATGTTGGAAGTGAAACATTGAGACAGTTTATTCGCTATTTGTATGAGTACGGACAGGGAAAAAGGACGCGCAATGTAGGTTTTGTAAAGGCAGAGCAGGATGACAGAAAGAGTACCATTCATATTCATGGGAAGGGGCTTCGGCTCTCCAGGGGAGACAGCCTTAAGGTATATCTGATTTTTGCGGAAAACGGGCAGGCCACCGGGATTTGGCAGGGTGAGATTGCATATATGGGGCCGTCCATTAACTATCGTCTAAGCTACACGAGAGAGGATACGGGGACAGAGGAAAATTATGACAGGATAGGCGGAATTCTTTTGGAGAACCGGGACAGGCGAAGGTTTGCGGCGCTCTGGGAGGACGGTTCCCTGGATGTGGAAAATATGCGCCTTTTTGCAAACGCCGGGAAGGAGCGGGATGAGGTTTCGGAAGAGGAGGCTGCAGAGGGGACTTCGGATGCAGTGGTAAGAGGTAGCGCGGATGTACCGGCAGAGGGGCCTGCGGAAAATATGACAGAGACTCCGAAGGAAGGTATGTCAGAAAATATTGCGGAAAGAATGCAGGATACTGCCGTGAGGGATACACGGGAGACAGCGGATGGCAATATTCCGGTATCAGACGGAATGCAGGAGGGCACACCGGAGGCAGAACGGGAGAATGAAGAAGTTCCTGCAGAAAAAGCAGCAGATGCAGATGTGGACGTACAGGTGCAGGAGGAAGACGGGGCGGATCCGGGTCTTATAAAGGTAATCAAAATTAAGCGGAATGAGATATCCAGGCTTCCCCGGTGTGAGTGGAGGCTTGCGAATAATAATTTCCTTCTTCATGGATACTATAATTACCGGTATCTGGCGCTTCTCGATGACGGAAGCGTGTTAAGGCTCGGCGTGCCGGGCATTTACCATGAAAAGGAAGCGAGGGCGGCGGCAGGACTTGGATTTCCGGAATTTATAGGCGCCGAAGAGACAGTCCTGGCAGATGATGAGGAATGTCAGGAGGAGCCAAGGTTTGGATTCTGGTGCCGGCAGGTGAGACGCCCGGCAAAATAGTGGAGTGTGGATATGCTAAGTACAGATGAAAAATACATGAAGGAAGCCGTTAAGCAGGCGAAAAAAGCATATGCAATCGGGGAGGTGCCCATTGGATGTGTGATCGTATACGAAGACAGGATTATCGGGCGGGGGTATAACAGGCGGACAATCGACAAAAATACACTGGCCCATGCAGAGCTTCTTGCAATTAAAAAAGCAAGCAGGCGGATGAATGACTGGCGCCTTGAGGGGTGTACAATGTACGTGACGCTGGAGCCCTGTCAGATGTGCGCCGGCGCTATCGTACAGTCCCGGATGACAAGAGTGGTGGTAGGCTGCATGAACCCAAAGGCCGGATGCGCAGGGTCGGTTTTAAATCTGCTTAGGATGGAGGAATTCAATCATCAGGCAGAGCTTACAACAGGAGTGCTTGAAGAAGAATGCAGCCAGATGATGAAAGAGTTTTTTAAAGAGCTGAGGGAGAAAAAGAAGTTGGGGACAGGGTAAAATGCAATTGGGGACGGAGTATTTTGAAAAATACTCCGTCCCCAATTGCATTTTACCCTGTCCCCGATTCTACAAGAGCGGCAATCTGTTCATTCCTGAATTTTTCTGCCAGCTGCAGGGAATTTGTAATTTTATTTATCTGCTCGCTGCTTCTGTCAGCCGCCATACGGAGGGATAAAAGCATCTTGCGGCAGTGATTCTGGGCGGGGGAACCCTCGCTTTTTTTATGCCTGATAGAGCTTCGCGCCGACTGCAGGGATACCCATTCTTTTTCAGTGAGTGAGGTGGGGTGGCCCAGGTGTTCTTTGCTGATGGAGTTAAGCTGATTTAACGTAATGTGTCCGACTGCGCTTTTTCCTTTTTCTCTTACCGCGGATGCTATGACATTATGGGCGCTGCGGAAGGAGATATGGTCCTTTTGTACTAAAAAGTCGGCAATATCTGTCAGCGTTGAGTCGTTTGTATCAGCCATTTGCTCCATTCTTTCGTAGTGGAAGGTTATGTCACGCAGCGTGCCGAGGGTAAGCTCCAATATTCCTGTAAGCTGTTCTACAGCATTCCAGAAAGGAGGCATACATTCAAATAAATCCCGGCAGTGTTCATATCCTGTTCCTTTAAGGCACATAATGATATCCAGATATGCACTGGTAAGGTGTGAGGATTTGCTTTTAATGTGCTCAATGGAAAGAGGATTCTTTTTTTGGGGCATAATACTACTGCAGCATGAAAAGGAATCGGAAAAGCTCACATAATCAAATTCAGCTGTGGACCAAAGATAGAGGTCCTGGGTAAAACGCGCAAGGGTAGAGCCCAGCGTGGAAAAATCGGCGGAGAGCTCCAAAAGATAGTCTCTTGTTGCAACAGCGTCCAATGTATTCGTGACAATGCCATCGAATCCCAGGAGCTGGGCAGTATATTCCCGGTTTATGGGGAAGGATGTACCCGCCATTGCGCAGGCCCCCAGGGGGGAAAGGTTTAAGGTGCCATATGCAAACAGCAGCCGGTCCAGATCACGGGTAAGTGCTTCCGCAATGGCCAGAAAATAGTGATCAAGGGTAATTGGCTGGGCGGGCATACTGTGGGTGTATCCGGTAATGATATATTCCTGATTTTCCTCTGCCAGTGTAAGAATACGCCTGACTAAAGAAAGAAGACAGTCATAAATAATCAGGAGGCTGTCCCGGATGCTCATTCGTATGACGGTGGGAGTCATGTCGTTGCGGCTCCTTGCAATATATATTTTCCCGGCCAGGTCAATCCCGAGATTGGAGATGAGATATTGTTCAAAATTCAGGCAGTAGTCTTCATTTAAAGGATTTGAACCAATCACCTGCGGGTGCATATCACGAAGAGGCAGGATAAAATCCAGAAGCTTTTTTCCGTCTTCCCGGGAGATCAGGGATTGCTCCCAGAGCATAAGGATATGGCTGATATGTGTCAGCAAAAGATTCTGATAGGAGCGTGCCATGTCCTCCTGCAGGATGGGCATATATATATACCGGCATACAGAATCACTGGGCTGTGTTGACAATCTGTTTCTCGCATAGGCAGGCTGTGTTACGTAGGTTCCGGATCCCTGTCTGCGTACAAGAAGCCCGCTTCCCACCATACTGTTTACTGCCTGGCGGATTGTAGTCCGGCTTACACCGAAATACTGGCACAGCTCAGTTTCGGTAGGAAGCTTTTCGCCGGGAGACCATTCTCCGGATTCAATTTTGGTCCGGATATAAGTTTCTATCTGATAGTACAAGGAAATTCCTTTTTGATTTAAAGAATTACTGTTCAAGTGCTTCACCTCTCAACGACTTTTGCGTCTTTTGAATATTGTAACATTAATTGGATAATGTTTCAAGCAACAGGAATGAATGCGAAAATAAAACATCATTTAAATAATATGTATTTGATTTTTAATATGATTAAAAATTTGTTAAAAACAGAGAAAATAATGTCGATAAAGCCCGAATAAGAATGATAATTATGTGAATAATGATAAAATTAGTGCATATAAACAATATAGGATTGACAATAAATGTACAAAGATATACAATAAAGATACCATAGACAATACCAATAAGGTTATTTGAAAAACAAATATGAAAGGAGGAAATGTATGAAAAAGGTTGGAGAACTGCTTGTAAAGGTGCAGTACGGTGTCTCTGTGGCAGCAGCTCTTGTGCTGCTGGTTATGATTGGCTATGAGGTATTTGCCCGCTATGTATTAAAGTCTTCGCTTATGGGCATAGAAGAACTAATGCTGTTCCCTATTATATGGCTTTATATGCTGGGCGGTGCAAATGCATCCTATGAAAAGAGCCATATTGAATGTGGAATTTTGACCCTTTATGTCAAAAAGGAACGTTCCAAGAGAATATTTGAGGCAGTCAAACGGACGCTTTGTGTAATTATTCTTGCCTGGCTGTGTTACTGGGGATTTTTCTTTTGCTCTTATTCCTTTAAGACCTGGAAGCTGGCAGACATTACCTTTGCGCCGCTGTTTTTTGCTAATGCTGCTCTGACAGTAGGATTTGTCCTGATGCTGATTTATGCGGCCCGTGATGTAATTGCGGCGTATGGCAGCCTGATAAAAGATTTAAAGGACAAAGGAAAATCTGAAGAAAGGGGGGAAAAGGCATGAGTTCATTAGCATTAATTCTTATTGATGTAATTTTACTTGTTATTCTGTTAATGCTTAGTGTTCCGCTGCCTGTGTGCTTTGGAGGGGCGCTGCTTTTCTTAAGCCTTTTTGGAGATGTCTCCATGAAGACAATGATGGTCTGGGTGTTTTCCCAGTCTACAGGGACAGTTCTTCTGGCCAGCCCGTTGTTTATCCTGGCAGGAACTTATATGGGCGGAAGCGGGATTGCGAAGTATCTTCTGGATTGTGTGGATGCTTTTGTAGGGCATATTAAAGCAGGACTCGGGGTTGTGGCAGTTTTGGTGTGCGCGATTATGGGAGCTATATCCGGAAGCGGCTTTACAGGGGTAGCGGCAACCGGGCCGATTATGATTCCGCGTATGGAGGAGCAGGGCTATCCGCGGGGCTACGCTACAGCTCTGGTTACAGTTTCTTCGGTTCTGGGGCTTTTGATTCCGCCCAGTGTAGTAATGATTATGTTTGGATGGGTGACAGAGTGCTCTATTCTGGCCTGTTTTCTATCCACCCTTGGCCCCGGGCTTATTATTACCCTGCTATTTTGTATTATTCATGTTGTATGGAGCCGGAAGTTTGATTTAAAGGTGGCAGAAAAAAAGCCGTTTAACGAATATATGTCAAATGCGGGAAAAAAGACCTTTAAGGCAACACCGGCCCTGGTTATGCCGCTTATTATTCTCGGCGGCATTTACGGCGGTATTTTCACACCTACAGAGGCAGCGGCGATTGCGGCGATTTATTCCATACCGATTGGAATCTGGGTCTATAAGGCCTGCACGCTTAAGGGCTTTTTGGAAATGACCAGGGAGGCGACCAGCACAGTAGGCTCAATTATGGTTATGATCGTATGCTGTTTGATGCTAAGCAGGGTATTTACCGTATACCGTGTGCCGGAAATGGTACTGGAGCTTTTGATGGGAATTACATCAAATAAGTACATTTTGTTGTTTATTGTTGATATCTTCTTATTTATTGTAGGAATGATTGTAAATGATACAACGGGCGTATTGATCTGTGCCCCGCTTTTAATGCCGGTTATGACAAAGCTTGGCGTAAGCCCCATTCATTTTGCGGCTATTATGGGGGTGAATCTGGCCATGGGCGGAGTGACGCCTCCGTATGCAAGTATACTGTATCTGGGGATGAGGATTGGAAAGGCAGAATTTCATGAGATCCTAAAGCCGACTATGGTATTTTTGCTTTTGGGGTATGTGCCTATTGTATTTTTAGTAACATATTGGCCGGATCTGGCGCTTGCGATTCCGAGGCTTGCCGGATTTGCAGTATAAAAATGTTACTGTGAACAGAGTGAAGCAGTGACATAACAGGAATGTTTGGAAGGGAGACAAAATCTATGAAGTGTGTAAAAAGAATAATTTCAGCAGTGCTTATTACAGTTATGGTACTCGGCCTTGCGGCCTGCGGCGGAAAAGGCGAGAAGAGCGCCGGGGAAAAAAGCTTTTCGCTCAAGCTAAGCCACTATCGGGCAGAGGGCTCGCCTGCGGATGTGGATGCCAATACCTTTGCGGAAAATGTAAAGGCAGCAGATGATTCTCTTGAGGTAGTGGTCTATCCGGCGGCCCAGCTGGGAGACTATACAACGGTTCAGGAGCTGGTAAGTGTTGGTGATGTGGAAATGCAGATGGCAACCTTAAGCTCAACGGTTGACAAATATCTGGGAATTACAAGTGCGCCGTATATATGTGCTACCTGGGATGAGGCAAAGGCTATTTTTAACCGTGACAGCGAATTTACGGATACTGTAAAAAAGCATTTAGAGGATCAGAACATTAAAATGTTATCGGTATATCCTTTATATTTCGGCGGAGCAATTATGAATAAGGAGCCAAAGGAGCCGGCAAACCTGGATGTTCATGAAGGACATAAGGTGCGCTGCCAGACCATGAAAGGCGCTGAGCTGGTAACAAATATGCTTGGATACAATGCTACGCCCATGGCTCTTAATGACTGCTTTACAGCACTACAGACAGGGGTTATCGATGGCATGATAGGTTCTGGCGCAGAGGGGTATTACAGTAGCTACCGGGATGTTGCCACATATTATCTGCCTTATAATGACCATTTTGAAGTGTGGTATCTGTATATTAATCTTGATACTTGGAATGAGATGAGCGAAAAACAGCAGGAGGCGCTTCAGGCAGCGGCAAATAAGCTTGAGGATGAGCGGTGGAAGGTTGCCCCGGAGCAGACGGCCGAATATGAGGAAAAGCTAAAAGACTATGGTATTGAGATTATAGAATTTACGGACGAGGAGCTTCAGAACTTTTACGATGAATGTCAGAAATCTGTGTGGCCAGAGCTTACAGAGCTTTACGGGGAAGAAGCTGTAGAGCTTGTAAAAACCTTGAAGGAGTAATAAAGGATGGGAAATTCATTTCGCTGCATC
Source organism: uncultured Lachnospiraceae bacterium (assembly GCA_949502235.1). Classification (GTDB taxonomy): domain Bacteria; phylum Bacillota; class Clostridia; order Lachnospirales; family Lachnospiraceae; genus CAPEBR01. Next base: position 63,704 of record CATBDC010000013.1, on the reverse strand, counting down.
ACAAATAATCCGCTTGTTAAGGAACGGGGATTTTGGGAGCTTGAATATTATGATACGGATGTGCTGGGGCTTTTCCATCTTGTGAAAAGTGAGGTGGAGGCAGGATATAAACTTCTTACCCACCCCCTTTCCGGAAGTATTCGTCCGGATATTACGCCGTATAAAACCGTGCTTTTGTCTGCCAGGGCAGAAAAGGAAAGGGACGGGGAATCAGAGGGACTTATTGAAAAAGCCATCCGCTATGCCGGGGATTTATATGGCCTGCGGGAGGTGCCTGTTTATAAGCGATGGAATGATGCGGCGAAAAAGGATTTCCAGCTTGTTGATTTATCCATTATTGAACGCGCGCTTGAGGTTGCGCAGATGAACAGATAAATGAATTTCAGGAGGAAATTATAAATGAAATTAACGCTGAATAAATTCCACGTTAAGGATATTCAGTTTGCACAAGCAGACAGCTTTGAAAACGGGATATTATACGTAAGCAAAAAAAAGCTGGCGGAATATTTGATGGAAGATACAAATATAGAAAGCGTGGATTTTGATATTGCAAGACCGGGGGAATCGGTAAGGATTATTCCGATTAAGGATGTCATCCAGCCCAGATATAAGCAGAGTGGGACGGGACAGATATTTCCCGGATTCGTTGGAGATGTGGAAACAGTTGGAAATGGGGAAACGAATGTCTTAGAGGACTGTGCCGTAGCCACCTCCGGGAAGATTGTGGCTTTCCAAGAGGGGATTATTGACATGAGCGGCCCGGGCGCTGAATTTAACAGCTTTTCGAAAATGAATATATTAGTGCCGCTGATTTATCCCATAGAGGGGCTTGACAAGCACACTCATGAGGCTACGGTCCGCATTGCAGGGCTTAAGACAGCGGCATTTATGGCAAAGACAACCTTAGGGCAGGAGCCAGACGAAAAGGAAGCCTTTGAACATGAGACGATCCTTGAGATGGCGCGGAAATACCCGGATCTGCCGAAGGTTGTATATGTCGATATGGTGCAATGCCAGGGCCTGATGCATGATACATATGTATATGGACTGAATGTAAAGGGGATTCTCTCGACAATGATAGGGCCTCTTGAGGTGCTGGACGGGGCTATTATCAGCGGAAACTGTGCGGCTCCGGGGCATAAAAATGCAACGATACATCATGAAAATAATCCGATTATTGAAAGTCTTCTGCGCAGGCACGGAAAGGAACTCTGCTTTGTCGGAGTGCTCTTAAGTAACGAGAGCGCTATGCTTAAGGAGAAAAAAAGAGCCGCCTATTATACAAGCAATTTGTCCTCCCTTTTAGGTGTGGACGGTATGATTATCAGCGAAGAGGGCGGGGGCAATCCGGAGACAGATTTGATGCTGAACTGTAAATTCCATGAGAAGAAGGGGATTAAAACAGTTCTGGTTACAGATGAGTACTGCGGGCGCGATGGTGCATCCCAGGGCCTTGCGGATGTGACGCCGGAGGCGGATGCAGTGGTGACAAACGGCAACGGCAACCAGTTTGTAGTTCTGCCTAAAATGGACAAGGTTATCGGCGATGTGGAGACAGTGCGCATAATTACCGGCGGAAATGCAGACAGCATCGGTGAGGATGGAAGTCTGTCTGTTGAGATTGCGGCTATTATGGGTTCATGCTGCGAGATGGGGTATGAACACATGATGACACGTTTGAGATAGGAGAGAGGCGTAGAATGAAAAAAATAGTACATTATATAAATCAGTTTTACGGGCAGATCGGCGCAGAGGAAGCTGCCGGACAAAAGCCCCTGCTGCGGGAAGGCCCAGTGGGACCGGGGATAGGACTTTCGGCTCTGCTTGGCGGACAGGCAGAGATTACCGCGACAGTTATCTGCGGAGACAATTATTTTGCTGACAACCAGAGCGAAGCGCTGGGTGAGATTTTAGCAATGATAGAGGAAATGGGTCCGGATATGGTAATCGCCGGACCAGGATTTAATGCCGGGCGCTACGGACTTGCCTGCGGGACAATATGCGATGAAGTGAAAAAAAGGTTTTCGATTCCGGTATTAACAGCATTATATCCGGAAAATCCGGGAGCGGAAATGTTCCATAGCAGAATATATATCGTAGAAACAGGTATTTCCGCAGGCAGTATGCGAAAAACGCTGCCGGTGATGGCATCGCTGGCTTTAAAATTACTTAACGGTAAAGAAATCGGCTTTCCAGAGGAGGAAGGATACATTCCCCAGGGCTTCCGGGTAAATGTGCATACAGAAAAAAACGGGGCAGAGCGCGGTGTGGATATGCTAATAAAGAAGCTTAAGGGAGAACCCTTTGTCACGGAGCTTCCTATGCCCGTGTTCGACAGGGTAAAGCCTGCTCCGGCAGTAAAGGATATGGCGCACGCAAGGATAGCCTTAGTCACCTCCGGCGGAATCGTGCCCCAGGGCAATCCGGATCACATTCCCTCTGCAAACGCAGGAACTTTCGGGATATATGACATTTCCGAATGTGATGATCTGACCGGGCAGGACTACATGACTGTTCACGGTGGCTATGATCCGGTATATGCAACCGAGGATCCAGACAGAGTACTCCCCTTGGACGCGGTCCGGGAAATAGAAAAAGAAGGAGGGATCGGGGAACTGTTCGGAAGATATTACAGCACCGTAGGAAACACTACCGCAGTAAGCAGCGCAAAAAAATTCGCCGAAGAGATTGCGCAGGATCTGCTCCGCAATAATGTCCAGGCAGTCATTTTGACATCAAACTGAGGGACATGTACACGTTGCGGCGCAACGATGGTGAAAGAAATAGAAAGCTTTGGTATTCCGGCAGTACACATCTGCTCAATCGTTCCAATTTCAGAAGCAGTAGGTGCAAACAGAATCGTGCCGGCAGTCGGGATCCCATACCCAGTCGGCAATCCGGAGCTGTCAAAAAAAGACGAATTCCGGGTGAGAAAAGAATTAGTAACAAAAGCACTTGGAGCATTATCTACCGACATAGAAAAACAAACCGTCTTTTAAAGGTTGGGGACGGAGTAAAATGAATTTTACTCCGTCCCAGATTAAAAAAACCATGTCCCAGACTAAAAAAACCCTGTCCCCACATTGACATTCGTTCTAAAATACGTTAAAATATATTCTCGTGCAGCCGGGGTGTTAGCGGTACCTTGTACCTGCAATCCGCTATAGCAGGGGTGATGTTACGCGGAGGGCCTATGTTTGTGAAGCTGCCCTTGATAAGTGGCGTTGATGTCCGGGTCTTACGCGACGGAAATCTATGAACCGTGTCAGGCTGGGAACAGAGCAGCACTAAGTAGAACCTTCCGGGTGCCGTAAGGGTGCCTGGGCTGAGTTAACTGTCAAGGTAACGTTCATGAATTTTCGTTCGAAGCGTAACGCACGAAAAAAAGAATTACGGTGAAAGGGAACCTGTAACAGCAGATTTCCTTTTTTTATTCCCGCGAGGGTTTTTGACTATTTTTAGATGGGGACACGTTTTTTTCAATTTGGGACAGGCTTTTTTTAATCTGGGACGGAGTAAAATTCATTTTACTCCGTCCCCAACCTAAGGGGGTGTGGTATGAGGGTTTTGCTGGTTGCCTTTAATGCAAAATATATACATTCTAATCTTGCCGTATATACACTGAAGGCCTATGCCAGAAAGTGTTCCGGCGTATATGCTCCGGGGGAGCTTAGGATTGATATCGCGGAGTATACGATTAATCAGCAGCCGGATGATATTTTGCGGAGCATTTACAAAAAATCTCCGGATCTCCTGTGTTTTTCCTGCTATATCTGGAACATGTCTTATGTGGAGGGAATTGTGAAGGAAATTCACAAGCTTCTTCCGGATACGGACATCTGGCTGGGAGGGCCGGAGGTGTCTTATGATGCTGGAGAGGTACTTGAGCGCCTTCCATCGGTGAAGGGTGTTATGCGGGGAGAGGGAGAAAGGACTTTTGCGGATCTGTGCAGGATTTATATGGGACGAAATTTGGAAGAGCTGGCGGGAATGGCAGGAATTACCTACAGGCAGCCGGATGGACGGATTCAGGCTAATATTCCGCAGAAGCCTTTAGAGCTTGACGATGTTCCTTTTGTCTACGAGGATACGCAGAATACGGGAAATATGGCTGATATGGGAAATTTTGAGCATAAGATTCTCTATTATGAGGCAAGCCGTGGATGTCCTTTTTCCTGCAGCTATTGTTTGTCGTCAATTGACAGGAGGGTAAGGTTCAGAAGCCTTCCCCTTGTAAAGAGGGAGCTTCAATTTTTTCTTAATCAAAAGGTGCCCCAGGTGAAGTTTGTGGACAGAACCTTTAATTTAAAGCATGAGCGAACACTGGAGATATGGCGTTATCTTATAGAGCATGATAACGGGATTACGAATTTCCATTTTGAGATAGCGGCGGATTTATTAAATGAAGAGGAGCTTGCCCTTATACGAACCATGCGGCCGGGGCTCATCCAGCTTGAAATCGGCGTGCAGTCAACGAATCTGGATACACTTAAGGAAATCCGCCGGGCGGCTGTATTTGAGCGGATAAAAAAGAATGTCACATATATCAGGAGCAGCGGAAATGTTCACTGTCATCTGGATCTGATAGCAGGTCTTCCTTTTGAAGACAGGAAGAGCTTTGCCAGATCCTTTGACGAGGTTTATGCGCTGCGTCCGGACCAGCTGCAGCTTGGTTTTTTAAAGGTGCTTAAAGGTTCTTATATGGAGGAAAACAGAAAGGCTTACGGGCTTGTTTTTAAGGATGCCCCGCCCTATGAGGTACTGTCTACAAAATGGCTTTCCTATGATGATGTGCTAAAGCTAAAGGGCGTGGAGGAGATGGTGGAGGTGTACTATAACAGTGGACAGTTTTCCCACACCCTGGATGCCCTGTCAGAGGAGTTTTCTTCCCCCTGGCAGCTTTATATGAAGCTGTGGAAATATTATGAGAGGGGAAATTATCTGGATGTTCAGCATAAAAGAAGCGCCAGATATGAGATTCTTCTGGAATTTATTAAGAAGCGTGTTCCTGAAAAAGCAGAAAAATTCCGGGAGCTTCTTGTTTATGACTATTATTTAAGGGAAAATGCAAAGACTCGTCCGGGATTTGCAGGAGAGTACACGGTGGAAAAGGAATTCTTGCGGGAGTTTTACGAAAAAGAGTCAAGGGAACACAGATACCTTCCTGAATATAAGGAATATGACAGGAATCAGATGCGTAAAATGACACATATAGAAAATTTTACTATTTTGCAAAAAATGTTACTTTTTGATTACAAGTGTAGAAATCCGTTGAATCAAGAGGCAAGAACGTGTATGATAAAAAAGGATTTATATATAAGAAAGGGCAGATAAAATGAATTTTCATGATAAAAGAACCAGAAGGATTGTTGCTATAATTATTCTCGTAGTGATTGCGGCTATGGTTGCGACAACAATTATACCTTATATTATGGGGTAATTGTGCCGATATGCTTATAGTAGTGTATCACACAGATCATATTTTGCTACTGTGAGCGGAGTGAACAGTAACAAGATTTTTAGACAGGGCAGGTGCGCGGTATGGGACAGCAGGTTCATAGGGGAAGCCAGAACAGGGGAAGTCAGAGCAGGGGAAGAAACGGCCAGAACAGCCAGAGCAGTCAGAACAGCCAGGGCAGGCGGAGAAGGACTCTTGCGCAGCGGGCGAGGCTTAGGCGAAGGAAAAGACGGATTCTTATTGGTCTTATTTTTTCATGCGTTGTTTTAGTTTTAGGCATTTTTAATATGATTCTGCACAAAGCAGTTTCCAAATATCCGGATGATGTCATTTGTAAAAATATTTTTATCGGGGCAGTAGATGTATCGGGAATGAGTAAAAAAGAGGCTAAGGCCGCTGTGGAAAAACAGCTGGCGGCAGACAGGGCCCTTACTGTGTCTATACAGACGGAAAGTGGAACGGCGGAAGGAACACTCGAAGAGCTGGGCCTGAAATATAAAGGGGTTAATAAAGCGGTCGATAAGGCGATGGACTACGGGAAGAAGGGAAGCCTCTTTAGCAGGTACTGGAAGCTTCGCAGAGCCTCCAGAAGAGGAGTTGTGATAGAGGAGAAGCTGGCTATAGATAAGAAGGCGGGAGCAGAGGTTCTTGTGACCCGTACAGATTCTCTTACAGACCGGGCAAAAAATGCGTCAATCACCCAGGACGGTTCAGGATTTAAAATTGAGAAGGAGCAGGAGGGTGAGACAGTTAATATAGAAGATTCTCTTGTGAAAATAGAGGAGCATTTAAACGACAGCTGGGATCACAAGACATTTTCGGTTACTGCCGATGTAGTCAAGGAGAAGCCCACGGTTACCGCGTCAGATTTGGAAAGCATCCAGGATGAGCTGGGAGCATTTTCAACGGACGCAGGAAGCGGGGAAAGAATTCAGAATTTAAAGACAGGTGTCGAAAAGCTGAGCAATATTGTACTTATGCCAGGGGAGGTGCTGTCTGTGGAGGACAGGACAAAGCCATATACCCCGGAGAACGGTTATGTTATGGGCGGCTCCTATGAAGGGGGCAGAGTTGTGGAGACATATGGAGGCGGTCTCTGCCAGGTTTCTACAACCTTATATAACGCGGTTATTTATGCGGAGCTTGAAATTGTGGAGCGGTATCCACATTCTATGATTGTAGATTATGTCAAGCCCTCAAGAGATGCGGCTGTGGCGGAAGGGTATCTGGACTTTAAGTTCAAAAATAATTATGACACGCCTATTTATATTGCCGGAGGGATTGATGAGGCAAACCAGCTTTATTTCAAAATCTACGGGAAGGATACAAGAGAGGAAGGCAGAACTGTAGAGTATGAATCAGAGATTATTTCTACAGAGGAGCCGGGGGTTACCTATGAGGCCAACAGCGAGCTTCCTCTCGGAACCATACAGGCCGTATCAAGCGCCCATATGGGTACGGACGCCATGCTCTGGAAGGTTGTGTATCAGAATGGGGAAGAGGTAAGCCGGGAGATGTTTAACAGCAGCTCGTATCAGGCAGCAGATACTATTTATGCCGTGGGAATCATGTCTGATAATCCGGACGCTGTGGCGCTGGTGCAAAATGCAATTGCCACGCAGGACGAAGCGCAGATATATGCGGCTATCGGAGCTGCACAGTGAACAAATTACGACTTATCTTTAGAGGATTTATATATGAATAAGAATAATATGAACAGAAACCAGATGATTTATAAGACGCGGACTGCTTTCGGGCAGTCCGAAAATATAGGAGTCTATGCGCTGATATCTGTTGTGAATGAGCTGGCGGCAGGGGGAGGGACAGATTTTCATGTAAGCGTGAAGCTTCTTCTTCCCTGGGGGGCTAAAAAGGATTCTATGTATGCTGCAGGAAAGAGGATAAAGCAGGTATGCCGGGAGAGTGGGATCCATCTGGATGATTTTCAAGCGGAGCTGCAGGCAGGCATATCAAGGCATATGGCGGTTGTGACAGGGGCAAGTCTTTCTCCGAAGGAGCAGGAATGGTACAGGGAGACCATGCGAGCCGGACAGCATATCGTCGTTACAAAATGGGCCGGTATGGAAGGAATGATTAAGGCCGCGGAGGAAAGGAAGGAAGCGCTTAGCAAAAGATTTGCCCCGGCCTTTCTAAGGCAGATAGAGGGCTTTAGAGAGGAGCTTTTGGCTCTAAAAGAGATCAATATTGGAAAAAACGCGGGAGTATCCTTTATGCAGGAGGTGGGCGAAGGAGGGATTTTCGCTGCCCTCTGGAGGCTTTCTAAGGAGGCGCATACAGGACTTGAGGCGGAGCTGAAGAAAATATCTGTGCTGCAGGAAACCATAGAGGTGTGTGAGTATCTTCACATGAATCCTTACCAGCTTGCCTCGGCGGGAAGTATTCTTATGGTTACTGATAATGGAAATCTTCTTTTAGACATGCTTCAGAGAGAAGGCATAAAGGCTTCCCTGATTGGGCGGCTTACGGATAACAATGATAAGATAATAAGGAACGGAGAGGACCGGCGTTATATTGACCGTCCGGCTCCGGATGAACTGAATCGAATATTTATGGAGGATGATAAGGATGAAGGATATTAGGAAACAGATACTAAAGTATTTAGAGACAAACAGCCGGGCAGACTTAGGAGAGCTGTCGGTGCTTTTAGGCTGTGAGGAGGCGGAGGCTGCCAATGAGATTGCGGATATGGAGAAGGAAGGAATCATTTGCGGCTACCACACGCTGATCAACTGGGAAAAGGCGGGAGATGACCGTGTAAATGCGCTTATTGAGGTGCGGGTTACGCCCCAGAGGGAGAGAGGATTTGAAAAGACGGCGGAGAGAATCTGTAATTATCCGGAAGTTAATGCGGTATACCTTATTTCAGGAGCCTATGATCTTCTTGTTACACTGGATGGGAAGACGCTTCTTGAGGTGTCCAGGTTCGTGTCTGAAAAGCTGTCATCGATTGATGCGGTTATCAGCACTACAACCCATTTTATACTAAAGAAATACAAAGACCACGGCACGGTGCTTATGAAAAAGAGCAAGCCTGAGAGAATGGCGGTGACGCCCTAATGAGAAATCCGTTATCAAAAAAAATAGTTGAGATTGAACCGTCAGGAATCCGTAAATTTTTCGATGTGGTCAGCGAAATGCCGGATGCAATCTCCCTTGGCGTGGGGGAGCCTGACTTTGACACACCCTGGAGAATCAGAGAAGAGGGAATTTACTCTCTGGAGAGGGGGCGTACCTTTTACACCTCTAACGCCGGGCTTAAGGACTTAAAGATTGAGATCAGCAAATACCTGAAAAGAAAGATAGATGTGGCCTATGACCCTGATAAGGAGATCATTGTAACGGTGGGGGGAAGCGAGGGGATTGACATTGCCTTCCGCGCCATGCTTGACCCGGGGGATGAAGTGCTGATTCCCCAGCCCAGCTACGTTTCCTATCTTCCGTGTGCCGTGCTGGCGGACGGAAAGCCGGTGCCCATTCCCCTTCAGGAAAAAAATGAGTTCAGGCTTACAAGGGACGAGCTTGAGGCGGCTATTACTCCGAGGACGAAAATCCTCGTGCTGCCGTTTCCCAATAATCCCACAGGTGCGGTTATGACAAAGGAAGATTTGGAGCCTATTGCGGAGGTTGTAAAGGAGCATGATATTTTCGTGCTTTCCGATGAAATATATTCAGAGCTTACCTATAAGGATAACCATGTTTCTATTGCATCCCTCCCCGGAATGAAGGAAAGGACGCTGGTTATTAATGGATTTTCAAAGAGCTTTGCCATGACCGGATGGCGACTTGGTTATGTATGTGCCCCGGGGGAGATAGCGAAGCAGATGCTTAAAATTCACCAGTACGCGATTCTGTGTGCCCCCACGAACAGCCAGTATGCGGCCATAGAGGGGCTTAGGCACTGTGATGATGAGGTGCAGGAAATGCGCACGGCCTATAACCAGAGGCGGAGGTTTTTGATGCATGAGTTTAAGAGGATGCAGCTTGACTGCTTTGAACCCTTCGGCGCTTTTTACGTATTTCCCAATATACAGGAATTTGGCATGAGCTCTGAGGAATTTGCTACAAGGCTTCTTGAAGAGGAAAAGGTGGCGGTTGTTCCGGGAAGCGCCTTCGGAGAAAGCGGAGAAGGCTTTATACGAGTGTCTTACGCGTATTCCCTGGAGGATCTGAAGGAAGCAATCGGAAGATTAGGGAGGTTCATCGACAGGATGAGAAACCGGTAAAGCCGTTGGAAATTCCTTGGTATAACCCGATTTAAATACCTTTCTTAAGGTTATTTAAATCGGGTTATACCAGGTATGGAGGGAAAATATGGCACAGGTAAAAGGAATGAGCGAAGGCGCCTCGGCCGCATTTGCCGCAGAGGCCGGGGTAAGAGCAGCGCAGAAGGCTTCGGAGGCAGAGGCTGGGCAGGCACTTCTTACGGCAGCAGTGAAGCAGAGTGAAAAAGAGAAAAAGGAACTGGAGCAGAGGCAGGAGGAAAAAAGCCAGGAGAGAACGGAATATTCTCACAGAGATACCCCCGAGCTTTCGAAGCAGAGTAAATGGTTTGCCACGGAGGGAAAGCTTTTGGAGCAGGAAAACATCAAGTGGGATCTCACAATGGAGGAGGAAATCTGGAAGGCATTATTAAACTGGCTGCCTGATAAAGAAATTCCTCTTTTCGCGCAGCTTGAGGAGCTGTCCAGGCTGTATCTCGCGCTCTTAGAAGCAATACTGACCCATACAATGGGAGATGCCCAGACGGCACAAAAGCAGCTCTTAGACCAAATGCTGGCGCAGAAGCTAAGCCTCCTTCTTGACGCAGATTTGAAGGAAATTATTACCATGCTAGAGGAAGCCGGGCAGACGGAGACGCTGGATATGATTAAGGCAAGTGTGTATAAGCAGACTACCGGCGAAAATGTTTCCGGCCGGGCAGCCAGTGCATTTATATCCCGGGGAAGCATGAGCCCGGCGAGAAGCACCCGTTTCTTTATGCCGGAGACAGCAGCTGCAGCGGGGAGAGAAGAAACAGGCGTGCTTTATAAACGGACAGGCAGCAGAAATGTGCAGGTCAGCGAGGAATTCCGTACTTTCAAATATACTGGAGAGCAGCAGATAAGCCGGAGAAATTCCGTTTTAAGCGGTGCTTCAGGAAAAGAATCCGGCGGCAGCTTTCCCACCCGGAGCGTTACGTACACAGGGAAGGAGCTTCAGGCAGCCAACCGGTTTGCAAGTCATGTGACAGGGAGCGGAAACCTTTTAAAAAGCACAGAAATTACTGCTAAAAATGATGAGGTGACGGGATACCTTGCGGCAGTTACCGCCATAAAAGGGCAGGTTTATGCAGAAAACGCAGGCAGAGACAATACGGTGAAGTCTCCGGTTAAAAATGCCCTCAATCAGTTTATCGACTATTATCTAAGCCAGAAGGGCGTGTACAAAACCTACTATTACACAACAAATGTATATGAGCGTACAAAAAGCGCCCAAAAGGCTATGGAGGAAGGACTGGAATATGCCTATAAGCAGTTCCTGGAAAAGAAAAACGATGAGGCTTACCGCAGGCAGGCCGCCTATTCGGAGCAGGCCGGATTCTTTCATGGGGCTGGAAAAAACCTAAGCATGGAAGAGGACTTAAAAAGAGGCCTTTTGCTTTTAGAAAAAAACTGGCGGGAATTCCTGAAGTCTATCGGAGAAGAAGAACGCAAAGACCTCCTCGTGAACCTGCAAAAATACAGCATCTGGGGACAGCTTTTAAGGCCGGAGGGCAGGAGAGAGAAAAAAGAAGAAAAGCCCCGGGATGTGAAGCGGGAACGTATAATGATGGCACAGATTATTGCATTGGCGGCGGTAGCGGCGGTGTATGTCATATATCGGCTCTTGGGGACAGGTTTTTTTTAATCGGGGACAGGGTAAATGCAAATCGGGGACGGAGTAAAATGAATTTTACTCCGTCCCCGATTTGCATTTACCCTGTCCCCAAGAATACCCGGAGGGTTACAGCATCTCAATAAATGCCGCGATCCGTGTATTGAGCTGTCCTACATCTGCCTGTGAGTAGTCGGTTTCCACGCTGATATATGGAATATTCTTTTCTTCATTCACAAATTTTCGTATTGCCCGTGTCTCCACATTATACGTATGGCAGGCCTGGAGTGTCATCTCTACAACGCCGTCTACCTTATACTCGTCAATCAGTCTCCCGAGGAGCTCAAGACGGTTGGGATTCGGGGTCATGACGGAGCATCCGATATTTAAGTAACGTCTTGCAAGTGCGTCATATACATCCGGATTATCCTCATCCACAAGCTTATCGATGGATTTCGCGCCGGAGCAGCTTTCGTATGTAACAACAATGCCGCCGTTATCCTCTACCGCTCGGATTACCTTTTCCGTAGCTCCGCCGATAGGACATCCGGTAATCAGGATACGGGGCTTCTTTTCTTCCATCTTGCCTTCTGCGTATTCCTGGTTAATCTTTGCTACAAGAGCATCAACCTCGGCTGGAATTGCCTTTTTATCAAACTTAAAGGTGCTGCCATAGAAAACCTTGAAAAGATTCTGACCCTTAATCGGCGCGGGGTCATTTTTCATGACCTCATACATATTTTTGAGGGAACGTCTTACATCGTTGTTGATTTTAATTGCTTCCCGTATAGCGTCTTCTGTTATGGTAATGTCAAATTTTTTCTCTAAATACTCTTTAAACCGGATAATTTCATTCTTCCACAGTATGAGAGCATCCTCCCGCTGGGTGTTTGGAAGCTCCATGATATATACATCCTTAAATTCTGACATATATTCATACATCTTCTTCTTTCCGTCACAGGTTGTCTCGCCGACTACCACATCAGAAAAATAAAAGAAAGGACATTTGTCCGTGATTGCAAATCCATAGCTGGATTTAATGAGCGGGCACAGATTCTTTGGAAGATCTTTTTCCGCAACCGCGATTGTCTCGTCTGATGTGGAGCAGAGGCTTACGGATGCGGCTCCCATAGCTGTCGCGATTTCCTGCGGGAAATAGGTGCAGTAGGAGCCGATAACCGGTACGCCGGCATCCTTTAACTTCTTTACACCCAGAAAGGAATTCTTGCGCTGCTCGGCAAATTCCTCAAATACTTCTGGTAAATCTTTAATAATTTCCATAAAATGGTTCCTCCTTGTGTTGTTGCTGTTGTAATCTATCATAACATTTGCGGGGGATTCTGGATAATTGAAAAATATAATGAAAGATATAAGGTATAGAAGAAAACTATAAGTTATCCACCTACATATTAATGTATATACGCTAAAGATCGAAACAATTTAGGTTGAATTGGAAAGTAATTCAGAGGAAGATTTGAGAAATCGAATAAAATATTTTACAAAGTAGAGAAAAATATTTATAATGTAATGTGAATGGAAGATGAATTTTGCTATTAGTACGGAGGATATTATGGCAGTTTCATACAATAATTTATGGAAATTAATGATTGACCGATACCAGATAAGGATAAATTTTTTAAACAAAAGCATATTGAATAACTTTTCTGCATATGCTATAATGCCATTAGGCAAAAGAGATGCAAAAGTTCCATGTGAACAAAGAATGAATCCCCGGATTGTGTTGCACCACAGTCCGGGGATTCTTCTTTTCTTTTTATAGCGGCAAAGCACCCGCTAGGCTATCTGTTGCTCTTGTCGTCACCGTCTAACCATTTGATGATGTAGTGGCAAGTTACACCAGCCATAACGGCGATTAAAAAGGATGCAAATAACTCCATGTGAACACCTCCTCCCTGTTGCGGGTATCGGTGAGCAACACATAGATTATAGCATACTATCCGATATTCTTGTAACATTTTTCCGAAGCTTTTTTCTTGGGATTGTGGCTATTGCAATCCGATGCTCGCTATTTCTGTGGACACTGACCTCATGACAATCCTCTTGTATAGTGAATATCTATTTTTACATCCGAAAAGGATATCTTTGTTCATTATTTTCATGTACAATTTTAGTTTTATCCTTATCTGGTTTCATACTTGACAAAAAAATAAATAAAAGTGAGCTGCGTAAGAGTGTGAAAATCAGTAGCAGTACCATGGCGAAGATGACAAATGAGGAAATGGTTGCGATATCAATATTAGAGAAAATCTGTGCCGAATTGGAATGTAACATAGGTGATATTATGGAATTTACCAGGTTAGAAGAGGTAAAGAGAAAAATACATAATGATAATATGAAGTAAAGAAAATGGTACAGCAAATATGAGATGGTTAGGTAGGATAATTATGAATAGTAACGGTTTAAGTTATATTGCTCTCTTTGCTGGTGCCGGAGGACTTTCTGAAGGATTCATACAAAGCGGATACCAACCCATAGCACATGTGGAAATGAATATACATGCATCAAGGACAATAGAAACACGAATTGCATATTATTATTTGAAAGAAGAAGGAAAGCTAGAGAGCTATTATCTGTATGAAAAAGGAATGATAACAAGGGAAGAGCTTTTTTCTCTGATTTCACCAGAGGAACTAGCTGAAGGGAAAAGGTTTGGTTCCTGATATTACCGCAATAGAAGGTTGGGAGAGTTTTTGAAAGAATTAGATTTGTCGGAGGGGCATTCATCAGGTATTCCTACGATACAAGGAGAGCTGCAGAAAAACGGTCCACCACGAGCGGGATTTTTTACAGATGAAGATAGAAGGGCTATGAGAATAAGGATTCCTATTCATCCGGCATTTTTAAATATGCAAGAAGGTACAGAGAAAACCAAAACAAGTTTTGAAACAAGTATGAAACAAGTTTTGAAACCAAAGGACTTTAGAAAATTAAAGTTAGTTATTGGAGAATTGACAAAGAAAGATGAGATTACTATTCAGGAAGTGATGGCAATATCTAAAAAATCAAGAACTACTGCATGGAGGTATATGCAGATTTTAGTTGATCTAGGTGCTGTCGGAGCAGAGGGCAATACCAATAATATGATTTATCGTGTAAAAGGATAGTTTTTATAATTAATTAAGTTATTAAGGGAGACGCTGAGGGACTTATAACTTTCAGCGTCTCAATATATGTAGAAGATTCCTATTGCAGACATAAGGTTTTTCGTAAGCACTCTGAATCTATTCGCTGCGTCCCTTTTCTGCCCGCCTTATCAGTTCTTCTATTTCCCGCCGTTTGATGTCTGCATTCTTTTTGCCATAAATATCAATAAGCAGTTCATCATACTTATGTACTGTCAATGTATTTTCTGTATACCTGTCTGGCAGCCCCATCCAGCTAATCGGACATAACACCTCTCGCGGGAATATCGCATTTCCATCTCTAAGCTGAAATGTATTCTCCGGCCTGTAGCCATGTTTAACCATCAAGGGGGTTTCGTAGTTACCGCACGCTTTTCCTATAATCGTTCCGCTGTCATCCACAAACGAAAATCTATCATAATCATCCCGGAATTCTTTTATCAGTCCATTTTGTTTCGTTGCACCAAAGCCTGCCCCCGTAGCAATATTTGCAATATCGTCTATACACATAAAAGAATCATTATATAACAAATCATCTAAAGGCTTTATGACTTCAACATCTGTATCAAAATAGATTCCGCCATAATGATATATAATATCCTTTCGGGCATAATCCGAGACGTATTCCCACCGCTTTTTCTTATATGCCTGATACATGAATTTATTTTTCTTTATATCATAATTTGTCTCATTCCATTCGATAATATCATAATCGGGGCAATATTTTTTCCATGATTCAATATTTTTCTTATATTTATCAGGCAGGGGATTTTCTCCAAACCAGCAATAATGGATCATCTTGGGGATTTTCATTTCCCGGGTGTGCCTGATTTGATAATCTATACTGCTGTCTGCATTCATGAGAAATGGATAAGTGTAAGCCGGAACATTGCTAAATGGCTCAAGGACATCGATTTGTTTAACGATATCCAGGAAAAAGACCGGCATAATAATCAAAGCATAATTCTTATAGTGCAGGTGACAAAAGCTTTTAATAGAAACCAGATGAATCTCTTTTTTATTAACCTGTATTATGTATCCGTCTTTATTCGGATCGTTATCAATAATGTAGTCTACTTTCTTTTCAAATCCCAGCTCCTTATAAGCCTCGAACATGATATTGGTTACAGAACCTGCTCCGAACAGCACCACTCTGGAGTATGTATTAAAAATATCTGTTAAACTTCCCTGTTTTAATTGCAGCATTGTCTTCATTCCTTTCAAAGCCTGAATTTACGAAGAGTTTTGAATTAAACTTTCCAATAAAGCAGACTTTATTGGAAACCTGAAGTGTTGCATATTTCGAGAAAAATATTGACATATTGAGACAAAATCATATAATATATTCATAAAAGAAGAGCATATTTTCGACTGAAAATCTATCCATTAAAGTCTACTTTAATGTTTTTTGGGGAAATGGCCTCCTTGACGACTTTTCTGATGACAGGGCCGGAGGTATACATATTATGGACATGAACCTGGAAATCCAACAGCGCCAACAGCTTTCCCAGTCACAGATTCAGTCATTGGAAATTCTTTCAATGGACAATATGGAACTGAATCAGCTTATGAAAAATGAATACCTGGAAAATCCACTTATGGATCACAATGAAAAATCTGTTGGGGAAAATATTTTTGCCAGAGAGGAAAATGGGCGTACAAAGGAACTTCGGGCGCCCCAGGAGAATGTTATCAGCGATTATATCCTTTCACAGCTGGATATGAAGCTGTATTCCAGGCAGGAGTGGCAGCTGTTTTCTTACCTGACAGGATGCCTTGACGACAGCGGATTTTTCACAATGCCGCCAGAGGAGGTGAGCCAGAAGCTGCATGTGCCTGAAAGAATGGTGCATCAGTCATTAAGTGTATTAAAAGGGCTGGAGCCTTATGGAGTTTTTTCAGCAAATATTCAGGAATGTCTGCTCTGCCAGCTGGATGCACTGGATATGAATTCGGAAATTCTGACGTGTATGGTTTGCTCTCACCTTCAGGATATTGCAGATGGGAAAATAAGTAATATTTCCAGGAGCCTGCATGTACCTACGGTGGAAGTCCGGAAAAGTATCGAAATCATTTCACATCTGAATCCCCGTCCGCTTTCGGGGTTTCATACAGGGAACAGCAGCTATATTATTCCGGATATTATTTTTAAAAAGGAAGATGGAGAGTGGACAGCTGTACTGAATGACAACTGGATTGAAAACTATCATTTGAATGATTACTATATAAAGATGATGAACAGCTCTAAGGACGAAGAGCTTACGGAATATTTCCGGGACAGGCTTGCAAGGGTTAATTTTATCTTTCAAAGTATTGAACAGCGCAGAAAGACGATTCTGGCTGTTTCAAACATTATTATGGAGAAACAGAAAGAGTTTCTGGAGGGGAGAAAGCCTCTGGCGCCGATGACGATGACAGAGGTTGCGGACATTGCCGGTATTCATACATCAACAGTCAGCAGGGCGCTTAAGGGAAAATATCTTCAGTATCCAAATGGAAGTACCCTTATTAAAAATCTTTTTACGGCTCCGGTTTCACGGCAGGAAGAAGGAAATATTACGCCTATGCTTGTAAAACAATATTTAAAAAAATTTATTGCATCAGAAGACAGCAGGAAGCCTTACAGCGACCAGATGCTTGTGAACCTTCTTAAGGAGGAGGATATCAGGCTTTCCAGACGCGCTGTTGCAAAGTACAGAGAGGAAATGGGGATTAAGGGAAGCTTCGAACGACGTGCTTTTTAAAGAGAGCATGCCGTTTTCATCAAAAATTTGTACAATATGCAAATGAAAAAAATCTTGACGGAACAGAGGATGCTTTATATGATAAATACAGGTCAGGAAAGTGATGGAGCGAAAGGACTGCCCGAAAGGACAGTCCTTTTAGATCAAGGGGGAGGAAAACACCATGCTTAACATCGTCTTACACGAGCCGGAGATCCCGGCCAACACTGGAAACATCGGCCGCACCTGCGTGGCGGCAGGCGCAAGGCTGCATCTTATCGAGCCGCTGGGCTTCCGTCTGGATGAAAAGAGTCTTAAACGGGCGGGAATGGATTACTGGTATAAGCTGGATGTAACAACATATATTGACTATGAGGATTTTTTAAAACGAAATCCCAAAGCAAAGATTTACATGGCCACCACAAAGGCGCCGAAGATTTACACAGAGGTGAGCTATGAACCGGACGCATATATTATGTTTGGAAAGGAAAGTGCGGGAATACCGGAGGAAATTTTAGTGCAGCATAAGGAAGAATGTATCAGGATACCCATGTCAGGCGATATCCGCTCCTTAAATTTAAGCAATTCTGTATCCATTGTCCTTTATGAGGCATTAAGGCAGAATCAGTTTTCGGGCATGAACCTTACAGGGCAGCTTCACCGGCTTTCATGGTAAAACAGGGGGATTTTGGCGAGATTTGATAATAAAAGAGGAAATAATTTAACGACATATGATATATAATATGAAAAAACCATAAATTTCTAGACTTTCCAGTAAAAAAAGTTTATAATTTGTAAAGTAGGAACTGAAAGAAAGGTGGTGAAGGAATGGTAGAGGAAACCATCAAGACTATCAAGGAGACAGAAAGTGAAGCTGAAAGAATTCTAAAGGAAGCTGACGAGAAGTGTGCTGCTATTCTGGAGGATGCCAGGCAGGAGGCTGACAGTCTAAAAAAACAGTCGGAAACTGATGCAAAGAACAAGGCACAGGCAGCCCTTGATATGGAGAAACAGGCTGGGGAAAAATCCATACAGGATGCTCTTGCAGGAGTAGAAAGTGAAATTTCGGTCTTGAAGGAACAGGCAAGAGCAAAAGAAAGCGAAGTAATATCGGCAGTTATTGCTGAGCTTGTCTAAAAACAGAAAATATGTAGAAAAGGAGGGATGCGGCTATGGCAGTATTGCAGATGCAAAGAATAAGTATCTGCGGATTGAAGAAGGACCGTAAAGCCATTCTGGAGAAGATTCAGTCACTGGGAGTCATGGAGATGAGCCAGATCGCAGAGGACGAGGAAGGCTTCGAAAAGATGGATACCGTCAATGCCCGCCAGAGCTTTGAAAGGCAGGCGCAGGCGGCAGATCAGGCTCTTATGGTACTGGACACTTACACTCCTCTGAAGAAGTCACTGTTATCAAGCCTTGAAGGCAGGGCTCTGATAGGAAAGAGCGAATTCGACCGGGCGGCGGATAACAAACAGGAGATCATCAGAAAGGCGAAGCTGCTTATTAATAAGAATAAGGAGATTTCCGAAGCGAAGGCCGATATACTGAAGCTTGAGAATCAGATAGAGGCACTTGCTCCGTGGCTTACTCTGGATGTGCCGATGAACTGTGCAGGTACAAAGAAGACCGCGCTGCTTATCGGAACTGTGGCATCAGAGGTTACGGTGGACACTCTTTATGCAAAGCTTGCCCAGGCAGACCCGGAGCCGGTGGGAGTTGACATCCAGGTTATTCACAGCGACAGGGATATGCTTTGCCTTGCTGTTATCTGTCTTAAGACAGATGAAGAGACTGTAGAGGAAGCACTTAGGGCATGCGGATTTGCAAGGCCTTCCCAGGTGATTACAAATACACCTGCGAGGCAGAAGGCTTTACTAGAAGCAGAGATAGAAAAACTGAATAACGAAATAAAGGATGCAGAGGAGACCATTAAGGGATATGCAGACAGCAGAAAAGAGCTTGAGCTTGTCAGCGATTATTTCCGTACACGTGCCGGGAAATACGAGGTGTTAGGCACGCTGCCCCAGTCACAGCGGACATTTGTCATCAGCGGCTATGTGCCGAGACGGTATGTGCGCGCGCTGTCCAAAGCAATTGAAGAAAAATATGACTGTGTTTTCGACATCGAGGACATTAAGGAGGATGAGGAGCCTCCCACACTGCTTGCCAACAACGGATTTTCATCCAGCGTGGAGGGAGTGCTTGAGTCTTACGGACTGCCCCATAAAGGGGAATTCGATCCGACAACCATCATGTCATTTTTTTATGTATTTTTCTTTGGTATGATGCTGTCTGACGCGGCATATGGAGCGATTATTGCGATTGCCTGCTTTATAGTATTAAAGAAATTCCCGCGTATGGGCGAGAGTATGCATAAGTCGCTTAAGATGTTTATGTTCTGCGGAGTCTCTACTATGGTGTGGGGAATACTGTTCGGCGGATATTTTGGAAACGTGGTGGATATTGTTTCAGAAGTATTTTTCGGCCACAAGGTTGTAATACCAGCCCTTTGGTTTATCCCGCTGAATGACCCCATGAGGCTTCTTGTATATTCTCTTGCATTTGGGGTTGTCCATCTGTTTGTGGGACTCGGAATCAAAGGCTACATGGAATTAAAGGACGGCAGGGTGCTGGACTTCTTCTGTGATGTTGTACTATGGTTTGCATTTCTGATCGGACTGATCCTTATGCTTCTGCCGACAGATATTTTTGCATCCATTGCGCAGACACAGATTGTGTTCCCGCCGGTTCTTAATACAGTTGCAAAGGCGCTGGCGATTATCGGCGCGTTAGGACTGGTTCTCATGTCCGGCCGGGAGAATAAGAATCCAGTGCTTAGAATTGCTCTGGGAGCGTATGATATTTATAATATTACAGGGTGGTTAAGTGACGTGCTTTCCTATTCACGTCTTCTGGCCCTCGGCCTTGCCACAGGTGTTATCGCATCGGTTGTGAACCAGATGGGAAGCATGTTCGGCAAAGGGATAATGGGTGTGATTGGATTTATCCTTGTGTTTGTTGTAGGACATACACTGAACCTTGCAATCAACCTCTTAGGTGCCTATGTGCACACCAACCGTCTCCAGTTTGTAGAGTTCTTCGGTAAATTTTATGAGGGCGGCGGAAAACCATTTGAACCATTCAAATCAGATACAAAATATGTAGATATTAAGGAGGAAACTTTATCATGAGTATTTGGAGTAATTTAGGACTTGTTTATGCGTTACTTGGCGCAGCAGTAGCAGTATTTCTCGCAGGAGCAGGCTCAGCAATCGGTGTAGGTATTGCAGGCCAGGCGGCAGCAGGTGTTGTAACAGAGGATCCGAGCAAATTCGCTAAGGTTCTTATCATGCAGCTTCTTCCTGGTACACAGGGTATTTATGGACTGCTTGTAGGATTTATTACACTTTCCAAGGTTGGACTTTTAGGCGGCGGCGCGGCAGCTCTTGATCCGCAGACAGGTCTTCTGATACTTGCGGCATGTATGCCAATCGGTATTGTAGGTCTTATCTCCGGCAAATATCAGGGAATGACATCAGCAGCATCTATCGGAATCGTTGCAAAGAAGCCGGATCAGTTCGGTAAGGCAATGCTGTTCCCGGCAATGGTTGAGACATACGCAATCCTTGCACTTCTGATTTCTATCTTAGCTGTAAACGCAGTTCAGATTTAAGATGACAGGAGTAAAAAGATTAGGAAAAGGAGTGCGTAAGCAATGGCTGGAATAGATAAAATGACGAGACAGATTCTCGAAGAAGCAAAGGCAGCTGCGGAAGCTAAAACTGCGGAAGCATCTGCGAAGGCAGAAGAGATGATCAGTGAAGCAAATGAAGAAGCGGCCAGAACAGCAGAGAGCATTTCCCGCAAATCTGAGACAGAGGTGGCGAATTACAAAGAGAGAGTTTTATCCTCGATTGATCTCCAGAAGAGAACAAGGATTCTTTCTGCGAAGCAGGAGCTTATCAGCGAGATTCTGGATAAGGCTTACATGTCACTCACAGACATGGAGGCAGATAAATATTTTGATATGCTGCTTCGTCTGCTTGAAAAATATGCGCTGCCCCAGAAGGGAGAGATCTATTTCTCATTCGCAGACCTTAAGAGAATGCCGGCTGGATTTGAGGCAGAGGTTAAAAAGGCGGCCGAAAGCAGAGGCGGAAGCCTTGCGGTTTCAGAGACAGGAAGAAACATTGAGAATGGATTTGTTCTTGCTTATGGCGGTATTGAAGAGAACTGTACACTTCGGGCTATGTTCGATGAGAAGAGAGAAAAACTATCCGACAAGGTTAGAGAATTATTATTTGTGTAAGTGCAGCAGCAAGGAAACGTAAGCAGGAGGAGTAACATGAGTGAACAATATACCTACGCGGTTGCGCGCATACGTGCTCTGGAGGTTGCATTATTTTCAAATGCAGCTATTGACCAGCTGATTGCATGCTCTGACTATGACCAGTGTCTGCAGTTCCTTTCAGAAAAGGGCTGGGGGGACAGTGATACCCCGGCAGAGGCGGAGGCCATACTGACCAGAGAGGAGGAAAAGATTTGGGAGGTAGTAAAGGATCTTCACGTAGATATGGAGAAATTTGACGTGCTGTCCTATCCAAAGCTTTTCCATAACCTGAAGGCAGCGATTAAGGATGTATGTGCAGGGGAACAGGACAGACATATTTTCTATGAGGATGTGTCGATTCCCGGTGAGACGATGCTTGAAATCGTCAGAGAAAAGGAGTTCGGAAAGCTTCCCCCGAACATGCAGCATGCAGCAGAAGAGGCATATGAGGCAATGCTTCATACGAGAGACGGTCAGCTGTGCGATGTAATTATAGACAGGGCGGCGCTTGATGCAGTGTACGCGGCAGGAAGGGTGGCAAAGGATGCGATTATCCGGGATTATGCCGAATCTACTGTAGCCGTGGCAGACATCAAGATTGCTGTGCGTTCGCAGAAAACCGCGAAGTCATTAGAATTTATGACAAGGGCGATGGCAGAATGTGACAGTGTGAGTGTGTCCCAGCTTTCAAAGGCAGCGCTTAACGGGATGGACGCCATAAAGGAATATCTTATGGGAACGGCATATGCAGAGGGCGCCGAGGCGCTTTCAGAGTCTCCGTCCGCGTTTGAACGCTGGTGTGACAACCGCATTATTCAGACTATCAGTCCGCAGAAATATAAAGCATTTACCATAGGTCCTGTAATAGCCTATGTAATTGCAAGACAGAATGAAATAAAAACGGTGCGAATCATTCTTTCCGGAAAGCTTAATGATCTGCCGGAGGATTCTATCCGGGAAAGGGTAAGGGAGATGTATGTATAAGATTGCGGTACTAGGCGATTATGACAGTATTTACGGCTTCGCTGCACTGGGTCTTGATATATTTCCGGTAAGTACCCGTGAAGAAGCTACAGATAAGCTTGCAGGGCTTGCATCCGGAGAATATGGGATTATCTATATCACGGAGAACTGGGCTTTGGAGCTGAAACATGAGATAGAGAGATATCAGGAGCAGCTTACTCCGGCCATTATCCAGATTCCAGGTATTGCAGGAAATACCGGGGCAGGTATTGCAGGAGTTAAGAAATCGGTAGAGGTAGCGGTAGGCTCGGATATTCTATTTTCGCAGGAATAATAAGGAAAGGTAAGGTGATTCGTCCAAATGAGTAGTACAGGTACGATAAAAAAAGTAGCAGGACCGCTGGTTATCGCGTCCGGCATGCGCGATGCGAACATGTCTGACGTTGTACGTGTAAGTAAGCAGCGTCTGATTGGAGAAATCATCGAGATGCACGGAGACGAGGCATCCATTCAGGTATATGAGGAGACATCAGGACTTGGCCCCGGCGAGCCGGTAGAGTCTACAGGCGCTCCTATGTCCGTGGAGCTTGGGCCTGGTCTTATCACAAGCATTTATGATGGAATCCAGCGTCCTCTTGATGATATTATGAAGATTTCAGGAAATAACCTGCAGCGTGGTGTTGAGGTTGCTTCCCTTAAAAGAGATAAGAAGTGGGAATTTGTTCCTGCAGTGAAGGCAGGCGAAGAGGTAGAGGCCGGCGATATCATTGGTACTGTTCAGGAGACTGCAGTTGTAGAGCAGAAGATTATGGTTCCTTACGGCGTGTCAGGAACAGTGAAGGAGATTAAGGCAGGAGAGTTTACCGTAGAAGAGACCGTGGCAGTTGTGGAGACAAAGGACGGCATTAGAGAGCTTACCATGATGCAGAGATGGCCGGTACGTAAAGGACGTCCGTATGTAAAGAAGCTTCCTCTTGACGCACCGCTTGTTACGGGCCAGAGAGTTGTAGATATGTTCTTCCCTATTGCAAAGGGCGGTGTTGCGGCAGTTCCGGGACCATTCGGAAGCGGCAAGACAGTTATCCAGCATCAGCTTGCAAAATGGGCAGAGGCTGATATTGTAGTATATATCGGCTGCGGAGAGCGCGGAAATGAGATGACAGACGTTCTTAACGAGTTCCCGGAGCTTAAGGATCCGAAGACCGGACGTTCTCTTATGGAAAGAACAGTTCTGATTGCAAATACCTCCGATATGCCTTTTGCAGCCCGTGAGGCTTCTATTTATACAGGTATTACAATTGCAGAGTATTTCCGTGATATGGGATATTCCGTAGCGCTTATGGCAGATTCCACATCCCGCTGGGCAGAGGCTCTGCGTGAGATGTCCGGACGTCTGGAGGAAATGCCTGGTGAGGAAGGTTATCCTGCATACCTTGGATCAAGACTTGCAGAGTTCTACGAGAGAGCAGGGCGCGTTATTTCTCTTGGAAAAGAGGGAAGAGAGGGCGCGCTGTCTGTTATCGGCGCTGTGTCTCCTCCGGGCGGTGATACCTCTGAACCGGTATCACAGGCAACACTTCGTATTGTAAAGGTATTCTGGGGACTGGATTCTGCCCTTGCATATAAGAGGCATTTCCCGGCTATTAACTGGCTGACAAGTTATTCTCTGTATCTTGACAATATGCAGGATTGGTTTAACGGAACCGTTTCCGAGGACTGGATGGAGGGACGCCAGAAGATGATGAGCCTTCTGACAGAAGAAGCAGCGTTGGAAGAAATCGTTCAGATGGTAGGTATGGATGCGCTGTCACCCATTGACCGTCTGAAGATGGAAGCAGCCCGCTCTATCCGTGAGGACTTCCTGCATCAGAACTCCTTCCATGAGGTGGATACTTATACGCCGCTTAGGAAGCAGTACCTGATGATGAAGCTGGTTCTCGCATTCTATGAGCAGTCTTCCGAAGCATTGTCTAAGGGTGCTTCCATGAAAGCGCTTCTTGGAATGGAAGTAAGAGAGAGAATCGGACGTTATAAATATACGACAGCTGAAAATATTGAGACAGAATATGAAAAGATTAAGAGTGAATTAAACGCAGAGATTGCAGGTGCGTTTGGGAAGGAGGACTTCTAATTATGCCAAAGGAATATAGAACCATACAGGAAGTTGCCGGACCGCTTATGATGGTAAAGGGCGTAGAGGGAGTCGCATATGACGAGCTTGGTGAAATCGAGCTTGCCAGCGGCGAAAGACGCCGCTGCAAGGTACTGGAGGTAGACGGAAGCGATGTTGTCGTACAGCTTTTCGAAAATGCCAGCGGTATTAACTTAAGCAACAGTAAAGTACGTTTCCTCGGAAAGAGCATGGAGCTTGGAGTTTCCGGCGATATGCTGGGCCGTGTATTTGACGGGCTTGGACGTCCCATTGACGATGGTCCTGAGATTCTGCCGGAGGAAAGAAGAGATATTAACGGTCTGCCTATGAACCCGGCGGCCCGTGTATACCCGGAGGAGTTTATCCAGACCGGCGTATCAGCCATTGACGGCCTGAATACACTGGTCCGCGGACAGAAGCTTCCTATCTTCTCCTGCTCCGGTCTGCCCCATTCACAGCTTGCGGCTCAGATAGCAAGACAGGCGAAGGTTCGCGGAACCGATGAGAACTTTGCCGTTGTATTTGCCGCAATGGGTATTACCTTTGAGGAGTCAAACTATTTCATTGAGTCCTTTAAGGAGACGGGAGCCATTGACAGAACCGTATTGTTTATCAACCTGGCAAATAACCCGGCGGTTGAGCGTATTTCCACACCGCGTATGGCGCTGACCGCGGCAGAGTATCTTGCATTTGAAAAGGATATGCACGTGCTTGTTATCCTGACAGATATTACAAACTATGCGGACGCTCTCCGTGAGATTTCCGCAGCCAAAAAGGAAGTTCCGGGCCGCCGCGGCTATCCGGGATATATGTATACAGACCTTGCGACCATGTATGAGAGAGCGGGCCGTCAGAGAGGAAAGAACGGAAGTATTACCATGATTCCGATTCTGACCATGCCGGAGGATGATAAGACTCACCCGATTCCTGACCTTACCGGGTATATCACAGAGGGACAGGTAATCTTAAGCCGTGAGTTATACCGTAAGGGCTTACAGCCGCCAATCGATGTACTGCCTTCACTTTCCCGTCTGAAAGATAAAGGTATCGGCGAGGGCAAGACAAGAGCAGACCACTCCAATACCATGAACCAGTTGTTTGCAGCTTACTCCCGCGGTAAAGATGCAAAAGAGCTTATGACCATCTTAGGCGAGGCTGCGCTTACAGAGATAGATCTTAAGTATGCAGAGTTCGCAGAGGCATTTGAAAAAGAATATGTATCCCAGGGCTACAACAATGACCGCTCTATCGAAGAAACACTGGCAATCGGCTGGAAGCTTCTGTCCATGCTCCCAAGAGCAGAGCTGAAGCGTATTGACGATAAATTCTTAGACGAGTACTACGGAAAGGAGTAAAGCATGGCATCTAAGCAGATCACTCCTACCCGTATGGAGCTGACTAAGACGAAGAGAAAGCTTGTCACTGCCAGAAGGGGCCACAAGCTCCTGAAGGATAAGCGTGACGAGTTAATGCGTCAGTTCCTTGAGCTGGTTAAGGAGAATATGGCACTTCGCCAGAAGGTAGAAGCCGGAATCCTCTCTGCAAATAAGAATTTTGTCATAGCTAAGGCCGGAATGGACGAGGCGACACTGAATACAGCACTTATGGCGCCGAAGCAGGAAGTAAGCCTTTCCGTGGGAGAGAAGAATGTTATGAGCGTTAATATCCCTGTTTTTGAGACTAAGACAAGAACTGCGGATGCAAATGATATTTATTCCTATGGTTTTGCGTTTACCTCCAGTGACTTAGATGGTGCGGTAAAATCTCTGGCAGATATTCTGCCGGATATGCTGAAACTGGCGGAGACAGAAAAAGCGTGCCAGCTTATGGCGGCTGAGATCGAGAAGACCAGACGCCGTGTTAACGCGCTGGAGCACGTGACGATTCCGGAAGCTCAGGAAACGATTAAATATATCACGATGAAGCTGGATGAGAATGAAAGAAGCTCACAGATTCGTCTGATGAAGGTAAAGGATATGATGCTTGAAGAGGCACATCATTATAGTGAAAGAGAATAAATAAAATGGGAAACTGCTGCTTTTCAGGAATTGGAAAGCAGCAGTTTTGAAATTTTGAATAGAAATCTATTATCAGACGGTGCGGGAAATCTGGGTTAAAGGGACTTCTTTGCATTTACTGCAGGTTTGTCAGAGAAATTGGTGTATAATGAAGAAAACTATAATTTATATGAGGGAGGAAAAACCTCATGGAAGATGCATATGTACTGCAGTTAACAAATCGGAAATTTTCGGATCTTTATTTATGCTTCTGCGGCTACAGCAAATGTGAGCCGCTGCACAGCTTTGGCCCGGCGGTTCGTCCGGATTACATCATTCATTACATTTTAAAAGGAAAGGGCAGGTACTGCGTCTCGCAAAGCCAATATTCACTAGAAGCAGGGCAGGGATTTTTGATCGAGCCGAATATACTTACCTTTTATCAGGCTGATGCAGAGGAACCGTGGGAATATCTGTGGGTTGGCTTTAACGGCACCAACGTAAAAGAGTACTTAAGGGATGTCGGCCTTAATAGCAGACAGCTTATTTTCAGCAGCAGCTATGCCCCGCAGCTTAAGCGTATAGTACTGGAGATGCTTAAGAATACGACAGGAACTATCAGCAGCCAGTATGAGAGACAGAGTCTTTTATATGCATTTTTTTCTATTTTATCTCAAAATATTAATATCAGTATTCCGAGAGAACAGAATGGAGAGAATATACATATCCAGCGTGCGGTAGAATATGTCCGAAATAATTATTTTAACCCCATACGTGTAACGGATATTGCCAGCTATGTCTGTGTTGACCGTACGTATCTCTATGAGCTGTTCAGAAGATACCTGGGTGTTTCTCCCCAGGGGTATCTGACAAATTACCGGCTTACAAGGGCAGCAGAGCTTCTGACACTTACGGAGCTTACTCTGGGAGAGATTGCCCTGTCCTGCGGATATCAGAACGCATATTCCTTTGGGAAGGCTTTTAAGGCAAAACAGGGAATTACCCCGGTGAAATACCGGAAAAAAAGCCGCAGTGAGAGGAAGGAATATTTGGAAAACCATAAGGATACATTAGAAAAGCTGTAGCTGACTTGCGGGTTGGGGACGGAGTATTCTTAAAAAGTGCCTGTCCCCAACCAACATTTGGACATTTTCGGCCTACAAATGGCTATAGGCGTTTTGGCATTTATCATATACAATTAACTCATAAAAATAAGCACCGGAGGTATTTATGAGTATTATATTTAATGAAAGCACAAAAACATTTCATCTGTATAACCAGGAAATCAGCTATATTATGACAGTTCTGCCTAATGGACATATGGGACAGCTTTATTTTGGAAAGAGGGTTCATCATAAGGAAGACTATTTGTATTTGTATGAAACTATATTCCGGCCTATGACCTCGTATGTGTATGAGGATGATACAAGCTTTTCTTTGGAGCATGTGAAGCAGGAGTACGGAGTATATGGTACGACAGATTACCGCCGGCCTGCGGTAGAGATTCTTCAGCCAAATGGGAGCAGAATCTGTGACTTCAGATATAAGGCACACGAGATTATGGATGGGAAACCGGGCCTTGCCGGGCTTCCGGCTACCTACACGGAAAATGAAAAGGAGGCTCAGACACTTTGCCTTACCTTAGAGGATCCACTTACTGGGGCGGTTCTGGAGCTGCTATATACGATTTTTGCGCAGGGCTGCATCCTCGCAAGAAGTGCAAGGATTACGAATAAAGGGAAGGAGGAGCTTCACCTGACTACGGCCATGAGTCTTTGCATGGATCTGCCGGATTATGATTATGAATGGCTCCAGTTTTCCGGTGCATGGGCAAGAGAACGGCATCTTAAGGTGAGAAGGCTTGAGCAGGGGATACAGGCGGTGGACAGCCGGAGAGGCAATTCTTCTCATGAGCACAATCCGTTTATTGTACTGAAACGTCCGGAGGCGGATGAGTTTCAGGGGGAGGTGATTGGCTTCAGCCTGATATACAGCGGTAATTTTCTTGCCCAGGCAGAGGTGGATACTCACGATACAACAAGAGTGCTGATGGGAATCAATCCTATGGGCTTTGACTGGAAGCTTGAGGAAGGTGAGAGCTTTCAGACTCCGGAGGCAGTGATGGTTTATTCGGAACAAGGGTTAAACGGCATGAGCCAGACCTTCCACCGTCTTTATCAAAAGAGGCTTGCGAGGGGATACTGGCGGGATAAGGCAAGGCCGATTCTTAATAATAACTGGGAGGCCACATATTTTGATTTTACTGAGGACAGGCTTGTGGAAATTGCCGGCAAGGCGAAGGAGTGCGGCGTGGAACTGTTTGTACTGGATGACGGCTGGTTTGGTGAGAGAAGCAATGACCATGCGGGCCTCGGCGATTGGGTGGCAAATCCGAAGCGTCTGCCCAGGGGGATTGCCGGACTTTCAGAGCGCATCGAGGAGCTGGGCATGAAGTTTGGCCTCTGGTTTGAGCCGGAGATGGTAAATAAGGATTCGCAGCTTTACCGGGCTCATCCGGACTGGATACTTTCCACGCCCGGCAGAAGCGTATCCCACGGGAGAAACCAGTATGTGCTTGACTTTTCCAGAAAAGAGGTCGTTGACTGCATCTATGGGATGATGGCGGAAATATTAAGCGGGGCAAAGATTTCCTATATCAAATGGGATATGAACCGCAGCATTACGGAGTGTTATTCGGCTGCGCTCCCGCCAGAGCGGCAGGGGGAGGTATTTCACCGTTATATTCTGGGGGTGTATGACCTGTATGAGCGCCTGAATACGAATTTTCCGCATATCCTTTTTGAGTCCTGTGCAAGCGGGGGCGGCCGCTTTGACCCGGGAATCCTTTACTATGCGCCCCAGGGGTGGGCAAGTGATGACTCTGACGCGGTAGAGCGTTTGAAAATACAGTACGGAACCTCATTTTGTTATCCCGTCAGCAGTATCGGAAGCCATGTATCTGCCGTGCCGAATCACCAGGTATTCCGCATCACCCCTCTTAATACAAGGGCAAATGTAGCATATTTCGGAACCTTTGGCTATGAGCTGGATCTTAATAAGCTGACAGAGGAGGAACAGGAGACGGTTAAGAAACAGATTGCATTTATGAAGGAATACAGAGAGCTTCTGCAGTTCGGTACATTTTACAGGCTTAAGAGTCCCTTTGACGGCAATATTACATGCTGGATGACGGTGAATGAAGAGCGGACCGAGGCGGTTGTGGGCTGGTATCGTACCTTAAGCCATGCAAACATGCCCTATACGAGGGTGAGGCTTCATGGCTTGAATCCTGACTTCTGCTATGAAGAGCAGAATTCGAAGAACACATATTTCGGTGACGAGCTTATGAATATCGGACTGATTACCACAGACGGAATGTGCGGCCAGGTGGAGGAAATTAAGGGAGAATATGGCGACTTTGATTCCAGGTTATATGTACTTAAGGCAGTACGTAAGAATGATGCCGGACAAGGAGAAATTGGATTATGAAAAATGAAAACTCACTTTTAGTACGTTGTATTATGATGCTTACAGGGATTCTGTTTATCGGTATCTGCGTAGGCGCATACAGGCTTAGTGCCTTTGGGGTCGATGCGTTTACATGTATGAATCTGGGAATCAGCGGTTTCCTTCATATGACCTTTGGAACCTGGCAGCTTATTATGAATGGGGCTATTCTTGTGGTGGTATTCTTCACGGTCCGCCAGTGTATCGGAGCCGGAACGATTGTAAATATGGTGGGCGTGGGCTATATGGCGGACTTTATCTGCTGGCTGTTCCAGGAGGTTCTCAAGGTGGAAATGACGCTGCCGCTAAGGCTTGGGGCTCTTTTTATCGGATGTATGTTTGCGGGGCTTGGAGTGTCCCTTTATATGACAGCTGAAATGGGAATCGCACCCTATGACAGTGTGGCGGTTATTATCGAAAAGGTAACGAAGGGAAGGATTCCGTTCCAGTATGCAAGGGTGTTAAGCGATGTTACAGTGGTTATTGTGGGCGTCATATTCTGCCTGCTGTCCGGCGGGAATCTCTGGCTGATTATCGGCATCGGGACTATTTGTAATGCATTATTTAACGGGCCGCTTATTCAGTTTTTTAAGGTGCATGTGGCAAAGCCTGTTATGGATCTTTCACGCTGCGGGAAATCGGGCATATAATGTAGCATATATTTGTTTTTGGGAGTGTTTTTGTATGGATAACAGGCTGCCTTATTATATGAAATATCCGATGCCGCTTATGTATGATGATGGCCGCACGGACCGGAGAGACTATGAGTATATGAAGAGTGTATACCCGGACACAGCCAAGCGTCTTCTGCCGTTCATAGAGGAGGAATGTGACCGGCTGGAATATGACGGAAGTATGATGTATGATGAGTATCCTGACCGGCTGGGACTTAGGCTGATGTGCAGGAGAATCTACGATCAGGCGAAGGAGGCGGAGGAAGACCCGGGAGAATGGCTTGGCGATTTGATTGAGGTTATGGCCTATCAGGAGCTGCTAAAAAGACGGCACGAGCATAGAAATGTGAGGAAACGTCTGTATTATTGAGGGTGGAAGGATTATTTTCTTACTGGTCTGCGCAGTGGTTACTGTTCACACAGGACTTTGCATTTACTGCAAAGTCCGTAAGAAAATGATTCAGGTGTGAGCAAATCCCATTCGCGGAGCGAATTTTAAATGGATTTGCGAAGGTTACTGTGAACGGAGTGAACAGTAACAAGCGGAGTGAACAGTAACAAGCGGAGTGAACAGTAACCCTGCGAGAACACTTATGGGTGGACGAATTAGTATAAATATGTTAAAATAATTGTCAGCATTACGAATGAAGGAGTGTTCTGATATGAAAAACATTATTTTTATCGGGATGCCGGCAGTAGGAAAAAGTACAGTAGGCGTTATTGTTGCGAAACGGCTGGGATATCGTTTTGTAGACGCGGATATATTGATACAGGAAAAGGAAGGAAAGCTTTTAAAGGATATTATCGCGGAAAAAGGAATTGAAGGATTTCTTGAGATAGAAGACAGGGTAAATGCAGAAATAGATGTAAGCCGCGCAGTAATTGCTCCAGGCGGAAGTGTTGTGTATTGTGAAAATGCGATGAAGCATTATAAAGAAATTGGAACAGTCGTATATTTGCAGATATCATTTGACATAATAAATAGTAGACTTAAGAACGCAAAAAAACGCGGAGTTGTGCTTAAGAACAGACAGACCTTTAAGGACTTATATGAAGAGAGAACAGCGCTCTTTGAAAAATACGCGGACGTGACGATCTGCGAGGACGGGCTTGATCTGGAGGAAACCGTTGACCGTATAATGGAGCGGCTCACACCTGAATCACTTTCTCATGGTCTTGCGCAGTAAACGCGCACACCTGTGAACTTTAACCTAAATATGTTACTGTTCACACAGTACTTTTCATTTACTGCAAAGTACGTAAGAAAGTGATTCAGGTGTGAGCAAATCCCATTCGCGAAGCGAATTTTAAATGGATTTGCGAAGGTTACTGTGAACGGAGTGAACAGTAACCTAAATATTACGAAATGGTTACGCGTTTGTAAAAAATGTTTTACAAATTGAAGATTTATGGTATACTATTAGATATGCATTATGAAATAAGATTTGTATATAGGGGTTTGAGGGATTAAATATATTAATATTGAGGTGTAATATGGAACAATATATAATTAAAGGCGGTCATCCTCTTGTAGGAGAGGTTGAGATTGGCGGCGCGAAAAATGCGGCACTTGCAATTTTGGCGGCAGCGATTATGACAGATGAAACTGTTCGCATAGATAACCTTCCGGACGTAAATGACATTAATGTATTGCTGGATGCGATTTCGGGCATCGGCGGCAGTGTCCACCGCGTGGACCGCCATACGGTCCAGATTAACGGCAGAAGGATCCATGACATTAGTATTGAGTATGATTATATTAAAAAAATCAGGGCTTCTTATTATCTTCTCGGAGCCCTGCTCGGCAAATACAAGCATGCCGAGGTGGCGCTTCCCGGAGGCTGTAATATCGGAAGCCGCCCTATAGACCAACACTTGAAAGGTTTCCGTGCCCTGGGAGCAGATGTGGATATTGAGCATGGCAAGATTATTGCTGAGGCAGACCACTTAAGAGGCAGGCATATTTATTTTGACGTTGTAAGTGTAGGTGCAACCATCAATGTTATGATGGCCGCGACCATGGCAGAGGGCCTTACGATTATGGAAAATGTGGCCAAGGAGCCTCATGTAGTTGATGTGGCCAACTTTTTAAACAGCATGGGCGCAAATATCAGGGGCGCAGGAACTGACGTGATTAAGATCCGCGGAGTACAGAGACTCCACAGCACAGAATACGCTGTGATTCCGGATCAGATAGAGGCAGGAACATTTATGTTTGCCGCGGCGGCCACAAGAGGCGATGTTACAGTGCTTAACGTGATTCCAAAGCATCTTGAGGCGACCGTTGCGAAGCTCTCAGAGATAGGGTGTGAGGTTGAAGAGTTCGATGATGCAGTGAGGGTTGTTTCTAAAGGAGGACTTAGAAGCACACATGTAAAGACACTGCCGTATCCGGGCTTTCCGACAGATATGCAGCCGCAGATCGGCGTTACGCTTGCCTTATGCTCGGGGACAAGTACGATTACAGAGAGTATTTTTGAAAACCGTTTCAAATATCTTGACGAGCTTGCGAGAATGGGGGCCAATATTAAGGTCGAAGGCAATTCCGCAACCATTGAAGGTGTGAAAAGATTTTCCGCTGCGCGGGTGAGCGCGCCGGATCTCCGCGCCGGAGCAGCTCTTTGCATTGCGGGGCTTGCCACAGACGGGATTACCATTGTAGATGATATCGTATATATCCAGAGGGGATATGAGAGATTTGAAGAGAAGCTCCGCAGTATCGGCGGGATTATCGAAAAGGTTTCTACAGAAAGAGAGATACAAAAATTTAAGCTGAAGGTAAGCTAATTTTTTAAGTGGGGACGGGGTATTTCTAGAAATACCCCGTCCCAGATTTATTTTACCCTGTCCCCATGAGAAGGAGGTGCTGTGGATGGAACAGGTGGAGAAGAGGCATGCATCAGGTACATTGTATCTGTGCGCGACTCCAATTGGAAATTTAGAGGATATGACATTCCGCGCGGTCAGGATACTGAAGGAGGCGGATTTAATTGCGGCGGAGGATACCCGCAACAGTATAAAGCTTTTGAATCATTTTGAAATAAAAACGCCTATGACAAGCTATCATGAGTATAATAAGATAGAGAAAGGGCACAAGCTGGTGGAACGTCTTCTTAAGGGTGAAAATATTGCTCTTATTACGGACGCAGGCACGCCGGGCATCTCTGATCCCGGGGAGGAGCTGGTTAAGATGTGCCAGGAAGAGGGGATCCCTGTGACAGCTGTTCCGGGGGCGGCGGCATGTATAACTGCACTTACATTATCGGGCCTGTCTACGAGGAGATTTGCTTTTGAGGCTTTCCTGCCATCGGACAAGAAGGAGCGCCAGGCGGTGCTTGAGGAGCTGAAGGAGGAGACACGTACAATTGTGCTTTATGAAGCGCCCCACAGGCTTCTAAGGACTTTAAAGCTTTTATGGGAGGAGCTTGGAGAGAGGAAGGTGCGTGTCTGCCGGGAGCTTACGAAGAAGCATGAGACAGTATTTGTCTCTACCATTTCCGGTGCGGTTTCCCATTATGAGAAGCATGAGCCAAAGGGGGAATGTGTGCTTGTCATCGAAGGAAAAAGCAGACGGGAGATAGAAGCAGAGGAGATAGCCTCCTGGGAAATAATGAGTATAGAAGAGCATATGCGGTATTATGAGGAGCAGGGAATCAATAGAAAAGACGCAATGAAACGGGTCGCAAAGGACAGGGGCATCAGCAGGCGGGAGGTCTACAGCGCACTTCTTGGGCAGGAATAGGGTTTCATTTTAGCAAATTGTTCAACTTGTATAAAATTATTTTGAAAGATTGTTCAACTTGGGTATACCCGAAAGCACTTTTTTTTTATATACTCTTTAACAGGACGTAAGAAACGTTTCGGAATTAAGTACATTATTTTAGGAGGGAATTTAGAAATGGCTAGTTTATCTTTAAAACACATTAATAAGAAATATCCAAACGGATTTGAAGCAGTTAAAGACTTCAATCTTGAAATCGCTGACAAGGAATTTATCATCTTCGTAGGACCTTCAGGATGTGGTAAATCTACAACACTTCGTATGGTTGCAGGTCTTGAGGATATTTCTTCCGGTGAATTATATATTGGTGACAAGCTGGTTAACGATGTTGAGCCTAAGGACAGAGATATCGCGATGGTATTCCAGAACTACGCTCTGTATCCTCACATGACAGTATATGATAACATGGCGTTCGGTCTTAAGTTAAGAAAAGTAGCGAAGGATGAGATCGACAAGATGGTTCGCGAGGCAGCAAGAATCCTCGACCTGGAAGCTCTGTTAGACCGTAAGCCGAAGGCTCTTTCCGGTGGTCAGAGACAGCGTGTTGCTATGGGACGTGCAATCGTAAGAAGCCCGAAGGTATTCCTTATGGATGAGCCTCTTTCAAACCTGGATGCTAAGCTCCGTGGACAGATGCGTGTTGAGATTTCAAGACTTCATCAGAGACTGGGCACAACAATCATCTACGTAACACATGACCAGACAGAGGCTATGACACTTGGTACAAGAATCGTAGTTATGAACGCTGGTATTGTACAGCAGGTAGATACACCTCAGACATTATACGATCATCCGTGCAACCTGTTCGTAGCAGGATTCATTGGATCACCGCAGATGAACTTTGTTGACGCTACATGTAAGGTAAAAGGAAATGATGTATACCTTGTAGCTGGTCCTTCAGAGATTAAGCTTTCTGCTGACAAGGCTAAGAAGCTTATCGAAGGCAAGTATGACGGAAAGACAGTTGTTCTTGGTATTCGTCCTGAGGATGTACATGACGAGCCTGACTTCCTTGCTAAGTCACCTGACACAGTTATCGAAGCTAAGATTCGTGTATACGAGATGCTTGGTGCAGAAGTATTCTTATACTTTGATTATGAGGGCGCAAGCATGACAGCAAGAGTTGAGCCTACAACAAAGGCAAGAACAGGCGATACAGTTAAGTTTGCTCTTGATGCTAACAAGATTCACGTATTTGACAAAGAGACAGAGAAGACAATTACAAACTAGTTTTAACAGAGCCGGGGTATTCTTTAAAATACCCCGGCCTTTATCTACTCATCAAAATCACCGGAAACGGGTGACTGGTGCTCAAGATGAGGTTCCTCTTCTGGCTTTCCCAGTTTGAATCCATTTAACAGCATCTTATTAAGAACCTGAAACATTTCTTCATCATCGAAATTCCGATGCTCTAAGTATTTAAAACTGGTAACTACATATTGAAGAACAGAAACGGCAAAGGCGGCCACCTCTTTTTCCTCCTGGCTATAGGTGTCTGCCATCTTAAGTGCACAGATATCCTGCAGCTTACGTTTGTAAAGAGGATTATCCTTTGTCCTAAAATAATATTTTAAACGAATCTCTAAAGATGAACGGTAAAAATTTTTCCAGAAATCTGCCTGCACAGGGTCTTTTTCAAAAACATCCTGCATACTCACCGGATGTCCGGATTCTTCCATAAGCTGTTTTTGCCTTTCCCAGTATTGTTCTAAAGTATAGTCTACCATGAAAACGTAAAATTCTTCTTTTGCCCCGAAATACCGGTAAAAAGCGCCGGTTGTAATTCCCAGCTCTTTAGAGATAGAGCGGACGCTCAGCTCATCAAAATCTTTTTTAGCAAAAAGAAGGATTGCAGAATCGAGCATTTCTTTTTGCTTTGCATATTTTAAATTGTAAAAAGTTGTGCTTGGCATAATTTAACCATTCCCTTTCAAAACTGAATCATCTGACTATGGATACATGCAACAAAATGCCCCGGCGCTTTTTCCACTAATGGAATTTCCTGCTGTGTGCATGCATCCGTTGCATACGGACATCTTACTGCGAACCGGCATCCGGGCTTGGGGTCAATCGGTGAGGCTACCTCGCCTTTAATAATTTCCAAATCATTGTTTTTGTAAAATTCAGGATCAGGCATTGGAATTGCTTTTAAAAGCGCCTGGGTGTAGGGATGCATCGGATTTGAAAACAATTCATCGGATGACGCAGCTTCTACGGACTGTCCGAGGTACATAACCATAATCCGGTGGGAAATGTGTTTTACCACACTTAGGTCATGTGTAATAAACATATACGCAAGCCCCAGATCACGCTGCAGGTCCATCAATAGATTTAATGTCTGTGCCTGTATAGATACATCCAGAGCCGAAACCGGTTCATCACAGACAATGAAAGAAGGATTTAAAGCAATGGCCCTTGCAATTCCGACACGCTGCCTGCGCCCTCCGTCCAGCTCATGAGGATAGGCATAGGTCAGTCTTTTGGCAATGCCTACAATATCCATCAACTCAAATATTCTTTTTTCCTGTTCACTTTTCGTCTTTAGAGTATTATTTACTTTTAAAGTATCTGCAATAAGGTCAAATACCGTCATACGCGGATTCAATGAGGAATAAGGATCCTGCATAATGATCTGCATGTCCTGACGTATTTTTTTCATCTGTGTATTCGTATATTTCAAGATATTTTTGCCTTTAAAAAGGATTTCTCCTTCTGTCGGCTCAATAAGGCGGAGGATAAGCCGTCCAAGAGTGCTTTTTCCGCAGCCGGATTCGCCTACTACACCCAGGGTTTTTCCGGTTTCTATTTGGAAATTTACATTGTCAACTGCGTGGAGCAGACGCTTTGAACCAACTGGAAAATATTTTTTTAAATTTTTTGTCTCAAGAAGTATTTCGGACACATTATTCCTCCTCTCTCGTATCTGCAAATAAATGGCAGCGCAGCATATGGGTGCCATTCCAGACGGCTTCCGGTTTCTTCAGGGCACAGGCTTCGCTGCACTTCGGACATCGCGGGAAAAAGCTGCAGCCGCGCACCACCCGTGTAGGATCCGGCATCAGCCCGGGAATGGCGTTAAGCCGTTCCGTTTTATCAGTCAGTTTTGGAATGGAGCCGAATAAGCCTTCTGTGTAAGGGTGATGACGGCGGCCCTTATAGATGTCATAAACACTTCCATATTCAATAATTTCACCTGCGTACATGATAGCTACATTGTCGCACATTTTTGCAACAACGCCTAAGTCATGAGTAATCAGGAGCACAGAGGTATTAAGCTTTTTGCGCAATTCAGATATCTGGGCAAGAACCTGTGCCTGAATGGTAACATCAAGGGCTGTAGTAGGTTCATCAGCAATTAGCAGTGCAGGCTCGCATGCTAAAGCAATGGCGATGCCGATACGCTGTTTCATGCCGCCTGAAAACTGATGGGGGTATTCACTTTTTCGCTCTGCGGGGATGCCCACCAGTTCCATGAGCTCATCAACTCTTTTATTTAATTCATCCCGTTTCTTATTCTCATAATTATGATAATATAATACCTCATAAATCTGCTGGCCGACAGTACTAACCGGATTTAAAGACGTCATTGGATCCTGAAAAATCATACTGATCCCGCTTCCGCGCACAGCGCGCATCTCTTCTTCCGTTAATTCCTGAAGATTCCTCTCCTGGAAAATAGTTTTTCCGGATAAAATCTTTGCAGTCCGGTTTGGAAGGAGGCGCAGGATGCTAAGGGCAGTTGTTGTCTTTCCGGCCCCGGTTTCTCCTACCAGGCCCAGGCTTTCTCCCTTTTTAATTTCTAAATTAACATCTGTTACAGCGTGAACGATCTCCCGGTTTGCGTGATATTCCACGGTCAGATTTTCTATCTTTAATAATGATTCCATATGAATACCTCCCTAGTCCTTTAATTTGGGGTCTAAAGCATCGCGAAGGCCATCACCGATAAGGTTCATTGCAAGAGTTGCCAATACGATTGCCATACCCGGAAAGATAACCAGATGGGGCGATGAACGCATAATCGGCCGGGCTTCTGCCAGCATGCTTCCCCATTCAGGAGCAGGCGCCTCAATACCCATGCCAAGGAAGCTCAAACCGGAAATCTGAAGTATCGTACCTGCTATGCTCATAGTCGCCTGCACGATGATAGGTCCTATGGCATTTGGAATAATATGCCTGTAAATAATCCGGAAGGTGCCAGTTCCATAAGAGCGTGCGGCCTCAACAAAATCCTGCCCTGTAACCGAGAGGACAGAAGCACGTACTACACGGGTAAAGGCAGGAATCTGCCCAATCGTAATAGCGATTAAAAGGTTCCGTATGCCATGTCCAAGAGCGGCTACCAGGGCAAGAGTAAGCAGCATGCTTGGGATAGAAACAATAGCATCCATAAAACGCATAATCATATTATCGACCCTGCCTCCATATAATCCTGCAGTGGCGCCCAGAAGTCCGCCAATCAGTGCAGAAATGGCAACAGAAATAAACCCGACACTTAAGGATATGCGTCCGCCGTGTATAACACGTGCAAATACATCCCGGCCATATGTATCAGTTCCAAACCAGTGTTCGGCAGAGGAGGTCTGTAAGCGGATACTTACATTCTGCTTTATTGCCATTGTATCATAATCACAGATAAAACCGGCAAATATTGCCAGTAATGCAAAGATTATAATAACGGCAAGTCCCAGCATTGCGGTTTTGTTTTTTCTCATTCTGCGCCAGACTTCGCCTATCTGATTTCTTTTCTTAAAATCCTGTTCATCATCTCCGAAATATTCAGCCAGGATTTCCTTACTTAAATTTAAATTACCTGTCATGCTGTACCTCCTTATTTATTTGAATACATGGCCCGGACACGAGGGTCTACAAAGGCACATACAATATCGGTAATTAGTATAATGATACTGAACATACCGGCAAGAAAGATTGTGGCGCCCATCACCATTGGAACATTTTTCATCCGGATAGCCTGAAGAATCAGGGTTCCCAGTCCGGGAAGGGCAAACACGGATTCCGTGAGTACCGTACCGCCAAGAAGAATACCGAAATAAGAGCCTATAACAGTAATGACGGGAAGAAGAGCGTTCTTTAAAGCGTATCTGGTAATAACAACATTTTCAGGGACACCCTTAGAACGCGCTGTACGTACATAGTCCTGGCGGATAGTCTCCAGCATGGAGGTGCGCGTCAGCCGCATAAAGGAGGCTGCGGACGATACGCTCATTGTAAATACCGGAAGGATATAATGCAGCGGTGTATCCATACCATGTGACGGCAGTAATTCAAGCCTGAGGGAGAATAGCAAAATCAGCATAAGGCTTAACCAGAATCCTGGTACAGAGGCAAATACCATAGCAAGCACTGTACAGATATTATCAATAAGAGAGTACTGCTTTACTGCTGAAAGCACACCCAGAGGAATACCGATAAGTACTGCGGTCAAAATAGCAAGGAGCGACAGCTTTAGTGATATAGGAAAAGCAAGAAAGATTTCCTCAAACACAGGCCGCTGATTGCTGTAGGATAAACCAAAATCTCCATGTAATGCATTTATAATATAGTTCACATAGCGCTCTAAGAACGGACGGTCATAGCCTAATTCATGATTCAGCGCGTCAACATCTTCCTTTTCAGCCGTTGCTCCTAAAATGATTTGTCCGGGATTACCAGGAGTAAGGCTTAGGATCGTAAATACGATAAAAGATACGATGAGAATTATGGGAACCATCATGAGTAAACGTTTTAATATATATCGTGTCAAAATCTTACCTCCTTATATGATTAAGGTTTGAAAGTGATATATTTAGTAATACAGCACTCAGAGCCCCTCTGAGTGCTGTGCTGTACAGGCCGTGTGCTTACCAGTTAAAATACTGATAACAGTATATCATACCGTTAGGGTCAAGGTAAACATTCTGCAGACCTTTTCTATATACAAGGTTCGAAGGTGCATTTACTAAATCTAACTGGCCGGCGTTGTCTTTTACATCCATTAGAATATCATCATAAAGCCCCGTCTTTTTATCTGCATCACTTTCCAGTCTTGCAGCTTCAAGCTTTTCATTAATAAAATCAGTTTCCGGAGCAAAATATTTATCAACATTTTCCGGAGTGTGATAATTTACATACATCATTTCACTAACATCAGGAAGAACCTGGGAATTTGCCGTATACCACAATTCATAATTTCCGTTTAGATAATCATCGGAATGTGCGCTTGACTCAAGACTTTCCACCTTAAGCTCAATACCGATTGCGGAAAGATTTTCCTGAATCAGAGTGGGAACCTCGCTTCCATAATTTTCACTTGTTTTTATTGTAAGAGTTACATCAGAAAGGCCGGAGCTTTTTAGGAGTTCTTTTGCTTTTTCCGGGTTATATTCATAGGAAAAATCAATCCCGGAATAATACATGAAATCACTGAAAATTCCGGTGGAAATCTCTCCGCGGTCTTCATAGGCTACTGTATTGATGGCTGTCCGGTCAATGGCATAGGCAATTGCCTGACGAAGCTCCTTATTGGCAGTCTGGCCGCTGCGGACATTCATAAATAATTTACTTGCTGTGTGCGAAGGGCCGGAAGTAATTTCTATATCATCATTATCCTGAAGAAGAGTTACATTTGCCGCAGTAGCATTAACAATCAAATCGACCGTACCGTTTTCTAAAGCAATAACTGCCGTGGACTGGTCCGGAATAATTTCAAATTTCAGATTTTTAATATTTCCTCGTTCTCCGGTGTAGTCCTCGTAAGCTTCCAATTCAATAGAAGAACCTTTATTCCAGCTTTTGAGCTTGTATGCTCCAGAGCCGTCCGGATTGATAAAAGCATCTTCGCCGTTTTCTTCGCAGTAATCTTTATTCATGATCCCCCATGTAGGAGTGGCAAGCTCAAACAGAATACTTTCCATTGGGTAAGCTAATTTTAAGGACACCGTATGGTCGTCTACAACGGAGATATCCAGGATCTTCTGGCGGTTAGCAGCCATGCCCGGCCTTTCTAAATTTGTATCCATAGAATACTTAACGTCTTCCGCTGTTACCGGGTCCCCGCTGTGGAAGGTAGCATCCTCCCTTAGATGGAAGGTTACAGTTAATTTGTCATCACTAAATTCCCAGCTGTCTGCCAGCTGTCCTTTCCATTCGCCGTCTACATAATGTACAAGATGCTCGTAAATCTGATAGCCGAGGAAAATGTCTGCATGTGTCATAGTATATTGCGGACTGAATTTGCCAACATCCGTAGGAACAACAATTGTAAGGCTGTCCTTGCTTTCAGAGCTTTCAGAGTCCGCATTTTTCTCTTTGCTATTATCTGAAGAGCTGCAGCCGGCTAAAAGCAGACATAAAGTAAGTAATAATGCTAATAAACGTGTTTTTTTCATAAACTTCTCCTTTCAAAAGGGTTTATCGCGTAAAATTAATCACGATAAAAATCAATTAACTTATCCAGTTCTTTTTCTCTTTTCAGATATTCTTCGGATGGTTTCTTTGTTTTTGGCGGTTCGTAGAATTTCCCATAAGTATCAATCCAAAGCCGTTTAATACGCTGCGGCTTTTTGGGTGTATGAAAGCTTATTTTTTCCCGGAAAAGCTTTTGGTTGCATGGTGTGTTATTGATTCGGTCTACAATCTCAAATCCATGAATTACTTGTCCGATTACTGCAAAATCTCCGTCAAGACTGCTATCGGCGCTTGTCTGAATAAAGAAGGAAGAACCACTGGAAATATTAGAGTCCTTTCCATGTCCTGCCATTCCGACCATATACTTACCAAAAGCAGGCTGCTTTACAGTATAACCGCTGTGCAGATACTCCCCGTCAATGATATAATCACAGCCGGTTTCATAAATCCCGCGGCGTATATCGCAGTCCGTCTGCAGTACAAAATCTTTTACAACACGGTAAAAATCACGGCCGTCATAGAATCCCTGGTTCGCCAGCCAGATAACCGAGCGGACTGTATTGCACGTAACATCCGGGAACAATTCAATGTCTATCATGCCGCCCTCTGCCATTTCAATATGCATGATAGGATTCAATATTTTTCACCTCCTTACTTACAAATTTTAAAGCGTAACATGTACGTAACGTGTTACGGTGAATAAAATCATTATAGCAGTATTGACTGACATTTTCAAGAGATTTGTTAAATTGATTTGTATATTTGTTACTGTTCACAGATCTGCGCATTTACTGCACAAACCTAAGAAAATGATTCAGGTGTGAGTAAATATTTCTATCTTGACATATTCATTGAGAATGTGCTACGATTCATTACAGAAACAAATAAGAAAACGCTGTGACGAAGAGAGTAGGTTTGCGGAGGTTCTACAGAGAAGTCCCGGGATACGCTGAGAGGGACGGACAGGAAGCAGACGGAAGATGGCTTCTGAGCGGTGCGTGTGAGCCATGATGTGAGCATGCAAAGGGACCGCCCTTTATAGCGGAAGGTGTTTATCTGACACCTGCGAAGGCTTCTGCCGTGAGGCATGGGGCGAATAGAAGTGGTAACACGGGATTTATCCCGTCTTCTCTGATTTTTCCGCAATGGAAGGATCGGAGTTTTTTTTATAATAGAAGAATATGCCAAGGCACATTCTTTATTTAAAATTTGCAGAAGGGAGAGGATATACAATGGAAAAGCAAAAGTATTACATTACAACAGCGATTACCTACACATCAGGAAAACCGCACATTGGAAACACGTATGAGATTATTCTTGCGGATGCAATAGCAAGGTACAAAAGAAGCCAGGGATATGACGTGTTTTTTCAGACCGGCACAGACGAGCATGGACAGAAGATTGAATTAAAGGCAGAGGAGGCCGGTACAACGCCAAAGGCATTTGTAGATGATGTGGCAGGGGAAATCAGACGCATCTGGGATCTTATGAATACCTCCTATGACAAATTTATCCGCACAACGGACGATTATCATGAGAAGCAGGTCCAGAAGATTTTTAAGAAGCTGTATGAGCAGGGAGACATTTACAAGGGATCCTATGAAGGACTTTACTGTACGCCGTGCGAATCCTTTTGGACAGAGTCCCAGCTTGTAGACGGCAAATGTCCGGACTGCGGGCGGGAGGTGAAGCCGGCAAAGGAGGAGGCATATTTCTTTAAAATGAGTAAATATGCAGACCGCCTGATTGAGCATATTAACGCTCATCCGGAATTTATCCAGCCGGTATCAAGGAAAAATGAGATGATGAATAATTTCCTTCTGCCGGGCCTTCAGGATCTGTGCGTGTCACGAACCTCCTTTAAGTGGGGAATTCCGGTAGATTTTGACGACAGGCATGTAGTGTATGTGTGGCTGGACGCACTGACGAACTATATTACCGGGATCGGATACGAGTGCGGCGGTGAGGGTACGGAGCAGTTTAAGAAGAACTGGCCGGCAGACCTACATTTGATAGGAAAGGATATTATCCGTTTCCATACCATTTACTGGCCGATTTTTTTGATGGCACTGGGACTTCCCCTTCCGAAGCAGGTGTTCGGCCATCCATGGCTGCTTCAGGGCGATGGAAAGATGAGCAAGTCCAAGGGAAATGTGCTCTATGCGGATGAGCTGGTGGATTTCTTCGGGGTAGATGCAGTGCGTTATTTTGTGCTTCACGAGATGCCATTTGACAATGACGGGACAATCACCTGGG
The DNA here is from genome assembly GCA_949502235.1 of uncultured Lachnospiraceae bacterium. GTDB lineage: Bacteria > Bacillota > Clostridia > Lachnospirales > Lachnospiraceae > CAPEBR01. The sequence continues at coordinate 19,436 of CATBDC010000013.1, read as the reverse complement.
AGCTCATGGTAGAGCGCATGAATGCGGACCTTGCAAATACGCTGGGAAATCTGGTTAACAGAACCATTTCCATGACAAATAAATATTTTGGCGGTACAGTAACAGATAAGGGTGCGGCCGGGGATGTGGACGCGGATCTTAAGGCAGTGGTTTCAAATACACCGAAGGCTGTAGATGAGAAGATGGATGGACTTCGGGTGGCAGACGCTATTACCGAGATATTTAACCTGTTTAAGCGCTGCAATAAATACATTGACGAGACAACTCCCTGGGTGCTGGCAAAGGATGATAAGAACAAAGACCGTCTGGAGACAGTGCTTTATAATCTGCAGGAAAGCATTAAAGCAGGTGCAAGGCTTTTAGAGCCGTTTATGCCGGAGACATCCCAGAAGATTCTGGAACAGATAGGAGATGGAAAAGTAGCAGAAAAGCCGGAGATTCTTTTCGCAAGGCTGGATATTGAGGAAGTGCTTAAAAAGGTAGAAGAGCTGCATCCGCCTGTAGAAGAACCGGAAAGCCCGTCAGACGGGGAGGGCAGTACAGAGAAGCCCGAGGCAGTTGTGGACATTGAAGCGAAGCCGGAGATTACCTTTGAAGAATTTGGAAAAATGCAGTTTCAGGTAGGCGAGATTATCGCGTGCGAGGAAGTAAAGAAGTCGAAGAAGCTTTTGTGTTCACAGGTGAAAATCGGGAGTCAGGTAAAGCAGATCGTGTCAGGGATTAAGGCACATTATACACCGGAAGAGATGGTAGGCAAAAAGGTTATGGTGCTTGTTAACCTAAAGCCTGCAAAGCTCGCAGGCGTGCTGTCTGAAGGGATGCTCTTGTGCGCAGAGGACGCAGACGGCAGGCTTGCGCTTATAACACCCGAAAAAGATATGCCGGCTGGGGCAGAAATCTGCTAGAGAGACAGTCAGGGGCAGTTGGGGACAGGGTAAGGGCGAATCGGGGACGGAGTAAAATTCATTTTACTCCGTCCCCGATTCGCCCTTACCCTGTCCCCAACTGCCCCAACTGTCTCTTTTGTGCTTTTTCTACAGCATTTCTTTCCTTAATTCTTCTGCTGTTTTCATAGACAAGAGTCCTGGTGCAATATCAAATACGCTCTTCGCACCCGTATCACCTGCTTCAGACAGACGGCAGGCCGCCCTTGCATAGCAGACTAACACGCTTGCCGTAAATTCCGGGTTGGAATCAAGCTTAAGGGAATACTCAATAATATGCTTATTCCCTTCGCTGCCCGTTTCGCCGCTCCTGATTACAAAGCCGCCGTGAGGCATTCTGCTGTGCTTTTCCTTTAATTCCTCCTCTGTAATAAATGAGACTGTTGTGTCGTACTGGTCAAAATAGTTAGGCATTGTCTTAATTGCCTTTTCAATTGCCTTTAAGTCTGCCCCTTCTTCTGGTACTACATAACATTCACGAAGGTGCTTATCTCTTGTCGTCAGCGCTGGTTCATTTCCGCTTCGCACCTGCTCTACTGCCATATCAACCGGAACAGTATACTGAATTCCATTTTTTACACCCTCCACACGGCGGATCGCATCGGAATGTCCCTGGCTTACGCCCTTTCCCCAAAAGGTGTAGGTGCTTCCCTGGGGCAGAATAGATTCTGCATATAAGCGGTTAAGTGAAAACATTCCCGGATCCCAGCCAACGGAGATAATGCTGACGTTCCCGCCGTCCTTTGCTGCTTTATCCATATCGGCAAAATACTCAGGTATTCTGGCGTGGGTGTCAAAGCTGTCGATGGTGTTAAAATCTGCAGCAAGCTGCGGCCCCATGACAGGGAGATCTGTTGCAGAACCGCCGCACAGTATCATGACGTCAATTTCGCCCTTCATGGAGGAAAGCTCATCCATATGCTTTACAGAAACGCCGCTTGTTTCGATTTTTACAGAAGAAGGGTCTCTCCTCGTAAATACTGCTTTAAGCTCCATATCCTCATTCCTAAGAACCGCGCGTTCCACTCCCCGCCCGATATTACCGTATCCAACAATACCTATCCTGATTTTATCCATACTTATTGTCCGTCCTTTCATTGAATATATAAGATTTAATGTTACTGTTCACACGGCACCGTGCTTCACGCTGCACGGTGTCCGGCCAAAGAAGTAGTGGCCATCGGGCATCCGGCCCCTCACCGAAGGTGACTTTTAGGTGGCCGGATGCCGTTACTGGAGCGCCCGTAGGGTGTGAACAGTAATGATTTAATGTTACTGTTCACACAGGACTTTGCATTCACTGCAAAGTCCGTAAGAAAATGATTCAGGCGTGAGCAAATCCCATTCGCGAAGCGAATTTTAAATGGATTTGCGAAGGTTGCTGTGAACGGAGTGAACAGTAACGATTTAATAAGGTCAAGGTGATTATATCATATATTTTCTCTTTTACAACACTTTATTACGTGGTATGATTATTCTATAACAAAAGAAGTATGGTTTACACACATCTGTGCATTTACTGCACAGACCGTAAGAAAGTGATTCAGGAGTGAATAGTAATGTCTTAGGAGTACAGGAAAATGTCAAAAATAGTTATTGTAAATCTGACGCAGAAAACCATAAATGAAGAAAACTATAACTATTCGGAAGGCGGCCACTATGGACGAGGCCTTGCCATGGAGCTTCTTGAAAAATACACGGGCTCCTCTAAAGGACGGCTGGATGAGAATAATGCGCTGGTCATTGCCCCGGGTCTTTTTGCCGGAAACCGGGCGCCGTGTGCCGGCCGGGCAGTTCTTATGGCTAAAGGGGAAGGGGTGCGGGGCCTGGCCGTATCAAATTTTACGGGAGATTTTCCGCAAAAGCTGGCGTCTCTTAATATCGCGGCGCTGGTCATTACCGGAAAATATGCCGAAGGCAATGCCGCGGTACTGATTGACCGGGAGGGTGTACGGATCGAGAGTATGCCGAAGCTTCAGGGAATGTATATTCCGGAAATTGTGGACGAGCTTCGGGAAGACTTCGGGAAGGAGTGTGCCTTGTGGGGTGTCGGCAAGGCAGCAGATTTTCAGCTCCCCTTATCAGGGTATTTTGTTACATATCCGGAGGGAGAGCCAAGATTTCACTGTCCCAGGAGCGGCTTTGGAGATGTAGCGGGAAGCAAGGGCCTTAGGGTAATTATCGTAAAGTGCGGGAAGTATTTTGATGCTCCCTGTGTAAATGCTTTGTCCTTCCAGGAGAAGGGCAGGAGGCTTACATCTCTTATTACAAAAAATGAGATCTGCGGCGGGGCTCTTCCGGGTCTTGGCTCTATAACACTTTTACATCTGCTTAAGAACCATCAGGAGCTTCCGGAGGTGAAAGGGACTGCCGGGGTACACAAAAAGCGGGGCGGAGGGCGTATGAATTACTGCTGTGCGCCAATGTGCGTCATTGGGTGTTTAAACCGCCACAGTGCCAATGACAGTGAATTTTATTCTGCCCCGGAGGAGTCAGAGGTACGGGCCGCACTGGAAAATCAGTTTGGCGATGGCTCGTTTTCCTTTGCAAAGGAGCTTAACAGACGGGGATTTTCTATTGGCCTTAATACAACGGAATTTGTCTACACAGCGGGCATGTATTTTGAGGCGCTGAACCAAAAGACGGCAGACGGCGCGAAGGTAAAGGAAAAATTATTTTCCCTTATGGATGAGATAGAAAATGGAACAGCCATAGGGCGTCTGATTGGCAGCGGTACTCCGGCTGTATCGAGTCTTTACAGAGACAGACCCGGCCTGCTCAATAAGGTGACCCGGCCTTCGTCCTTTAGAGAGTCACAGTTTAGGGTAAAGCTTTGCCGCTTTTATCCGGAGCTTAATGACATCAGCGATATGGAGCTTTTGTACCGTCAGGTTTTTCTCCTTGAGAATCTGGGAATATGCATATTTTCCTCCTTTGCACTCCTGAATAATCAGGAGGCGCTGGAGCTTCTGGCATCCATGGCCTCTGACAGGCTGGGAAGGGAAGTCTCGCTTCTTTGCATGCTTGAATATGCAGGGAAATGTATTGAGCGGGAAACCGAGTATCAGTACAGAAGCCTAAGCGGGGAAGTACATAAGAATATTCCTGAATTCATAAAGGTACTATATCAGTATTTTGAAGCGTAGCTCCTTGTTATAGAGGTTATCTATTTTCTATTACTGTATATTAAAAATATAAATTTGTATAATTCTATATTGGATAGTATAATAGAAAGGTCTATACAATTGGATAATTTTATTAAGAAAAGAGGGAAATCTATGAAAAAGTGGTTATCAATTTTACTGACTGCCAGCCTTGTTTTTACATTACTTACAGGCTGCGGCAGTAAGGAGGAAGCAGCGCCGGAGCCAGAAAAAGAGGTACAGACTGAGGAAGAGGAAGAGCCAGAAGAGGAATCCACAGAGATCACCGTGACAGACCAGGCAGGCAATACGGTCACCTTGGAGAAGCCGGCAGAGAAGATAGTTACCTGTTTTTACGGGCAGAGCTATTCCATGATTGCTCTGGGGCTTAAAGACAAGCTTGCAGGTATGGAGGCAAAAGCAAATGTAAGGCCCATTTATAGCCTGGCAGCACCTGAGTTTCTTGAGCTTCCGAACGTGGGCTCGCAGAAGGAATTTAATGTAGAGGCGGCTATCGCCCTTGAGCCTGATTTGGTTCTCCTTCCGAAGAAGCTTCAGGATACGGCTTCAAGCTTTGAGGCAGTAGGAATCCCGGTTGCAATCTGCTATCCGGAGAGCCAGGAGCTCTTAGAGGAGCAGCTTGTTATGATTGCGACGCTGTGCGGAAAGCCGGAAAATGCGGATAAGCTTATTGAATATTATCATACAAAGTTTGATGAGATGGATAAGATTACGTCAGAGCTTTCCGATGAGGAAAAGCCAAGTATATACATGGCAAGCGTATCCTCTTATATGTCAGCTGCGCCTAAGGATATGTATCAGGCTACACTGATTGAGAAAGCGGGCGGAGTAAATGCAGCAGGAGAGATAGACGGAGATTACTGGACAGATCTTTCCTACGAACAGATTCTTGCAATGAATCCGGATATTATTGTTCTGCCGTCAGAAGCAGAATACACGGCGGATGATGTGAAAAATGACGCGCAGCTTGCCGAAGTTACAGCCGTAAAGAACGGAGCAGTATATGCTATGCCAAAGGATTTTGAAGCATGGGATTCACCGGTTCCTTCAGGTGTGCTGGGCGCTTTATGGATGCTTGCTGCAGCTCATGGTAATCTGTATTCCATGGATCAGATGAGGACAGATGCTGCTGAGTTTTACAGTGAATTTTACGGCTTCGAAGCAGATACTTCAGTTATAAACTAATTTGAGGAACAAACCAATATGAATAATAAGACCTCTAAACTGCCACAAACTATTATGTTTGTGGCAGTTATCGGATTCCTTATCTTTACAGCAGTCATATCCATATGCGTTGGACAGTATAGTATTTCACCAGAGGAGATAGCGCAGATTATAACAGGAGGGCTTAAGGGGGAGATGAGCTATAAGGTGTTTTTTACGCTTCGGCTTCCCCGTGTCCTGATGGCAGTTATGGCTGGAATCGGTCTTGGCATTGCCGGGAGCGTATATCAGACTATTTTTAAAAACCCCCTTGCCTCTCCGGATATTATCGGAGTGGCGCCGGGGGCTAATCTGGGAGCGGCAATTGCCATCGTATTTATGGGAGCGTCTACAGTCGCTATGGTGTCAGGGGCATTTACCGGAGGAATAGCGGTTGTTATTCTTGTAATGCTTTTAGTCCGTGTGCTCCCGGGAAATACAACAGCTACATATGTACTTGCCGGAATTGTCATGAGCTCTGTTTCCAAAGCATTTATTATGATATTAAAATTTTTTGCGGATCCGGCAAATGAGCTTGCCGCTATTGAATTCTGGACAATGGGAAGCTTTGCAAGTGTTACCAGCAGAAAGGTAATAACTATATTTCCCATTTTCTTTTTTTCCCTTGCAGGACTGATTCTTCTGCGCCGTCAGATCGAGCTGATGTCTCTTAATGAGGATGAATGTCGTATGCTGGGGGTGCGCCTTTCACAGATACGGATCACGATCCTGGCGCTGTCAACCTTAATGGTGGCGTCTATCATATCCATTACCGGACTGATATCCTTTATCGGGCTGATTGCGCCCCATATTGCCCGCATGATGCTGAAACGGAATAATTTTGCGGCCACTGCAATGAGCGGACTCATAGGAGCAGTAGTCATGGTTATCTCCGACACCCTTGCGCGGTGTGTTTATTCGGCAGAGATTCCCATCAGTATACTCACCACTTTTATTGGAGTACCGGTTCTGGTATACTTTATGTATCAACAGAAGGAGAATTTATTATGAGTGTGCTGTTTGAGGTACAAAACGCTTATGTTTCCTATGGGAGTACGGAAATTGTGCACGGAGTCAGTCTGTCTCTTGAAAGAGGAGAGCTGTGCGCGTTTCTGGGACTTAACGGAAGCGGAAAGACAACGCTGCTTAGGGCCGTCTGCGGGCTGATTCCCATGAACGGGCAGGTTTTTGTGGATGGCAGGAGCCTTAAGGAAATGAATGAAAGAGAACGTGCCAGGCATTTATCGTTTATTCCTCAGACCAGCAGCCCGATTCAGGGGAAAACGGTGATGGAGGTAATACTGATGGGAGCCAATCCCTATCTGGGACTTTTAGAATCTCCGAAAGGGGAGCATTACAGGGCCGCCAAAACGGCGCTTAAGAGACTGGAGATCGGGGATTTTGCAGACCGGCATTTCCATCAGCTAAGTCAGGGGCAGAAGCAGCTTGTGATACTTGCACGGACTTTGGTTCAGAATTCTCCGGTGATGCTTATGGACGAGCCGGACAGCGCACTGGATTTTTGCAACCGGCATATGGTTCTTGAGAAGATCAGAAGTGTTGTAAAGAGCGAGGGAAAGGCAGGCCTGATTACACTGCATGATCCTAATTTTGCCATGGCATATTGTGACCGTCTGCTGCTTCTGAAAAAAGGTATTGTGATTGCAGAGGCAGATATGCGGACAGCCGCAGAGGATGAGGTGAGGGAGAAATTATCTATGATTTATGGGAAAATAGAGCTGTTTTCCTATACAGGGGGATACCTCATGGGGAAAAGTCAATGACAAAAAAAGAAAAAAGAAAACTGGATACAGAGATTTGGCAGATGCTCTGGCCCATTGTACTGCTGACACTGGTACAGAAGCTTGGAAGTGCATTTGAAGGAGTTCTGGTAAGTGTAAATCATGCAGAAGAGCTTGCCATTATCAGTATATGCTCGCCATATATTACCTTAATTAATACGGTAAGCTACGGTCTTGGAATAGCAATTAACTCCATGACCGGACAGCTTGTGGGCAGGGGACTTTGGGAGAAATGCCACCGGAGGGCGGTTCGTTTTGTCATGCGTCTGCTTCTTGGGGCCGGATTTGTCATGTCGGTTATCGCTATATTACTGCTTATGCAGGCGTTCCGGTCAGCCCCTCAGTTAAGGCCTGCTGGTTTTTTATATATGCTGCCCTACCTTTTTGGAAGCCCGGTGATGCTTCTTTTTAATGCACTGATCTCCGGGATGCGCGGGTTTAAGGATTCCAGGACAGGGATGTATATGACCTGCATGATCATACCGGTACAGCTTTTTTTAAGCTGGTTTTTTTATACCAGCTTTGGCCTGCCGGCTCTGGGATACGGCATGCTGCTTGCAAGAACAGCCGGATGTGTGTACGGTGTATGCCATTACAAAAGAAAATTCATGCCAGAGAATACGGGGGACGGGTCGCTGCCAGAGGGCTTTGCCGGGGATTTTCTAAGACTTGCCGTTCCGGTGAGCCTGTCAAAAATGATCGGGCCTGCGGCACATACCCTGTTAAATGGACTGCTTCTTTCCATCGGCTCTGTCTATGTAGGGGTAAACGGCCTGGGCGGCCGCCTGGAAGGCTTTTTCTATCTGCCTGCAATGGCTATGGGCTCTGTGGCGATTACACTGACTGCGCAGCATAAGGAAGATGGAGACACGACTGCTCTTATCCGCAGACTCTGCGTTTGGAGTGTAACGCCTACACTTTTCATGATTATTCTGGCAGGAAGCCTTGCGGGACCTGCCTGGAGTATGCTCACCCCGGATGAAGCTCTTAGGGCGGCAGGAGTGGAATACTGGCGGATCTGCCTGCCGGCCTATCTGTTTATTGCACTGGAGATGACAATCACCGGAATTTTACAGGCGCGCGGGTGCGGGATGCCGGCTTTGGTTATTACACTAATACGCCTGTGGTGTATCCAGCTTCCGGCGGCATGGCTGTCTGTGCGGTATGGCTTTGGCGCCTCTGGCATCTGGATGGGCTTTTTGTTAAGTAACATTGTGTCACTGGCAGTCAGTGTGTGCTGGCTAATGATAAAAAGAAAAGGAGAAAGATCATGAATGTAATTGAAATTGTGAAAGAACAGATGCGTGCTTATGAAGAAGGCAAAAGCTGCGCAGTCGTTACTATTGTAGAAGCTGACGGTTCTACGCCCCGCAGTAAGGGAAAGATGATCGTATACACGGACGGAAGTACGAAGGGGACTATCGGAGGCGGCGCCGTAGAGCTTCTGGCAATCCGTGACGCAAGAGAGTGTATACGGAAAGGAGAAAATCTGGCTAAGACCTATGATTTGAATTCTCCCTCCTCTGAAACCGGAATGACATGCGGGGGATGCATGACTGTCCTTATCGAGGCATTTGCTGTCCGTCCGCTTCTGGTTGTATGCGGTGCCGGACATGTGGGAGGCGCCGTTCTCCATCTGGCTTCCTTCGTTGGCTTCGATACTCTGCTCATTGATGACAGGGAGGAGGCGGCAATTGCGGATAAGATTGCCCTGGCAGACAGATTTGTACGTGTAAAAGGCTTTGAGGAAGAGGTTGCTGCCATGGATATCAGGCCGGATGCGTATTATCTTATCGCAACCCATGGACACAGCTTTGACGGGGAAGCATTGGCCGCCATTTTAACAAAAGAGGCAAAATATATCGGAATGATCGGAAGCTCAAAAAAGATTGAGGCATTGTTTGGAAGGCTGAAAGAAAAAGGCTTTACACAGGAACAGCTTGATAAGGTGTATACTCCTGTCGGCCTGGACCTTGGAGGGGAGACGCCCGAAGAAATCGCGGTTGCTGTTATTGCGGAGGTTATGGCTGTGAAATATGGACACACCGGAGAACATCTGACAGGGAAAGAAAAGTAACTTAGTTACGTTGCCAGATAAGGTGAGAAAAATTCTTTTCCCGCTTGACATTTTTGCCCAGGGAGTGTAGACTAAAGCCTGTACACAGAAAACTGAATAGATAAGAGAGGGGCTGGCGGCAAGCCGGCTGAGATAAAGAATGGAGTGCTTCTTTGACTCTTATACCTGATCTGGATAATGCCAGCGTAGGAACTTACAGAAGACTTATGCCTTATGCATAGAAGAATATAAAAGCCCTGCCGGTGTTCTGGCAGGGCTTTCCTTATACGTCCATCGGGCGCACATTCTAATGGAAAACTTCCAAAGATACAGGGATCAGTTTTCGCAAAAATAATCATATAACAGGAGGAAGAAAAAATGAACGCAAGTGTAGCTATTCAGTCACTGCCGGAGGCAGCAAATGACGAGGAATTAATCAGGATTGTAGATGAGGTGATTGACTATATCAAAAGCACAGGCCTGAATTATTATGTGGGACCGTTTGAGACGGCGATTGAAGGGGATTATGATGAATTGATGGATATCGTAAAGGAATGTCAGCACATTGCCATCAGGGCGGGGGCACCTTCGGTTGCGGCCTATATTAAGGTTACCTACAGACCGGAAGGAGACGTGCTGACCATTGAAAAGAAAGTCACCAAGCATCACCAGTAAGCTTTTGCCGGCTGCAGCCGTTCTTTTGCTTCTGGCGCTTTGGCAGACGGCCAGTACTGCGGGGTTGGTTCCCGGGTTTTTACTGCCATCGCCGGTTGAGGTGGCGAAGGCATTCGCAGAGGATTTCCCGTTACTTATGGACAATGCCTGGGTGACGCTTCTGGAGGCTTTTATCGGACTGGCGGCGGGGATCCTGATCGGATTCGTGACGGCAGTACTGATGGACTGCTTCACGTGGCTGTACAGTGCAGTTTACCCGCTGATTGTGCTGACGCAGACAGTACCGACTGTTGCCATTGCCCCCCTGTTAGTGCTGTGGTTCGGGTACGAGATGCTCCCAAAGGTAATTTTAATTGTAATCGTTACATTTTTCCCGATTACGGTGAGCCTTTTAGACGGATTCAGGGCGGCGGATCAGGATACCATCAGCCTGCTGCGTTCTATGGGGGCTTCGAGGGCGCAGATCTTCCGGTATGTAAAGTTTCCGGGGGCCCTTAGCTCTTTTTTCGCGAGCTTAAGGATTTCCGTGTCCTATGCGGTAGTGGGCGCCGTGATTTCGGAATGGCTGGGCGGATTTAACGGATTAGGAGTTTATATGACAAGAGTGAAGAAGGCATTTTCCTTTGATAAAATGTTTGCGGTGATCTTTCTGATTTCTGCAATCAGCCTCCTTTTGATGTGGGGTGTAAACTTGCTTCAGAGGATCAGTATGCCGTGGGAGGAGGAACATAGATGAAGCAGAAAATACTGGCCGTGCTTTTAGCGGCAGTTCTTATGGGAACTATGGCCGGGTGTGCGGCTGGCAAGGAAGAAAAAACGGCTCAGGACGATACAGAGAATCAGGACAGTACAGAGAATCAGGATTCAGGTGACGGAGACAGCCAGCTGGAGAAGCTTACGGTGGTTCTTGACTGGACCCCCAACACCAACCATACAGGGCTGTATGTGGCACAGGCAAAGGGATATTTTAAAGAGGCGGGCCTTGAGGCAGACATTGTCCAGCCCCCGGAGGACGGCGCGGAGGCGCTGGTGGCTTCCGGAAAAGCCCAGTTCGGCATCTCTTTTCAGGATACCATGATGCCGGCGGTGACGGGAGAGAACGCGCTTCCCATTGAAGCTGTCGCGGCAGTCCTCCAGCATAATACCTCCGGAATCGTGTCGCGAAAAGGAGAGGGAATAGACAGGCCAAAGGGACTGGAAGGAAAGAAATACGCTACCTGGGATCTGGATATTGAAAAGGCAACACTAAAGCAGGTGGTGGAAAAGGACGGGGGAGATTTCGACAAGGTGGAATTAATCCCAAGTACCGTAACGGATGAAGTGTCGGCGCTTAAGAGTGAGTCGGTGGACGCCATCTGGATTTTCTATGGATGGGCCGGAATCGCTACGGAGCAGGCGGGTCTTGAGACGGATTATTTTGCTTTTCGTGATATAGACCCTGTGTTTGACTACTATACCCCTGTGATTATCGGAAATCAGGACTGGCTTAAGGAAAACCCGGAGACAGCAAAAGCATTTCTTAAAGCTGTGAAAAAAGGATATGAATTTGCAATAGAAAATGTGGAGGAAGCCGCGGATATTTTATGTGAGGCAGCGCCGGAGCTGGATAAGGATATGGTACTGGCGAGCCAGGAATATATGGCAGAGCAGTATAAAGCAGAGGCAGACCAGTGGGGATACATTGATCCGGAGAGGTGGAATGGATTTTACAGCTGGATTAGTGAGAAGGGCTTATCAGAAGAAGAGATTCCGGAGAATACCGGATTCACCAACGAATATCTGGAGTAGGAATTATGGCTGAACTAGAAGTATCAGGAATCACTTTTGCATATGAAGAAACGCCCGTTCTTGAGGATGTGACTCTGGCGCTTCATGAGCATGAGCTGGTGAGTATCTTAGGAGCCAGCGGATGCGGAAAGACGACTCTGTTTCACATCATCTCCGGGCTTCATAAGCCGCAGCAGGGAAAGGTGTCTTTAAATGGAAAGGATATCACAGGATGTCCCGGTCAGGTAAGCTATATGATGCAAAAGGATCTGCTGCTGCCCTACCGGACTATAGAGGATAATGTGAGCCTGCCCCTTTTGCTTAAGGGAGAGAAGAAAAAAGAGGCCCGGAAGAAAGTGTCGCCTTACTTTGAAGAATTCGGACTGGAAGGAACGCAGAAAAAATACCCGCGCCAGCTTTCCGGAGGCATGCGGCAAAGGGCGGCGTTGCTTAGAACCTATATGTTTTCTAAGGACGTGGCCTTGCTGGATGAGCCGTTCAGCGCTCTGGATACTCTGACAAAAAGTGAGATGCACAGATGGTATCTGGATGTTATGGATAAGATTCATCTGTCAACTCTTTTCATTACCCATGATATTGACGAGGCGATTCTTTTGTCAGACCGGATTTATCTCCTGACAGGGAAGCCGGGCCGGGTGACAGAGGAAATTGTAATAGAGGAGCCAAGGCCCAGAAAAAGAGAATTTAATCTGACGGAAGAGTTTCTGGAATATAAGCGCCGGATTTTGGAGAGGCTTTAAACCCTTTACACCCAAAAAGCCTTTTGATATAATGGGGATATCAAAAGGCTTTTTATATTAAGGGAGGGAGGAAAAATGCCAAATAACGCCGAGACGATAGAAAATTTAGCAAGAAAACTCGAAAGAGTCCGTATTTTGAACGACCTGAAGGATTGTAAAACCCTTGAAGAGTTTCAAGAACTTACAAGAAAATACGAAACATTGTGCAATGAGGATAAGTTGTAATAAAGAATATGTATCAACCTGAAGGCGGAGAATTTTCCACCTGTACGGTTGAAATGTTATTCGAGGGACGGAAGTTTTAAGATGCCCTTCCTAACGGAGACTTAAGCAACACTCCGGCGAACTAACCGCGAACTTGAGGATGAATTTGATTCTATCCTTTTAGAAGATACGGAACCAGGCGAAAAATAATCAGAATACCTGGCTATAGGGAAAACCTATAGCCAGGTATTCTTTTTGTGTATTAGACAGACAAAACCTACTATGTTAGTATGATTATAGAAATCAATGAAGGAGGAAATAAAAATGGCAAATATAAAGGATTCTAAGAACTGGGGATTTGAGACAAGGCAGCTGCATATCGGGCAGGAGCAGGCAGATCCGGTTACGGACGCAAGGGCAGTACCGATCTATGCGACTACTTCTTATGTGTTCCACGATTCACAGCATGCGGCAGACCGGTTCGGACTCCGGGACGCGGGAAACATCTATGGAAGGCTGACCAATCCAACGGAGGATGTCTTTGAACAGCGTATCGCTTCCCTGGAGGGAGGTGCGGCGGCTCTTGCAGTGGCATCCGGCGCGGCGGCAATCAGCTATACCTTCCAGGCGCTGGCAAAGTCGGGCGAGCACATTGTAGCAGCCAAGACAATCTACGGCGGTACATATAACCTGCTGGCACATACACTTCCGCTGACAGGAGGAATTACCACAACCTTTGCAGATCCGGAAGTGGAGGGCTCTTTTGAAGCAGCGATTCAGGACAACACGAAAGCGATTTTCGTAGAGACATTAGGGAATCCCAACTCTAACCTAGCAGACCTGGAGGGTCTTGCAGAGCTTGCACATAAGCATGGCATACCGCTTGTAGTGGATTCTACCTTTGCTACCCCTTATCTGATCCGCCCCATTGAATATGGCGCTGATATTGTAGTTCATTCTGCAACAAAATTTATCGGGGGACACGGGACGGCTATTGGCGGCGTGATCATTGACAGCGGTCATTTTGACTGGAAGGCATCAGGGAGATATCCGTGGATTTCAGAGGCGAACCCGAGCTATCACGGAGTTTCCTTTGCGAACGCGGCAGGTGCGGCGGCCTTTGTGACCTATATCCGTGCAGTTCTTTTAAGGGATACCGGTGCGACACTTTCCCCCTTCCATGCATTTTTGTTCCTGCAGGGTCTGGAAACCTTGTCTCTGCGCGTGGAGCGTCATGTGGGCAACGCACTGAAGATTGTAGAATATCTTGCAAAGCACCCACAGGTAGAGGCAGTGCACCATCCGTCTCTTGAAAGCGAGCCGAGCCACGGATTATATAAGAAATATCTTCCAAATGGGGGAGGCTCTATCTTTACCTTTGAGATCAGGGGAGATGCGAAAACGGCACAGAAGTTTATTGACAATCTGGCTATCTTTTCCCTGCTGGCAAATGTGGCGGATGTGAAGTCTCTGGTAATTCATCCGGCTACAACAACACACAGCCAGAGCACGGAGGAGGAACTCCTGGAGCAGGGAATTAAGCCCAATACAATCCGCCTTTCCATAGGTATTGAAAAAGTAGAGGACTTGATAGCCGCACTGGAAACTGCCTTTGAAGCAGTGAAACAGGAGTAAATCCTACGGGGGATATGTGTCTGCCCCACAAGCGCCAGCGGCGCTGGGCTTGTGGGGCCAAATCTGTAAGACTTTAAAGATTATTGTTCACAGGTCTGTGCATTTACTGGCCGCTAATTTCTCGAACATTTCTCTGCATCAACCGCCAGCACGAACATCAGCGCGCACAGCGCATCCCGCGGATTCTTCACATCGATCACATAGGTGTCCGACCAGTGGAACAGCTCTTTGGAAATCGCGGCAACCGTCTCACCGTTTCTGTCTGTGATCCGATAGTCCCACTCCCATAAATCTCCCTCGATATGCCATCCATTATAATCGATATCATATCTCGGTTTAAAAAATGTAAATTCCTTCTCAATACATCCCAGATACTGGTTCCCTAAGTACACCTCGAACTTCGGCATGAGCGTCAGAATACGTTCTTTCACCGTTCCGATTTCATTTCCGTATGTATCAAATATTTTCAGGCAATGCCCCCAGGACAGCTGCCCCTCTACGGTGTAGACTGTATTTTCCTGCTCATCATAGATATCGTAGCTGTCAAACCAGGAGAAAATCCTCTGCTTGAATAAGAGTTTCATCCTTTACTTTCCCCCTTTTGAAATCATCACAACGGCTCCCACAATAACAAGAACCGGCAGCGCAATGTACATAAGTCCTGCAATAACCAAAACAACCAGAAATACTGGAAGCAGCACCACGCTGAATAAAATCTTTGTCAATCCCCACGTTGCCTTACACGCCAGGCCAATTATCTTGCCAAATATGGTAATCATTAAAACAAGAAATATGAGCGTCAACATTTTCTTCACCTCCTTTTTTGATAGCTGAACTCTTACTAAAAAAGACCTTCATTATGACCATTTGCCATAATAAAAGTCTTGCAATCTCATTTGATACGGATGCTCTCGCATCGGTTTGACGGTTTCAAATACACTGTAAGTGTTTCGCTACTCCCTTTTATTTGCTTGTGAATATATTAACACTGCTGAAAGTCTGTGTCAAGAGAGTGGGTGGAAAAATTCATTTATTTACCTGACTTTGCCAGCCCGTACCTGGAGTAGCTCCGGTATATAAACGGCAGCAATATGACAGAAACCGCGAAATACAGTGCCATTACAAGCGGGAGCTGGGGAATTACCACATCCCCTGCCTGGAAAAGGATGGGAACCTTTACAGCCTGAATCACATTTGTCAGCACATCTGTCGTATAATAGACGATTCTGGTAACCTCCGAAAGGGATCTTGCGATAAAAAGCATGACGCAGAACATAAAAAACGGAAGGCAGACCGCTACCTTTGCGGTACGCATTTTTGCTGTTACCAGCATGGTTACCGAGGCTGACAGAAGGCTTGCAATATAGCCGCAAAGGACAATCAGGAGATAATACTGTCCCTGTGTCATCACATAGATACTGTAGGGATCGGAAAGCTGATAGGGTGTATGAAAACCGCTGGCTCCTATAATTCCAAAGGAGATAAATGACATCAGCCCGATCCCGGCCCAGTAGACAATGGATGCCGTGATGATGCCTGCCGCGATTTTATTCCTGGCCGCCTTTGACCGTCCGTATTTTGCGGCGAAAAACACCTGCTCAGCATGATTACGAAACTCTTCGTCAAAGATTCCCGCAGCCATAAAACCGATAGCAACTGCTAGAATGATCACATAGGTTTGTATATACATGCCCATTGTTTCCCAAGAATCGTACGCTTCATAATCAAGGGGAATGTTTACTTTTTCATACTGTTTTTTTATAAATGCCTCCTGCGCGGGAGTTTCTGCGTATTCTTCTGCCATTTTGTCCATGTTAGCAGCGTAGATGTCATAGATATGCTCCGTATCCTCTTCTGTGAGCTGCGTTATAACATCCGGAAGAAAGGCGGGCTCCACGGTATACACATTAGCTGTAAAATTTAAAATATCCCAGTAGGACTGTACTGTTTTTCCAAACTCTGTATCCGGAAGCTCTCCCTGGCACTGCTGCTTTAATTCCTGATAGCTTTTCACTGCGCCGGAAATTTTTTCTGCTGTCAGCTCTCCCTTCTGCCGGTTCTTGTCTGCCGCGAGCCTGCGTCCGGCGGTCATCTTACCAATACCGGAAAGGTGACTTCCGTCAGTATCCGTGTAGCTCATGCTTTCAGCCGCAAGGAGACTGTATACCACAGCTATTAAAATCAGGGCAGTCAGTATCACCCTGTTAGCTGTTTTTGCAAAGAACTTTTTTAGTTCATACTTCAACATTCTCATCACCTGCTTTCTGACCAAAATATAAGAGAAATGCGTCTTCCAGGGTGGTGTCCGCGCGCACCGCGTTTTTTGCCGGGGGAGTTTTTGAAAGGATCCGAAGCTCGGCGCCGTCTGGAACATGCTTTACATTTCCCACCGGGTATTTCTGTAAATACTGGTTTACCTTTTGTCTTGGCACTGTTAAAAGCCAGACATCCTCCTCCATAGATGCGATAAGCCCTTCGGAGGTCCCGGTGTAATAGAATTTTCCGTCCTTCATCAGCAGTATCTGTTCCGCGATAAATTCCACATCCGATACAATATGAGTGGAAAGCAGTACCAGCCGCTCTTCAGCCAGCCCGCTTATCAGGTTGCGGAAACGGATCCGCTCGCTGGGGTCAAGGCCTGCCGTTGGCTCGTCCAGCACCAGGATCTTCGGATTGTTCAGCATTGCCTGGGCTATCCCGACACGCCTTGCCATTCCGCCGGATAAGGCTTTCATCTTGCGGTTTTGGTATTTTGACAATCCCACCATTTCTAACAATTCCTTCATTCTTTTTTTTGCAAGACCCGGGCGGATTCCCTTGATGGATGCAATATACATCATATAATCAGAGACGGAAAGACTTGGATAATACCCAAAATCCTGGGGCAGATATCCCAGAAGGTCCCGGTAGCTTTCTCCCAGCCGGAAGATATCCTCCCCGTTCCATGTAATCTGTCCCGCGGTGGGGCGGGTTACCGTACACAGCATCTTCATCAGTGTGGTTTTTCCCGCGCCGTTTACTCCCAGCAGTCCGTACACGCCTGTTTCCATAGAGTAAGTAATGTCATCGACTGCAAATATTTCACCATAATTTTTTGATACATTTTTAAAACCTAGTTCCATCCTTACGCCTCCCAAACCATTTCGCTGCTAAACAGCGATTTCTTAATACAGAAAATCAGATATCCCAAAAAGAGCACAATCAGCCCCATCCATACCGGCCCGGCAATTCTGTCGTACACCTCGCTGCTTATCATCACAGTCAGCCAGACAGCGCTCCATACCATACACATAGCAGCAGCTGTATATTCCATCCCCTGCCGCCTGCTGCATAGCAGCCTGAAGCAGATACAGCAGGACATAAGGAGCGGCAGCAGGAAATTGACTGTCAGCCAGTACGCCATAACCTGAAGGGCCTGCATTGCCGCCGCGAAAAAGACTGTAACCATGGCCATATCAACTGCTGCAAGGAGCAGGATTCTCGCGGCGCAGATCTGCCGCAGCGAATAGTAGGATGCCTTTTCAACAGCCACAGAGGAGTATCTCCGGTTTTTCCAGATCTCCGGAATAATGAGGATTGCAAATACCGCGGCAAGCCCCCCTGTCATCCGCTGCATAAGCGGATTCATCCCATTGTTTTTAAGCAGATACCAGAGAAACAGAAGGACTGCGCCCTGCAGCGCCCACCATTTTTTTTCAATGTAACGGGACTGTTCATACACAAATTCAAAGTAGGAGATCCGCCGGTCTTCCTGGTCTGCGATCTTAGGCTCACACTGGGCAATGACCTTTAGAAGCGAAGCCTCCCGGATATAGTTCTTTTGGATCAGTTTTCTGTATTCCTTAATTTGCTTTTGATACCTTCTCATAGTCTTTCACCTCCCTAAATACTCCGATAATTTTTTCTTTGCTTCCCGGATACGGTACTTTACCAGCGGCAGATTTATATTTAACAGCTCTGCAATCTCCCGCTGCTTTAAGCCCTGAAAGAAAAATAAAATCGTAACCTCCTTCAAATCCTCCGGCAGGCGGTCCACCGCCCGTTCTACATCCATCCTAAGCTCCATGCTGCCTGCGTTTTCTTCCGGGATATCCGGCATCTCGCCCGGAAGTAGTTCCTTTTTCTTCTTGTAATAATTCTTCATGCAGTTTCCGGCAATAGAGTATAGGTAGTTTTTCGTTTTTCCCAGCTCCGTGTACGTATCTATAGTTTCAAAAAAGCGCAGAAAGGTTTCCTGGGTCATATCTTCCGCTAAGTCCCTGTTATGGATATGTAAAAAACAATATTGATATATGGAAGGATAGTGTTTTCTTACAAACTGTTCTCCCGCCCTGCCGTTACCGGCTTTCATTTTCTCTACCAGTAAAAAGTCCGGACTCATTTATGCTGCCCCCTCCTGATATATAACAAAACTTTTCCTTTATTTTTTCCGCGCTTATATATAATAACAACTGACACAGCCAAAAAGATAGCCGAAAAATAAATTTTCCATCTGTACGGTTGGAATGTTATTTTCGAGGGACGGAAGTTTTCAGATGCCCTTTCTAACGGCCGTCCCTTTTTTACTCACAAGTATTGTAAAGACAGGCTTTTTTTTGTATAATTGAAATGTGGCAGGAACAGGATATATCGTATCTTGTGTCACAGATTTTTAGAAATCGAGGTGGCAAGGTGTCAGACGATACAAAACAGACGCAGGAAGTTAAGGCAAAGCGTACCGCAAAAAACAGTGTGTTTTTAGACCTTTTTCAAGATAAAAAGAATTTGCTGAAACTGTATAAAACATTACACCCAGAGGATACAGACGCAACAGAGGACACATTGGATATTGTAACGATAGACAATGTTCTGACAGATAATCTCTATAATGATTTGGGTATAATGGTAGGTAATAACAGATTGCTTTTGCTTTTAGAGGCACAAGCCAGTTGGACGGTAAATATTTTAATCAGAATACTTCTGTATTTAGCACAGAGTTACCATGAATATTTTGAGCGAACCAGTCAGAGCCTATATAAGAGCAAGAAAGTAAAAATGCCAAAGCCCGAATTATATGTGATATACACAGGCAACAGGGGCAGAAAACCTGACACAATATCGTTGTCCAAAGAATTTTTTAACGGTGCGGATATTGATATTGAGATAAAAGCCAAAGTCATATATGAGAGCGATAAGGACAATATAATCAACGAGTACATTGTTTTTTGTAAAGTTTTTAACGAACA
>CATBDC010000012.1 GCA_949502235.1 uncultured Lachnospiraceae bacterium | reverse complement strand
CTTCCAGTACATACATGGACAGTGCCAGTTTCAATATAAAATTTCCAAACAATGAAGTTAGCTGCCCCAAAATAAGGAGCGTGAAATTTTTCGTAAATAATTTTTCCGTCATAGCTGATTCCCCCCGTTTTCCTTGTTTTTGTCTGCATTTTCTGGCATAGAGGTATGCCCGCAGGGTGTTTCTGTAATATCAGTGATAAATTTTTCTGTAAAGGTTGTTGTATCATCATCATAAAGTGGCAGCCCCATATGGGCTAACACTTCTTTCACAAAATGATATTTATGATACAGTTCGTCCTCTGTTGCAGGGAATACCGAGGGCATGAGCCAGAAGTTGATAAGCGGCAAAAGCTCGGAAAGCTCCTTTATGGATTCCGTCTTGATAGAACCGTCCTTTTTTCCCTCCTCCAGCAATTCCAGCCACAAGGGAGTTAATACACGCCTGTTTTCTGCAACTGCCGCCGCTAAAATGTGTGGGTCTTTCAAAATCGGGACTGCCTGCATATTTATCTGGTTTCGTTCAGCGTCCGATTGGTTTAGCGTAAGCAACAACCTGATTTTTTGCAGACCGTTCAAGTCATCCCTCCCCTTGACTGTTTCAAATGGGTTGTCCTCGAAAAACATTTGATTGCCTAATGCGTACATTACTTCTTCTTTGCTTTGGAAACAACGGTAAAACATTCCTTTTGCTCCGCCCACCATGTCCATAATATCGGAAATTGAAGTTTCCTCATATCCTTTAGAAATAAATAAGTTTTGGGCAGCATTTAGGATTTCTTTTCTCCATTCCTCTGGTGTCTTTTTTACAGGTCTAGCCAAATGTTATTGCACCTCCTTTGTATTTGGTTATTGACTTGAAGTCAATAACTATTTTAGCACCATTCTTAAATTTATGCAATAGCCATAATTTGTCATAGAACAGAAATCACTTATTTGCAAAACCCACAAAATTCTTGACATTTAAAAAGCGACAGAGATTTCTCCCTGCCGCTTTTGTCCGCTTATGCAAAAATGATTTCCTTGTTTACAATCTCCCTTGCACAAGCTCTTATGTTGCCTAAATGCCCTACCCACTCTAAGGCATTTTCAGCCTTTAACTGTTCCGTTATGCCTTGTGCCTGTTTCATGTCCTCAATGAGCCTTTCAAAGCGTTCCTGCGCCTGTCTGTCAATACTGATAAGATAAGTTTTTCTTCGGCGGTCAATCGTAAATCTGGAATAAAATATCCATTTTCTTCGTGATATGTACCGCCTAACTGTTCAAATAATGATTTTGCCATTTTCTATTTCCTCCAGATAAGATTTCACTCCACATATTTGTGTCTGCTGTCTTAAACACAATTTTTGAGTTTTATCCTTATCTGGTTTCATACTTCATCTCCTCTGTAATACTCTTTTAGAAACGCCTCTGCCTCCTGCTTCGATTTTCCTTGTAACATGTACAAATATACAATTTCGCACAAATTTTCAACCATGTCCTCATACTCATTATTATATTCCGATAAAGCATCCCTCACTGTCTCCTCCGGGATGTGCTGCAGAAACCGCTGTTCCATATGAATACATTTCAGATATTCATACACCTTATCTGCGCCGCAGTACTCTGTCAAATCAGTAAGAACCGGATAGTCCAGTGTAAGGATCTCCTCCTGGGGTGCAAACCTGATGTCATACCACTTAAAAAACTCCGGCATTCCTTTTATAACTGTATCATGGAGACACCGGTTCCCGTAATCACAAAATCTTTGCATCATTTCATTGTAAAGGCTTAGGGTTTTCTGTACCTTCTGCTCTACTAAGTAATACCCCGCCTCATAGGCTGCCCGGGCTGAGAGTCCGTCAGAACCCTGAAGTTCTTTTCCCTCTTTCCCGGCTTTAGCTTCGCAGATACAGTAAAGCACCGCCTCCATAAGCTGCTCTGCCTTCTCATAAGTCACGGACGTGCTTTCAAAGCCCGTATATTTCTGCGCAAGCTCCGCCACAAGCGGCACAAGCTCTTCCATCTCATATCCCGTCCTATATTTCATAAAGCCCTCCTCTAAAACAGCTCTCTTAGTGCTTCCATATAAAGCCCATAGTCCCATCTGACCGTCTCATCAAACCTCCCTGCTTCTCCCCGTCCATCCGAAGCCTTATATCCCCGGTATCCTGCCCGGACAGCCTGTGAAAACAGGTTAAGGCACGTACCCTCCAGATAATCCAAATCTCCAAAGCAGATTTTCTCAAACTGCTCCCTCATAAGGTGCAAAAGCTCGTCATCCGAAAGCTCATCCATCATCTCGTTTTTATACATGTAGAAAATCTCCTGAAGCCGGATAATTGTATCCGCATAGTTATCCTGACAGATAAAATCCGAATCGCAGAACTCATAAATAAGCTTCTCCGTTATCCCCTTCCCGAATTCCACTCTTCTTTCCTTTGCAAGCGCATTTCCCCTTTCTCTTAGAATCAGCTTTGCCTCATCCTTGGTTAAAACAAGTCCATATTTTTCTGTTTCCTGATTCAGCTTTAATACATGATCAAGCTGATTTTGCCCTTGTTGCTCCTGGAACAGAGTAAGCCAGTTTCTGTCCATAAATGATGCCCCCTTTTTTGATTATTCACAGGTCTGCGCATTTACTGCGCAGACCGTAAGAAAGTGATTCAGGTGTGAGCAAACCCCTTTCGCGAAGCGAATTTTTCATGGATTTGCGAAGGCTACTGTGCACGAAGTGAACAGTAATCCAGCTGATTATAGCATCCTGTCCATACATGTACAAGACTTGAATTTTTGCCGTTTTTGTGGTATTATAATTACAGAAAAAAGGAGCAGATTTCATAATATCTGCTCCTTTTTCTTATACCAGAATGAATCCTATCGAAATATAGAAAGACCCTGCACTTTCCTCACACATGCTCCGAACTTGTGCATCTCCATACTCCATCTGCAAACTTTTTCCTCTTAACTCTTTTTGGTTTCATGTGTAAAAAATTGTCCTACTGAACTTTTTATACCATTTACACACAGAAAGACAAGGTCGAAAAAATTTCACCTGTACAGTTAGAATATCGTTCGAGGGACGGAAGTTTTAAGATGCCCTTCCTAACGCAGACTGGGCAACACTCCGGTGAACTAACCGTTAACTCCGACTAAGGAGTTCAGGAGAGCCTTCACTCCTAAGTCTTCGTAAGCGGTGGATTTCACCTTCGTTAAAGGCTCCCCTTAATGTCTGCTTATAGGAAGGGCATCTTAAAACTTCCTGTGCACCGAAAACGATGTTTTCAGCAGTACAGATGGAGATTTTTCAGTGAACAGGCGGTTCGGGGCAGTTCTTCCCCTAAGCAAGCGTTAAAAGGGCGTCCTTAGCGAAACAAACATTCATGTCTGCATAGATATTGGACTATACATAAATTTACAAAGAAAAAGCATATCAAAAAACTTCTAAATCAGTATCATCTCTATGATATATTAAGGTTAATGTGCCTTCTGTCACCCTAAATACTCGTTTTTCATAATTACTTAAGATAAACCAAAAATCTTGTACTCCACTATCAGAATAGGTTTCTGTTTTTATATCAGTACCAAATTGTTTGTTCCAAAAGTAATCAATACAATCATATTCATATGTTACATTATCCGAAGTCCCCCAAATTTTTCTTAAATCTCCTTTTTGGCCATCAACCGGAAAATCAATTGTAATGGTTTCACCTGCATTTACCTCAACTATATTGAACAATTCAGCTCCATCTAAATCAAGTATCGTAAAGGATTCACTTAAGTCCTTATCTGGTTCTTGATTAAATCCTCCGCCTTGCAATACAAAAACTTCCATTTCACCAGATAATACTTTCAATTCTACAAATTCATCTATATTTCGTGGAATATAAAATTCTGAACCTTGTGAAAGTATTGTCTGATAATCTATGCCTTCCCAGGTATAACGTTCATAAACAGTATCCTGCTTTGCTCTGACATGTAACGAATCATCTTCTTTACAAGTAAATCTATATGAATCGCCTGGTCTTAATATAAATGTTTCATACTCCTGCTCCTCTGGAATGTCATTTAAATAAAATTTTATAATATTATCCGTATTTTTTAAAATTTCTATTTCCTGAGAAGCAAGAATTAAATGTGTTTTTGCATCGACCACATTTACTGTATATTTTCCAGATATCATTTCATCCACGCTGAAAGTACCTTTATCCACTGCGGTATCATATTCAAAAGCATTATCACCTTCCATTTCAATAGTTAAATTCTTTCTATCCACTAATTGCTTTTCACTTTCATCTGTATACAAATACCCTAATAACTTTGTCTTATTTTCACATTCTTTTCCAATTTTAAAAAATTGATGTAACGTAAATTTGTCATAATATGATATTCCCGCATCAACCTTAGAATCGATTAAAGCTAATTTCAATTTTATTCAGGGTTCTACATATACACCTTCCTCTAACGAGTATTTCCCTTCTGTTTCAAAAAGTGAAACATCTTTATTTTCCTGTACAATCCCAATTTTCCCTTCCATATTCGCATCGAACTGAGCAGATGTAGTCACACAGGCCGGAATAATTCCCAGATACATTACTGCACCATTAATTCCAACTCCCAAATTTCCCTTAGCCGTTCCTGTTACATTAAAGCTATTTCTCAAACTGTTATTTTTACTATACCCTCCGGTTTTTATATTATAATTAGCTAAAAGCTGATTTCCCAGCACTCTCTGTACGTAACTATTTTTATCAACAAATGATTCTATAAATCCTTTTCTTACTGCTGTCACACTAAACGACTCTTTACTTTTTTGTTCGATTGTACCATCAAATTTCAGTTTGAGCTCACCATTTGCACACAGTACAAAACTAATCAACGCCATAGGCTCCGCAAAAGACTGGTCGGAATAGTTTCCTATATAGCCCACTCCGAGTTTTGCATCTCCTGTACCGCTAAACAGTCTAAATGCAATACTCCCTAAATAAATCTCTTTATTCATATCAACTCCTTTTATATTAAATACCGACATATACTCAGTCTTATGTTTAAAACCTGAACGCCCTTTATTAATGTTTTCAATAAGATCGTCTGTAGCAAATTTAGATTCCCAATATAATGTTAAATTTTCATCCAAATCATATGTAAGATTTACTCCTACCTGCTTAGGCAGAAGATTACCATCGAACTTCTTTACTTCAATGCCTCCTTTATACTCTATATTTGAAAGATTCACATATCCATCTAATTTAATTTGGTCATATTCCGTTTCCAGGTTATTATCTTTGTCATATAGAATTATTTCTTCAAATCCTATTTTCAGATCGCCCTTTTTATAACTAATTGTTGGCTTGGCTCCTTTAAACGCCGAATATGGGACTATTGAAGATTCTTCCAGCAAATTTTCCCCATTAGGTCCCAGTGCAAAGACCAAATCCTCATCAAAATCAACAGTCCCTTCATTTTTAAGACATATATTTTCTGCTATTACTTCATCATATGCTGGTGTAACGAATTTAACAGCGATAAATTCTTCATCACTATATTCCGACATACCTGATTCCAATCCCAGGTAATTCTCGCCTAAGTCAATCATAGATGGTTCCATAATGCTATCTACCTTACCGGTAAATCCTGCTGCAAAAACAGTACCCGGAGATATATATATAATCTTATCCTTTACTAATTCAGAAATAATCGTACTATTTCGAGACAAGATAACAATTATCCCATCATCATTCATATCTTCTGTTCCCAATCCAGTTTCAAATACTTCATAAATGCTATCAAAAAAACTGGAACTTTCATTCTCATCAAGTAATTTTACATTTTCTTGAACAGTAATATTCTTATTAACTCTAACAACTGAAAATTCTTTTTTTGTCTCATTGTCAAAATTGTCTATTGCAATTACCGTAATTTTGCTTGTTCCTACATCAACAATTTCCTCAAATGACCAATCTTCTGCCGTTTCAATGATACCATTCTTTATGTTACCATTCAAATCATCAATTTCATACTTTATTTCTTTTATACCATTTTTATTTCTGGCGCTCCCTGTAATTACCACAGATTCCGAATCTGTCAGCATTTGATTGTTCTCATCCAACTCATTATTTATTATCAGTTCTGTTTCTCCTTGTAAAGAAAAAGTAACGTCACAGGAGACAGTTAAATTATACTCTTTTTTATCAATAACAGTAGCATGTTTTAATTCACTTTGGCTATTTTTATCTTCTCTGTTTGCCGCTTTTACGTTTACGCAAGAAAATGATGTTGTTCCAATTATAAACACTAAAAGCAATGAAACTATCTTCTTTGTTTTCTTTTTCTTAATAGTTATATAAGCAAGAACTCCACCTGACAATACAAAAAGAATTGAGAGCATACCTATAATATTTTTGTCACCTGTGAAACCAGTATCGCTATTTTTATCTTTTGAAGTATTTATATTATAGTTATTGGCAATTTTTCCATTAATAATATAAATGTATTCTTGTCCTATATCTATCGATGCTTCTTCATACATTGTAACATCTGATGTTGTTATGTTTTTAGGTAAAGATATATTTGTAATCAAATGATTTCCCAAATACGACGTTGAATTTTTCACTGTGATTGTATATTTTATCGTGTCTCCCTGATGATATTCACTTTTGTCCTGTTTTACATCAATCTCTAATTGTCCCGAATCTTCTGCTGCCTTACAATTTGATTCATTTATTATAACGAATACTATCAGCAGTATTAAAAATGCTATAATCTTTTTTGGCTTCATTTTTATTTCTCCCTTCCTTTTTCACAATAGTTTCCCGTACGCACAAGGCCTGCATTCTGTCTAGATATCTCTTTCCCTTATCTCCATTTTCATCTCACTTGAAAATCCAAGTATCCACACTGATTATAATGCCTAGAAAGTCAGATGCTCTTTTCTTTCACCTTATTTTTTGATAACTCTGTATTTTACTGTGTATAAAACTGCAATTGAAGTTACAGCCAGAATACCATACAACCAGAATACCGCATTATCGCCTGTCGCAGGCGCAGCACTTCTTGCCTGTGAAGATGCACTGCCTGTCTGCTGTGTCTGACTGCCGTTCCCCCCATTTTCATCTGCTTTTGGTTCTGTGCTGGTCAAAATATAACTGGAGCAGTGATCCTGCCGTACAATGATATATCCGTTTCCATCAACTGTCACCGGCTGTGCCAGGGAAATAGACGTGCCATTCAGCAGTTGTCCGTAATACAATGTCCGTCCTGCATAATTCTTTCCTGCATAAATGCGGATCGCGGCTTCTGCCGGAAGCTTTCCGGAATAGTTATAATCTATTTTCAGCACAAACTGATCATTGGTAACATAGCGCGGCACACCTGTCACTGTTTTGTAATCCCTGTGAATCAAAACGGAAAAATCATAGCTCTCTTTCCCTTCTACAGCCTTCATTGTTCCAGCCTTAAAAGTAAAGGTCACATCATCATTTGTTTTAATGATCACATTTTTTGTCTGGTTCTCCTGCAAAAGTTGGGAGAAAATTTCTTTGGAAAGTACCTGGTTTCCCCTAGAAATATCTAAAACATAATCTTCCGCAGCAGGTGGCGTCTCTTGTTCTTCTTTAAAATGAAAGACAGAATCTTCTTTATCGACAATAAATGATTTTGCAGTCCAGGTTCCTCTTCCCCAATTACCATATTCATCAAAGTCGCTGGGATTATACCATGCTCTGATCTGAATTAAGTCTGGTGTCAAAGTCATTCCATACCCGAGTGATTCAAATGCATATTCTTCCTGGTATACATAGCCTGATTCGTCCGGTTTAAAAAAATTCCAGCCACAAAAGCTATCGCTTCCAGATACATAACTGCTACCTCCCGGTACTTTTACTCTCCGCATTGAACCCTGTATTTCTCTTTCCACGACTAACTTTCCGGACTCATCTCTGGAAAAATCATATGCTATCACATCGGATCCCCAGATATCGTCCATTTGAAGAGTAGACGCATTCCAGTCTACTTTGAAATTTGCATTCAGAGGAACAATCTCAGCTCCTTCATTTGTTGACCACTCTGAACCTAATGCTTCCATAACTGCCTGTGAGTCATCATCTGTAAGCGGGCGCGCCTCTTCCACTTTATTCGTCGGAACAAATTCTACAATTGGCTGATCCACTACTGACACGCGGACTGCCCCGGTTTCCTCTGTCTCAGTTTCAGATTCTTCAGCCGCAGGTTCTCTTATTTCAGATTCTTTGGTTTCAGATTCCCCTGTTTCAGATTCTCCTGTTTCAGGTTCTCCAGCTTTTGTCTCCTCCTGCTTCATTCCCATCTCCGCTGGCTCTGCTTCCGATGCTTTTACTGACGTGCCCGCTGTGGCTATCACACTGGCTGTCAAAAGCAAAGTCAGCAAGAGCGCAGGTAATCTTCGTTTCTCCATTTTTTCATTCATCCTTTCCTAAACTCTCCAACTCATCTTTCATACAATCAATGTGGATACTTCCATTCTCAAAGCAAAGCAAAATGAAACAAAGAAATTATAGCCCATTTCCAAATAAGAAACATTTTTTCTGCAAAACTTGTCATTCTAATATCGTTTTTGGATATGTAATTTGTCAGAATTAACAGTGACCTCCTTCCTTTGCTATATGCAAAAACTTTATCTTTATGAAAATTCTTCTCATTCTTGGAAGAATTTTCCTCATCCCAAATTATACTCTATATTTTAGGCATAGTCAACAGATTAGGTATGATATGATTTTTAGAAAGTCGAAAGGAGATTCCCCTATGATTTCATATCAGCCTTTTTACAATACCCTCTTGCAAAAAGGTATTACAGAGTACGCCCTTATCTTTAAGCATGGAGTTCCAGCAAATACGCTCCATAGGATGAAGCACGGAAAAGACATTACAACAAAAACATTAAATTTACTTTGTGAGATTTTAGAATGTCAAGTATCGGACATATTAGAATACAGAATCGAAGATATTTAAAAGCAGGACAATTACTTAATACAGTCAATTGTCCTGCCTCTTTTATTCGAATTTCGATTCAAAGAATTTTAGAATATCCCCATTTTCCATGCTTGCAAATTCATCTGTCCATTCTCTTATTATGTAGATAAATTTTTCATTTTCAATATATCCCCACGGATTGAGCGTTTCGGCAATTCCGTACAGCCTTGCAAAAAGAATTGCAGAGTTCAAATATTTTTCATTCATATTTTCAGTCCCTTTCTTTTTTACACCTGCACCCGATAAAACTGTCTTACATAGCCAAGTCCTGCAAGCCGTATAAAATGAGGTCTTGCAGGACTTATGGGAAAGTACGTTTATTCTTTTGTATATTTCTCAATAATACATTCATGAATATCCTTTTTTTTATCATAATTAATTCCAACGAGAAGAATATCCCCTGTATAGCTCTTAAGCCAGTCTCCGTATTTTTTATCCTTAATCTGCCGGATAGCTCCTTCTGCAGATTTATTCCACTTCAGCTCAATCAGCAGCGCCGGACGGTCTACATTCCTAAGAGGAATATAAACCACATCGGCAAAGCCTCTGCCTCCCGGCAGTTCTCTAAGAGGCTTCGCATAGTAAGCCTGTGAAGCCGCATATGCGGCGCATAAGGCGCAGGCAAGTGAATTTTCATCATTATACTGGATAATGGAAGCCGTATCTCTGCGGGCCTCCTCTACCCCTTTCGCTACCGCGTCTCCATCCAGCTCCCAGGTGCTTTTCAAAAGCTCTTCCGACCGATTCAGCGTCTCCATAAGCCTTCCCCATCCTCCAACCTTCACAGCCCTCATAAATTCCTGTTCAACCTCTTTATTCGGGATAAAAACCTCGCTTGTATCTTCATCATAAGTCAGATATCCCAAATGGATCAAAAGAGTTAAAACATCATCCTTTGTGTGAAAGGTTGTCATATCATTCTGAAAGGTCGTAGGATCAATCCTGCACCGGGCGTTTCCCAGCATGCCCGCCACCGCTTCTCTTAAGCCGTCAAAATTGCGCTCGATATAGACCTTCAGCGCCTCATAAGTTTCCGTACCGGTCCAGTAGCTTTTAAATTTTTTGCGCCGCATAACATCAACAACGGATTTTGGATTATAAATATGCAGGCCATTCAGCAGATAACCGTCATACCATTCCTTTAGCATGGAAAAATCAACCTTATTTTCTGTACACAAATTACAGACCTCACTTTCTGTAAATCCGAAAAATTCAGCCAGTTCAGCCGGATCTGTTACAGAATACTCATCAAAAATATTTATCGCCGAATGTTCACCATATTTTTTTATAGGAAGGATTCCCGTCATATATGCCAGCTCCACATAATCCTGTCCCTTAAAAAGACCCCTGAGAAAATCAAGATACTCCTTCTGCGCTCTTGTATCTTCCTTCGCGATACGGAATACACAGTCCCACTCGTCTATAATAAATATGAATCCCTCTCCTGTAGAAGCATAGACCTGTTTCAGGACATCCGGAAGGCCATAGAGATCTACTTCAAAGCAGTTTCCATACACTTCTCCCAACTCTTTAATAACTGCCTCCTGCATCTTACGGATAAAAATTTCAAGATGCGACTCATGAAACAGAAACTGCTGCACATCCAGGCGAATCACATTATGACGGTTCAGATTCTCCTTGTATGCCTCCGACTGCGCTGCCAGAAGCCCGGCAAATACTTCCTTCGAATCACAGCCCCTGCTATAATACGCTGCCAGCATATCGGCTGCCATAGTCTTTCCGAAACGGCGGGGCCGGCTGACACACACATACTTCTGTTTTGTATTTAACACACTGTCCGTATAGGAAATCAGGCCGCTTTTATCCACATAAATCGTGGAGTTTACAGCCTCTCTAAATGCCCTGTTCCCCGGATTTACATACAAACCCATAATTGTTACACCCCCTCCTTTTCACCATTCCCTCTACGGAAACCGTTTAAGCTCCGGAAAGTATTCTATCTCAACCCTGCCGATTATCTTGTCCTCTGCAACGAACTTATTGTCCCAGAACCTGGAATCCCATGAATTATTTCTGTTATCACCCATTACGAAATACATGCCCTCCGGCACCCTATAAGGTCCGAAATCCGAATTAAGCTTCTGGTCGGTATAGTCCTTCTCTATGGGCTTTCCATCGATATATACCGCTCCGTCAATCCCCTCCACTGTTTCTCCCGGCAGGCCCATAATCCGCTTTAAATATACTGTGTCCTCATCATCCGGATAATAGAACGTCACCACATCCCCTCTTTCCGGTTCGGAGGACAGATAAGCAAGGCGGTTTACAAGCACTCTGCTCCCCGGCATAATAGTTTCCTCCATGGAGCCTGTCGGCACCTTTGCACTTGTTACAATGACATTGCTGATAAAAAGAGCCGCCGCAAATGCCGTCACCAGAACCTTTGACCATTCAAGAAGCTCATGGAGAGCTCTCTTCTTTTTTTCCACAGCCGCATCTCCCTTCTACTTAAAAATCTCATACAGGGTACTAAATAATATACTGACATCAATCGGCTTTGCCAGATGCCCGTCCATTCCTGCCTCTAATGCCTTTTTCCGGTCCTCATCAAAGACGTTGGCCGTCATTGCGATTATCGGCAGCCTGCGAAGCCATCCTTCTGTCATCTTCCTGATCACACCCGCCGCCTCATAGCCGTCCATAACCGGCATCTGGATGTCCATAAGAATCAAATCATAATCTCCTTCCCCGGAGTCAGCAATTTTTTCCACTGCTTCCTTCCCATTATGTGCCGTATCAACCAGGAAACCGGCCTCCGCCAGTATCTCCACTGCAATCTCCTGATTCAGCTCATTATCCTCTGCCAGGAGAATCCGTCTGCCGAGAACCGCCTTCTTCATTTTTTCCAGGATTTCCTTCTTTGAAAGTATATCCTTCGCAGGCACAGGCTCTTCTTCCATATCCTCCCAAAGCCTAAGGGGCAGTTCTATCGTAAATGTACTACCTTTCCCCTGCTCGCTTTCTACGCGGATTGTTCCGCCCATCATCTCCACAAGATTTTTTGTGATCGGCATACCAAGGCCCGTTCCTTCCACCCTGCTGACTGTTGACGTCTCTTCCCTCTCAAAGGGTTCAAACACATGGGGAAGAAATTCACTGCTCATGCCGATTCCCGTATCCCTGACAGATATGATATAATTACCATATTCTGGATCTGCCTGCTGTTTTTCCGAGACACAGATAAAAACCTCTCCGCCTGCCGGAGTAAATTTTACAGCATTTCCCACAAGATTTAGAAGCACTCTCTGAAGCTTTGCTTCATCTGCATATACGTAATCATGAAGTAAATCACCGGTCTTAAGAGAAAGCCGCAGATCCTTTGCATTTGCCTGTTCCAGCATCATATCCATAAAATCACGCAAAATCACGGAAAGTCTTACCCGCTTCTCCAAAAGCTTTATTTTTCCGCTCTCGATCCGGCTCATATCAAGCACTTCGTTAATGATAGATAACAGGTGCCTTCCAGATGCCGTTATTTTGGCAATACAGTCCGCCACCCGCTCCTTATCATCAAGATGCGCCGAAGCAATGGCTGAAAAACCCACAATCGCATTCATGGGCGTCCGTATGTCATGAGACATATTACTTAAAAATGCAGACTTGCTGGCATTGGCCCTGTTGGCCGCCTCATAGGCCCGTTCAAGGCTCTCCTTTGCCTCCAGCTCTTTTTTTCTCTGAGCACTGATATTTTCCACAACAAAGCCCACCTGAACAGGAATTCCCTCGTCATCCCGGTTCACCACGATAAAGCTGGCGCGGCACCAGCCCATCCGGATACTTAAATACTCAAGAGAGATATTCTGCCGGCTTCCGATTCTCTCTGCCAGGGTATCCAGATTAACAAAATCCTCAAATGCTTTCTTATAATTAGACTCTATAAGTGTTTCTGTAAACTGCCGGAACGCATAAGCCGCATCCCCTGCTGTGCCGAGAATAGAGGTAATATAATCAAGGCCTACAATCTCTTTGAATTTTCCGGTGGTAAGGTCTATGTAATAGTTAAACATATAGATTTTGCTTAAGGCATCAATAATACTCGAAAGAGTTCTCCTGCTGCTGTGGTATTCCGCCTCCTGAAGCTTCATCTCCGAAATATTCTGTATAACCCCGAAGGCTTTTAACGGCCTTCCTGTTTCGTCATGGGCAATTGTTGTAAGAGTAACCGTACACCAGTTCTTCCGGTCAATGCTGCTAAATGAAGCATGGGCCGTGTCTTCCCCCGCGTCAATCCTGCGGTACATCTCATAAAAAGCTGCCCTGGTAGCAGGATGAACAAAATCCTCTGCAAAGCTTACCGGCATATCCGCATATTCCCGCCTGCAGGAATACATTCTGGCCGTTCTTTCATTAATCGTAATAAGCTTCTCCTGGGGAAAATACCAAAAACTGCATATATCTGTATTTTCAATAGCAGTTAAAAGCCCTGACTGCTCTTCTTCCCTGCTTATTTCTTGTTCTGACATGAAATATCTGCCTCCTCAAAACGAAATTCTTAAATTCTATTTTAGCACGCGTCTTCCATATACTCAATCCAATTTTTCAGTTACTGTTCACTCCCTATTTATGATACGGTTCCCCGTTTATAATCCGGAACCCTCTGTAAATCTGCTCTAAAAGAATCACCCGCATCAGCTGATGGGGAAACGTCATCCTGGAAAAGCTAAGCCTATAGTCCGACCGCTTCAACACTTCCTTTCCAAGACCGGTAGAACCCCCGATGATAAACATAATATGGCTTTTTCCCTGCACAAAAAGCCCCTCCATCTTATCGGCCAGCTCCTCCGAGGACATCTGCTTTCCCTGAATCTCCAGTGTAATCACATATGCGTTATCCCTTATATGCTTCAATATCCGTTCCCCTTCTTTTGCGCGGATGGCCTCCTCCTCAGACTTACTGGCGTGCTCCTTTGTACTTTCATCCGCCACTTCAATCATCTCTAACCTGCAGTATTTTCCCAGACGCTTTGAATATTCCGAAACAGCATCTCTTAAATACTTTTCTTTCACCTTTCCCACAGCCACCAAAGTAATCCGCATACCAATACTCCCTTTATCCAAGTGCCACATCCAAAATCATCATCAGTACAAACCCTGCTGCAAAGCCGATGGTTCCAATATTACTGTGCTCCCCTTCTGCCGACTCCGGCACCAGCTCTTCCACTACCACATAGATCATTGCCCCGGCCGCAAATGCCAGAAGATACGGGAGCGCAGGCGTAATGTAGGCGGCAAGAAGCACCGTAATTCCTCCTGCTATTGGTTCCACAATTCCCGATAGTGTTCCATAAAGAAACGCCTTCCATCTTCCTCCCCCTTCGCTTCGTATGGGCAGTGACACAATAAATCCCTCAGGAAGGTTCTGAATAGCAATTCCCGCCGCCAGCGCAAATGCCCCCGCTGCCGTCACATTTGCATTATCTGTCAGAAGTCCTGCAAAAACCGCACCACTTGAAATTCCCTCCGGTATATTGTGAATGGTAACTGCCAGCACCAGCATGGCAGAGCGGCTTAACACGCATCGCGGCCCTTCTGTTTCCTCTGAACCAATATGCATATGGGGAACTGCCCTGTCCAGAAGCAGGAGAAAACCAATTCCAAGCAGAAAACCTACTGCCGCAGGGAAAAACGCAAGCTTTCCCATATGCCCCGACATATTCATGGCAGGAATCAGAAGGGACCACACAGACGCCGCAACCATCACCCCCGCTGCAAACCCAAGAAGCGCTTTTTGTATACCGGGCTTTAAATCCTTTCTCATAAACAGCACACAGGCTGCTCCCAGAGTAGTGCCCATAAAGGGAATCATAAGCCCCCAGAAAATCATCATCATGTCAGCTCCTTTACATCCTTTTCCTTTATTTTCTCCGTAATTGCTATAAGTATAACATGAATTTTCCATCTGTGCATCGAAAAAGATACTCCAACCGTACAGGTGGAAATCTTTCATACAGTACACAAAAAATGTGCTGTACAAGTCTTACAATCTGTACAGCACATTTTACATAGCCGGAACAAATCCCCTGCTCATTTATAACAAATTATTTCCCGGACAGCAGCTCATGAATGCCCTTGGCGCCGGCTTTTCCTGCTCCCATGGCAAGGATAACCGTTGCGGCACCTGTCACTGCGTCTCCGCCTGCGAATACTGCGGCCTTTGATGTCTGTCCGTTTTCCTCCTCTGCCACGATACATTTTCTCCTGTTTGTCTCAAGACCCTTGGTAGTAGATGCAATAAGCGGATTCGGTGAGGTTCCAAGAGACATGATAACTGTATCTAACTCAATCTCATATTCGGAACCCGGAATCTCTACCGGACGTCTTCTGCCGGAAGCATCTGGCTCCCCAAGCTCCATCTTTACAACAACCATTCCCTTCACCCAGCCATTCTCATCTACAAGGATCTCCTTCGGGTTTGTAAGAAGGTCAAAGATAACGCCCTCTTCCTTCGCATGGTGTACTTCCTCTACTCTGGCCGGAAGCTCTGCCTCGCTCCGGCGGTATACAATATGTACCTCCGCGCCCAGACGAAGCGCAGTTCTTGCAGCATCCATCGCAACATTACCGCCGCCTACAACTGCAACCTTCTTGCCCGCCACGATAGGCGTATCATAGGAATCATCAAAAGCCTTCATAAGATTGCTTCTTGTCAGATACTCATTTGCGGAGAATACGCCGTTTGCCGTCTCACCAGGAATTCCCATGAACATAGGAAGGCCTGCGCCGGAACCGATAAATACTGCCTCAAAGTCCTCTTCCTCCATCAGCTGGTCAATGGTGGTGGATTTTCCGATCACTACGTTTGTCTCGAATTTAACGCCTAATTCTTTTACCTTCTCGATCTCTTTCTTTACAACCTTGTGCTTCGGAAGACGGAACTCCGGAATACCATATACAAGCACGCCGCCAAGCTCATGAAGCGCCTCAAATACAGTAACCTCATAGCCCAGCTTTGCCAGATCTCCCGCGCAGGTAAGGCCTGACGGGCCGGAGCCGATAACCGCAACCTTGTGTCCATTAGTCTTTTCTGCCTTAACAGGCTTAATATCGTTCTCCAACGCATAATCTGCAACATATCTCTCAAGCTTACCGATAGATACCGGATCGCCCTTGATGCCGCGAATACACTTGCACTCACACTGGGACTCCTGGGGACATACACGGCCGCAGATAGCCGGAAGCGCCGAAGATTCACCGATCACCTTATATGCGCCCTCAATGTCCCCTTCCTTTACCTTGGAGATAAAGCCCGGGATATTGATTGCAACAGGGCATCCCTGGATACATTTCGCATTTTTACAATTAAGGCAGCGTGAAGCCTCCTCCATCGCCTCTTCCTTATTATATCCATAACATACTTCCTCGAAGTTTGTCGCTCTTTCCTTTGCGTCCTGCTCTCTTACAGGAACTCTCTTTAATACATCAGCCATTAGTTGTCACCTCCGCAATTACCGCATCCACCGTGGTGGGTGTCGCCCTCTTGTACCTTCAGAATCGCACGGCCTTCCTCTGTCCTGTACATCTGCTGTCTCTTCATCGCATTTTCAAAATCTACGAGATGCCCGTCAAACTCCGGTCCGTCCACACATGCAAACTTCACCTCTCCGCCTACAATCACACGGCAGGCGCCGCACATGCCGGTTCCGTCAACCATGATAGGATTCATGCTGACAATCGTAGGAATCTCAAGCTTCTTTGTAAGAAGGCAGGTAAACTTCATCATAATCATCGGTCCGATGGCAACGCACACATCATACTTATTACCTTCCTCCACAAGCTTCTCTATCTTTGTTGTAACCATGCCCGCATGGCCGTATGTACCATCGTCTGTACATGGATAATAATTGCCTGCAACCTCTTCCATCTCTTTTTCAAGGATCAGCATGTCCTTTGTCTTGGCGCCCACAATTACATCCGCTTTTATGCCATGCTCCTTAAGCCACTTTACCTGCGGATAAACAGGTGCCGCGCCCACGCCGCCGGCTACAAACAGCATCTTCTTATTCTTTAAGGCTTCAATATCCTCTTCTACGAATTCTGACGGACGTCCGAGAGGGCCGATAAAATCGCGGAAGGAATCCCCTGCCTTCAGGCCGGACATCTTCATGGTAGAAGCACCTATTTCCTGAAATACAATTGTTATCGTCCCGGCTTCTCTGTCATAATCGCAGATCGTCAGCGGGATTCTCTCGCCTTTTTCATCCATCTTAACAATCACAAACTGTCCCGGCTCGCAGTGCCTTGCAACACGCGGAGCTTCGACATCCATAAGATAGATCTTATCAGCCAGTTTCTCAGCTTTTAATATCTTATACATCTTACGTTCCTCCTAAAAATTTTATATAATCATCATAATCCATATTTACATAAATATCAAGTAAATAAAATTTTAACTAACGATTCCCAAGTATATGTGTGTTACTGTTCACTCCGTTCACAGTAACTATATGTACCGGCAGTATTTTCAGCACTGCCGTACTAAGTGCAAGTCCAAAAAGAATTCCCTTCTGCCTGCCCTTGCTGTCTGTCAGTTTTTTTATATTTTCATAGCTTTCGGCAAGCCTTGACCTGCCGCTCCTTAAATCCCTAAATATCTTAATTCCTGCCCATGACTGAAGCAGCGTAAATAAAAATATTCCAAAGCTCTTTAAAAACCCCTGCCTTTTTGCGGCAAGATAATAAATCCCCTCTGCAATTCCTGCAAATGTCGCTATATGATGTATCCATATACAGACAGATAATTCTTTTTCTTTCATTCTATTCATTTCATCTGACCCCTTTCAGCAATTCTGTTTATATTGTACAGGAAATTTCTGTCAGAATATAGAAGAAAAAAACGCAAATTTCTACATTTTATGAGTTTACATTACTTTTCACGGGTCAGGAATGCCTCAGCATTAGAAACCATGTTCCGTACAAAGCTCTGAAATATCTCTCCACTTCATACCCCGCATAAAATTCGCAGCCTCATATACACTGCTTTTATCATACAGCAGCTTGTAGATTCCCAGTCTCTTAATTCTTTTCCCAAGCCGTGTATTTTCCTTCCGTTCTTCAGCTATCATAGCCATATATAAAATTGAAAAGATTATATCTACATTAAGCGCATCCTCATCATAAGCGGACGCAATCCGCGAAATACTTTTAAGCACCCGTTCATCCACGCTTTTTGTGGTCAGCTCATACACCTTTACATAGTCGTTATATATCGTCTGCACACCATATTTATCTGCCAGCTTCTTTAGCTGCATAAAATAATCCATATCACGCGGCGGATTTTTCCTGCCGTCAGGACAAGTTAAATACACACACCAATCATCAAAGCTTCCCTTGTCATATTCTAAAAATGCACCATTACTGAACGTTTTTATCAACCGACCCATATCATCATACCTGACCTCTCCCGGATTACTCTTCCTTATTTACATTGGATTGCTGCCAAGGTGTAAAGGTTACATATTCTGCTCTTTTATTTTTCTCGCAGCCTCTTCCCGCTGGCGGCAGATTTCAGCCCAGCTTGGAAGCTTTGCGATTTCCTCTGCCAGTCCCTTCATCGCAGCAGGGATATCTATCTTCTGCGGGCATATCTTCGCACACTTTCCACAGCCGATACAAGAATCCGGCCGCTTATCCTCCTGCAGGGCATCAAGCCGCATTGAAATATTGACCGAAGGGGAAAACCTAATCTCATTGTAAGCTGAAATCAGCATGGGAATATCAAGCCCCTTCGGGCAGCCGTTGCAGCAATAGCGGCAGGCTGTACAGGGAATGGAATCCTTCATCCCTTCCGCTATATCTAAAAGCGTCTTCTGCTCTTCCTTAGTAAGCGGTTTTTCCTCGGAGAATGTTTCCACATTTTCCTTTACCTGTTCCAGATTAGACATTCCGCTTAAGATCATTTTCACATTTGGAAGACCTAAAAGGAAACGAAATGCCCAGGCGGCGCTTGTCTCGTCCGGGCGCAATGCATGAAGCGCCTCATTCTCTTTTTCCGAAAGAGCGGCAAGCCTTCCACCCCGTACAGGCTCCATCACCCATACGCCAACGCCGCGTTCTGTTAAAAGCTCATATTTTTCCTTTGCATCCTGCAGGGTCCAGTCAAGATAGTTGAGCTGGATCTGGCAGAATTCCATCCTCCCACCGCAATAATCAAGGAAATCCCTTAATGTATCGATGCTGCCGTGACAGGAAAATCCCAGATGCCTGATTCTCCCAAGCCTTTTCTGCTCTGCAAAATAATCCAGAATTCCCCATCGTTCGTCCTTATACACCTGAATGGAATTTTCATACACATTATGTAATAAATAAAAATCAAAATATTCCACGCCGCATTTTTTAAGCTGCTCTTCAAAAACAGCTTTCGGGTCATAGCTCTGGCTGATCTGATGGCCCGGATATTTGGTCGCAAGATAGTAGCTTTCCCTTGGATAGCGCGACAGAGACCTGCCGATCACCCTTTCCGACATACCTCCATGATATGGATATGCCGTATCAAAATAATTCACGCCATGGGAAAGACAGTAATCCACCATCCTGTCTACCTGCTCCTCATCGATAGAAGCTGCGTCATCTCCTGTTACCGGCAGGCGCATCGCTCCAAATCCCAGACGGGATAACCTGATTCCTTTAAATTCATTTGTAAGCATTAGCCACTCCTCCTTTACAGAATCATATCCTGTTTTTCTAACTTAATTATACAGATTTTTTCAGAAAGATCCACTGTCAATAGCGCTTATTGTTGTAATTAAAACCTGCCATTCTTCTTGCTATCTGATAAATAATAAATTCCTTTGTCTCCTCCCAATGTATAAAGAAATTGCCTGAGCGGTTAGACTCAGGCATTACATTTCTTTTTTGAATTGCAATTCTGGGAGCAGGCCTATGATACTCCATAGGCAGAGACGACCTTTGTATTTGTATTGCCCGCAAAGCCGGGACGGGTAGCTCCTCTCTGTCGCCGCAAAAGCACTGAAGCTTTTCATTACCTATAATTAGAGCTTTACGCATATATCAGCAATAACTTAAGCATCCAGCAGACTGCGGATTTTCTCCTATCTGGGGATTGTAGATGCTGCGGCTACTGCTAATATTATGGGGCCGCTTTTATAACCGGCCCCTTTGTCCATATACTCTATTTAATCATCATTCCCATAATATAAAGGTCATAATACCTGCCGTTTAGAAGTGTCTGGTTCTTGCAGCACCCCTCCACAACAAACCCGAATTTCATGTACAGGGAAGCCGCCGCCGTGTTATCTGTCCTTGTATCCAGGCGTATCCTTGTAGTCACTCCGTTTCCTTTACACCAGTCAATCAGCATCTGAATCAACGTGCTCCCGATTCCCTGCCCCTGGTATTTTTTTGCCACAACGATCCCCAGCTCGCCCTCATGGCGGGACTTGATCTTATGACTGGAATAAATGGTGGCAATTCCCACGATTTCCTCCCCGTCAAGGGCTAAAAGCATGGTGTTGTTCACATTGCCCTCAAGCCCCTTGATGTCCTCCTGTGCCTTTACATCCAGAGGATATTCATCCTTTTCAAAGCTTAGATAGCTCGTCTCCCCTCCCACATAATTGTAAAACTCCACAATTTTCTCTGCATCCTCCACTACTGGATTGCGGTACGTAATTTTGCCCATATCAGGCTCCTCCTTTATCTTTTTTATAATAACGCTCCTTTTTGCTCTGCCTGATAGGATACCCTGCAGCTTTTCTTATAACATGCAATTCCATATTTATGAATTGTCTGCATACCGTCCTCTGTCAGAGTTTCAGCATATCCGTTCTCTTCAATTTGTTTCATAGCCTCTTCACATTCCCTGTCATACCGGCCGTTTTCCGCATATTTTACTTCAATAATGCATCCGGTCTTTTCCCTGGGAATTTCCAGTCTGATATCGGTATACCCTATGCCTGATTCCACGTTTGACTTTATGATCCAGCTTCCTTCTGCACGCAAAAGCCCCAAAAGCATACCATGGTAGAAGTTTTCTTTCATTTCCTTCTTTACATAAGTATCCCTGACACTGATAGATTCCGCCATAAACTCATTGAACAGACTCTCTACTTTCATGTAGTCCCCTGATTTTACAGCCCCGCAGAACTGCTTCCACCTGTCCGTATCACTGGTAATCCTCATCTTAAACCAAGAGTGAATCCTTTTTTCAAAAATCTTAAGCACTTCTCTGTTGGGAATTACAAGCCTGTGCACCCCATTTTGAGGCTTGCCCGCATCTGTCAAATATCCGGTCGCAAACAGCACACTCCACAAATAGGTCTGCCGCACTTCTTCATCTTCACTGCCTAAAT
Organism: uncultured Lachnospiraceae bacterium; assembly: GCA_949502235.1. GTDB lineage: Bacteria > Bacillota > Clostridia > Lachnospirales > Lachnospiraceae > CAPEBR01. The sequence continues at coordinate 58,615 of CATBDC010000012.1, read as the reverse complement.
CCGTATATGTCAGTTCCGGAATCAGCCTTTTTTCCACCGCTTCTCCGGAAATCAAAGCCTCCATCTGGCTTTTCGTTGTTTCCGTTGCGGATGAAAGAATGTCCTGCACAATCGCATTACTGCTGCTGTTCTCCCAATGTGCCTCCATCGGAGCTTCTTTCCATGCCCTCAGCTTATCACACTGGTTAATTACATCCCACGGACAGTATACATCCACATTTCCGAAATGATACCCGTCATACCACTCCTTTATCTGCTCAAAAGAATCTTCTAGTCCATAGTAGGACAGCATCTCCATGACTTCCCTGTCCGTAAAACCGAAATACTCTGCAAAATCTATGTCGGAAATAGTTCTTACCTTGAAGTTATTCAGGCCCGTAAAAATACTCTCTCTTGCAATCCTAAGACACCCTGTAATAACTGCAAAATAAATATTCGGATTTGTCTTAAATACCTGACTGAATAAAGAACGGATAAGCCGTACCATCTCCCCGTAAAAGCCATCCTGATATGCTTTATCCAGAGGCACGTCATATTCGTCAATTAAGACGATTACCGGAATACCGTAGTGTTTAAAAAGCAATTCTGTTAAAAGCCGCAGACTGTTATACAGATAAGCCTCTTTTTCAAAATCCCCTTCCAGCAGGCGGAGCAGTTTTTTCTTATCATTTTGTGATAATTTATGGCTCTCCAATAAAAATTCAAAATGACCTGCCTCCTCGCTTACCACAGCTCCCAGCATATCATATGCTATCTGAAAATTCGTTCCTTCTACATCCTTCAGACTAATGGAGACTACCGGATATTTTCCCATGTACTGTTCACAGACATCTCTTTCTTTTGAGATCTCCATCCCGTCAAATAGAGTCGTATCTGTCCCTATCTTAAAAAAACTTTTCAGCATATCCATGTTCAGACTCTTTCCAAATCTCCGGGGCCTTGTAATCAGATTCACACTGCCCCTTGTATTCACCAAATCCCGGATAAATCCTGTCTTGTCAACGTAGTAAAAATTATCCCGCCTGAAATGCTCAAAAAACTCAACCCCAATTGGAAGCTTTTTCTTTATTTCCATTATAATTCCTTTCCTAACTGCTGCGGCTCATACAGCCAGCTCAAATTACATCTCTATTATACACCCCTCATTTTCTAAATGGAATATAGTATCTGAATTAACTTACTTATTTATCCGACTTCCGTTACTATTCAAGTTCCTCCTCATCAAGATCCTGAATTTGCACCGAATCTGTTGTAGAAAGAGCTTCGAGCATCTTTCGTACCTCATTTTGGGCTGCAGGCCCCGAACCTAAAGACAGGCTCACCATTAAAACGAGGAACCATTTATATATCTTTTCCTTCATTCATATAATCCTCCCGTTCGATTTCTGCTTCGCTCTGAAATGAGCGTTTTTTTATGATTCGAAAAGGAGTTAATTCAATTATCCAGACGTACCTTCTGATTAATTAATGTCCATTTATCAGGCAATAATATAAACGCGTTTAAAAGAAAACAAAGGAAAAGTATAACAGGGAAAAACAAGCCGAATCCATTTGAAATGGCTGCAGCCGCGGGTATCGGGTGTATTTTCAGACAAGAAGTATTATCACCATCTCCATTGGCTGCGATACCTTCGGAAATTGTCTGCGTCTCAACTGCTGCCACATCTGACAATTCATAAAGATTATAAGTACTGCAAAAGAGTACATTCATAATTAAGCATATAGCAAAAAGAAGCATCATAAAAGAGATTATCATGCGGAACGGATAATTTTTCTTATTGTTTCTTTCCATTACAATTCCCTTCTTAACTACTTGATTAATATGGTCAGCTTAAATTACGCCTTTATTATACACCCCCTATTTTCTAAATGGAATATAGTTTCTGAAAATAAAGTTTCCACCAAAGGTAAAACATAAAAAGCAGCGGACGAAAAATGATACTGTTCACTGTAACATTTTTCGTCCGCTGCTTCATCTTCCACTAAAATACTACTTAAAAATCAACCTCTGTTCCATAATATGTACAGTTAAACAGCTTCTCCATAGCCGCCGGATCAATTGCCCTTGGATTGGAACCTGTACATGCATCTCCTACTGCGCGCTCCGCGATTCCTTTAACCTTCTCCTTAAACTCCTCCTCATTGATTCCGAATTCCTTCAATGTCTTTGGAATGTTAAGCTTTACGTTAAACTCATCAATCTTTGCGCACAGGCTGTTAATGAGCGCCTTTTCCGAAGTTCCTTCAAGACCCATTCTGCGCGCAATCTCGGCATAGCGGCTGGCAGCCACCTTGTCATGGGCATTATATTTAATAACATATGGCAGATAAATTGCATTTGCGCATCCGTGCGGAATATGTCCGGTTGAGAACGCCGCGCCTGTCTTGTGCGCCATGGAGTGTACAATACCAAGAAGTGCATTGGAAAACGCCATTCCTGCCAGGCACTGTGCATAGTGCATCTGCTCTCTTGCATCCATATCACAGTTATAGGAAGCCGGAAGATAATCAAGCACCATCTCGATTGCCTGCAATGCCAGCGGATCTGTAAACGGACAATTCAGCGTAGATACATATGCCTCAATGGCATGTGTCAGTGCGTCCATACCTGTGTAGGCAACCTGTTTTACCGGAAGTCCTGCTACAAGATCCGGATCAACAATTGCAACATCCGGTGTGATATTAAAGTCCGCAAGAGGATACTTTACACCTGTCTGATAATTTGTAATGACAGAAAATGCGGTAACCTCTGTAGCTGTACCTGATGTGGTAGGAATTGCCGCAAATTTAGCCTTCGTGCGGAGCTCCGGGAAATTAAACGGAATACACAAATCCTCAAAGGTTGTATCCGGATACTCATAAAATGCCCACATTGCTTTCGCCGCGTCAATGGGGGAACCGCCGCCCATAGATACAATCCAGTCTGGCTCAAACTTTCTCATAGCCTCTGCGCCCTTCATAACAGTCTCAACAGACGGATCCGGCTCAACGCCTTCAAACAGCTCAACCTCCATGCCTGCTTCCTTAAGATAGCCCACTGCCTTATCTAAAAATCCCTGACGCTTCATAGAGCCGCCGCCCACTACAAGGATAGCCTTTTTGCCCTTTAAGTTTTTAAGCTCCTCTAAGCATCCCTTTCCGTGATAAATGTCTCTTGGCAATGTAAATCTGCTCATTTTTGTCGCTCTCCTTTTCTTCATATATTGTTATTTTTTTAACCTACAATAATTATAATCCTGTTAAATAATTAACGCAATATAAATAAAGAAAAAGATTGTACTTATTCCCATACAATTATTGGGCAGCCATACAATCTTTCCCACATATTTTACTCTCCCAGCTTTTTACTGTAAACCTCCATGATGTATTCTTCCCCGCTCTCTTGATCCCTCTTTTTTTCCGAATACTGATAGATAAGCCCGCAGGATCGTGCCAGAGCTTTAGAGGCCCTGTTTTTCGCCCGTGTATGATAATAAAACTCTTTTCCCTTAAGAACCTCTGTGCAGTATTTTAGGAGGAGGCCAAGAATCTGCTTTCCATACCCTTTTCCCACATATTCCGGTCCGAGGGCAATCCCCATTTCCTCATAAATTCCCGGTGATATCTCTCCGACTCCTGCAAATCCGCAGGGCTCCCCGCTTCTTTTTTCATAGACCAGAAATGTCTCATGGGTTTCCTGAAAGAGTATCGTCCTTTTCATCCGCTCTTTTGCCTCCTCCCGGCTTACAGTAACCTGCCACACCATAAACCGGGCTGTCTCCGGCCTGGACCACACATTGAGGTACATTGCCTCCCAGTCTTCGAATTTTGCCTTCCCCAGATAAATATCCTCTGTTTCCAGTATCATCTCCCTCTCCTTTGTCAAATATGGGCTCTCCCCAAGCCGCCCTGCTATAGTTTATAGCCCGTATATGCGCTCTCTACTTCCACGATTCCCGCATCATAAGTCTAGTGGGCAGAAGAATCTCCCTGGGTTTCCACGTAATCTCATCCTGATCCTTAAACATAAGCTTTTCCAGGAGAAGCTCCGCCCCCTGGCGTCCCATTTCAAAGGCCTCCTGACGTATCGTGGTGATAGAGGGAGTATAGATGTCCGTCCACGCATAATCATCAAAAATTGTCAGACTAATGTCATCGGGAATCCTGATGCCTGCTTCCTTTAAATACTTTACAACTCCCATTCCCATCACATTATTGACAATAAAGACAGCTGTTATATCTGTATGCTCCACAAGCCTTTTTGCCTTCTCCCACGCATCCTGTATACTGGCGTCACACTCACATATATATTCTGTCCGCACTTCAAGATTATGCTCTTCATAAGCTTTTCTAAACCCTCTTAAACGTTCATCCGAGTTCCGGTATCCGCCGATTTCTGCACATAAAATTCCTATCTTTGTATGCCCTCTTTCTATCATCCTGCTGACAGCATCATAGCTACCGCCAAAGGAATCACTTACTACATAATCCTGCTTAGGAAGCCCATCCGGAATACGGTCAACAAACACATACTGCTTATCCTTTAAAAGCCCGGGGATAAATCCGTGATCTCCCGAAGAAGGAATAATAATCATTCCGTCTATCTGCCGTGTAATCAGATGTCTGATCTCCTCTTTTTCCCTAGACAGCTCATCCTTCGTATTTGCCAGCAGTGTACAGTATCCCCGTTCCCTTAAAACAGAATCTATTCCCAAAACAATCTGCATAATAAAGATATTGGAATTTTCATCGTTTCCAATTGGAATAACAAGGCCGATGGTATTTGTCCTTTTTGTTCTTAAAGAATGTGCAACCACATTAGGAATATAGCCTGTAGCATCCATAGCCTCTCTCACCCGGTTTTTCACTTCCTCTGAAACAAACCGGGTTCCATTAATTACATGGGACACAGTAGACACAGATACATTTGCCTTTGCGGCCACATCTTTCATATTCGCCAAGCTCATCACGTCCTTTTACATATATTCCAATTATAGGCAAAAATCCTTCCAAATACAAGAATTATCTTTCAAGACTACTTCATATATAGCACAATCTCATGTCTGCCGGAAAGTGAATGAGGAATAAAATCACAGCCTTGTCCGTCAAGCTTCATCTCCCGCAGGCAGGTTCCCCACCCGCAGACTCTGATATTCAGAATCATTTTCCAAAAGGGAAGGCCTGTAATGGACGTATCCCTTAACTCCTCCGGCACGGCGGGATGGAAGCTTAGTCCCTCCTCCGTATATTCAAGGCCGAAAACGCCGTAAATAACCAGAGAGATAAAACCCGCCGCATTCCACAGCTGTCCCGGCCATCTCCACGCCTTTCCAGTATCAGCGTCAATCACCTCATAAAAGGTCTTATTTATCAGGCATACTCTTATCTGCTGGGCAAGAAGCTTTTTTACAAGAGCGCTGTTTCCTGACGCGGAAGCCGCAGAAGCAAAGCCGGACTGCCAGACTCCCCATACTGAACCGCAGAAATGATTTTTTTCTTTTCTGTACGGAAATAATTTGATACCATAGGCAGTCATTGCAGTTTCCTCAAGCTTTTCCAGGACAGACTGCCGCTGCCAGTCCTTAGCAATGCCGAACCTGTTCCATATGGCTCCTTCCTCACCTGAAGTTTCCCAGTATCCTTTCTCAAACGCCTCGCTTCCCTTTGGTCCGCTTGTAAAATATCCATATTCAGGATTCCAATATTTTTCCCGGACAGACTGCCTAAGCCTTCTGCCTTTTTCCCGCCATCTTCTCACATCATCCTTTCCGGAGTACCCGATTACATCCGCAATAGCTGCCATAGATTCGTAGGCCTTCATAAAATAGCACTCCGTCCCCAGGCTGTATCCGCCGTTTTCAGGTTCCGGAAAAGCATCATTAGATGTGGACTTTTCCGCGAAAACAAGATCTCTTTTCTCATCATAGCGTCTGTCTGCCTCCCGGATATTCGAAACCAGAACCGGCCACATTTCATAGAGAAGCTCCTTATTTCCTGTAGCCAGATAATAATCCCAGGCTCCTGCCGGACCCATTGCGGGACCGTCAGAACCGTTGTCAAAGCCTTTCTTCATTGCAAACATAAGCGTCCGCCCGGCGCCCTTAGGATCTATCAGGCTTCCGCAGCGCATAAGAATATGTACACTGTCTCTAAGCCATACGCCGAAGCTTTCCCCCAGACCCTGGAATAATCCCGCTGACCATAAGCCTTCCTGTCCCTTTAATGCATATTTTTTATCCTTACACTGTTCAAAAACATGAAGAGCTATATTGTAGGCTGCATTTAAACTGGCCACCGGAGAAATGAGCTGGGGATAATTTTTAAGGCCTGAATTTCCATACCAGATATTCTCCCTGTTTACAATCCGGTTCATATCGCCCCAGGGGGTTTTCCTCCAGTCAAACTCCTCCACAACCCTCGTGGGAGACACTACCATGCAGTCATTGACTGCCGCTGCCTCCGGATATCCATAATTTTTATCCCAGACCCTGTGGTAATATACAGTAAATTCCCTGCAATTGTAAAAGACTGGATCCAGCTCCTTATCTATGCCAAAACGGTTAAGATACGGTTCTGTATCTTCCTTCTGCCTAAGCCCGTATATTTCCAGCTTCCTGATACGGCATGTACCTGAATTACACCAAACTAAAAGCTTAGGAATGTCTTTCTCTTCAAACTTACATTTTTCAAGATTACCACTGACGGAATTATCCACCTGCCGATATTCGTTTTCCATTGTTCTGTGTACATAAAAGACGGCTTTGCCTCCGCATATAAATTCTGCACAGCCGCTGTCAATACAAGCTGTTAAGCATAAGCCTTCCTTACCGGCGGCTATCCCGTATCCACCTGCCTTGAAGCTTCCCTCCTTACTGTCATAGACAGCCGGGATTCCGCAGAAATCCAGCATAACTGCCTCACCGGCAGAGGGAACAAGCTCTAAATGAATTTCAAAGGCTTCCGCAGTAATATCATCTGCCTTTCCCTCCGGCGGAAGTAATTCAATATTGGGCCATATCCCCGGTTTCGTCCTGAAACGAAGCAGTGCCTCAAACCTGCTGACAGCCCCTGTATTTTCCCATTCCCGTTTCCAAATGCGAAGCCCCTCTATCTCCGGGCCATAGGAAAGCTTTCTTACACCGTTTTCCTCTTCTATACAAAGAAGCGGCGTGCACATATTAAAATAGGGGCAATTCTCCCAGTCAAAATCTCTGCTCTTTGCCATACAATATCTCCCATCCTCCGAAAGATACTGCGTTTCAACATCACCCGAAAAAAAACTTTCATTCTCTTTTACCGGATGCATGGCAAAGCCATGGCCTGTATCCGGCCCCGGCGCACTGCGGTCTTTGTCCCTTCCGAAAGGGTCATAATCATACGCCGGCCGGCAGAGACCCATTTTTTCAGACACTTGAAATATGCTGTGAATGCTCCCGCTTGGGGGTACTGTGTGAAAAACCGGGGTTTTGCAGGGCAAAATACCCCCTTCCTCCCACCTGATTCCCTCACACCAGCTCCCTTTTTCTTCTCCTGTTTCAATATGCAGCATTGTTCCGTAATTCTGACTCACAGGTATGATTCCCCAAAAATCTATCCTTTCTTTTGAAACTGGAACATTGCCCTCAAACACAACATTATTTTCTGTAGAAATTTTTATTCGGATATCTTGTGCTCCATGCTCTATAGGAATTTTCAGATATCCATTTTGTATTTTCCAATCCTTAAACATGCTCACTACCTTTAGATTAATATTTTTTCTGCCGAAAGCTTGGGAAGGGGATTTTCCGGCCTGTCATAATAAAACCATGTACAGCAGGACCAGTCCTCCTCCCGTTCAAAGAGCTCTGGCAGCACCTCCTTTGCATTTATGGAGGCAAAGTCAATATCATGCCCTTTTACAGAACGGTATGCATATCCCTTTGTTGTATGATTAAAGTAAAACTTTGCTTTATTCAGCTCATCATCCGTATCGATGCCTCCAATCTGCTGCACCGTTACCCGTATGTCCCTGTGAAAATAAACCGGATCCGGAATATGGAGGCGGTAACACGCAATTTCCATTTTCTCCGTGTCATAAATCTGGCTGCCGTGATACAGGTCATAAAAATAGTCCTGTCCCCAGGCAGTAGACACATAATCCTCTACCCCTGTTCCGCAGAGAGTCGGAAATTCCCTGTCTCCGTCCAGATAAACCTTTACCTCTCCTTCGCCCCACCAGGTTGTAAAATATTTCTCCGTATCACACCGTACTCCCAGGTTTACCCCAAGATATCTGCCCTGTCCTGATATGCGGGGCAGAATTTCAAAATCCCTGCCCATGCAGGTAGGATTCTCCCGGTTAAAAAAGCTGTGAAAATACAGTGTATTTTCGCTAAAGCCATCACCCAGTGTATAGTCAATATCATAGTAAAAATGTTTAATCTGCTGCCCGCTGCGGTTTTTTATGATTACCCTCATTCCAGTCTTAAAAGGCATCGGAATAAAGCAGTTAAAGCTGCGGCCCTCCGGACTGGAAAACAAGGCATTTTTAACAACAGACATCCGCCCAATCCCATGACAGAAAAAATCCCCGATTGGCGCCCTGACTGCCGGCGTATCCGCACCGTCCCAGTACATTTCAATGAGCACGCCCCTTAGCGTTTCACTGTTCCTCACATTCATGGTAATCCAGATCCGCCGTATCATGCCGCTTATATTTTCTGCGTGGGCCAGGACTGCATCCATTCCATCCTCCAGAGTAAACCAGGCCGCACCTTTGCGTCCTTTGCCTGACTGGCCGCCTGCTCCCGGCCTTCCGTCAGGGTTTTCATGGCTTGCCCATCTTGTCACTACCTGCGGATTTATCTCATATAAACAATCTTTTAACATTTTTCTTCTTTCCTTTCCTGTTATTTAATGCCTGTAACCTTAATGCCCTCCTTCAACTGCTTCTGCAGAAGCAGGAACAGTAAGAATACAGGAACTGCTGACGATGCCGCCGTGGCGATCACCTCATTCCAGGGCGTTGAATAGCCGGATACCATGTTTGCAAGATATACCTGTATTGTCTGGTATTCCTCTTTTTTATTAATAATCAGGGGCCACAGATAATTATTCCATGTTCCAAGGAAAAAGGCGATGGTAAGGGGAACAATCATAGGTTTGGATAAAGGAAGCACAATCTGTACAAACAGGCGCACCTTTCCGCAGCCTTCCACCTCCGCGGCCTCCTCAAGCTCCTTTGGAAAATCCAGGTAAAACTGGCGGAACAGGAAAATACCGTAGGCGTTAAAAAATGCGGGGATGATTAATCCGGCATAGGAATTTTCAATACCAAGCCCCTTGCATACCATAAAAAGCGGCACTAAAATTGTGGTTGTGGGAATCATCAGCGTACTGATAATTGTGGTAAAAATAAGCTTTTTCCCCGGAAAAGAAAGCCTGGCCAGCGCATACCCGCACATGGAATGTAAAATCATAGCGATTACTGTAACCGTTGTAGATACAAACAGTGAATTCTTAATGCTGTTCAAAAACTTCGGATTCAAAACCGTCTTAAGATTGTCAAAGGTAATGCTCTTTGGCCACAGCGAGACAACAAATAATTCACCCGGTCCTTTAAATGCCGACATAAACAAAATATAAATCGGAAAAAGCAGTATCAGACTGAATATGATAAGTAAAATAATTTTTACAGGTTCCTTTTTCATACATTCTCCCCCTGTTCTTCAGAAGTAATCCGCATCTGCACAAAGGAAAATACAAGCAGGCTGAGAAATAAAAATACAGACAGCGCAGAGCCATACCCCATTTCCATCATATTAAATGAACGATCATATATATAAAGGGCGCCCACCTCTGTCGCCTTTGCCGGTCCTCCCTTTGTCATAACCATAATAAGATCAAGCACCTGAAAGGATGCAATTGTGGTAGTAACCAGTATAAATATACTTGTCTGCCGGATAAGGGGGAAGGTGATATACCTGAAAATGTGCCATCTGTCCGCGCCGTCAAGGGTTGCAGCCTCATAATAGCTTTCCGGTATGTCCTTTATGGCAGATAAAAATAAAATCATATTATAGCCCAGGTTAATCCACAGCAGAACAACAATAACACAGATAAGAGCCTGCCTGCCGGAGCCGAGAAATTTTTGATTAGACAGTCCCAAAGCCTTGAAAACTGCATTTAAATACCCTCTTTTTTCATTGTACAGAAACATCCATAGGGTGGATGCAATTACAGAGGTAATTGCAAAGGGCATCAGAAAGGATGTTTTTACAAAGGAGCCTGCCCTTGATTTGACTGTACTGATTAAAACCGCAAAAAACAGAGACAGACCGAAAAGCAGCGGTACATAAAGGGCCGTAAGCTTCAGAGTGCGCAGCATGGCGCTCCACCAGTTTGTATCCTTCCACATCCGGATATAATTAGCTGCTCCTATAAACACCTTATCATTGATAAAATCCCACTCAAAAAAACTAATGTAGAACGCATAAATAATGGGAATAATAACAAACACAAAGAGTCCAAGAAAATCCGGTAAAATAAAGGCATATGCGGTTAGATATTCTCTTCTCTTTCTTTTCGAAATATTACTTTTTTTCATAATGATTTCACCTGCTTTTTTAAATCAGGACCGTGCATCCTTTACACGGCCCTGTAAGACTGCTAATTTTTCGCAGCATCCTCTATGGTCTTCTGGGCCTCTTTTGCCGCTTCTTCAGAAGACACTCCTCCGAACATAACCTGCTGGAGCATCTTACCCATGGCATCCGTCACCTCGGCCGAATAGCTGGGCTCCGGAACTGCCGTCTGATAAAAGTCTGTAAATACCGCCCGTAATCCCTCTTCGAAGGTATCTGAATTGTTGTCAATGACACTCTGTCTTGCCGGGTAGGCGAATTTTGCTTCTGTTGTCCACTCGGTGGCTTTTGTAATATCATCACTCCCATATAATGAGAAAATGAAGTCTGCGGCTTCGTCTTTACATTGTGACTGCGCATTAATGGCAAGCTTCTGCCCTCCGGCAACCGTTATGGGATTATTATCTGGTGACGGAAGGGGAACAACGCCGATGTTTACATCCGGATAATCGTTTTCAGCCGCATTAATCACATAAGTACCTGATACCTGCATTGCCGCTGCTCCGGTTCCCACATTTCCGATATCCCAGGGGCCTATCTGCAGTGAGGCGGGAGAAAGGCCCTCCTGGTAGAATCTCCCCCAGTAGTCCAGGGCAGTAACCATTTCTTTGGAATCCACAATACAGTTTCCATCGTCATCAAAAACGTCCGCTCCTGCCATCCACATAAAAGGCCACCAGTTAAACAGGGTATATGCCGCCTCTTCTACAGGAAGAACCAGGCCGTAAACATCATCTGTAGTCAGTTTTTTTGCCGCCTCGTAAAGCTCCTCCCATGTAGACGGAGGATCAATCCCCGCATCCTTTAGCATATCAATATTATAGAAAAGTCCCAGTGTTTCCATTTCCATTGGAAGCGCATAGATCTTATCATCGATAGTCACTGCTTCCAGGGCTGACGGCAGAATGTCCTCCTTCAGCTCATCCGTATAATACGGCGAAAGGTCAGCTAACATCCCTTTTTCCGCGTATTTTGTAAAGGTGGCCGGCTCAACATACAGAATATCCGGCGCCTCCCCGTTAGCATAGGCCGTGGGGATCAGTGTGGTCGTATAATCGCTCTGGTTTACAACCGTATGTTCAATCTGCACATCATCATGTGTATCGTTATATTCCTTCACAACCTTTTCCAGAAATTCCGCCTCTCCTCCTGCGTGGAAGGACCAGAATTTAACTGTCGTTGTATCACTGCCCTTATCCTCTGTTTTCTCTGAAGTCTCTTCCTGTGCTCCTTTATCTGCACAGGCTGAAAGTGATAATACTAAAACCAGTACCATAAGTAACGCTGTTAATTTTTTCATACTTCTATTCCTCCTTAAGCTTATTGTCGTATGTCTCCTTCACTTTTCTGGATAGTTCAATATTCCCTTTTGAAGCCGCGGCAGTCCTTGCCGCATTGATGCTGTTCTGATGCATCTTTTCTGAAAGGAAGCTTTCATGACGCTTCTTAGATGCCTCCTTTGCGGCCATCATCTCGTCATTTAATTTCACATCTCCTGCATCCGGAACCTCCTGAAGCTTTTTCAGCGGGATTCTTTCTGCTGCAGGAGCTATCTCCACCCCTTCTGACGGAAGCTTCTGATACCAGTATGCCGTGGACGCCCAGTCGTCTGACAGATGATTGGCGTGTCCGTGCTCCATGGTCACCTTAATGCTTTCCTTAAAATGGATGGGATCCGTAATATGAAACCGATAGGACACCTGATACCCCTGTACCGTTGTCTCATGGATAATTGTGCCGCTGTATAAGGACTGGTTCTTCTGCATCCCCCAGGCATGGTTGAAGTAGTCCTCGCTTCCTGTACCATTGATACTCGGCAGCTCTTCACCGTCAATGAAAATCATGTCGTCCCCTTCTCCCCACCAGGAGCCCTGAAAATGAGTCACGGAAAGATTGCATCCCACGTAATGCCCTTCCCCTTTTACGTCCAGAAAAACATAATTATCCTCTCCTGTCAGATTTGCGACACTGTTCACCTCCGGCGTGTTTACAGCCAGATCGGCGCCCCAGCCCCGGCACGGCTTCTCCCTGTGCCAAGCCGCGTGGAAGTATGCGAGATTTTCTTTTCTCTCATGATACAGCTCATAATCAATATGGAAAAACAATCCAAGCTGCCTGTCATTTTCATTTATGATTTCTATCCTCGCATTTTCGTTAAACGGCATCGGAAAATAGCAGTTCATAGAAGCTGTTCCTCCAAAGGTACATTCCTCCTGGGGCCTTGAAGATACATGGAAGGGGATGGAGGAAAAGCTTGCAGGCATAGAGTGTCCGATGCAGAAAAAGTCTCCAAGGGGCACAAGAACACTGGGCGTTTCCTGATTCTCCCATGTCATTTTAATCAGAACCTTTCTATAATAGTCCGGGTCATTAATTTCCCAATTTACGCCAATGGCGTTCTCCATCTCTGTCACCGGCGCAACACTGGAGCCAAGAACCGGATCCTGTATGCTCGGCCCAATAATTTTTCTGCAGAATGAAGTCATCCAGATATGATTGATACAGCCCGGGCCCTCAAGCTCTGCCAGAGTAACTGTCTGTCCCGGCTCAATGAGCCAGTAGTCCTTATTCCTTCCGGTCTGATCCCAGCTAGACGCACGACAGCTTCTTGCGTCACATAATGTAGTAAGTCCTTTTAAAAATGTCATTTGATTTTTCTCCATTTTCTCCTCCATTTTCGTCATATTTTTATCGAAACGTTTGCGCAATCGTTTTTCTTTAATCATAGTATACATATTGCACATATATTTGTCAATCATAATTTTTATTATTTCCCAAAGTCCATCCTGTTATCGTTATTGTTCACACAGTACTTTGCATTTACTGCAAAGTACGTAAGAAAGTGATTCAGGTGTGAGCAAATCCCATTCGCGAAGCGAATTTGAAATGGATTTGCGAAGGTTACTGTGAACGGAGTGAACAGTAACCTGTTATCCGCATATAAAAAGAGGAGCAGACAATTTACATACATGCACTGTCTGCTCCTCTTTTTATTACATTTTATCCTGTTTCAGCCTTTATATTTTCCCCACAGCCTTTTCCCTCCTGCCGCAAGCAGGATTCCAGTCACAGCTCCCACAATTATCCATACCCAGACCGGTATATCATAAATATTATAGCACCTCACATTAATCCACATCTGATTAATGGCCTGCATCTGGTTCTCGTCAAAGCAGTCCATAAGGGAGGACCGGGAAATCACCTCTTCTGAAGGGTACTGCGAAAAGAGCTGACGATCCGCCTGGTCAGAGGGTGCGGTAATCACATATTCCCCCTTGTTCTCATCCTCATCCGAAAAGAAATATCCCAGATCATACTCCATCACATCCTCATCGTCCTCCTCTGCCCCGTAGCACCAGTCGGCATATTCAAAAATCCGCCTGTCCTCTCCGCCGGAAATCACAGATGTATACCCGATATAATACATATTACGTATGGCATTATCTGCCCTGGAGTTAAAGTTAATAAATGCCTCGGCCACATGCTGTTTTGCCGCGCTGCCGTTTATTCCGTCCTTTAACATCACCCATCCGTCAAAATAAATATTTGTGGCTTCCTCTGGCACGGCAAAGGCTAGTTTTAAGCCGTCCTCATCCGCCTGATCCATCGTATAGACAGAGTCGCCGGACCACTGGTAATTCGCGGCCACCTTGCCGGTAACCATATCCGCCTTCCCGGAATCCGTCTCAAAGGAATAGGCATTGTTCTTCACATCCTGGAGATACGCCTGCACTCTTGCAATGGTCTCCTCTGACGTATCGTTCATCTCCCTTTCCAGATTCTTCTGATAATCCGGATCCTTTAAAAATTCCTCTGAGGTCAGAAGATCTGATTTAATGGCGCCTACCGCCGCAAAATAAGAATCCCTTACATTATCCTTGATGGTAATCTGCCTGTAATAGTCAGGATTATTAAGAATCCGCCAGCTGGACGCATCCTCTCTGCTCACAAGCTCCGGGTTATACACAATTCCTGTAATTCCCCACATATAGCCTGCCGCATAATCACTCCAGGGTCTTCCTTCAATCTCATTATCCTCAAAAACGGCCCGGATATAAGGGGACACTCCCTTTATATAATAATTATTTTTATCGGTTTCATCAAAAAAATCTTTGGACAGGGGAACAAGCCTTCCCTCTGTCATAAGCTTCATGATCATGTACTCTGAAGGGCACACCAAATCATAGGTATCCCCCAATGTCAGCATATTATAAAGATCCTCATTGGTTCCGAAGGTAGAATATTCCACCTTCACGCGGATCCCGTAGGTCTCATAATACCAGTCCGTAAAATCCTCCACCATAGACCTTTCCCCGATAATATCCCCGCTGTCCAAATCTATAGTATCCTCCTCGTCCCAGCCTCCCAGGTCAATATATTCCTCCCAGCTGCACACCCGTAAGGTAACTTCCTTTTCTCCCCCTGTGCCCTCTGCCGCCTCCGCGGCAAAAGAAGCTGACAAAAAAAGAAAAAAGGAAAACACGGCCAAAAGAAGCGTGCGCACTTCCTGGCATCTGCCTGCTTTATTTTTTCTCATCGTCACACGCCGCTCCTTTCCCGGCCGTCCCTGCCGGCCCGCACATTCATAACCACCGCAAATAAAACCACTACAAGAAAAATAACTGTTGAAAGGGCCCACAGGGCTGTTTTGATCGTTGTCTGCGCCCCCTTTGTAGCATTTACGACATAAGTACTGATAGTATCAAAGGTGGCCGGTTTCGTATAAGTAGCCACAAAATAATCATCCAGGGACAGCGTAACCGCCAGGGCAAAGCCTGACACAATCCCGGGAAAGATCTGGGGAATCACAATCTTAACCAGAGCTGTAAAGGGTGTCGCGCCAAGGTCTAAGGCCGCCTCGTAGATACTGGAATCCATCTGCTTTAATTTTGGAATCACCGATAAAAACACAAAAGGCGCACACAGGGTCACATGGCCCACAATCAACGGGATAAAGCTATCCTTGCTAATGCCGGATACAACCACCAGCAGAATACAGATGGAAAAGCCTGTTACAACGTCCGCATTTACTACCGGCACCTGATTCATGGTATTGATTGCAGAAGCCATTCCCTTTTTTGAATAAAACGCGCCGATAGCGCCGAGTGTCCCCAGGACAGTTGCAAAAAAGGCCGCCGCAAATGCCAGTACTACCGTTCCTGCGATCATACGGACAAGCTCCGGCGTTGTAAACAGCGTCACATAATTATGCAGGGAAAATCCCCGGATCGCGCCGATATTTGCCGCATCGGTGAAGCTGTATACCGCCAGTACAAGAATCGGGAGATACAAGAAGCAAAGGACAAGGATAATCACAATACTTTTCCAGGTTTTTCTTATCATAAAAGTGCCCCTCCTCTCGTATTTTCCTCCTCAATCCCCCTTGTCATAAACGTAAACAGACACACGATCCCAAGGAGAAGTAACGCAATCATAGAGCCTCCGTGCCAGTTGTATGCCGCAAAGTAGCTGCCTATCAGACTTCCCATAATATAGGTGCTGTTGTAGAGCATATCCAGTACCACATAGTTCGTCATTGCCGGCAGAAACACCATGGATACGCCGCTTAAAATCCCAGGCAGGGATAAGGGCAGCGTCACCTTCAGAAACGCCTGAAGCTCTCCTGCCCCCAGATCTCTTGCCGCCTCTAAAAGAGCCCCGTCAAGCTTGGAGATTGTTGTATAAATGGGCAGGATCATAAAAGGAAGAAAATCATAGCTCATGCCCAGCACTGTATTAAGGAAGGGATGATAGGCAAGGCTCCCCTCAAGCCATGTAAGAATTTCCTTTAAGGCTGTAATCCGGAGAGAAAAATTAATCCACATAGGCATAATAAAGAGCAGCACAATCACGGATTTTGCCTTAAGCCTGCTCGTAGCCAGAATATAGGCCGCAGGATACGCCAAAAGCAGGCACACCCCTGTTGTTACAGCAGCGATACCGAAGCTGTAGCACAGCGTCCCTAATGTATTGGGATCTGTGAAAAACCCTGTCAGGTTTTGAAGTGTAAATTCTCCCTGTCCGTTAGTAAAAGCAAAGTAGACCAGCACAAGCAGCGGAGCCATAACAAAAAGCACCAGAAAAAGCGCATATGGAATCCCCAGACTCTTTCTGGAAAACATATATCTATGCATCAGCTTCCTCCTATTTCTTTACCGTAAAAACCATTTTCTCCACAGGCATCAAAAGTCCCACCTGATCGTCCATGTTCCAGAGATACTCGTCATCCACGACAAAATCCTGCTCCAGATCCGTATGGATCACATAGCTGTAGTGATCCCCCTTATAGATAAGATTACTGATGTACCCCTGCACAAGACCTTCCTCCTGGTCATCCGTCAGCTCGATATCCTGGGGCCTGATGGAGATCTTGATTCTTATTTTCTTTCGATCAATCTCAGAGCCGGCAGCGTCAAAAAGGCTCCCATCTTCCTCCCTGCTCCCCTTTATAATACTGGTCAGGGGAATATCAAGCACTGTCCCGTTATACTCCAGCTCATTGTTTTTATTAATCTCTGCCGCAAATATATTCGTGTGATCCTCCGCAATCATAATGTGTATATTGTCCGGATCCACATGCACGCCTACATGCTGCCCCACGGCCGCAGAATGTACAGACTGCGCCACAATCTCATTTTTCCCGGATTCCACAGTAATTTCATAATGCATGCCCTTGAAGATAACAGAAGACACAATCCCTCTTATCCGGCCCTTATCCGGCGCAGATAAAATCACATCCTCCGGACGTACAACTGCCGTAATATGGGTTCCTTCCTCCACATCATCCACACAGGCAAACTCCCCGCCGCAGAAACGGGCCTTAAGCTTTCCTGTCATAATCCCGTTAAATATATTGCTGTCCCCGATAAAATCCGCCACAAACGCATTGGCCGGCTCATTATAAATATCCTCCGGCGTGCCGATCTGCTGCATCTTCCCTTCTGCCATGACCACAATCTTGTCAGACATAGTAAGAGCCTCCTCCTGGTCATGGGTTACATAAATAAATGTAATCCCGAGCTCTTTATGCATCTCCTTTAGTTCAAGCTGCATCTCTTTTCTCATCTTAAGATCCAGCGCTCCCAAAGGCTCGTCAAGAAGAAGGATCTGTGGTTCGTTTACAACGGCCCTCGCAATCGCGACTCTTTGCTGCTGTCCTCCTGAAAGAGTGTCAATACTCCGCTTTTCAAACCCCTCAAGGTCAACAAGCTCAAGCACCTTTTTTACTTTTTTTACAATGACATTTTCCGGTGTTCTTTTCTGTCTTAGGCCAAAAGCGATATTTTCATAAATATTCATATGCGGAAACAGTGCATACCTCTGAAATACTGTATTAATGGGCCTCTTATTAGGCGGAAGCTCTGTAATCGGCTTTCCGTTTAAAAGAATCTCTCCTTCCGTAGGAAGGTCGAATCCGGCAATCATCCTAAGAGTCGTCGTTTTGCCGCAGCCCGAAGGCCCCAGAAATGTGACAAATTCTCCCTTCTTCACCTCAAGATTAAAGTCCGAAACTGCCGAGAAACCGTCCTCATAGGTTTTTGTAATATGCTTTAATTCAATAATATTTGTCATATGTTCCATATTTTTCCCCACTTAACTGCTTACTAAAATGTAGGCGGCGTACTGACCCAGATAAATTTGGCCGGCCTTTTGCCCGGATTTTCAATACGGTGCCTGTATTTTGCCGGATAATAAAAGCTCTCCCCGGCCTTCACAGAATATACCTTGTCCCCAAGATGAAGCTTAAGCTTCCCCGATATCAGATACCCGAATTCCTCCCCGTCATGAGGCTTATCCTCTGCCAGAGACTCATGGGGCTCTATTACCACTAACAGCGGTTCCATCTTGTACTTCTGGGCCGCCGGGACAATCCACTGGATACTGTTCCCGGCATCATCCACCTTCTCAAAAAAGCCCTCCTCTGAAAAAACAACACGCTCTTCCTCCGTTTCCTTGAAAAACTCCGAAGCAGTTGTCCCCAGACATTCAATCAAGTCAAGAAGTGTCACAATAGAGGGAGATACCTGTCCTCTCTCAAGCTGTGAGATAAACCCCTTGGTAAGCTCTGTCCTGTCCGCCAGCTCCTGCTGTGTCAGGCCGTTTCGGTTTCTTAAATCCTTAATCTTGTTCCCTATGTGTTCATTCACATATTCCAGCTCCATAAAATATCTGTCCCTTCATCCTCACTCACGGTAAATCTAAACTAAAAATAATTTTTTACTAAACTTTTGTTTCAGATTAATTATACTACTAATAAACTTTTTGTCAACCATAATTGTTATTATTGTATAAAAAGAGAAGGAGTTCACGCAGGCTTTTGCATGTCAGCTCCTTCTCTTCATAAATCATACTATTCTTCTGTCTCTGTTTCCAGCATATAATTTCTGGTGGTAACCCCGCTTACCCGTCCGCCGCTGCTTACAAGAACAGCCTTAAACAGAGTTTCTCCCTCCGGCATGTCAATCGGTCCGGTATACTTTGTGGAGGCAGTTGTGGGTTCTTCCCCGTTTGTCGTGTAATAAGCCTCATATCCATCCGGCACCTTGATCTCAATCTTCTGGGCGCTCTCATACTGTCCTGTGGACGGTGCCACTGCCGGGGCATCCTCAATAGGAAATTCTACCACATAGGTTTTCTCCACACTAAGGCTCGGAATCCCTCTTTCATCAACTGCTACCGCCCTGATTACATTTTCGCCCTCTGAAAGCTGTATGGGACCAGTGTATTTCATGGATGACAGGGAAGGCTCCGTCCCGTCTGCCGTATAATATACCGTGGTATCTTCACCGGACGATATCTCCAGCTGCTGGACGTCATCATATACCACGCTGTCGTCTAAGTTATATTCAGGCTCCTCTATAATATAATCCTCAAGCTTGCTTCTGACACTGTCCGGCGCCTCATCAAGAAGCAGCGGGATCGACATCTGGCGGCCTGCCTCTATATAGAATTCTATAAAGGCTTCATAGATTCCTGCATTCTTCGGCTGCTTTTCAATAACAGAGGCGAAAAGCTCCTCCGCTTCATCTGCCTTGTCCTGATTCAGGTACACCTTGGATAATCCGATATAAGCCTCCGTCTTTTTTTCATTTTTTAATGCCGCCTTGGAAAAAAGCTCCTCCGCCCTTCCATATTCCTTATTTTTCAGAGCATCATAGCCCTGATTTACAATTCCGTTGTAAGAATTCCGGTAAAACACCACGCAGAGAGCAATCAAAGCGGCAGCAAGAATTACAAGCACAATCAGAACTCTCCGGCGCTTTTTGCGGAGCATCTCCTTTTTGCGCTCCGCCTGACGGCGCCGCCGCTCCCTTTCAAGCTCTGCGTCATCCGGCACGTTTCTCCCGGTATACCCTCTGGTTCTGGCAGTTCTTCCTATATTTCCTCTGGTTCCGCCAGTTCTTCCCGTATTTCCTCTGGTTCCGCCGGTTCTTCCCGTATTCCCTCTGGTTCCACCAGTTCTTCCCGTATTTCTGCCGGTATTCCCTCTGGCCCCGGTGCTTCTTCCCGTATTTCTGCCGGTGCTCCCGGCTCCAGTATTTCTTCCTGTGCCGCGCCTGGCCCCTTCTGTTCTTCTGCCGGAAGGCTCCTCCTGATCATAATCAGGAGTCTCTTCCCCGTCTATATGAACCTTAATCTGGGCAGTAAGCATATCATCTAACGGATTATAATCCGGGACAATAATTACCTCTTCTCCGCAGCTCCTGCAAATTAATTCCCCTTCCGGTATTTCTTTCCCGCAATACCTGCACTTCATTATCTCCCCTACCTCCTACTTTTGCGATGCGGCAACACAGTTACGCATCAGCATGGCAATCGTCATCGGCCCCACTCCTCCGGGAACCGGAGTAATTGCACTTGTCTTCCCCTTTACATTTTCAAAATCAACATCCCCGCACAGATGATTTTCTTCATCCCTGTGGATTCCCACGTCTATCACTACCGCCCCCTCCTTTACATAATCAGCAGTGATAAATAAGGGTTTTCCCACAGCCGCTACAAGTATGTCTGCCCGCCTTGTTATCTCTTTTAGATCCTTTGTACGGGAATGGGCCACCGTCACCGTGGCGTTTTCTCTAAGAAGCAGGAGTGCAGCCGGCTTCCCCACAATATT
Source organism: uncultured Lachnospiraceae bacterium (assembly GCA_949502235.1). GTDB lineage: Bacteria > Bacillota > Clostridia > Lachnospirales > Lachnospiraceae > CAPEBR01. The sequence continues at coordinate 37,900 of CATBDC010000012.1, read as the reverse complement.
ACTTCTTCCGACTACCACACATTCCTTCCCCCCCACCTGGATTCCCGAACGCTTAAGTAGTTCGATAATTCCTGCCGGTGTGCAGGGAAGAAGGCCCTTTTCACCGATACAGAGCTTTCCTGTGCTTTCCGGGTGAAATCCGTCTACATCCTTATCCGGGCTGATGGTACGGATCACCTTTTTTTCATCAATATGCCCCGGAAGAGGAAGCTGCACTAAAATTCCTGTCACTTTGCTGTTCCTATTTAATTCCTCAATAAGTGCAAGAAGCTCCTCTTCTGCCACAGTCTCATCGAGCTCATAAGAAAGAGACTCTATTCCAACATATTCACAGGCTCTCTTCTTATTCCTCACATATACGGTAGAAGCCGGATCCTTCCCCACTTGTATAACGGCAAGGCAGATTCTTATGCCCTGGCCGCGGAGTTTTTCCACATCACATTTTACCTCATCCTTTATCTGGGCCGCAATTTTCTTTCCGTCAATTAACTGTGACATACGCTTCTCTCCTTAGAATAATCCTGTAATATTGCCATCCTCTGATACATCTATGCCATTTGCCGCCGGAACCTTCGGAAGACCCGGCATGGTCATAATCGCTCCGGTAATGGCTACAATAAAGCCGGCGCCCGCACTTACATAAACCTCCCGGATCTTTACGTCAAAATCCTCTGGCCTTCCAAGCTTTGCGGCATCATCAGACAGGGAATACTGTGTCTTTGCCATGCAGACCGGAAGAGCCCCAAAGCCCATTGACTCAATCTTTGCCAGCTGCTTCTTTGCCGAAGGCTCATATATCACGCCTCTTGCCCCGTATATCTCTTTTGCAACTGTCTCAATCTTCTCTTCAAGAGAAAGCTCATCGGCATAAAGAGGATGGAAATGGCTCTCCTTTGTCTTTAGAGTTTCAAGCACCTTCTCTGCAAGAGCCTTTCCGCCTTCGCCTCCCTTTGCCCATACCTCTGCAAGAGCGAATTCACATCCCTTATCCTCGCAGAAGCCGCGGACAAACTCATACTCCGCCTGTGTGTCTGACACAAAGGAATTAAGGGCAACCACAACAGGCACACCATATTTCTGTATATTTTCAATATGCTTTTCAAGATTCACAATTCCCTTTTTTAGAGCATTAAGATTCTCCCTCTCCAGCTCTGCCCTTTGCACTCCTCCATTATACTTAAGGGCGCGGACAGTCGCAACAAGAACAACCGCATCCGGCTTAAGCCCTGCCTTCCGGCACTTAATATCAAAGAACTTCTCTGCTCCTAAGTCTGCCCCGAAGCCAGCCTCCGTAATCGTAATGTCGCTCATCTTAAGAGCCATCTTCGTTGCACGCACACTGTTGCAGCCATGGGCAATATTCGCGAACGGCCCCCCGTGTACAAGCGCCGGTGTATGCTCAAGGGTCTGGATAATGTTAGGCTTAATTGCATCCTTAAGAAGGGCCGTCATGGCGCCTGTTGCCTGAAGGTCGTCCGCCGTTACGGGATCCCCGCTGAAATTGTATGCCACAACAATCTTTCCAAGCCTTCTTTTTAAATCCTGAAGATCATCGGCAAGACAAAGGATCGCCATGATTTCAGAAGCAACCGTAATAACAAAATGATCTTCTCTTACCATTCCGTCCATCTTGCTTCCAAGACCCACTACAATATTTCTTAAGTTTCTGTCATTCATATCAAGACAGCGTTTCCATACAACCTGCCTTGGGTCTATCTGAAGTGCGTTGCCCTGCTGAATATGGTTATCAAGCAGCGCGGCCAGCAGATTATTTGCCGAAGTAATGGCGTGAAAGTCTCCGGTAAAATGAAGGTTCAAATCCTCCATGGGAACAACCTGGGAGTATCCTCCTCCTGCCGCTCCCCCCTTAATTCCAAAGCATGGCCCAAGGGAAGGCTCCCGAAGGGCGATGACTGCCTTCTGGTTAAGCTTTGCCATGGCCTGCCCCAGGCCTACGGTAACCGTTGTCTTTCCTTCTCCTGCCGGCGTGGGGTTGATCGCAGTAACAAGTACAAGCTTCCCATCCGGGCGATCTTTTATTTCTTCCCACAGCTCATCTGAAAGCTTTGCCTTATATTTTCCGTAGAACTCTAATTCGTCCTCCCTGATTCCTAATTTTGCCGCAACATCTTTGATATGCAGCATGCTTGCCTCCTGTGCTATCTGGATATCTGTTTTCATTGCCTTACGTTCTCCTTTCATCTGCTTACTGTGAACAGTAATTTTCGAATTCCTCTGGCGTCATCAGTATTTTTCTGGGCTTTGTGCCCTCCTCTCCTCCAACGACCCCTGCTTCACAGAGCTGATCCATAATTCTTGCCGCCCTGTTAAAGCCAATCTTAAATGATCTCTGCAGCATCCCGATGGATGCCTTTTCTTTCTCTATAATGAGGCGGCCTGCATCTGCAAAATACATGTCGCGTTCATCCCCTTCCGGGCTTTCTGCCCCTTTTGTCCCTACATTTACCGTATTTACATGAGTCACAATCTCATCGTCATAGACAGACTCTCCGTTGTTATGTATCAGATAATCTACCACATCCTGGACCTCCTTATCCGACACAAAGGAGCCCTGTACTCTGGCAGGCTTCTGATAACCTGCCGGGTAAAACAGCATATCTCCCTTTCCAAGAAGCTTTTCCGCACCGTTCATGTCAATAATTGTGCGGGAATCTACTCCTGATGACACGGAAAATGCGATTCTCGATGGCATATTTGCCTTAATAAGTCCTGTAATGACATTCACTGACGGCCTCTGGGTTGCAATTACAAGGTGAATCCCCGCCGCTCTTGCGAGCTGGGCAAGACGGCAGATAGCCTCCTCCACCTCGCCTGACGCCACCATCATAAGATCCGCAAGCTCGTCCACAATCACAACAATCTGGGGCATGAGGGCCGGCTTATCCTCTTCTGTATCAGGCATCCTTTTTACCTTATCATTGTATCCCTTCATATCCCTGACAGAATGTTCCGCAAACTCCTGGTATCTGCGGGTCATCTCCGCAACCGCCCAGTTGAGCGCACCCGCCGCCTTCTTGGGATCTGTCACCACCGGAATCATAAGGTGGGGAATCCCGTTATAAACGCTTAGCTCTACCACCTTGGGGTCAATCATAATCAGCTTAACCTCGTCAGGCGATGCTTTATAGAGTATACTCATAATCAATGTGTTAATGCAGACCGACTTTCCAGAACCGGTGGCTCCCGCAATAAGCACATGGGGCATCTTGGCGATATCGGCAACAACAGCCTTTCCTCCGATGTCCTTCCCTGCCGCAAAGGCAATTTTGGATTTATTTTCCTTAAATTCCCTGGACTCCAGAAGATCTCTTAGCATAACCGCGGAATTTTCCTTGTTGGGAACCTCGATTCCCACTGCTGCCTTGCCGGGAATAGGTGCCTCAATACGGATATCCGCCGCTGCCAGATTCAGCTTAATATCATCGGCAAGCCCTACAATCTTGCTCACCTTTACTCCCATCTCCGGCTGCAGCTCATATCTTGTCACTGACGGGCCGCAACTTACATTGGTCACCGTAACATTTACCCCGAAATTCTGAAGAATCTGCTGCAGCTTCATGGCTGTCCCCCGGAGGGATTCGTCAGATTCTCCCTTTGTTTTACTTCCTTTTTTAAGAAGAGAAAGGGGCGGAAGCTCATATTTCTTCTTCGGCCTCTCCTCCTCTCCCATAGAAGAAACGGATGTCCTTAAAATCTCATCTTCTATGGAAGCCTCATCCTTCTCTTTTGCTTTTTCCTTCCCCGGCTTCTCAGGAGGAAGTATGTCCTCCTGGAAAGGAGGCTCCTGCTTTTCCCCTCCCCGGTTAATGACAAATTCAGGCACAGGTCTTTCCTTCGCAGGCTTCACTTCTTCTATTACAGGCTCTGTTTTTGCAGCCTCTTCTATTACTGGCTCTGCTTTTATCTCCTTCATCTTTGGCGATTTCTTTGAGATGGCCGTATCAAAGGATACACCCTCTACGTGTCTTTCACTTCTCTTTTTCTTTGTATCCCCTGCTTTTTCCTTTCTGATTCTGGCAGTCTCCTGTCTTCTTAAGGCGTCCTCCCTTGCCTTATGGTAAGCTCTGCCGCTCTGCTTTTTTACGCCCTTAAGGGCTGACTTCCCGGTGATAATCACCATACAGATAATCATACAGATAATCACCACTACATATGTACCGATTACCCCCACTGCAGGTACGAGAAGTCCGGCGGTTATATTTCCTAACATTCCGCCTTCCTCACAGATAAGCTCAAAAAAGGTGCAGGTAAGAACAGTAAGGATACCTCCGGCCCCTGCTTTTACATATGCGGTGAGATTGCCTTTATTAGATATAATAAAGGCAACTGCCCCGAATAAAATAAACGGCACCATGTAGGCAACCCAGCCGAAAATATCCATAAGCACTGAAGCAGTAAACGCACCGGCCTTTCCGCCCAGGCCAAAATTGCTAAGCAGTATAAGAATACTGACCGCGAGTGTCAGCCATATAAAAATCTCATCTCCAAGAAAGCTTTTTTCCGGTGCTGTTTTCTTTGTCTGCCTAATACTTTTCTTTCTTTTTGATTTTGCAGCCATGCTCTCTCCCCCTTATTAATTAGAACATACTGGTAATAGTATATCATTTTAAAGGGTCACTGTCATTACCTAATTTTTTTTCGTCTATCATTTCATGCAGTTTCCTTAGCGCATCGCTCATTCCGCCCACCTCATCGATGAGGCCTTCCGCTACTGCCTCCTCCCCTTCAAGGAGTGTTCCCACATCCTTTACAAGCTCCGTGGGATTCAGCATAAGCTCTTCCACCCGCTCCTTTTTCATCTTGGAATGTTTTGCCAGGAACCCGGTAATACGGTCCTGTGTACGTATCATGTTCTGAAGGCTCTGCTTCACCCCGATAAACATCCCGTTTGAGCGCACGGGATGTATAATCATCGTACCCGTTGGTACAATAAAGGAATACTTTGCCGCCACCGCAAGAGGGCCTCCGATAGAATGGCTTCCCCCTAATACAAGGGATACGGTAGGCTTGCTAAGGGACGCGATCATCTCCGCAATGGAAAGGCCTGCCTCTACGTCTCCTCCCATTGTGTGAAGGAGAATTAAAAGCCCGTCTATCTCCTTACTGTCCTCTATCTCTGCCAGCATGGGAAGCAGATGCTCGTATTTTGTGGCCTTCGTGCTTCCGGATACTGCCTCATGCCCCTCGATTTCCCCGATAATTGTAAGCAGCTTGATTTTATTCTGCTTCTTGTTCTCCTCAAGATTTATGCTCCCCATTTCCTTAATCTGTTCCTGCTTTTCCCCTTCGCTTTTCTGTTTTTCTTCCATACACAAAAACACCTCCATACACCTTTAGTATGGAAGTGTTTCCCTGATTTTATACCTGCTCTAATGCCTGTTTTAAATCTGCCACAATATCCTCAATGCTTTCAATGCCCACACTGAAACGGATCAGGTCCGGCTGCACTCCTGCCTCCATTAATTCCTGATCATTCATCTGGCGGTGGGTATGGCTTGCCGGATGAAGCACACAGCTTCTTGCATCTGCCACATGGGTCACAATGGCTATCATCTTTAAGCTGTCCATCATCTTAACTGCCGCATCCCGTCCGCCCTTTAATCCAAAGGTAAGGACGCCGCAGGTGCCGCCCGGCATATACTTTTTAGCCAGCTCATAATACTTATCTCCCGGGAGGGACGGGTAGCTGACCCACGCCACCTTCTTATGTCCCTTAAGGTATTCTGCCGCCTTTAATGCATTTTCGCAGTGTCTTTCCATACGAAGGTGCAGTGTCTCAAGGCCGAGGTTCAGAAGGAACGCGTTCTGCGGCGACTGAATAGAGCCCAGATCCCTCATAAGCTGGGCGGTCGCTTTTGTGATATAGGCCCCTTTTCCAAACTTTTTTGTATATATAATCCCGTGATAAGTCTCATCCGGCGTGGTAAGCCCCGGAAACTTATCCCCAAAGGCTTCCCAGTCAAAATTTCCGCTGTCAACAATCGCTCCGCCTACACATGTGGCATGTCCGTCCATATATTTTGTGGTAGAGTGTGTCACGATATCCGCTCCCCATTCAAAGGGCCTTAAATTCACTGGGGTAGCAAAGGTATTGTCCACAATGAACGGTACGCCATGGGCATGAGCAGCCTCTGCGAATTTTTCAAAATCAAGCACAACCAGAGCCGGATTTGCTATGGCTTCTCCGAATACGGCCTTCGTATTATCCTGAAAAGCGGCCTCAAGCTCCTCCTTGGTACATTCCGGATCAACAAAGGTTGCCTCCACGCCCATCTTGCGGATGGTATGGGCATACAGGTTATATGTACCGCCGTAAAGGGCAGAGGCACATACAATGTGATCTCCCGCCTGTGCAATATTCATAACCGCATAAAAATTTGCCGCCTGTCCTGACGATGTAAGCATGGCCGCCGCCCCGCCCTCTAAATCGCAGATCTTGGCTGCCACCGCGTCATTGGTAGGATTCTGAAGCCTTGTATAGAAATATCCTGACTCTTCCAGATCAAAAAGCCGGCCCATCTGCTCGCTGCTTGCATATTTAAAGGTCGTGCTCTGATAAATAGGAAGCACCCTGGCCTCCCCGTTTCCCGGCTCATAACCGGACTGTATGCACTTTGTTTCAATCTTGTAGTTACTCACGCGCTTACCTCCTGTAAACATAAATATTTTTCCTGCAGAGCGCGCACCATATCCATATATGCGCGTTTACATTCCTCGTATTTCTTCTGCTCTATATATGAGATGCATGGCAAAAGATACATGCGGTAAAGCTCATCATATATCTCTCCCGCATTTTTACACATTTCCAAAACCTGCACAAGGTACGGAGCCGTATCATAATATTCCCGGACAAGCCTTCTTCCCTCCCTGGTGCTCAAAAGATAGGTGTCACGGTATCTGCGGAGTAACGCAAGCTCATAGCAGTCATCCGGCTTCCCCTGGTATGTGCAGACAGCAGTGGTAATATAGCAGAGGCCGTTCCTGAAGCCTCCCGCGATGGTCTCATAAGAGGAAATGCTTAAAGTCAGCGAATTCATCTTCTTTTCATTCCACCGCTTTACGGTCTTTTCTGCCAGCCTTTCTAAGTTTTCCTCCTTCGTATAGGTCAGGATCGGCACAACATAAACAACCATATTCATATTATAATCAATGGATGCCCGCTCCCTTTTTATCTTTGGGATATCCTGAAGCCTTTCACAGGCATGATCAGGAAGAACATCCGCCAGCTCATCGGTTATTTTCTCCCGCTCCTCATCTGTCTTCCCTTCGCACAGAGCCAAAATGTCAGAGACAACTCCCTTATGTTTCTCATATGCCTGTTCGAATATTCCTTTATAGGTCTTTTTCTTAAAAGAACCCGTCTGGGAGAGCATATCGTCAAACAGAATTAACAATTCTTCTTTTATCTTCTCCATCCATATCCCCCGCCGCTACTCATCCCAGTTGTGGTATACGTTCTGCACATCATCGTCATCGTCCAGCATATCCAGTGTTTTCTGAATACCAGCGATATCCTTTTCATCTGTAAGCTCCACATAAGTCTGGGGAATCATGGTAACCTCTGCCGCAGCCATAGGGATCCCTGCCTCCTCAAGGGTCTGGCGCACCGTACTGAAATCCTCCGGAGAGGTAAGAATCTCATAGCTGTCTTCCTCCTCCGTAAAATCCTCCGCCCCCGCATCCAGGGCGGTCATCATAAGCTCGTCCGCGTCACATTCATATTCTTCCTTATCAATAACAATCTGTCCCTTTTTATCGAACATAAAGGATACACAGCCCGGGGTTCCTACATTGCCCTTTCCCTTTGTAAAGGCATTTTTTACATTGGTGGCAGTACGGTTTCTGTTATCTGTAAGAGCCTCCACAATAATTGCGGTGCCGTTCGGACCGTACCCCTCATATGTAATATATTCGTAATTGGCCGCGTTCGCGTCCCCGTCTGCCTTCTTAATATTTCTGTCAATAGTGTCATTGGGCATGTTATTTGCCTTAGCCTTGGCAATCACATCCCGAAGCCTGCTGTTATTTGCAGGGTCAGCGCTTCCGCCCTCTTTTACCGCAACCGCAAGCTCCTTCCCGATTTTCGTGAATATCTTTCCCTTTGCGGCATCATTTTTTTCCTTTTTATGTTTAATATTTGCAAATTTTGAATGTCCTGACATATCCTTTCCTCTCCTTATCCTTTTCTTTCCTTCCTGCGCCGGCCATTCCAGATAAACCCGCAGCTCTGTGAACAGTAACCATTCTAGCACGCTCACACAAGTTTTTCAATCTTAACTCTCTGGATTGTATTATCATTTACCTCAAGAACAGTGAACCGGTATCCCTCATACTCAATTACACACATTTCATCTTCACCTAGAATCCGGTCAAGCTTTGCTACTAAAAACCCGTTCAGGGTCTCATATTCCTCCTTTTCAAATGCAACGGACATACGGTCTTCCAGCCTTTCCAGACCAGTCATGCCTCTTACGAGCATGCTGCCGTCCGCCTGCAGGAGAATCTCTTCCTCTTCCTCGTCATATTCATCCAGAATATTGCCTACAATCTCCTCTAAGATATCCTCCAGGGCGACAAGCCCCGCTGTCTGTCCGTACTCATCAACCACAATTGCAATATGACTTTTTACAGTCTGCATTTCCTTGAATAAGGTATCAATACTCTTCGTCTCCGGAATAAAAGTTACCGGCCGTATGTAATCTTTTAGCTCTTTTATGGGAACCTGCCTTAAATCCTTATCGAGATAACAGGTCACTGCCTCCCTTAGATGCATAAAACCGATTATCTCGTCTATGTCCTCCTTAAAAACAGGAAACCGGGAATAATTTTCCTCCAGCATAAATTTAAGCGCATCCTCCAGCTTCTCCTCTTCGTCAATTGCCACGATATTTCTCCGGTGGGTCATAATATCCTTTGCATCCTTATCCAGATAACGGATAATATTGCGGATTAATCCTGCCGCTTCCTTTTGAAGCTCTGTATCCTCTTCCTCTACCTGAAATAGCTGTCTCATTCTCCCAAATAAACTGCCGTCTTCCATAATCTTTTTATATTAACTCCTCTTTCTTATGTATGAAGCTCAAAACTTACCTTCACCGCTTCATCAACCTTGTACATGATTTCTTTATCCAGATGACAGACCAGATCCTTAAGTCTCTGCTTGTCAATGGTTCTTATCTGTTCTAATAATATCACAGAATTCTTTACTATCTGATATTTTTTTGCATCAATCTCCACATGTGTCGGAAGCTTCGCCTTATTCATTCTTGAAGTAATGGCAGCACAGATCACAGTCGGGCTGTGTCTGTTTCCCACATCATTCTGTATAATCAGCACCGGCCTGATTCCACCCTGTTCTGAGCCGACTACCGGACTTAAATCTGCATAAAAGATATCACCGCGTCTTACCTGCACTCTATTCACACTCCGATTTTCTAAGATAAAACTAGTATTTCCACCTTTTTCGAAAGTATTCTATAGAGTTTCCTTAAAAATATATCATTCAAAATAATCCATCTGTTCCACAACTCTCCCCTGCCTTATATAGGTTCTCGGAATCCTTTTCCCGAGATTACAGACAAATTCATAATTAAACCGGCCTGACAGCTCACTTAAAGTTTCTACGGGAAGATTTTCTCCTCCATTTCTTCCTATCAGCGTAATCTTATCCGCGAATTTCACATCAGGAATATCCGTTGCATCCACCATAAACTGATCCATACAGATCCTCCCGAGAATAGGAGCCTTTTTCCCGTGAATCAAAACATAGCCCTTTTCTGAAAGGCTCCTGGGGTAGCCATCGCCGTAACCTACGGGCACTGTTACAATCTTTGTCCTCCTCTTTGTAACATGGATACTTCCATAGCTTACAGGCGTCCCTTCCGGAACCCATTTCACATGGGCCGCATGGCTTATTAATTCCATGGCCGGCCTTAGGGGCACAGCCTCCTTTTTTACCTCCTCTGACGGATACAGCCCGTATATGGCAATCCCTGCCCGCACAAAATCCATGTTTGCTTCCTCTATATCAATGATTCCCGCACTGTTAGAGCAGTGATAATACGAAAATACGATCCCTTTTTCAAGAAGCATCTGCTTCATATACAGAAAATCTTCCATCTGTCTCTTTGTAAACTGCTTATCCGCTTCATCCGCCTTTGCAAAATGGGTATACATTCCTTCCATTACAAGATTGGGCATCCTGCTGATTCTAAGGACAGCCTGTGCACTTTCTGCGCTGACTGCAAATCCCAGTCTTGACATTCCGGTATCCACTTTTATATGTATGTACGCTTTCTTTCCAAGGCCCCCGGCAATCCCGGAGATCTCTTCTGCCATCTCTTCTGTATACACAGTAAGACGGACTTCCTCCTCCACCAGTTCTTTTATCTGTTCTGAAAAAACACATCCAAGCACCAGCAGCGGTTTTTTGATCCCTTTTTTCCGCAGGGCATAGGCCTCATCCGGAGTTGCCACCGCACATCCCCATATATAATCCTTATCCTCCAGTATCCTTGCGATCTGTGCTGCGCCGTGTCCATAGCCATCCATCTTAATAACCGCACAGATTTTTGCAGTACCATTTATGTGTTCTTTCATGCCCCGGACATTGTCCTCTACTGCATCCAGATCAATAACCGCCTGGATTCTGCTGTAGGCCTTTACATCTGTCTGGTCCACTCCTTCATCACCTCCCCGGTATTTTCTGCAATATCCCTTGCGAGAATGCTGTAAATTCCCTTCGCCTCTGCCGCGTATTCTCCGGCACGCCCATGAAGATAAGCCCCAAGAACTGCCGCCTCATGACACGAAAGGCCCTGGGCAAGGAGCCCTGTTACAATTCCCGCAAGCACATCTCCGGAACCGGCCTTTGCCATAGCCGCACATCCCGAAGAATTCACAAAGACCCTTCCTGCCCCTGTTCTGATAAGCGTCACGGCATCCTTCAAAATACATGTAACGCCTGTACTTTCTGTAAATTCCCGCAAGGCGCCTGTACGATCCGCCTTTATTTCCTCCACTGCTTTCCCTGTAAGGCGGGAAAACTCTTTGATATGGGGCGTCAGAATAACCTGCTTTGATAAAAGCTGTTTTATATATTTCCTGTGCTCCGAAAGAAGATTCAGGGCGTCCGCGTCAATCACACAGGGAACCTCCGCGTTTTCAGCCGTTGTCCTTACTATCTTCCATGCCTTTTCAGTTGTTCCCATACCGGAGCCGATACAGATCACATCCGCCCATTCAAGAAGCTTTAAAAGCTCCCTTTCATCATACAGCCCGTATGCCGTAATCACTGCCTCCGGAAGCTGCCCCTGCAGGATGGCGCGGTTTTCCTCCGCTGTATAGATTCTCACAAGCCCGGCTCCCGTGCGGTATGCCCCCAGGGCGTTCAGATAAGCCGCGCCGGACATCCCTTTGCTCCCGGCAATCATAAGAACCTTCCCGTATGTGCCCTTATTTGAATCTGCTTTTCTGACAGGAAGCATATCCCTATATTCAGAAGAAACATGGGTATACGCCACATCCTTATCCGCTTTAAAAAGCTTTTCTGTAATACCGATATCCGCCGTAATAACCTCTCCTGCATACTCCCGTCCGGGATAAAGGAACGTTCCGATTTTCTGCGCCTGAAAAGTAACTGTATAGTCCGCCCGAAATGCGGTTCCAAGAACAGCTCCCGTCTCTGATGAAACACCCGATGGAATGTCCACCGCCACCTTTACGCCAGAGCAAATATTCATCCTGTTTATGATGTCACAATATTTCCCTGTAACTTTTCTGTTTAAGCCGACTCCAAAAACAGCATCTATGATGATACTATATTCGTCTTCTTTAAATTCGTCACATAGGCTGCCATCCGTTTTTTCAAAAAGCTCCTTCTGATACAGCGCCTCCTCTGTGAGATGCCCGGGATTTCCCGCCATAACGGCAGTCACTTTTGCACCCTCGTCCGCAAATATCCTGGCAATGGCAAATCCGTCTCCCCCGTTATTACCCGAGCCGCACACCACGCAGATATGAGACTGGTCAAAATTCTTTTTCCTAATCACCTCTGCGCAGGCTGCCGCCGCCCTCTCCATTAGTGTAAGGGAGGGCACCTTAAGCTCCTGAATTGTATATCTGTCGGCATTTTTCATCTGCCCGCCAGTTGGCAAATACCACATATTATCCTCCTTATTTACAGTAACGAAGAAACAACGTGTAAAGATGAGCCAGCTCTTCTCTACACGTTTTAACTATTTGTGTTTCTCCTTATAGCGGCATATATTGTAAGAAAGCTTCATCAGGCTCTCTGACAAATGTACATTCTCCACAATAATATGCTCTGGGAGATTCAGATCCGTATGCGCAAAGTTCCAGATTGCACCCACTCCGTTATCTACCAGCATATTAGCCACCTCAATAGCCATATCCTTCGGAATCGTAAGCGCCGCTATCTCCACATTATTGTTTGTGACAAACTCCTTAAGCTCATCCATCATGCGTATCTTAACGCCCCGTATCTCTACGCCCTTAAGCTCCGGCTTTACGTCAAAAAGACCCTTTAATACAAATCCTCTCTTCTCAAACGCGGCATAATTCGCCAGCGCCTGTCCTAAATTACCTGCCCCAATTATAATCATATTATGATTTTCTTCAAGCCCAAGAATCTTTCCAATCTCTGTATATAAATACTTCACATTATATCCATAGCCCTGCTGGCCGAATCCGCCGAAATTGTTTAAATCCTGTCTTATCTGGGATGCTGTCACCTTCATCCGCTTGCTTAGGTCATTTGATGAAATCCTCTCCACTCCATCCTCCAGTAATTCACCCAGATATCTGTAATATCTCGGCAGTCTCTGTATAACTGCCTGAGAAATTTCCCTGCCTTGCATTACACTTCCACCTTTCCCCTCGGAATATATCTAGAAATTATTATAGTAAATTGTGTACTTAAAGTCAAACTTTTAGTTGTTTTTTTAACAATTTTTGTTATAATATTGTTGTTTACATTGATATTGGGGGATTCATTATGATACTTGCTTGTCAGGGGATTTGTAAGGCGTTTGGAGAAGAGGTTATTGTTAAAAATGGCTCTTTTCATATAGAGGAGCATGAAAAGGCTGCCCTTGTGGGAATCAACGGGGCAGGAAAGACTACTATATTTAAGATGATCGTAGGTGAGCTTCCTCCCGATGGGGGAAGTGTCGTACTTACAAAGGGAAAAACATTAGGGTATCTGGCACAGCATCAGGATATGATAAGTGGAGGTACGATATATGAAGAGGTAAAAACTGCAAAGGCAGGGCTTATCGAAATGGAACACAAGATCCGTGCCATTGAGCTTGAGATGAAGCATTTAAGCGGTACAGAGCTTGAAAAACGCATGGAAACCTATCACCGGCTTATGACTGCCTTTGAAAATGACAACGGCTATGCATATGAAAGTGAGATTGCCGGAGTACTGAAAGGACTTGGCTTTGAGGAATCTGATTTTGGCAAGAGGACAGACACGCTGTCCGGGGGGCAGAAAACCCGTGTTTCCTTAGGAAAGCTTCTCCTTACAAAGCCGGACATCCTTCTTCTTGATGAACCTACAAACCATCTGGATCTAAATTCCATCGCATGGCTTGAAACCTATCTCCTCAACTATCCGGGAGCGGTTCTTATTGTTTCCCACGACCGGTATTTCTTAAACCGCGTGGTTACAAAAATTGTGGAGATTGAAAACAGCGGGCTTATGACTTATATGGGCAATTACCATGATTACGCGGAAAAAAAGAAACAGCTGCGCGAGGCAAGGCTTAAGGAATATTTAAACCAGCAGCAGGAAATCCGGCACCAGGAGGCAGTTATTGAAAAGCTCCGCTCCTTTAACCGGGAAAAATCCATCCGGCGGGCGGAGAGCCGGGAAAAGATGCTGGAAAAAATAAAGCCCGTGGAAAAGCCGGCATTGCTTCACACAGAAATCCATTTAAATTTGGAGCCTGCAAAGATAAGCGGAAATGACGTGCTCTCGGTGGAGCACTTAAGCAAATCCTTCCCGCCCCATACCTTATTTACGGATGTTAATTTTGAGATAAAGCGGGGAGAGCATGTGGCAGTCATAGGTGACAACGGTACCGGCAAGACGACTCTTCTTAAAATATTAAACCAGGTTCTTCCGGCAGACAGCGGGAGTTTCAGTCTGGGAACGAATGTCCAGATTGGCTATTACGATCAGGAGCACCATGTCCTTCATATGGACAAGACGGTTTTTGACGAGATTTCCGATGACTACCCTTCCCTTACGGGAACACAGATACGGAATATGCTTGCCGCCTTCCTGTTTACGGGGGATGATGTATTTAAGCTTATCGGAGACTTAAGCGGCGGGGAAAGAGGACGGGTATCCCTGGCAAAGCTCATGCTCTCTGAAGCAAATTTCCTCATTCTGGATGAGCCCACAAACCATCTGGATATTACCTCAAAGGAGATCCTTGAAAAAGCGCTGAATGATTACACCGGAACCGTACTTTATGTATCCCATGACCGTTATTTTATCAATCAGACCGCCACAAGAATCCTTGATCTGGTAAACCAGACCTTCGTAAACTACATCGGGAATTATGACTACTATCTGGAAAAAAGGGACGAGCTTACAGCCGCCTATGCTGGAGGCGCTGCGAATACCGGTAAAGAGGTCTTCTCTCCAAAGGATACATGTAAAAACGATTCTAAATTAAGCTGGCAGGAACAAAAGGAAGCACAGGCAAAAGAGCGCAAACGGCAGAATGACCTGAAGAAAACCGAGGATAAAATCTCCTCCTTAGAAGAGCGCAGCGCTCAGATCGATGAGCTTATGACCCAGGAGGAGATCTACACAGACTCCATAAAATGCCAGGAGCTTTCCGGCGAAAAGGCAGAGCTTGAAGAAGAGCTTGAAAAGCTTTATAATATATGGGAAGTACTTGCAAATTAAAGGGAGGACTTTTTCCTCCCTTCTTTTACAATTTAATCCTATAGCCCCAGTTTTTCTGCTATGGCCTTAATAAATTCTTCACTGTTTAATACCACAGGATCCGTAAACGTTGTAATCAGCGCCAAATCCTTTGTCATCTTCCCCTCCTCAATGGTATCAATAGTCGCCTTCTCAAGCCGGTCTGCAAATTCCATCAGCTCCTTATTTCCATCCATCTCTCCCCGTTTTCTAAGGGCTCCCGTCCAGGCGAAAATCGTTGCTACGGAATTTGTGGAGGTCTCCTCTCCCTTCAAATGCTTATAATAATGCCTCTGCACCGTCCCGTGGGCAGCCTCGTATTCATAGTATCCTTCCGGAGATACGAGCACAGAGGTCATCATGGCAAGAGAACCGAAGGCCGAGGAAATCATGTCGCTCATCACATCTCCGTCATAGTTTTTGCAGGCCCAGATGTATCCGCCCTCTGACTTCATGACGCGGGCCACTGCATCATCAATCAGAGTGTAAAAATACACAATCCCTGCCTTCTCAAATTCCTCCTTATACTCCGCATCAAAAATCTCCTGGAAGATATCCTTAAAGGTATGGTCATACTTTTTGGAAATCGTATCCTTTGTGGCAAACCACAGATCCTGCTTCGTATCCAGTGCATAATGAAAGCAGCTTCTCGCAAAGCTCTCAATAGAGCCATTCAGGTTATGCATCCCCTGGGCAATACCGGCGCCTGTATAATTATGTACAAGCTCTCTTATCTTGGTCCCATCCTCTGCCGTATACACAAGCTCAACCTTTCCAGCACCAGGAATTTTCATCTCTGTATTCTTATATACATCGCCATAGGCATGCCTTGCAATGGTAATAGGCTTTTTCCAGTTCTTTACACAGGGCTCGATTCCCTTTACAACGATAGGAGCACGGAATACGGTTCCGTCAAGAATCGCGCGGATGGTTCCGTTCGGGCTCTTCCACATTTCCTTTAAGTCATATTCCTCCATACGGGCTGCATTTGGCGTGATTGTAGCACATTTTACCGCCACCTTATATTTCTTTGCAGCATTTGCAGAATCAACCGTCACCTGGTCGTCCGTTTCGTTTCGGTGTTCAAGCCCCAGGTCATAATACTCTGTATTCAGCTCCACAAACGGCTCTAAAAGATGCTCCTTGATCATCTTCCAGAGGATCCTTGTCATCTCATCCCCGTCCATTTCAACAATCGGTGTTTCCATCTTAATTTTTGCCATTTTTTCTTCCTCCTTGTTCTTACTTATGTTTCAATATACAGGTTCACTATTCCTACCCTTCAATATGCAGATTTGCCATTGCATTCATAATATGTCTGTTGGCTAGCTCCTCCGCCATATCCGCATCCTTTCTCTTAATTGCCTCCAGAATCTGCCTGTGCTCCTCCACGGATTTTTCTGCCCTGCCTTCGGAGCCCACGGAAATCCGTCTGGCCATTTTAACATATTTATGGAAATCAGACAGCACATGCTCCAGCACACGGCTATCCGATGCCTCGTAGAGAACCTTGTGGAATCTCCCGTCAAGTACAGACACCTGCTCTGCACATTTCCCCTTCTTCAGGTGAAATTTCGAGAGAAGCATAATCTCCTCCAGCTCTAAAATCTGCTCCTGGGTAATATGTTCGGTCGCCCATCTGGTACATAAGCCCTCTAACAGGGAACGGATTTTATAAATATCCCTCACATCCGCCTGGGTGATTCCTGTCACATAGGCTCCCTTATTGGGAATAATCTTCACAAGCCCTTCAAGCTCCAGCTGCCTTAAGGCCTCTCTCACCGGCGTCCTGCTCACTCCCAGCTCTTCCCCTATGGAAACCTCCCTAAGCTCATCCTTTTCCTTATATACTCCTGATAAGATATCCTCCCGCAGCCTCTCAAATACTCTGCCGCGCAGGGAATGGTCTTCATACACTTCCATTTTTCGATATACCTCTTCTATATCCTCTTATATGGGTCGCACCCCTTAATTATATTAAATCAATTCCAAGCCTTTTACAAGCACTGTCAATTACTTCTAAAAGCTCCTCATCCGTAAGCACCGTCACGCGCCCGCTCTCATACTCCTCATCTACCCATGCCTTTACCTCGCCCACAAGCTCTGACGACTTATCCACCTGCCTGTCTTCCGTAAGGTGAAAGTACGTATTAATCCAGTGGGCGATTCCCGCAAGCCCTGATGTATTGGAAACAGCCACAAGGGGCGGGCGGTTTAAAAATTTCTCCGTGTCAAACACATTGTAAATCTCCTCATTTTTCAAAAGACCGTCCGCATGGATCCCTGCCCGTGTCACATTAAAATTCCTGCCCACAAAAGGAGTCCTGGAAGGAACCCTGTAGCCGATCTCCTTTTCATAATACTCTGCAAGCTCTGTGATGACCGTTGTATCCATGCCGTCAAGAGTTCCCCGAAGCTGGGCATATTCAAATACCATTGCCTCAAGAGGCGTATTTCCTGTCCGCTCCCCGATTCCAAATAAGGAACAGTTTACCCCGCTTGCACCGTAAAGCCATGCTGTCGTAGAATTGCTGACTGCCTTGTAAAAATCATTATGTCCGTGAAATTCAATCAGCTCGCTGGGCACTCCGGCGTGAACGCGGATTCCGTAGATTATTCCTGGAATAGACCGCGGAATTACGGCTCCCGGATAATTCACCCCATATCCCATCGTATCACAGACACGGATCTTCACTGGAATATCATATTCCTCCATAAGCTTCATAAGCTCCAGGCAGAAGGGAATGACAAACCCGTAAATGTCTGACCTTGTAATGTCCTCTAAGTGGCACCTGGGGCTTACCCCTGTCTCCAGACATTCCCTCACAACAGATAGATAATGCTTCATACATTCCCGTCTGGTCATCTTAAGCTTATAAAAAATATGATAATCAGAGCAGCTTACCAGAATTCCTGTCTCCTTCATGCCAATCTCCTTCACAAGCTCAAAATCCTTCTTGCTTGCACGGATCCAGCTTGTGACCTCCGGAAATTTGTATCCCTTCTCCATGCACTTGTACACCGCATCCCTGTCCTTTTTACTGTACAGGAAAAACTCACACTGGCGGATCTTCCCATTCACCCCGCCAAGCCTGTGAAAATAGTCATAGAGCGTCACGATCTGCTCTGTGCTGTAGGGCGCCCTGGACTGCTGGCCGTCCCGGAAGGTAGTATCCGTGATCCATATCTCCTCAGGCATACTGTGGGGTACAATACGGTCGTTAAACGCTATCTTCGGAACCTCCTCATAGCTGAACAGATTTCGGAATACATTAGGGCTTTCCACATCCACAAGGGGATACATATGCTCCTCAAGCTGCAGCAAATTAGAATGTTTATCAAGATATACTTTTCTGTTCTCCATTTTCATCCTCCCGGTCTTTCCTGTAGTAAAGTGCAAAATCAATCTTGTATCATTGTATACAATGATACAACTAATGTCAAGAACATTTTCAAAGATCTATCCAATATAAAAGAGCCTGCCATCCGACAAGCCCTTTTTATTGATATTCCTACACAAGCTTCTTCCCATATTGCTCCAGATAGGCCGCTGCTGTTTCTAAGGACAATCCAATCTTTTCCTGCAGTCTTTTCAAAATAGCCGCATCATCCAAGCCAAACTCCTGCCCCATTTCAATAATTTCCTCTGCTTTTCCTTCTGCTTTTCCTTCTGCTTTTCCAGTCTCTCTTCCTCTGCGGATCAATTTTTCAGATGCTGTCTCAATCACTGTTCCTCCCATAATATTCACCAGCCTTTCTTCGTTTTTGTTTCCATTTGTAATATGTGTAATAATGGTATTTACAAATCCCATGAGATCTATGATCTCATCGTCTGTTAATTCACCTTTTTTATGCAGCCGAATCATTTCGTTTCTGAAATATTCTAAATCTTCTGCTGCATTCTCTATATTATTTTCAGAAGTAATGTCTTTTTCATATCTTGCGATATAAAAAGGAATATAGGGAAACAACCTCTTTTCAACAATTTGTTCCTTTGTAAATTCCTCCAGAATTACATTTTCTGACTCATAATCCACTTCCTGCCCGTCCGGAAATGTAAATGTAATCCTTGTTGTTTTCGGTGTTTTTTCTGTTCTTTTGACATAAATAATCGAAAATCCCGGCATGGGAATGGTCGCATGGCCAATATCCCACGCTGCAAACTGTCTGGCAACAATAAATGCATACTCCGCAATTCTGATTGCCATGGAACCATCGTCATAACTCTGACATTCCAAAAGATAAACTTCTTTTCCAATCTTAATTACAAAGTCTGAAATCTGTTCTTCAATATCCTTACTTCCATCTGTAGTTTCACTTTCGGTCATATACCCCTCCGATGGCAGCATTTCTATCTTTGCATCCATAGGATAATTCTTCCCAAATGTATCATTGATTACAGAAATGAATAATCTTTTGTGTTTACTCTTCATTGTCTTAAACACATTGTCATAATCCGGTGTCCTTTTCTGCATGCTCTATTTATCCTTTCATAACTTTCCCAATTCAAAAAAATAAGATATGTTACCCTTATTATATCGTTAATTTCTTGTTCTGACAACCAAAAAGAAAAGCTGTGGCGTAATCACCTCATGCTCAGGAGAGACAAAATCTGTGTGCCTTTTTGTCGAACAGGCAAAAGCCGTTGTCGCCGGAAAATCATCAATTAAGGTTATTCTTACCATGTTTGATGATTAATCTTACCCTGAACAAATAGCCCCAGAAAACTATTCTTTTGGGGCTATTGCGTGATTTTTACTTTCCAGCTTTTTAAAAAGCCGGATAAGGACAATCCCGGCGGCGATGGATAGTATAAGCTCCGCTGTAAGCTGCGCGTAAGCAAGGCCATACAGGGGGAAAATCATATTTAATATATAGAGCGCCGGAATTTCCAAAATAATTTTTCTAAGAACGGCAAAAATAAACGCATTTTTTCCAAG
This sequence comes from uncultured Lachnospiraceae bacterium, assembly GCA_949502235.1. Taxonomy (GTDB): domain Bacteria; phylum Bacillota; class Clostridia; order Lachnospirales; family Lachnospiraceae; genus CAPEBR01. The sequence goes on along the minus strand of CATBDC010000012.1, from coordinate 17,977 downwards.
GCCGCACGCCTGAAATACTCCGACAGCAAGAAAATCCATGCACAAAAAAGGAATTCCCAGACAAAGCCCCCGCAGGAACCTTGTCCCATACAGTACAATCATAGGATTTTTCATAAATGCAGTTGTGAGCGCGCCTGCCCCAAAGTAATAGCAGACGGATACTGCAGCCATAAAAAAGACAGCGGTTCTGAGTGAAAAAGTAAGCACCTTTTTCATGCGGGAAATATTTCCGCTGGCATAATTGTAGCTTATGAGAGGCATAATTCCCTGACCGAGGCCCATTGCTATGTAAAGAGGAACCATATTAATTTTCTGGGCGATTCCCATAGCAGCAATCGCATCAGCTCCGTATGAGGATGTAAAGTTATTAAGCACAGTCATGCCGGTTACATTTAAAATATTCTGAACCGAAGCGGGAACACCGACAGCAAGGATGCCGCACACGACTGCCTTATGGAATCCAAACATAGCGGGGCGGATACATACATATGTCTTCCCCCGCTTCACAAAAAGTAAAATCAAAAAATAGATACAGGCAGCACAGTTGGACAGAAAAGTAGCAAATCCGGCTCCGGCTGCTCCCATGCCAAGTCCCCGGGGAAGAATAAAAACAGGGTCAAGAATAATGTTCAAAAGACAGCCGCTCATCGTACCGATACTGGCATGGAGCGCCGCTCCCTCCGCACGGACCATATGCGCCATAACTACATTCAGAATAGCGGGGACTGCGCCGAAGGTGACTGTCCATTTCAGATATTCGCCGGTAGCGCCGCCAGTTGTTGTGTCAGCGCCGAGTACAGCCAGCAAAGGCGTACGAAAAATAGTAAACAGAACCGAAAACAGGACGCCGCATATCAGGGAAAAATAAAAGCCAAACGCTGAACTGCGGCATACAGTGTCGTAATCCTTTTTTCCCAGTCCCCGGCTCATCATACTAGATGAGCCGACCCCGAACAGGTTATTGACAGCATTAAATGCCAGAAGCACCGGCGCTGCCAGCGTCACCGCGGAATTTTCGACAGAGTCATTCAGCATACCCACAAAGTAAGTATCTGCCAGATTATAGATAACCATGACAAGAGAGCTTAAAATTGTGGGCACAGCAAGCGTCATGACAGCTTTGGGGACTGCTGTCTGTTCAAATAATTGTAATTTTTTTGTATCCAGAGTATGTGCCATAGTTTATAACCTCTATAATAGTAATAGCGGGAACTAGTACAGCTTTGCCCCTATCTCTCTTGGCCTGAAGCCATCCTTTTCAAGCATATGAAGGATCTTCTCCTTATGCTCTGTTCCGAACACCTCTATAGTGATACGGAGCTCCACGGCCGCATTGCGGTTGGTGCTCACGAACTGGTTATGCTCAAGCTTAATAACATTTCCCTGTGCCTCCGCGATGATCTGCGCCACATGCACAAGCTCGCCCGGCTTATCCGGAAGAAGCACGGAAACAGAGAAGATACGCCCCCTCTGGATCAGGCCGTGCTGCACCACATAGGACATGGTAATAACATCCATATTTCCCCCGCTTAAAATTGCCACTGCCTTTTTCCCTTTAAGCTCCAGCCGCTTAAGGGCAGCTACTGTAAGGAGGCCTGAGTTTTCCACAACCATCTTGTGGTTTTCCACCATATCAAGGAAGGCGCCGATTAACTCATCATCCTCCACAGTAAACATCTGGTCAATATTTTCTTTTGCATATGGGAAAATAGTTTCTCCTACCCGCTTTACAGCCGTGCCGTCCGCAATGGTATCCGCACTTTCAAGGGATACCGGCTCCCCGGAGGCTAGGGCTGCCGTCATACTGGCCGCAGACGCAGGCTCCACACCGATAATCTGGATCTTGGGGTTCAGCATCTTGGCGAAGGCCCCCACCCCTGTAATCAGTCCGCCGCCGCCTACGGGAACAAGAATATAATCCACTGTCGGGAGCTCCTGCACAATCTCCATTGCGATAGTTCCCTGACCAGTGACAATATCCGGGTCATCAAAGGGATGAATAAATGTGCTGCCTCTTTCTTCGGCAAGCTTCATGGCATAGGCGCAGGAATCATCATAGACATCCCCGTACAGAATCACCTCCGCGCCATAGTTTTTCGTGCGGTTCACTTTAATAAGGGGGGTAACTGTGGGCATAACAATCGTAGCCTTACAGCCGAATTTCTGGGCCGCATACGCCACGCCCTGGGCATGATTTCCGGCAGATGCCGCAACCAGCCCTTTTTCACGCTCCTCTTCACTTAACGTACTGATCTTGTAATAGGCGCCTCTTACCTTATAGGCCCCTGTATACTGCATATTTTCCGGCTTTAAGAACACCTTCCCGCCGGTCTGGCTGCTGAAATATTCACTGTAAACTAATTTTGTCGGTAATGTCACATTCTTTACAAGCTCGCTTGCCTGTTCAAATTTTTCTAACGTCAGCATATCTGCTCCTCCTGTTACTCTGATACAAATAACGCATTTACAAATGTATCCGCGTCAAATTTCTGCAAATCATCAATAGTCTCGCCTACCCCGATATATTTCACCGGGATTCCAAGCTCTGCCTGAACCGCCACGGCAATGCCGCCCTTGGCCGTCCCATCCATTTTCGTAAGGATAATGCCCGTAATATCCGCCGCCTCATTAAATTCCTTAGCCTGCTGCAGCGCGTTCTGTCCAGTGGATGCATCCAGTACCACCAGTGTCTCCCGGAACGCCTCCGGATATTCCCTGTCAATGATGCGGTTCATCTTCTTAAGCTCCTCCATAAGGTTCTTTTTATTGTGAAGCCTTCCTGCCGTGTCGCATAAAAGCACATCTGCATGCCTGGCCCTGGCCGCGGCCACCGCGTCATACACCACAGCCGCCGGGTCCGAGCCTTCCTGTCCGCCGATAAACTCTGCCTGCGCCCTGTCTGCCCATTCCTTAAGCTGCTCTCCCGCAGCTGCCCGGAATGTATCAGCAGCGGCAATCACTACCTTCTTCTTCTCATTCCTAAGCTTTCCCGCAAGCTTTCCGATGGTGGTGGTCTTTCCCACGCCGTTGACACCAATCACCATGACAACCGAAGTTTTCTCCTCAAACTCATAGGCCGTCTCTCCCACATTCATCTGCTCCTTGATACTGTCAATCAGAATCTGGCGGCAGTCTGCAGGCTCCTTAATATGCCGCTCCTTTACCTTTGCCCTTAAGTCGTCCAGAATGTCATAGGAAGCCTTCACTCCCAGATCCCCCATGATAAGGACCTCCTCCAGCTCCTCATAAAAATCCTCGTCAATATGGGAAAAACCATTAAAAATGCTGTCCATCCCGGACACAATATTATCTCTTGTCTTACTTAAGCCTGCTACAAGCCTTCCCCAAAAACCTTTTTTTTCTTCTTCCATAATCCACTCCTTCTTTTAAAGCTATTTGTCTAACTCATCCTCCAGAAGGCTTACAGACACAAGGGTTGATATCCCCTTCTCCTGCATGGTGATTCCATACAGCCTGTCCGCCGCCGTCATGGTTCCTCTTCTGTGGGTGATTACGATAAACTGCGTATTTTCCGTAAGCTTATGCAGATATTTGGCAAACCGTACAACATTATTGTCATCAAGAGCTGCCTCGATCTCATCCAGAAGACAGAAAGGCGATGGCTTTAAGTTCTGGATGGCAAACAAAAGGGCAATAGCCGTAAGAGCCTTCTCCCCGCCGGACAGCTGCATCATATTCTGCAGCTTCTTTCCCGGCGGCTGGGCGATGATCCGGATTCCGGCTTCCAGAATATCCTCTTCCTCCATAAGCTCTAAGGTACCCTTTCCGCCTCCGAAAAGCTCCTTAAATACCTGGTCAAATTCCTCTGATATCCGTGCGAACTGCTCGCCAAACTGCCTGCGCATGGCCTCGTCAAGCTCCTCGATAATCTTAAGAAGGGTTGCCTCTGCCTCGATGAGGTCGTCATGCTGCCCCTTTAAAAAATCATACCTCTCGGATAAATTTTTGAAATCCTCAATCGCATTAACATTGACATCCCCAAGAGCCTTAATTTCTCCCTTCACCTCCTGGATCCTTTTTTTCATTTTAGAAAGATCCGTAAGATTTTTATTGCGCAGCTCCAATGCCCTGTTATAGGTAAGCTCATATTCCTCCCACATATAATTAATCTGTTTTTCTGATGCCTCTTCATAATTTGCCTTCTGGCTTTCTAAGCGGAATACCTCCTTATCAAGCTCCGACATGTGTTTTGAGGTGTCCTCTCTTTTCTGAAGAAACACCTTGTGCTTTTGATTCAGCTCCTCACGGTTTCTCTTGAATCTCTCTATCTCCTCCTGAATTTCCGCAAACAGCTCTCCGGAATTTTCAATGGTTTCCCGAAGCTCCTTAATCTGACTTTCCTTTCCCTCGATCTCCTTTGAAGTGCCGCCCTTACTTTCCGTAAGCTCTTCGGCCTCCTCCTTAAACTTCTCAACCTCTTCACGGATACGCATAACATTTTCTGCCGTAAACTCATATTTCTGTTCGAGGCTTGCACAGACAAGATGGATTTCCTCCGATATCTTCTGCCGGCCGCTTTCCGCCTGGCGCTCATTCTCTAAGGCCTTCTGTGCCCTTTCTGTCTGCTCATTTAATTCTGTCTCCAGTTTTTCTGAGGTATCAAGCTCAACATTTATAGATTCCTGATTGTCCATAATATCTGTTATCTGGCGGTCCAGGTCTTCTGACTCCTTCAGGATATCCTCCGCCATATTCTTTGCGGCCTTTACCTTAGAGGCTGCCTGATCAAGATTCATTTTCGCCGTATTCTGTACTACATAAGCCTTCTGAAGCTCCTCTTTAATCCTGTCTGTTTCCTCGTAGTAGCCTGTCCGTTCTTTTCTAAGCCCGTCAGACCTTTTCTCCAGCTCATCCATCTCACTTTTAAGCTGTTTGACAGTTTTCTCAAACTCCTCTATCTCCCGCCTGCGGCTTAAGAGATTGCTGGAATTTTTAAAAGCGCCTCCTGTCATGGATCCCCCCGGGTTAATAAGCTCTCCCTCCAGAGTTACAATCCGGATAGACTGCTTATACTTCCTTGCAATAGAAATCCCGTGGTCAATATGATCAACAACCAGGGTCCGCCCAAGCAGATATGAGGCAAGCCTGCCATACCTTTCGTCCACTCTTACAAGCCTGTCTGCGGTGCTTATCACACCCTCCTCCTTTAAAGCCTCCGGCCTGTTAAACTCCCCGCTAGAACGGATGCTGGTGAGAGGAAGGAAGGTTGCCCGGCCAAACTTGTTTTTCTTAAGAAAGGCGATCATCCGTTTCGCCGTATCCTCGTCTGCCGTTACAATATTCTGGATATTTCCGCCGAGAGCCGTCTCCACCGCAATCTCATACTTCTTGTCCACCTTTACGATGTCAGCCACAACGCCGAGAAGCCCCTTCTCCACATTCCGGTTGTCCATAACCTTACGGATACTGTTTCCATAGCCGTCATAGCGCTCTGTGATATTTTTCAGGGACTCAAGCCTGGACTGCTCTCTGTGATAGGTGGTCTGTCCGATACGGAACTGCTCCGTCTGCTTTGCCAGTATCTTCTGAAGCTTTTCAATCTTTGCCTCATACCCCGCATTTTCTTCCGTAAGGGCGATAATCTGCCCGGAAATCTCCTTTAACTCCCTGTAATACTGCTCCGTAAGGCTGTTCTGGGCCTGCTCTTCCTCCCTGGCCTCCCTGATTCTCTGTTCGAGCTGGCTTTTTCTAACCTGAATCTGCTCAAGCATAGTGTCATATTTTTGAATCTTCGCTTTTGTTGACGCCCGGTTTCCGAGAAGCTCCATCATATCCTTCTTACACTTCTCCACATCTGCGCTAAACTCGGCAATCCGGGTCTGAACCCTTATGAGCTCCTCCTTTGCCGCAGATTCCTTCCCCTTGTGGATCTTCAGCTCGTCCTGGATCTGCTTCTGCTCCTCTAAAAGCTTTGCAAGCTGATCCTCCCGGCTTCTTACCTCTGCTTCAATGATTCTCGCCCTCTGGTCGTAATGCTCGTCATTCACATGGGCGCTGTGGATCTGCTCCTTTAAAAGGGCAATCTGGTTCTCAAGCTGCTGCTTAAGCATTGTGGTTTCACTTAGCTGGCTTTTCGCCTTTTCAATGGAAGCATCAATGCTGTCCACCTGCTCCTCCACCGTCTCATATTCCTTCTTCATATCCGCGTAGCTTATGCCCGCGGCTTCAAGCTCTTCCCTCGTGCGCTCAAGCTTTTCGTCAATTCCCTTCATCTGCTGCGCGATACGCTCTGTCTCAAGAAGAAACATGTTAATATCATAAAGCTTTAATTCTTCCTTTTTCTTTAAATATTCCCTTGCCTTGTCTGCCTGGCGGGAAAGAGGCTCTACCTGCTTTTCAAGCTCTGACAGAATGTCCTTTACGCGCAGCAGGTTCTGCTGCTCCTCCTCAAGCTTTTTTACAGACATATTTTTCCGCCTTTTAAACTTTACTATTCCAGCAGCCTCATCAAAAAGCTCTCTCCTCTCCTCAGGCTTTCCGCTTAGGATTTTATCAATCTGCCCCTGGCCGATAATCGAGTAGCCTTCCTTTCCGATTCCCGTGTCATAAAACAATTCATTTACATCCTTAAGCCGGCAGGTACTCCCGTTAATCAGATACTCACTTTCACCTGACCGGTATATCTTTCTGGCAATAGTGACCTCCTCGAAATCAATAGAAAGCTGATGATCCGAATTATCCAGGGTAATAGCCACAGACGCATAGCTTAAGGGCTTCCTGTTTTCCGTGCCTGAAAAAATAACATCCTGCATACTGCCGCCCCGAAGCTGCTTTACCCTCTGCTCTCCTAAGACCCAGCGCACCGCATCAGCAACATTACTTTTTCCGCTCCCGTTAGGACCTACAATCCCTGTAATTCCGTTGTGAAAATCAAACTTGATTTTATGGGCAAATGACTTAAACCCCTGCACCTCAATACTTTTTAAATACATATAACACCTACTTTATGTTCTTCTTATGAAGCTCTAAAATACTCTGATAGGCTGCTTTTTGTTCAGCCGCTTTTTTTGTCCTTCCGGTTCCGGTTCCGTATTTCTTCTTTCCGATATAAACTGACACACAAAAATACTTATCATGGTCAGGCCCCTCTTCTCCAATCAGGCGGTATGAGATTCCTTCCTTGAAATGTGCCTGCACCAGCTCCTGCAAGATAGTCTTGCTATCAAAAAAGAGTTTTTTATTTTCCAGATCCTTCAAAATAAAATTATTGATGAACTCTTTTGCACTAGCAAAACCACCGTCAATATAAATTGCCCCGATAAGAGCCTCCAGGGCATCTGAGGTTATGGACTCTCTTCCCCGTCCCCCCGTAGCCTCCTCGCCCTTTCCAAGCAGAAGATACTCTCCCAAATTAAGGTCTCTTGCCTGAAACGCAAGAGAAGGCTCACATACCATACTGGCCCTGGTTTTCGTAAGCTCGCCCTCCGGCATCCCAGGATGCTCATAAAACAAAAATTCGCTGGAAATAAGCTCCAGCACAGCGTCCCCTAAAAACTCCAGACGCTCATTACATTTTAATTTGGATATATGCTTCTCATTGACATAAGAACTATGTGTCATCGCCTGCTTTAATAGTCCAAAGCTCTTAAATTCATATCCTATTGTGCGTTCCAGCTCCTTTAAATCTCTCCTCATAATTATCTGCCTCACAAAGAAACTGCCGCACCAGGGGAACATCGTCCGTCCTTCGTGCGGCAGCTTCAGACCAGGTTATACTTAGTTATTAGTTGCAATCCTTATCTGCTCTACAATGTCCCCCACTGTCACGATCTTCTCTACATCATCATTGTCAATTTCCAGGTCAAATGCCTCTTCTATTCCCATAACCATCTCGAAAACGTCCAGGGAATCCGCTCCCAGATCATCCTTAATCTTAGAATCCATCTGGATCTCATTTTCATCAATATTTAGTACTTTTGAAATAATTTCCTGTAATTTTTCAAATTCCATACTATTTCTCCTTTTACATTATGTGTTTTCTATTATTCAGCGGCCTTCTTCCCCCGCTTGAATACAATCTTTAATCCTTTCACTTATATTCTGGTTTTTAAACGTAACACACTGCAGCACCGTATTACATATCTCCTTTGCCTTCGAGCTTCCATGGGTTTTCACAACCAGGCCGTTTAGCCCTAAAAGGGGCGCCCCGCCGTACTCGCTGGAATCAAAGGACTTCACCGTCTCCTTAAGGGCCGGCTTGATAAGAAGCGCTCCAGCCTTGCTCCGAAGGGAGCTCATAAGCCCTTCCTTAATCTTGCTGATAAGAACCGCACCGGTTCCTTCAAAAAGCTTTAAGATAATATTCCCCGCAAATGCCTCACACACAATCACATCTGCTTTTCCATAAGGAATATCCCTGGCCTCCACGCTGCCGGTAAAATTGATCTCCTTTGTTTCCCTAAGAAGCGGAAAGGTCTCCTTTACAAGAGCATTTCCCTTCTCCTCCTCTGCGCCGATATTCACGATACCGACCTTCGGATTCTTTACATTCATAATATGCTCCATATAAACGCTTCCCATCTTGGCAAATTGAACCAGATGGGCAGGCCTTGCATCTACATTGGCTCCGCAGTCTATTAAGAGCGAAAAGCCTTTGGCTGTGGGAATCAAGGGCGCAAGAGGCGCTCTTTCTACCCCTTTTATCCTTCCAACAATCACCTGGCCCCCTACAAGAACAGCCCCGGTGCTTCCCGCAGATACAAACGCGTCCGCCCTGCCTGCCTTTACCAGCTTCATGCCCACCACAATAGAAGAATCCTTTTTCCTCCTTATGGCATTTACCGGCGGCTCTGCCATCTCAATAACCTCTGTGGCATTCACCACCTGAATTCTCTCTTTGTCATACTCATACTTCGCAAGCTCTGCCAAAATGGCATCTTCTTTTCCGACAAGAAGGACCTGCACATTCTTTTCCCTTGAAACAGCATCGACCGCTCCTTTTACTATCTCACCGGGAGCATTGTCTCCTCCCATGGCGTCCAATGCCACTCTCGTAAATTCTGCCATATCTATTCCTCCTGGTACTCTAGGAACATTCTACTAAACATTGCTGTAAAAATCAATATTTTTCATAATTCTTTTGTAATGCATCCTGCAGCCCTCCTGGTATCTGTCCACAAGACGGCGCTCCATCCCCGCAATTTCCTTATAATTTTTAAGGTACAGCCATAGCATAATAAAATAATACGGAGAAAAAAACCTAAGAAGTCTCACATAGTAACTCGGGTTTGACCTTACAGCCGCTGACCTTTCCTGAAGGAAAAGCATCATTCGGAAGAATCCCGGCCTCTCTTTCCTGATTTCTATCCTTACAAGCTCTGCAATCTCCTTATTGTGCAGAGCTCTCGTGGGGCTCTCAAAATTTGAAATGGATGTCTCTGATATCCGGTAAAGGATAAACGGGCGGTTCACATAGCACACCCGGATATTTTCATTTTTACGGCTGCCTGCAATCTTCTGAAAGCAGGCCCTGTCATTTACAGTCTTAAAACGCAGGATAAACCGGAATACCTCCTCCGTCAGAAGCTCCCTTCGGAAAACAGCCGTCCCCATAATGGGACATCCCAGCCTGACCGCTCTGTTAAGAAGCCTCCCTTTAATAAACTGCTGCAGCACTACCTCCAGATAGGTTCCATAGGAGCAGATAATTTCTCCGTCTCCCTTAAATTTTAAAAACGCAGTACAGACTATATCATATTCCTCTAGTAGATCTGTAACCTCAAACACACTATAGGGAGCAAGTAGGTCATCGCCGTTTAACACAAGGAACCTCTCGCCCTCTACAAGCCTTAGCGCCTTCACATAGCTCCGGCAGATTCCTGCGTTCTTTTTTCTGAAAAGCTTATCTGTCCTTGCAAAAAGCTTCTGATTTTCCGAAATCCACCTTCCAATGACCTGACGGCTTTCATCCTCTGAACCGTCATCCGTGACAATAAGCTGGAAGCTCTGCCCCTTTCCAAAATTTTCAATCTGATATTTGATGCTTTCCAGCGCGTATCTGACTACCTCTGCCTGATTATAGCAGGTAACTACAAACGTAAACATTTATTTCTTATCCTCCCCGTCCTCAAGCTTTACATCCTTAAAAAACAGGGTCAGTATTTCCTCATAGCTTTTCCCTTTCTTTGCCATCTCATTTGCGCCGTTCTGGCTCATGCCGATTCCGTGGCCTAAGCCTCCCCCCGAAATTACAAATGCATCCCCTTCCTTTTTAATTTTAAAGAAAGCGCTTGGCAGAAGAGCGGATGCAGGCTCTGCCTCGCCGTTCTGCTTTACGACCTCCGCCGCGCTGCCGCCTAAAGCCTTTCGTATTTTATTTTCTGTATCCACAGTTACAGTTCCCTTGTCCCCTATGGCCTGTATCTGCAGGGCGATTCCCCCTTCTCCTGTCTTTGTGATCTTTATATCTTTAAGGGTCCCGATATCTGTCTGTGTATTGGCGCTCACAAGCTCTGCCAATGAATCCGCCGGGATCTTAATCTCCCACCGGTACCAGGGAAGCTCTGCCTCGTAATCTTTGTCCTTATCCTTTACTTCTACGGATTTCAGGTACCGGCCTGCCTCGTTTTCTTCTGTTCCCCATGCCTCAAGTCCCGTTGTATATCCGCAGGAGGTGGAAAAATAAAAGGTTTCAATAAGCCTTCCCTCATAGCGGAGCACCTGGTTTTTTGTCTCCTCTACCGCCTTATTTGTCGCCTCATCCTCCTGACAGTTTCCATACACCTGATATCTGGTGCTGTCGTTTATATGAGCCTCATACTCAGGGTATGCCATTGTTTTCATCTGCTGATAGGTAAAGTTGCGCGCGCATACTGCCTGGGCCTTAAGGGCCTCCGGCTCGAAATAAAAGGGCATCTCGCTGGGGACAACCTTGCACAGGTATTTTTCCAGAGGAAGCTCATTAATCACCACGATTCCCTCCTGGGTGGAGCGTAGCTCGATAATCCCCGCATAGGAAGGAGTCCCGTAAGCCCTCTGAAGGCTGTTTAACGTAACCTCCCCTCCGTCCTTTGCCTGTATCCGTATGGCAGTCTCTCTGTTTTCCCCGAATTTCTCATCATCCGGTGCAAAGCTTACCACTTCTGCGGCCTTCACTTCCTGCTTCTCCTTTCCCCAGGTAATCTCCATCCCTCCTGCCGCCGAAACCTCCATAACCGGATGGGTAATATCCGCAAATTCATTTGTCATCAGCAGCACCCGGATATCCGGATTATCAATGGCCGGTTCATCGCTTTCTTCCTGCTCCGTTTGCGCTTTCCCCTTATCCCGCGTAAAAAAGAATCCTGCTGCCGCCGCAAGAATGATAATAAAGGCCGCTGCCCCATATAAAAGATATTTTTTCTTCATTTTCTTGTCCAATCTGTCCACTGCTCCTTATCTAATGTATTTCCATTGATTTTTTATGATCACTATACTATATTAAATATATATTTATGTCCATAAAGAAAGGGGAAAAAATGATTTCCGTAATAATACCTGTTTATAATACAGAAAAATATCTCCGCCGCTGTATCGATTCCGTCCTCGGGTCTGATTATTCTGACTTTGAGATCCTCTTAATTAATGACGGCTCCACGGACGGAAGTCCTGGCATATGTCTGGAATATGCCCTTAAGGACAGCCGTATAAAGGTCTTTCATCAGGAAAATCAGGGAGTCTCCGCCGCAAGAAACAGCGGAATTGAGAAGGCCTGCGGAGAATGGATTGTATTTGTTGACTCTGATGACTATATCTCAAAGGACTTTCTTGGCATCATCGCACAGGAAGAATATAAGGGATACGATTTCTTATTATTTGATTATGCCAGTTCCGCCAAAGATGATACCCCTTCTGCCCATCCTCCTAAGCCTCTTTTCCTTAAAGGACGGCAGATGCTTAAGCTGGTGAAAAGGATCCTTGTTCCAAGGAGGCTTATTCCCCAGGGAAACGCTGATTTCCGTTCCCCCTGTGCAAGAGCCTTCAAAAAGTCCATAATCGATCAGTATTCCATCCATTTTTCCACACGCCTGACTATCGGCGAGGATCTGCTCTTTAACATGGAATATCAGCTAAAGGCCCGCTCCTGTGTGTATATTCCCTCTACTGTCTACTTTTATGACATTCACACAGGCTCCGCAACCCACGGCTTTAAGGCAGGACTTTTCCGCAACCATGAGAGGCTTTTAAAAGATTTAAAGCAGCTTTTAGAGGATAACCATATGCTCTCCCTTCTTGAAAAAGAGTATTATTCTTATGCTCTTGAAAATATGACATACGTCCTTGTCTGGGAGATATTCAGCCCCTTAAGCCCCAGGCCGTACCGCGTTAACCGCAGGCTGTGCCAGAGGCTTATGAAAAACAGTATCTACAGGAGAGCTTTGAGGTACAACCAAAAAACCGGTATTCTGCCCAGAAAAGTGCTCGTCTTTTTCGTCCGCGTAAGATGCTGGCCTGTGACAGCCCTGATCTGCCGGATCAGCTTCTCCTACCTGAACGGGAAAAGCAGCCTGTAATCTTCTGGTAGACCGGGTAGATATTTTTTTCTACCCATCCGTTTACAAAGTACAGCCAGATAATCTCTTTTAAAGCCTCGCTGATACGGAAGCCGCCGCAGCGCCTAAGCCATCCAAGGGAGCGCAAGGCGGCTTTTTTGTTTCCGTATTTCAGGGAAATCTTATACCTGCGTGCCGCCTTCCAGCAGATGATACGGTTTCTTGACTCTTTATCTCTTATCTGGCAGAGCTTTACAATATCATCTGCCAGTCTTTCGTACTCCCTGTACTTTTTCTCCTCCTGTTCCTGTGTAAGGGCTGTTCTGGAGTGGCTTCCCTCCCTTATGGACACTCCATAGAGCTCCTCTTTTATGGTAGGGCATTTATGCCGGTACATAAAGGGCAGAAGCATCTGAAAATTCTGTCCCACATGATATTCCGGTATCCTTCTGTCCGGATAAATATCAAAAAAACTCTCTGTCCTTAACATATAGCAGCCGCAGCACACAAAGGTTTTGGACTCTAAAATATCCCAGAATAAGTCCTCCTTATTCAGATCCCCTCTCTGCTCGTCTGCCTTGTCACTTTTTTCTCCTGTCTCCTCCTGAAAGTAATAGGACAGGGATCTGACACACTGATACTGGGGATTTTCCTTTAAGAACTCTGCCCTTCGCTCTACCGATTCCGGCTCCAGTATGTCATCGCTGTCCGGCCAGATAAGATATTCCCCTGACACAAAGGGGAGGCCTTCATTAATTGCCGCAGACGCGTTTTTATGCTCTGCCTGCACAATACGGTAATCATAGCCCTTATCCGCAAATTTCCCCCTATAGCTTTCGGCAGTCCTTACCGTGCCGTCCTTAGACCCATCGTCCACCAGTATCATCTCTATGGAAGGATAGGTCTGGGCAAGGACGGAATCCAGCACCCTCCAAAGATGCCTTTCCCCGTTATAAACCGGAGTAACAATAGAAACCCTTCCTGATTCATAGTTCTGTCCTTTCTTTTTCATCCTTTATCCCCCTTATGCCCTGACCTTAATGATTTTCCTGTTTTCAATCTTATATACAAGGTCACATTCTTTTGCCAGACTCATATGGTGCGTCACCATAATCAGCGTTTTATCCTTCTTTATCTGGCGGATAGAGTCAATGACTGCCTTCTCTGTCTCCATATCAAGAGCCGCCGTGGCCTCATCCATAACCAAAAGCTCAAAATCCTTATAAAGAGCCCTTGCCAGTGCAATCCTTTGTCTCTGTCCCCCTGAAATGGCGGTTCCGTTTTCTCCAATCAGTGTATGAACCCCGTCCGGCATCCTCTGGATGTCCTCCCATATCTGGGCACATTTCAGACATTCGATGACACGCTTGTCATCCACTTCATCCTCAAAAAAGGCCACATTGTTCCGTACGGTTTCCCCGTTCAGATATACTGTCTGGGGAATATAGCTGATAAGCTGACCCATATCTGCCGCGCATGGCCCTTCCATATCCGAATGAGCCACGATATCATAATCATCAAACCAGACACTTCCGCCGTCAGGCGTCAAAAGCCCTAATAGCAGATCCACAAAGGTTGTCTTTCCCGCGCCTGACGCCCCTATGATCGCAATGGAACATCCTACCGGAATATCTATGGAGGCATTTTCAAAAATCTTAATTTTATCTGTATAGCCAAAGGTCAGGTTCCTCACTGAAACGCCCTTTTTAAGTGTCAGCTTCTTCTGCCTGATACCTTCCTGACGTTTTTCTTCCTCCTTAATTCTGCCATAACCCGCCATACATTCCCTTAATTCATGATACGCTTTTTCACCAAATTCTACATTATTCATTCCGTTCAGTATGCCGTACGCCATAGGCAGCATACGCACCAGCGCCGTAATATATACCACCATGGGCGCGAGGACAGCCGATAGATTTGTCCCGAATACAAGGATCACTGCCAGTATCATAAATAAAACTGCCATGATGGAATTCTGCAAAATCACGCCGATACTGCTGATTTTATACTTGTAGTCTCCCTGCACCCTTGCATATGCCTGACTGGCATCTATGTATTTATTTAAAACATAGGACGAACGGTCGTCAATCTTCATCTCTTTAAACGAGCCGAATGCAATAGTAATCTGGGAGTTTGCCTTAATGGACAATTCCCTGCTTTTCTCTCCATATACCCGCATCCGCGCCCGCATCTGCACAAAAACCACAGCCATAAGAATGAGAAGAATGATGCTGCTTACCACTCCTATCCATTTGGAAACATAGATAAGCAGTACCGCGTAGCCGGCCATTGTAACTGCATTTATCACGACCCCGATACAGTCCACAATGATCTGGATGCAGCTTGTCGTATCATTGCGGACCATATTAAGAGCCTGCATGGCGCTCTTTTTGTTGTGCTCCACAAGCTCCTCTTTGATCAAAAGCTCATATATCTCCATGGACAGCTTCTGGGCGCCGTCATAGACAAAACGATTTGCAATCCTGCTTTTATATAGTTCAAACAATCCCTTTAATGCTGAAACAAGCACCATGAAAACCGTAAAAGCCGTAAGCCCTTTGGATGCCCTGTTCTCACGCACCACAATATTAATTATATAAATAATCACGGAAAAACTGAAAATATCTACAACCGGGCTTATGAGGCTTAAAGCCGCATATATCTTCCATGTTTTCTGCTCTCTTTCATCCAATATTCCTGTCAGATACTGAAACATTTTTACCATCCGAAAAGCCTCCTTATGAACGTCCTGCCTGACGCAGACAGAATATACAGCTTCTGAAATACGGAAAAAGGCAGCGCTTTGTAACATGCCATAAATATCCTGCGGCTTTTAGCCGCACCGGACGGTCCTGTAAGCCTTGGCTGCAGTACATCCTTTTTTTCACATTCAAACCAGGAAAGCTCCTCTCTGACCGCCTCCCAGATTTCCCGTGCCTTTTCCGTATGGAGAATCACCACAGAGGTCCCCATACCGTCATCCATATCCGGCCTCACCTTCTCAATACCCCAGAAATCACCGATTGTAATATCACTTTCTCTCTCTATGGTACAAAACCTGCATATATGGCAGGAAGGCCGCAGTATATGATTGGAAAAATACATTCTGCAATAGGGATCACTGTAAAGAGAACCGCTGTATTCATTTCCGCCGATTTCATAAGAGCACATATGTCCGTTATCCCTGTTCCTTTTGTCCCGGAAGGAAAAATCTGTCATTCTCCCGCCCCGCTTTTTTTCAAGACTCTTTACATAGGATCGCCATATACCAGGGGAGGGCACCCCATAGCAGATGAGATCTGTAAGGATAAGCTTTGGATAAGGTGTTTTCAGAAAATCTTTAAGCCCCTGTGCCTGGCAGGGAGTGCCGCAAAAGAGCACCCATCTGTCATCCTTAAGCTGCGTCTCTATTTCCCGGTAGACGCCTTTCAGGCTGCTTTGCACATACTTTGTCCGCTTAACTGCGTCAAGCTCCTCCATCGTATGGATTCCTTTGTGTACCACCTTCATATTCCTTCCGTAGGAAGCGCCGTAAACAACTCCCTGCCTGTTTATGACATACTTTGCCAAAACCGGAAACATTCCTCCCGAGGAGCTTAAACGCCGGACCTCTTCGTCCTTTACCTGTACGGCGAAATACTTCCGGGACGGATTCCTTTCCATACTTTGGGCTTTCTTTTTTACCGGACATACCTTTTCGCACTGCCTGCAGTCCACGCATAGACTGCCATCGATTTTAGGGTATCTGAAGCCCTCCCTGTCAATCATCATTCTGACTGCACCCCTCCTGCAGATATCCACACATGCGCCGCAGCCGCAGCAATCTTCCTTTTTTATGTATAAGCTTCTCATGCCTGCCCCCTGACGTTTAAATTTTTTAATAAAAATTCACCTGATATCTTTACGTTCTCTCTCGTTTTCTGTCTCACAGCTTCCCAGTCCACAGGTTCATGAATGTCAGGAATCTCACCCTCCCCGCACAGTTTTTCAGAAAGACCATGAAGCTTCAGAATATTTCTCACCCTTGCCCCCAGGCTTCTGTGGACGAAGATAAGAAACTTCTTTTCATAAATAATACTGAACGCTGCCGCATGGAAGGAGTTGGACACCACATACTCTGCGTTATGGATATATCCTAAAAACTCTGAAGGCCCTGCCGTATAGTCTACGGTAAAGCCTGCATCCGTGCCCTGCTGTCCGGCCCGCACCTCTATGACCGGAAGCCCTGTTTCCTCCTTAAGCTCCTCTGCATAGGCAGACATGGTCTTGTTAGGTTCTGTGACATATAAAAAAATATATCTGCCCTCCCGGGCTTTCTCCGGAATCCTCTCTGCCCTCTGCCAGGCTTCCTTCTTAAGGAAAAATACCGGATCTAAAACCGCCGTCACCTTCCCTTCGCAAAACCTCTGGACATAGGGAACCGCGGCATCCTCACGGACGGATACGGCATCCACATAAGAAACCAGCTTAGCAAACCTCTCATCATGGCAGGCGTTAAGCTCTGCTCCTCCGAAGCTTGCCGCATAGGAAATCACTTTCTCCTTTTTCTTATTTTTAAATGCTCCAAAATAAGCCTTCCGCAGTCCGCATGTAATATCCGGATTCCAAATCTGATCGCTTCCCACTATGTAATAATGATAAGGAAGCCCTTCAAGACCTTTTTCCGTTATTATCCTGGGCTTTCTTTTATCCACAAGATATTTATACCGGAAATAATTCATGTTGGCCCGCTGCGCAGCAAAATCCTCCTTTGTCCTAAGATGGGCTAAAAGGCCGTTCCACATATTAAATACACCCCATATGCGCCCCTTTAAGCCCTTAATGGGAGCATATGGAATCCACCAGTGCCTTCCTGTCATATAAAAGGGCTCAAAACGGACAATATCTGCCCTTCGTCCATGGCAGTACAGGAACCTCCGAAGAGCGTACGCCTGCAGCATGGCGCCATAATTATTGGAGCAGTGGAACGTAATAATCCCTATCTGTGTATCATCCTTTTTCATTCTAAATCTCTCCTTTATTTTAAGCAGTGACGGCAGCGCCCGGTTTACCGGGCAGTAGAGAGGGTAACAAATGAAGCAGAGCCAAAACATAACTCTTTCGCTTAAAAGCAGGCGTCCATACAACGGATGCTGCCTTTCCTCTGCCCCTTTTGCCTTAAGCCTCTTTAGCTCTTGCCTGTCCCCGGTTTCTTTAAGGGTCTGATAGTTTTTTTGCATCTGTACAGCCAGAAGCCTCTCCCACTTAAGTGCAAAATCAAAGCTTCCTCTTACGAATTCCTCGTCCCTAATCCGCCTGCTGCTCTCAAAATAGCTGCTCCGGCATGCCATCCCCCGGGACTGGGTAACACTTCCGGCATGTATCCTGTAATAATACCAGTCCTTCCTGATATAAACCGCATGTATCTGCCTGCGGATAAAATAGTAAATAAACAGGGTATCCTCCCCGTTAGCCAGGCTCTGGTCAAACCTCAGGGAACCTATTTT
>CATBDC010000011.1 GCA_949502235.1 uncultured Lachnospiraceae bacterium | reverse complement strand
TCTCTGTCAGTGCATGAGCATGCTGTTTATGATGCGCAAAAATGAAGAAACAAATCTGTTCGATAGAGTATCCAGAATATTTGGATAAAAGAGAAACCGATGGCTAAACTACTATAGATAGTTTAAGCCATCGGTTTGTTTTTCTGATACTTTTATTATCTTAAATTCTCATTGTCTGCCATTCATCCTCATGTTATAATCAGATTGTATAATCTAAAAGAAACAGGATGCGATTTTCCGATGGATGCCCTCTAGTCCTACGAAAGAGGGTGATGCCCTATGAGTATAATGGAAGTTCTTACATTGTTGCTCGTGTTATTTTCGGCATTGTCGTACATAGACAACCATAAAAAGAAATAGCATCCCACCGCCTAAAGTGAATGCTATTTCAAAATAGATTATTCTACTGAGGGCAATCGGAAATTCAATTCCGATCACTTTCTGAGTAAATTATACAATAGAGCTACCTGATTTTCAAGTAGCTCTTTTAATTTAACCCATAATCACAACGTTTCCGATACTAATTATACTGATGATTTTCTCTACAGGGTGGATGTGCTGATGGAATAGACTGTATAAGATTAATTCTAATTGATAATAATTCTCATTTATATATTGGCATTAGAGAAGGAGCTTGACAGATTTAAAAGATGTTTGTCCTAGTCTGCCACGCTCCTTTTATTGGTCTAATATAGGGCTTTATTTTGCGTTAAATGGGTTTATTTCGGCTTGTATGGGTGTAGGTGGGCGGTAGGTGATAAAGGTATAGGGGGTACTTTACATATCTAAAAATGGAGCTTGATCTGTATGCGCACATAGGTGTTGTTCCCATACATCAGCTTAATTTTCAAGAGTTACCGAACGAACTCTTTTCTTTAATTCACAGCATCTCTGTCAATAATTACCGGTATAGATAAATATGCCTCACCAAACATAACATTTGTTGAAATATAAATTTTAGATTCTATTTGAGTAAAACCCTCCATTTCTGCTGTCATATCCTGCTCTCTAATATTAGATTCCATCGTTCCATTTCTTCCCGCCTCAATACTTGTTATATCAGTATATGCCGAAATCTTAATATTATTAATATATGCATCACCCAAAGATACTGCCATATCTGTTTGTGTTCTATTTTCAATATCAAACGTGAAATGATATCCCTGTACACCTGCTTCTCTGCCATAGCGAATATCTGATAATATAACCTTCCCGTATTCTCCTTTATATATAACAGGATTAGGATTTTCTTTTGATACATGTAATCCTTTGATTTTTAAAACAAAATTAACTTTGGATTCATTTCCTGCTTCATCAGATATACTAAGTGCAACTGGATATTCGCCCCCTTTAGTTGTATCAATATCTGCACTATTCGCACTCATGATTTGATTAGAAATTGAAAAAGAATATTGTGTTAATATTCCGCTTATATCATCTTCAATAACCATTGCCTCATTTAAATAATTCTCTAAATTAAAGTCCTGCCCGTATTCAACCTCAATAACTGCTCCTTCTTCAATACCACTTATTACAGGTGGAGTAGTATCATTTTCAATATCTTTTAAATGTTCACATTCTTTTAGCCGTTCCTCAGCATCTTCATAATCTCCTGCCTGTTTCAAATACTCAATTGCTTCCTCATAATTCTCATTTTCTTGTGCTTTTACTCCTTTATCATAATAACTTTTTTCTGAATTACATCCGGTAACTATCCCAGATACGCCCAAACTAAGAATCAACATAATAATTATTTTTCTCATTGTCTTTTTTCTCCCTCACATCTCTTAATCTTCCTCAGAATTCCACGGAACATACGATCCTTCAGTAAATATATTTTATCACATCTCACAGGAAAATCACACATAAAATCAGGATTAGCGTCAAAAAATTTCTCCTGTTCTTCATCCGGTAATTCCATTACAAATTCCTCATAAAAATCAATGTCACTGCCCAAAATATAGTAACAAAACTTTTTTGCCCGTTTTACTGGTATATATAAATTTTTCAAACATAATGCATCCGTGCTCTACGTGAAGATAACGATTATACGCAGACTCAGATAGCAGACATCTTAAATATTGGACAGCGCACATACGCTGATTATGAACTTGGCAAAACACGTATCCCTGTTGATGCCTTGATTAAGCTTGCCAAATTTTATGATGTCGATATGAATTATATCTGTGGTACAAGCAGTAAACGAAATAGTTTCTCAAAGGAATAATCGTTGTTATATCTATTGTTAGTATTCCATCCATTCCTCATCTCAGCAAATCATCCGTACTAACTCCGAACTGCTCTGCAATCTCAAGCAGTACATCAAATGAACAGTCTCTTAACCCTTTCTCATAATAAGATACGGCCTGACGTGTTGTATCTAATCTTTCTGCCAGTTCCCCTTGTGACATATTATTTATTTTACGATAACAGGCACCATATGTCCACCAGTACACTCCAGACCTTTGCAGAATTCTTAACTGTCAGATTGAGGACATCTGCAAGTATATTCCATCAGATGATGATCAGACATTGTGATAGATTTTTAAGGTATATCACATCACAGTGTGATATACTTGTTGAAAAAATGGCAAAGTATGTCACACTACAGTGTGCAGAATCAGCCGTCTTTTTATAAATAGAAGACTGTAATATAAATAAAGACTACTATCGTAATGAATTATTTGCATACGCTTCATAATCCATTACTCTTTTAAAAACTTTTTGATTGCCAGATTGAAGATATTTGCCGGTATGTAAAGTGTGAGGGAGATCAGGGGTTATGATATCTGTTTTAGTTTGTGCTGTAAACTAAATAGTCTCCTTTGTGCAAATATCTTAAAGAATAAGAGAAAAATAAGGACTTAACCAAATCTGTTTTTCCTGATTAAGCCCCTATATAAAAATAATACACATTATAAACTATTTCTAAATTTTATATAACAATCTTTCCATGTGGAGCTAATTGACTTGCCCCAAGAAAAACACATGCCAGTGAAAAAGCCATAATTACCCCACCTAAAAAGCCCAATACAAGCCCCTAGAAAGCTACTGTAGTAAGTAATCCTTTTTTCCATTTTAACGCTCCAAATACTAACGCTGATATTAGACCTCCTCCTTTTCTTTTTTTGATTAAGCAAAGTGCTTTTGTCTGTAGTTTTAACACTAACACCTATTTATTTATTTTTTTCCCTTCATCAAACAACCAATTTTGTTTACTTCTTTATTTTTAATTATTTTACCCTCTCTTCCATTTTCTTACAATTCCCGACATTCTCCGACACAGCACATTCCGCACCACTCACAGCATATCAGGATATTCAGAACACTTTCCCTCAAAAACCTCATATTTTCATGTAAGTTTTTCGTTACTGATGTGTATTAATAGGTAGAAGGATAAAAAATACAAAGGATAAATAACATGAACTGGATACAGGAATTTTCCACAAATAAGAATCTTTATGACAACCTATCCTCTTTCTTAGAGCAATACGGTATATCAGGATTAGAACAGGCTCTTCACCTATATAGAAACACACATCAAGCCTATATATGCAAAAACAGGCTATCCATATCAAGAATTAATATCTATGGCATTTACTATTTGAAAATCAGCAGACATGGCATTGCAATCCATACAGAACAGAAAATCTATCACCGGCGTCAAACTGTTTTAAGGTTCCGTATTTGGTTACAATTACTTCTGAACCCGGGGCTGATTTCCCGCCGGCAGTCTCGTCAAACAGGGCAAAGCCGTCTTTAGGAACCTTTCTTGTACCCTTACTGTATCCTGTAATCTGGTCCAGTGATACCCATCCAAGGTCACCATATTTACCATCTGCACCTTTGATATGTATCCCAAAAGATCCATGATTCCCTGACTGGCCTCCGTATTCTACGCCTGAATATTCGTCAATGATTACGCCTCCTACTTCACCGGCATAGCGATTCCCTACAGGCGAGTTTCCCCATGAGCTGTTATAATAATACTGCCCTGCTAAAAGAGTTACTCTGTCACCAACATGAGGTCTGCCGTCACCGCCGGAAGAAGATGGCGTATTTACAACCGGCTTCGGCGGGTCGGGTTTCTTTGTGACTGTTACGCCGATGCTTGCGCTGATGCCGCTTCCGTCAGTTGTGGATGCCGTTACCTGGCAGGAGCCGGGCTTTATGGCCCTGATGGTTCCGCCGGATACGGAAGCTATTCTTTCATCAGAGGATTTCCATGACAGCGTCTTATTTTTCGCATCTGTGGGCCGGATTTGTGCGGATACGCTTGTGGACTTGCCTTCCTCAAGGGTAACTGACTTCTGGGAAAGCTTTAATTCTGCAACAGGACGGTTATTTACATTGGGATCCTGGTAGATTTCCTGTTCAAATTTCTGATTGAAGGAATCGTTGTTTCTGACAGGAGCCGTAACCGTACCCTGGGCCGTGCCGGAGGAACCTGTGCTGGTCTGATGCTGCACGGCATGGGATACCTGATTGGCAGCGCCTTCCTGTGTGCCTAATTCTGACTGATTGTACTGGAAGCCTGCGCTTCCCACCCATCCGGTATTGTGGATGATTTCATTGATTTTGCCGTAGGCGGAAGAGTACATGGATACAACGTTCTGCAGCATGCTCTGGATCACGGACTGCTGCTTGTCTGCGCTGTGGATGATCTCATATTCCGTGTCCGAGAGGATAGTATCCAGCTCATCAGACATGGCGTGATAAAGTCCTTTAAATCCTCGGCGGCCTGCGCCATGGAGGAGGCCGCGGAAGATACGGCGCCTGCGGCGGCAGTATTACTAGTATAAGCCATATTATCTAAAAATGAAGAATAGGATTTGCTGCCGCTGCCTCCGACATTGAACCTTCCTGAACCTGATGAATATGCCGTTCCGCCCGCCAGTGCCTGCCCGCGTCCTAATACACGGCCATTTTTTAATAAACTGTCTGACTGCAGGTGATTGAATACAATTGCATCCTTTGGAACCTCTACAAATTCGGCTCCGTTGTCGCCTACTGTATACCAGCGGCCTGTATGCGGGTTCACGATTATCTCCCTGCCAAGCTCACCCACTAACTTTTTGCCAGCTATGGGATTTCCCCAGTTACCGCCTATAAATGCAGTACCCTGTATGCTTGCAGGGCCCTGTAAGCTGGCATTTGGCGCCGCACCGCTTCCTGTCCAGGAGCTGTTTGATACCCTGTTGACTGTAACAGTGACGGTTTTATCTGTAATACCAGACAAATAACCTCTTACAATCGCTAACGAAAAGGATGCCTGTACTGTATTTGCTGTAACAGTCACATTTTTATCCTCGATCTTGTTATTTTTTATACCGCCAATACTACTATTGGCCTGTGCCGTATCTGCACTTACGGGAACTTCCACCGTACCATTCAGCAGCCCTGCTTTTATCTGGTCTGTACTCATGTTCTGAATACCAAGGGCCACCTTCAGCTCGGGAGACATTGTCTCAATCTGTGCGACACAGCTATTAATGTCTGCCTCCAGGACTGCTTTATCAATGCCTGTCTTGCCCTGCAGATTCTCAAGGCCGCTTTTCAGCTGGCTTAGGGTATCATAACCGGACTGGAGTTCACTCTCATCTATATCAAATGCAATATCAATGTCTCCATTTTCTCCGATTTCCTGTTTGCGGGCAACGAAATATTCAAGAATGGAATTCGCGTCCTCCAAAGTATCCGTTTTAACGTCAAGCTCCAAATCGGAATCCTGAACTTCATCTATATACTCCCTTAGCAGTGAAATCTGGCTATCCACGCTTTCATAGCTTTCCGCACCAAAATCTATCAGCAGGTCCTCACCCATGCTTTTTAAGCTTTCATTTGCGGATTCCGCCTGGGTTTTTAATGCTTCAAGGGATGCAGACGGCTCGTCAAGGTGTATCTCGAACCCATAATCATTAAGCTTTCCGAGGATTGCCTGTACAGCTTCAACATCTATATGGAGCATGTCAGCAACCGCCTGGTCATTGCCTTCGCCAAAGTTCAGATCCCATGAGCCGTCTTCATTCATATGCGCCCATTCAGAGTTGATGTTTTCAACCTCCTGCAGGAAATTATATGCCCCTTCCTGCCCCGCTGTAAAAAATCTCTGGATATTAGGCAGCGCTTCTTCATAGGCTCTTACAACCTCTTCATTTGATGCTGTTGATAAATCCTTGTCTGACATAAGGTCAGCGAATTCCCTGAATTTATTTGTGCCTGTAAGTCCCTCATCATACAGCTCCCCGGCTTTTCCCAGGTTATTGTATATGGAGTCATACTTATCGCCTTCTTCCCCGCCGGCCATGGCTGACTGCCACTGCTGGTATGCGGAGGATGCCGTTTCGTACTGATACTGCAGCTCCTGCAATGAAGAGATATTTTCAAGAATACCATTCCTTGATGCTTCCAGGCCTGATGTATCCTGACCGAAAATCTCGGCTGCCGCAATCTGTCCCTCTATGTTCTGCAGCTCTGTATACTGGTCGCTTAGTGCTGTCAGGTAATCCGCTTTGGTTATTTCACCCATCTGGGCCTGCAGCTGGGCCAAAGCTGTTTTATTGAGGTGGTAGCCGCCTGCTGTTTTCTCCAGCGCCTTATCCGCATCTGCCCCGAACATCTCCCTGAACGCGTTTACATGCTCTGCGGATATTCCAGAGCCTGAAACGGATTCTGCCATGATGGATTTGAGTGCTTCAAAATTGGCTGCGGATTTCTGTACTGTTGAAGAAAAGGAATCAAACGACTTTGAGGCGTCCTCTGCGAAGTCCCCGGCCTCACCGCTTACGATGCCTGTCCGGGAGAGAATGTCAACAAATGCCTGCATTTCCTCTTTTGAGGATTCTGCGCTTAATCCCCATGCTTTGGCAAGCGTCCACAACTCATTTTCCCCTGTCTGGCTGCCTTCTGTAACAAGGGCAGTCATAGCTTCTACAGCATCTATTTTTAATTCTTTAAGCCTTTCGGAAGTGTCCCTGATATCGCCGGAGATTTTATTAAATTGGTTGCTGCCGCCTGCTTTGCCGTTCAATGCTTCTTCGAAATCGAACATCTTAATACCGGCGGTATTCAGCTGTTCTGTTACATCGTCAAACAGCGCGGCATACTTTGAATTCCCATCTTTGGACAGGAGCGTATCCATTTCACTGCTTAGGGACGCAAAATCTGCGCGGGCTTTATTGATGCTGTCCGTATTCCCGCTGGAAATGGCGTTGTTGTAGTTTTCCACTGCCTCCGTATACTGGTTAAATACGTCTGCGACAGAACCGCTGCCTGTTCCCTTTGACAGCATATCCATTTGAAGGAATGTTTTATAATTATCCTGGTAATCGTCAAGGACCTTCTGGTTTTTCGTTAATGCTTCTGAAGCAGAATCAAGTATTGCGGAGGCGAAATTTCCGCCCTCTAAGTTGGAAGCCTTTCCAACATCATTCATAAATTTGTTTATGATTTCATCTGCCTGTTCTGCATTTCCCGTAAAATCAATATACATACCGGAATCATCCGCCATTAACTTGATTTCGTCATAAGAATTAATGATATCCCTTAATTCTTTTGCAAACGCCGATGGCTTGCCCGAGCTGTCAATGTCAGACATTGCATTTGTAACATCAGCAACACGGTAATTACGTTTCCTGTTCATTTCTTTTTCAGCAGTTTTATATTCTTTCCGGTTCTCATTCAGCATTTTCTGGGCATTTTCAGAGGAAATCTGCTGTAACAGGCCGAGCTGTGTTTTGAGGCTTCCGTTAACCAGGTCAATCCCGGATGCCTGCTGTCCGTACTGGCTGGTTATCTGTGTCTGGATTTCAAGAATCTGCTTCCTGGTTTCATATTCCTCCGCCGGAGTAAGAGTGCCGGAATCCAGCTGAGACTTAAGCTCTTTATATTTTGCAATCTGCTCACTTAAAACAGCGTTGGACTCCTTCCATGAGGATGCCGCCTCTGTGGCCCTTTCAATACTTTCCTGGACGGATTTGTTGTAAATCTCCCAGGCTGTCATGCCAATGGTCAGGCCAGTAGTAATAAAGGCTACCGGGTTGGTTGACAGAACATTCCATAAACCTTTAAATATATTTGTAGCTTTCATGCCTTTACCAGCTAGTCCAGAGAGAGCTTTTTCTCCTACTGTCAGGCCAGTTGCAGCATCGGCTATGTCATTAAGTCTATCTTTAAATTGACTTCCATTTAATACAGCACTCCCAAGTTCCTTTGAAACCCCAGATAGTTGTAGGATTCTAGAAACATCATCAATATTATCAACATCTTCAAGAGTTTCTATTATTGCTTTAGCTTGTGATGTAATATCTAAAGATTTATCAATTCCACCTATTCTTTTTATAGAATCTATAAATTTCCCTGTATCATTAAGCGACATTATATGTTATAATTTCTCACATAATATTTTGATTATTATGTGAAGTGAGGGATTATAATGTCTTTGCTAAAGTGTTATGAATGTGGAAATGATGTATCAGAGTATGCTGATAAGTGTCCTAACTGCGGATGTCCCATGGATAAAATTAAAGAGTTTGCACTTGTCCATGATCATAGTAAAATTGTTTGTAAAATAAACCAAGAAATAAAAGATATTACTTGGATAAAAGATGAATTAATGTCTCTTGACGAGAATATATTTCAGCTTTATAGAAAATATTATGCTCCTGAAATGGATGATATAAAAATAAGGGGCAAATATATAAATGACAAGATTTTTCTAGATTCAAGTGGGTTCAAAGAACAAGTATACAGGAAATTAGATTTAACTCCAAAGCAAGCACGTCATTTTCTATACCAATTAATAGAGTCTGATTTTACATTAGAATCATTTGATGGCGAATCAATGTCAGAATTTAATCAGAAACAGCGTGCAATGCTGGCGTCAAAACCTAAATGTCCAATGTGCGGTTCAACTAATATCTCAAAAATTGGTTCATTGAATCGGGCTGCATCAATTGCCGGTTTTGGCATTTTATCCAGGAAAATAGGAAAGCAGTGGCAGTGCAATAATCCTAAATGCAGACATTTGTGGTAGCCTTATTCTCCCTCTTGTTAAAACAAGACAGCATGAAGGAATATACTGTTCAAAAATAATCGGAGATTACACTGGTTATCGTCTTTTAACTTAGACGGCAGTTTTTTCTAGTAGTGTAAAATATAATTTTACAAAAGATATATGAGAGAACTTGCAAACTCCCATATCTCACTATACCTTAAAAGCATTTCCAATAAGGCAGGAAATACTCTGAGGATCGGTAGTCGTTGAACATCCATTCTCATTCACAAATTTAGTCCCGTTTATAGGGGTTATATTGTTAGAATCATATCCTGAGAATGTGTGCGGCTGATTTCTGCCTTGTTAACGGCACTTAGGCACACTTCATGTTTGCACACAAATTACCATATGCCGAATATCCTGTTTTTTCTGCATTTCGCCCATTTACGTCTATTGTCGCCAATTCCGCTTTAGTAGGATATTCATGAGCATCAGTTCCAGCAATTACTCCTCGTTGGTTTCTTTTAGAACTCCCAAACATATAGACTTGTAATCTGAACCATCTTATCATTTCCTTATCTATACTAGACCCGCTTAAAAATATAGGAAAATTTCTAAGCACCTTTTGGTGATCTAAGTTCTTAAATAACTTTACGCCTCCGACAGCGCCTAATATAAGAGGTATTGTCCCTCCCACATCTGCAATTTGTGTTAAAATGTCTAATAATCCGGTCCCTGCATCTATGGCGCCCTTCAGGAAATCAGAGTCAAGGGCTGTGGTGGACAGCTCCTGGAACTGGCCGTGGAACTGCTGGAGCTTTGCGTCCATGCTGTCCATCCACTTCTCCTGTTCCTGCATGGCGGAACCGTCAGCGTGTAAGGAAGCGTCATAGGCCTTCTGCACCTGTCCGGACTGGAAGGCTTTTATCAGGGCAGCACCCTGGTTACTGCCGGATTTTCCGAACATAGTTTCAAGCAAATCGGTCTGCTGCGTGTTTTTCAGGCTGTCCCATACCTTTGAAACATCCTGCAGGATGTCATAGTAATCCCTGACCCTGGAAGGGTCGGAGGAATCCATGATATTTACCTGCCCCTTTGTAAGCTCCTTAATACGGGCCTGGATTTCGCCTACAGAACCCATGCCTTCTGTTTCTTCGCCGAGGGCCTCCAGGCTGTCCTTCATTCCCTGGATACGGAGCTGTCCTGCCTTGAGGGTGTTTCCAAGGTCACTAGCAGACTGTGTAATCTCAGCGCCGCCGGTGAGCATTGCGAGGGCTTTATTTAAGTCAGTGCCCCCAAGGGCGAGGGCAGAAGCGGCATTGGACATGCCTGCGCCTAAATCCTGTGCGGAGACGGAGAATTCGCTTCCCAGCTTACTGTAGCGGTCCACGATTGACAGGGCGTCTGTGTATTGAAGATCATATGCCTTTATAACTGCGTCAAGCTCGTTTATGGCGGTCTTATCGTCAGACCCACTGATGTTTGCGTAGACGGAGCTTGATTTTGAAAGCTTTGCGCTCTGGTCCAGGGAGTATCCCCGTTTGGCCCATTCGTCAGTCTGGGATATGTAGGATGACATATCACGGCCGACAGATTTTGAGGCGCTGCCCGCGTTATTCAGGAACCGGGTATATTTTGCACCGGCCTCGTCCGTGGACTTGTAGAGGCTTGCCATGGCAGTATCAATGTTCACTGTCTCTTTTGCCATGCGGCCCATTAATTCAGGGATTTTCTGCATGGTGCCGCTGCCGAGCTGTCCCAGCATTTTTCCGGCTTTTTCTATACTGCTTGTATCTATATCAAAGTCAAGCCTGACAGGCGTGTCTGCAATAGACTGTAATGTTTTTTTGATTAGATTCAGCGTTTTTAAACCAGATGGGTTTACCTGTATATTTACCTGATTGTCAGCCATAATTACTCACCCTGCCCCTCATTGGATCCGCCCTGGTCATTGATCCAGTTATTTAAGGTTGTGAGGGCTTCTGTTTCGGCTTTGGCTTTTTGTGCTTCGCTGTCAGTAAGCAGAGCCAGCTTATAAGCCAGTATGGCAGCGGCTTCGTTCTGAAGTTTAGCAAGGCTTCTGGCTTTCTTATATTCTACTAAATCCTTTACGTCATCCAGAAGCTCTGTAAATTTCGGAGAAGATAAGACCTTGTTTACCATGAGCTTTACGTCAGTGTCGTTTACCGCGGAATCGTAGATGCTTTCGTTTTCATCAAATGTAATACCCTCAATAAAATATTTTGCCGCAGCGATAACCTTTCCCACCTCTTTTAAATAGGGGGCATATTCGGTTTCGCCGGATTCATTTTCCTGGAAATAAGAATGGGCCATGATGTTTATGGCATGAATCTTATCCTCTAAGGAAATGTGGTTTTTTATCTTCATATTTGTCTTTGTCATGTGTTTTCCTCCTCGTATAATTTGTTAAATTTATTCTGGCAGGGCAGCGGGCCAGGCAGCCATGCTTACATAGATACCTGGATTGCTGTTCCCTGTGGGATAGGGAAAGTCCCTGCATATGCTTTTATATAATGCCGGGACGTTCCCTGTTATCTGATTTTTAATCAACTCAACTGGTTTCTGCAGTTACTGTGAGTAAAGTAAACAGTAACGGTTTGTGTGATTAAAGTACTGCCGCGTCATCCTCATCAAATACAATGAAATCCCACAGTGTCTTTGTGGCAGTGGAAGAGCAGCCGCCGGATAATGCCTCGAACTCCATGCTCTGTACGGAAGGGTCTGTACCGAACTGCATGTCGAAGTTTCCGGATGCCTTTGCCTTCGGGTAGATAATCTTGCCGTAGTAGGATTTCTCGGTGCAGATATCCTTTGCGAATACGTCTGCGATTAACATTCCTGTAGAAGAGAACCTGTTTTCCGCGTTTGTGATTTTCTTTGCGTCAGATACCTCAATATCGTAGAAGGTATAGATGGTTTCATTTGCGTGGAAGGCCCCTGTCGGGAGGGTGATTTTCTTTGCCGCAGGGTCGTACTTGAAGGCGTCTGCGCTTGCAGCAGCCGCAATCGGGTATGCCTTTCCTACGGTACCGTCCGTGTTTCTTTTGTAGATGTACTTAATTTCATTCCCTACCTCTCCGATAGGCTTGATTTTAACATCTGCGCTTACACCGTCCTGTGTTTCAAGGGCGAAGAAATGGTTGGGGACAGTAGTCTTTCCGACTACGACATCAGAACCAACCTGCATGGCCATAATGCCGTCTACAATAGTGCCGTTTGTGGCAGTAATCCTGCTTGCCTTGTTCCTGTCAGCGGAACCGATTTTTACGCCGTTCTTACCAGTCGCGTAGACTGTTTCCTGCTCATTTGTCATAGTTGCTTCCTGGAGGTCGTCAGCCACGAACTGGCAGGCGCCGTTTTCCAGGTCAAAGAAAGAAATCCTTTCCATGTTTTGTACAATGTACTTGTTTGAATTTACACTCATGTTGTAATCCTCCTGTTTTCTTAATGTTTTTGTTGCCGGAATGGGTTCCGGCAGTTAGATTGGAAATATAAGAATTATGCATAATCCGGGAGAAGGGGAGGTACAATTGTGATGGTTTTGGTTTTTTATTGAATCATAATTGTACTTTTATCTTCTTCCTTAAAGGCTCCTTATGGGCAGAGTGAAATTTTCACGCTTGCAGCGGCAAAATTTTGACTTGAGAAATTGGCCAGGGGGAACTTTTTGGGGGAATGGCTTGCTAATATAAAGGATTAGGGGAAACTGTAGACCAGATTCCGGCGGATGAGCTGACGGTTTCTATTTTCCGGGAAAGTTATCCGAGGGAAATGTTTGAAGCGATGAAAAACCTGGGACTTATATTAGTGGGAAGCAGGCACTGTTTGATACCCAGATAGTGGTGACAAAGCAGCTTGACAAAGGAATACATCATATATTGCATGTTCTTTCGAAATCAGTGAAGGAAGAGGATGTCCGGGCATTTGTTGAAGAAGCAGTACAGATAGCTGAACCGGGGGATAAAAATAACGTAGATGCAGTTCTACAGGTAAGTGTTTCTGCGAATAAGGAGATTTATGAGGCAATAAGGAGGTGTAATAAAGTTATGTGTAAAGCATTGAGAGAACTTATGAAGGAAGACTTTGAAAAGCAAGAACAGGAAACAAAGCAGGTGACATTACTGGAAGCAATTCGGAATTTGATGGACAGTATGAAATGGACGGCAGACCAGGCCATGACAGCGATGAAAATCCCGGATGCTGACAGAAGGAAGTATAATGCAAGATTATAAAAAAATAGACAAAACCGTGGGCCGTGAATCTAAAAACAGATTTCCGGCCTTACTTTTTGCGCTAAAATTTTCCACCGGGGATTAAGCCAGGAATCATCCTGAAGTGTTCCCATGGCCAGTGCCTGGGCTGACAGCTTCGGAATGGGAGATAAGCCACCTAAGGTTCCGTCTTTTTGTGCAGTGCCATTCAGGCAGCTGTCTCCTCCGTCACTTTTGTGTGTAACGATTGAAGTGCCATAATAAAGTTGACTGCAGATAATGGATTTATGGATCACTTTTTTACAGTCTGTGCAGTTAATGCACAGACCTGTGTGAATACGTTGCAGTCACTGCTCCGTAAGAAACGTCATCCGGAATCTGCTTCCCACCCCCGGCCTGCTCTCCACAGACAGATTCCCGTCTTGTCCCTCGATGATTGCCTTTGCCAGCGAAAGCCCAAGTCCTGCCCCTTGTCTGTCCGATGACGTCCTGCTCCGGTAAAACTGTTTAAAAATGTGATGAATATCCTCCGGTGCAATCCCGCATCCATTATCTTCCACTGACAGAGCAAATACTGCCGGGGAGCTCTCCCAGGAAATACGGATAACTCCTCCTGCTTCTGTGTGATCCAGTGCATTTTTTACAAGATTCCCCACTGCCTCCCTCATCCACTCCGGGTCACAGTATATACTTTCCTCCCCATCGCCTTCTGTTACTATTTTCTTTTCCTCACTCCTTGCCCGTTCCAAAAACTCACCTACGGCCTGCTCTGCCACGTCTGTTACAAAACACCGCCTCTTTTCAAAAACAATGTTTCCCGTATCTAGCCGCGCCATTTTAAGAAGTGACTGGATGAGCTCCTCCATCCGTTCCAGAGATTTCATGGATTTCTCTGAAAAATTTCTCACTGCCTCTACATTTTCCGGCTCATCCTCTATAATTTCCATATACATATTCAGTGCCGCAAGAGGGGTCTTTAGCTGATGGGAAATATTCGAAATCATATCTCTCAAAAATATTTTTGCCTTATGCTCCATCTCGCTCCTTGCCTGCAGGGAGAGAGCCAGCTGCTCAATGCTCCCGAACATCTGGTAAATCGTCCCCGTCTCTCCTGACGGCAGATGCTCTTTAAATCTATTTTCCGCATACCCGCCAATCACAGTTTCCACATTCTCATATAACTTTTCTCTTCTTTGCAGGAAAAAAGCCGTACCGGCAAGCAGAAGTGCTGTGAATACTATCCCTCCTGACAGCAGCACCAAAAAAAGCGGCTCTTTTGTCTGTTCTGCAAGTAATAACAGATATCCCGGTGTATGCTCTGTGTGCCCGGCTGCCTCAAGAAGCTTTTCTCCTTCTTCGGTCACCTCCGTTTGATTCCACGCAGAAGCTATCAGCGCCGGCGGGATATCCTGCTCAAGAAGCCAGGAGGCAGCCGCAAGCTCACGTTTTACCAGAATCTTCCTTAACTGCTGCATCTGAAGTATTCCGCAGAATCCCAGAAAACAGAGCTCCGTCATACATATCACAAAGAGAAAAACACAAAACCTGCGCGCCTGTTTCTCATGCAAAAACTTCAAATTCTTCACTCCTTCCACTGATAGCCGAATCCCCGGACTGTCTTAAGACGCACCGGCTCTGACGGATCCTCCTCCAGCTTCTCGCGGAGCCGGCGCACATACACCGACAAGGTATTATCATCAACAAAATTTCCGGCGCCGTCCCACAGCCTGTCCAGGAGCATCCCCCGGGTCAGAACCTTTCCGGCATTTTTTAAGAAAAGACAGAGAAGGCGGTATTCTGCCCCGGTAAAATCCACCGGCTCCCCCTTAAGGAACACTCTGCTTTCCTCCAGATTCACCTCCAGGTTCCCGGCTCTTAATATACGTTCTTCCTCCCCTTTCATACTGCTTCTGCGCAGCAGCGCCCGTATGCGCGAGCATAATTCTCCAAGCTTAAAGGGCTTTGTAACATAGTCATCTCCGCCGCTGTCAAGGCCGCGGATGATGCTGGTCTCCTCATCTGCCGCCGTAAGGAAAATAACCGGAAGGCTGTTTCCTGCCTCCCTGAGCCTTTCACACAGGGCAATTCCATTGCCGTCCGGCAGCGTCACATCAAAAAGAAGGAGGTCAAAGACATCCTTCTCTCCCAGAAGTTCTTCAGCCTCCTTTATGGTTCTTGCAGTCTTTATATCAAACCCGTTTTTCCTCAAGGAATAGGTCAGGCCGTCAATCAGGCTTATATCATCCTCAAGAAGCAATAATCTATGCAAATAAAACACCTCGTATTTTCGCCTGATGTAATTTAACAGACTACATGAATCCACCCTTCCGGAGCCTCAATATGCCCCATCTGGATGCCTGTCAACGTATCATACAGCTTCTTTGTCACCGGCCCCATCTCATCCATTCCGCTCGGGAAACAGATTTCCTTTCCATGATCCACAACCTTTCCTACCGGAGAGATTACGGCTGCCGTTCCGCAAAGCCCGCACTCTGCGAACTCCTTCACTTCCTCAAACGGCACCTCCCTTTCTTCCACCTCTAAGCCAAGATACTTTTCAGCCACATACATCAGAGAACGTCTTGTAATGGACGGAAGGATCGTATCTGACTTGGGCGTAACTACCTTATTATCCTTTGTCACGAAGATAAAGTTCGCCCCTCCGGTCTCCTCTACCTTCGTCCTTGTAGCCGCGTCAAGATACATGTTTTCGTCAAATCCCTGATCATGGGCATCCACAATGGCATGAAGGCTCATGGCATAATTAAGTCCTGCCTTTACATGGCCTGTTCCGTGGGGAGCCGCACGGTCGAAGTCACAGACGCGGATGGTAATGGGCTTCGCGCCGCCCTTAAAATAGGGTCCTACCGGCGTTGTAAATACGCGGAACTGGTACTCGTCCGCTGGTTTTACCCCGATAACGGAGTTCGAACCAAAAAGATACGGGCGCACATACAGCGTAGCCCCGGAGCCATAAGGAGGAACGTAAGCAGCATTCGCCTCTACTGTACGGTGCACTGCGTCCAGGAACCTGTCCTCCGGAAATACAGCCATCTCAAGCCTTTTTGCCGTATCTGCCATTCGCTTTGCATTTAAGTCCGGCCGGAACATTACAATACGTCCCTCCTCTGTGGTGTACGCCTTAAGCCCCTCAAAACAGGTCTGCGCATACTGAAGCACACAGGCACATTCATTAATCACAACATTCGCGTCCGAAGTAAGACATCCTTCATCCCACGCGCCGTCCTTAAAATTAGACACATACCTCTTATCTGTCTCTATGTATCCAAACCCAAGATTTGCCCAGTCAATATTTTTTTTCTCCATACGTCCATTCCTCCATCTCTAAATATAAAAATATCAAGTCATCCCATCAATTTTTTTTATTATAATACGTTCCACCTTAAAATTCAAGAGTGCGCTCTGTTTTTGTTACTGCTCATACCACTTTCTTACCGTTCCATCATACTGATGGATTCGATTCCAACACTTCCGCCCCGCACTACTTCTATGACCTTAAATTCCTCTTTCATCAGCTTCACAACCGCATCATTTTTGGTGGCTGTCTGCACAAACTCCAAAAGCAGGCTGTCCTTTCCGTAATCAATCACCTTCGCCTTAAAGGTCTCCGCAATCTGGAAGCACTCTACCTTATCCTCCGGCGTACATTTCTGCACCTTAATGTACATGATCTCCTTCATGCGTACAAATATATTTGTAAAATCAATGACCTTAATAACCTCCACCAGACGGTTAAGCTGTTTTTTGATCTGCTCAAAAGTTTCATCGTCACTAACCGTGGCAATGGTCATCCTGGAAATCGTAGGATCCTCTGTGGTTCCCACGGTCAGGCTGTCAATGTTATAGGATTTCCCGGAAAAAAGCCCGGATATCTTTGACAGGACGCCGTCCTGATTTTCCACATATAAGGAAAGCCATCTCTTTTTCATGCTGTTCATATGCATCTCCTCCTTATTTAAGAATCTATAATCATATCCTCTAAGGTTCCGCCCGGCTGAATCATCGGATATACCAGATCCTCGGGATCTATCTCAAATTCAATCACCGTTGGCGTCTTCGTACTCTTTTTTGCCTCCTCAAATGCCGGACGGATCTCTTCCTTTTTCGTTACCCGGATTCCCTTTGCCCCGTAGCTTTCTGCAAGCTTAACAAAATCCGGCGTATACTTCGGACATTCTACTTCTCCGCATTTTCCCCTGCACGCCGCGCCCGAACGCAGGCAGGTCATGGAGTAGCGTTTTCCATAGAAAAGCTTCTGCCACTGGCGCACCATGCCCAGATTATTATTGTTGAAAATACAGGAGATAATCGGAAGCTCCTCCAATACGGCTGTGGCCAGCTCCTGAATATTCATCTGCATGCCGCCGTCCCCGGAAACAGAGATAACCGTAGTATCCGGGTTCCCGATCTTCGCACCAATTGCCCCCGGAAGGCCGTATCCCATAGTACCTAAGCCTCCGGACATCAGAAGCCTCTTTTTCTCCGTAATTTCCGCAAACTGGGCGGTAAACATCTGATGCTGCCCTACGTCTGTGACAAGAATACACTCCTCAAACATTTCGTTAATGGCAGTTATAACATCCTGGGGAGTCATAATCGGCTTTTTCTTCATTGCAAGAGGATGCTCTTTCTGCCACTCTTCAATCTGCTCAAGCCATTTCCCCGTATGATATTCCTCCACATACTCCAGCATTTTTTCAATGGCTTCTTTTGCGTCCGCCACAATCGGCACATCTACCTGTACATTTTTTGAAATTGCAGCCGTGTCAATGTCGATATGGACAATCTGCGCGCGGGGGGCAAAGGAGTGGAGCTTCCCCGTAATCCTGTCATTAAACCTCGTCCCGATAGAAAAGAGAAGGTCACATTCGTTGACCGCCATATTGCAGGCATAGGCGCCGTGCATGCCCAGGTTTCCGATATAAAGAGGGTGCTTTGTGGAAATTGCTCCCCTTCCCATAACCGTTGTCACTACCGGAACCTGCGTCTTATCTGCCAGCTCCGTAAACACCTCATTTGCGCGGGCAATATTCACGCCGCCGCCCACCAGAAACAGGGGACGCTTTGCCTTAGCGAGCATCTTGAGGGCCCGCTTAAGCTGACCGATATGAACTCCGGTGCTGGGCCTGTAGCCGCGGATATTTACCTCCGTGGGATATTCCGGGCTTCCAAGCTCCGCCATCACGTCCTTGGGCAGATCGATAAGCACCGGCCCCGGCCTTCCGCTTCTGGCAATATAAAACGCCTCTTTTACGATCCGGCCTAAGTCCTCTCTTCTTTTCACGACCACGCCGTACTTCGTAATACTCCGCGTGATCCCCACAATATCCACCTCCTGAAAGGCGTCATTTCCTATAAGATGCCTGGCAACCTGCCCGGTAAAGCATACGAGAGGGACACTGTCATAATATGCCGTAGCAAGACCTGTTACAAGGTTCGTTGCACCCGGTCCGCTGGTCACAAGACATACGCCCGTCTTCCCTGTAGAACGCGCGTAAGCATCCGCCTCGTGGACAAGGGCAATCTCCTGCCTCGGTAAAATCACCTTCGTGTAATCCTGCTTGTACAGCTCATCGCTGATATCAATGGTACAGGCGCCCGGGTAGCCGAAAATCGTATCCACCCCTTCCTCCCGAAGCGCCTTTACCAGTAACTTGTTGCCGCTGATTTTCTTCATATACATACCTCCTGCGCTTAAAAAGTAAATGCAAAGTCCTGTGTGGACAGTTACCTTAAAAACGC
Source organism: uncultured Lachnospiraceae bacterium (assembly GCA_949502235.1). Lineage (GTDB taxonomy): Bacteria > Bacillota > Clostridia > Lachnospirales > Lachnospiraceae > CAPEBR01. Next base: position 71,270 of record CATBDC010000011.1, on the reverse strand, counting down.
CCTAAGCCGTAAAGCTTAGGGCGAATAAATGATCCGTGTTACCACCTAAATTCATAGAAAAACTCCATGCACTCTGCCGATACGGGAATCCCGGGCTCTCTCACCGCTGATTCCGATACCGTTCCCCTGTAACGTAAGGATCACGTTGAAGCCTACTCGGGAACAAATCCCTTTGGAATCCACTGCTCGGGGGCTACTTCCATAAATCCGTCACGGGGACTTTCACCAGCCGTCCTCTCTCTTTGCTTCGGGTACTTATGTACTCCTCCCTGTCATAGCATTTCTCTCGAATTGAAATTATTATAGTTGATAAAACAGTGCTCTGTCAACACATTTTGAAGAAATAGCCGTATTTTCCCGCTTTTTCAGCTTTTAATTATTTTACAAACTTGAATTTATTGGTGGTAATCTGGTATAATTCATTATAGTTTTTTGATTAGGGGAGGAAAACGGATGCGATATCTTTCAGTCGAAGAGCCTGAACGCAGCAATAAGCGAAAGAATACGCCAGTAACATTACTGGATATTTTACATGATGAAAAACGAAATAGATATTCCGGCGGTATTTATCATAAAACACAAATCGAACTGACATACAATTCAAACCATATGGAAGGCAGCCGTCTGACCCATGAGCAGACCAGATATATTTTTGAAACTAATACAATCGGCTTGGAAAATGAAGCTCTTAATGTAGATGATATAATTGAGACAGCAAATCATTTCCGCTGCATTGATCTGATCATTGAGCATGCGAAATCGGCTTTATCTGAAGAATTAATCAAAGAGCTGCATTACACTCTAAAAAGCGGAACCAGTGATTCCAGAAAGGAATGGTTCGCTGTTGGGGACTATAAGAGACTGCCCAATGAAGTAGGCGGCATGAACACCTCTCTTCCGGAGGAAACCGCCGATAATATAAAGGCTCTTCTGAAAGAATATAGCGAAAAGCGAGAAAAGACTTTTGAGGATATTCTGGATTTCCATGTAACATTTGAGAGAATCCATCCATTTCAGGATGGGAATGGACGTGTAGGTAGACTGATTATGTTTAAAGAGTGCCTGAAATATAACATTGTTCCTTTCATTATCGATGACACGATGAAAATGTTTTACTATCGGGGACTAAAGGAATGGGATCATGAAAAGGGCTATCTTACAGACACCTGTCTGGCTGCACAGGATAAATATAAAGCGTATTTGGATTATTTTAGAATTCAGTACTAAACAACAGCTCGAAAGCTTAACATAACCAGGAAGGAAAAATCATGTCTAAGATACTGATCGCAGAGGATGACCGGGAGTTAAGCCAGGCTCTCTGCTACGCCCTGAAAAAAGAAAATTATTCTGTCATCTGTGCCTTCACTATCGCCGAAGCCAAAGCATTGTATGAAAAGGAAGATCTCCTCCTTATTCTTCTGGATGTAAATCTCCCTGACGGGGAAGGCTTTAGCTTCTGCCGGTGGGTGAAGGAAAAAAAGGATATCCCGGTACTATTTCTCACTGCCCGGGATTTAGAAGAGGATGCCCTGAACGGATATAGCCTGGGAGCCGAAGATTACGTGACAAAACCATTTTCCATGAAGATACTCCTCCGGAAAATTGAGGTAATCCTAAAGCATATAAAAAATGAGCCAGATCCCCTGTTTAATGACGGATATCTGAAAATCAATCTGGACAGCGCCAGAATATGGGTCCGGGAAAAAGAGGTAAATCTTACGCCCACAGAATTCCGCCTGCTTAAGGAGTTTGTCACAAACAGAGGAATCCTTCTTACCTATGAAGTCCTCCTTAACCGCCTGTGGGATGCAGGCGGCCAGTTTGTGGACAGGCACGCGCTGGCTGTCAATATCAACCGGCTAAGGGGCAAGCTTGAAGACGGCAGCCACAAATATATATCAAATGTATACGGGATGGGATATCAATGGATTGGTTCATAATTATCTTGCTGTTGTCTCTTTCAGGAACGGCTGCTGCCCTCGTAAAAATGAGGCGGATGAAACGGGAAATTGACAGCTTTACAGAGCAGACCGAACAGGCCCTTGACCATATTATTTCCGGAAAAGGCTTTACGGAAACCGGGGAAATAGTAAAGGACTCCCTCTGGGGCAGATTAAGTGAAAGGCTCTGGAGGGTAAATCATATCTGGACAATGAAGGAACAAGCGGCTCTTGAAGATAAAAAGCACATGAAGGAGCTTATTTCCGACATATCCCACCAGACAAAAACTCCCGTTGCCAATATGAAGCTGTACCTTGAATTTCTTGAGGAAGAAAACCTTTCACAAAAGGGCAGGGAATTTCTTTCCGGCTTAAACAGACAGACGGAAAAGCTGGATTTTCTTCTTAAAAGCATGGTGAAAATGTCACGGCTTGAAACAGGAATTATACAGGTAAAAAAAGAACCGGAAAACCTGTACAAAACTGTCGCCCGTGCCATTAGCCAGATTGTCCCCGCAGCAGCAAAAAAGGACATCTCTCTGTCTGTGGATTCCGAAGAAACCCTAATGGTAAAGCACGACAAGAAATGGACAGAGGAGGCTGTTTTCAATGTGCTGGATAACGCGGTAAAATATACCGAAGCCCGTGGCAGCATAACCGTAACGGTAAGCCGCCAGGAAATTTTTACGAAAATCTCCGTAAAGGATACCGGAAAAGGAATCCTCTTAGAAAGACAGGCGGAAATCTTCACCCGTTTTTACAGGGAGCCGGAAGTCCATGGAGACAGCGGAATCGGAATCGGCCTGTATCTCACACGGAAAATCCTGGAGCTTCAAAACGGATATATTGAAGTCCGCTCCGAGCCTGGAAAAGGCTCCTGCTTCTGCCTTTATCTGCCAAATGAATAGCCGGATAAAAATCCAATTGTCACAGCTTTGTGATAATTGGATTTTGTGACTGCTTTGTGATATTTACGGTGTATTCTTATACCATGATATGGTTATACAAGGATTCGGGAACGCAAAGCGCGGAGAAATCCTCGTATCCTATATTAACTTCAGCAAAAGGAGAAAAGTATATGGAATCATGGATTGTAGAAACTAAGGGATTAAAGAAATATTACCGGCTTGGCAATAATATCGTAAAAGCCCTGGACGGCGTGGACTTTACGGTAAGGGAGCAGGAATTTGTCGCTGTCATCGGAAAATCGGGGAGCGGAAAAAGCACCTTTCTCCATATGATAGGCGGACTGGACACCCCCACAGAGGGGCAGGTAAAGGTAGCGGGAAGGGCTCTTAGCGGCATGACAAAGGATGACCTGGCTGTTTTCAGGAGAAGAAAAATCGGCTTTATCTTTCAGAGCTATAATCTTGTCCCCGACTTAAGTGTATATGAAAATGTGGTGCTCCCTGTTGAGCTGGACGGCAAAAAGCCTGACAGGGACTTCATTGATGAAATTATAGATGTGCTGGGGCTCACAGACAAAAGGGATGCTCTGCCGGGCGCTCTCTCCGGAGGGCAGCAGCAGCGCGCCGCCATTGCCAGGGCTCTTGCCCCTAAGCCTGCCATCATCCTTGCAGATGAGCCCACAGGAAATCTGGATACTGCCTCAAGCCACGATGTCATGGGGCTTTTGAAGGCCGCTGCCAGGCAGTTTGGCCAGACCACTCTTTTAATCACCCATGATTATGACATTGCCCAGATGGCTGACCGGATTGTACGGATTGAAGACGGACGGCTTGTGGGCAGTCGTTCTGCGAAAGGAAGTGACTTTTATGCTTAAAAACAACAATCTGAAAGTCACTGTTAAAATGGCGGTAAAAACATTAAAGAGCAGCAGGCGCAGGAATATTTCCATAACCCTTGCCATCCTTCTTTCTTCTTTTATGCTTTTTTCCGTCCTCACCGCAGGAGCTGCCTACTTTAAAATGCAGCGTATTCAGAATATCCGTTTAAACGGTGGTGAGTTTGACGCCATTGTATACGGCATTACTGACAGGCAGGCAGAACTCTGCCAAAGCAATCCGGAAATTAAAAGATGCGGGACTGCCGCCGTATCCGGCTATGTGGCAAAAGCAGGAACCATCATCCCGGACGTGGGGCTCATCTGGGCGGATGAGACATACTGGAATGATATCATGGCACCTGCCAGGAAATGGGTAAAGGGCCGGTACCCTGCTGCCGAAAATGAAATTATGACAACAGAAGCCGCTTTAGAGGACTGCGGCTTTGAGGGGCTGGACGTTGGAAATGAATTCACAGTTATTTACGGAATACAGGATGAGAAATATGAAAAGACCTTCCGCATCAGCGGACTCTTTGACGGATACGGACCTAAAAATGTCTTTTATGTGTCGGAAGCATTTTATAAACAGAGCGGATTTTCCCCGGCAGATGTTTCCTCCGGCCGCTATTGTATAGATTTCAAACAGGATCTCATGTCCCCCGAAAAGCAGGAGGCTTTTAAAGACTCCCTGCAGCTTGGAAAGGCTCAGCGCCTGTTCTTCACCGGCGACTTTGCCTTCTCCGTACGGATACTTGCCGGGATCCTGGGGCTTATTTTTGTAACCTGCCTGTGCGCCTGGCTTCTGATTTACAATATTATGTATCTTTCCGTAGCAGGAAATATCCGCTATTACGGACTTTTGCAGACAATCGGAATGACCGGGCGGCAGATTTACCATCTGATGTACAGCCAGATTATAAGGCTCCTTGGAATCGGAATGTCAGGCGGCATAATAGCCGGAGGGCTGGTTTCGTTTTTCCTGATCCCCATCGTCATAAAATCCCTGGGAATCAAAGGGGATACACCCCTTCCGGTAAGCATAACCTTCCACCCGGCCATCCTTCTTCTGACCGTCCTTCTTACATGGGCCACGGTGTATACAGCGGGAAGAAAGCCGGTAAAGGCGGCCATGTCCTGCTCCCCTATGGAGGCTCTTGGCTTCCGGCCGTCCCCCGGCAGAGTCTTCCGGCCGGCTCCGTTGAAGGGAAAGCTTCTCTTTCGTCTGGCAAAGAAGCAGCTTACAAAGGACTGGAAAAAAACCATCATTGTCATGCTGTCACTGGCGGCGGCCATGTCTGTATTTCTGTGCGTGACAACTCTCATCACCTCCCAGGGCGCCCGGGAATTTGTCTACAATGACAGAAATGTGGATATTGTCTTAAATAACAACACACTGCGGCAGGAAAAAAAGGAAAAGCGCCTTCAGATATTTGATGAGCCTCTGTTAAAAAATATCGAAAAACTGGAAGGAGTAGCAGACATAGAACCCGTCATTTATACAGAAATCACCGTTCCCTGGGAGCCAGATTTTGCAGATCTATGGATGCGGGAATTTTATGAAACATGGATGACCATTCCCTATGAGGACGAGATAGAAGAATATAAGACACATCCCGAAAATTTCGGCTCCTCCCTTGTGGGAATCACCCAGGCAGACTTTGAAGCCCTGAACAAGAGCCTTGATAACCCTGTAGATGAAGACTCCTTCCTTAAAGGCAGGGCATGTCTTTTATACCGGGACACCCTGAATTTAAAAGATCAGAATATCGCAGGAAAATCCGTCACCTGCGCAGAATACGGCAATCCGGAAAACACCCGGACCTTCAAAATTTCCGGATTTACAGATACCACCGATTTCACCGCACTTACAGGCTATCCGCCTACCATTATCGTCAGCGACAGCGCCGTAAAGGAATTTACAGAGGATCCCATTATCTGTAAGCTGGGAATCAGGTATGAGGAAGAATATGATGAAAAAACGGAAAGCCGGATCCTTTCCGCCGTGGATCAACAGACAAAGGATTACTCCTACGAATCCAAAATTGAGCTTATGAATAACGTAAAAGAGGCCCAGGGGAGCATGATGGAGATAGGCATCGGAGTCGTATTCATCCTTGCACTCATCGGCGTCACCAACTACATCAATACACTTTCAGGAAGCATCAAAAGCCGTGTTGCCGAGCTTACCACCTTGGAAAGCATTGGCATGACCGGAAAGCAGATGAAAAAAATGCTGGCGCTGGAAGGACTTCTTTACGCCGGCGGCGGCCTTTTTATAACCGGGACTCTTGGCACAGCCGTAACATACATCCTGTACCAGTCCATGAACTACATGCATGCCGCCTTCCGGATGCCGGTGCTGCCGGTTTTGGGCAGTGTCATTCTAGTACTGCTCATCTGCGCCTTCGTGCCAACGGCAGTCTACGAATCTGAATCTAAATCTGGGACGGGGTATTTCTAGAAATACCCCCGTCCCAGATTCGATTTACCCTGTCCCCTTCTCATTAATGGCCTCTTCTGCTATCTTTTTCCACGATATTTTGCTTACGTCTGCTTCTCTTGCTTCTGTCTGACTGATACTAAGAGCCAGCTCCCCCGCAAGCCTTTTTTCGAACTCCGGCAGGCTTTCTGGCACCGGCTCATCTGTATTCCTAAGCTCTGGCAGCCCTACGTACCGGATATCTGCTCCCAGGGCAGCCTCACTAAGCCACTCTTTTATTCCCGGCAGATCTGTCATGACTACCCGGCACCCACAGGCAAGGGCCTCGATCACAGTAAGCGGTATTCCTTCGAAAAAGGAAGGCAGTACAAAGATATCACACTGGTTATATACCTTTGCAAGCTCCGTCTGGGAAAGCCGCCCTAAAAACTCCACATGGTAAGGGCAGTTTCCCGCAAGCCCGCGGATAACGCCGTATTCCCTGTCGTTTCCCGTACTTCCGGCCAGATACAGCTTTATGGAATCCTTCTCACAATCCAGAAGTGAGAGGCTTCGAAGGAGGCTCATGACTCCCTTTTTCTCCGCAATCTTTCCTGCGAATACCATACGCACCACGCCGTCTCCGGGTCTTTCCCCGGTCTTCTTAAATACGGCGCTGTTATAGCCCATTCCCAGACGTGTAATTTGTTCAGGGCTTACACCGTAAATCTCCCGGGCCCCTTCCTCCTGAGCCTTCTGGGGCACAAAAATATGGTCAAGCCGCCTTATCTGCTCCCGGATAAATTCCCGCTTAAGCTTTGTTTTCCTCATCTGCCTTAAATCTGTATTATGGCAGAACCCGTAAATCCTGTACTCCGGAAAATGCTCCCTCACCGCCGCCGTCAGAAGATACAGATGATGGCAGAGAATCAGATCCGGCTTCAAAGCCTTAACCGCACGCCCGAGCACTTCAAGAAATGCCTTCAAAAACTGTTCTGTCATCTCCGGAGTCATATCACAATATCTGGTACTTTCATAGGGCATTTCATCCGACATACCTGCAATGGGAAATGGCAGCGCCTCACTACAGAAATAAACGGGGTAAAATAATACCCCGTCCGGAAGCTTTACCTCATCCTCCTTATAGACTCCGGCAACAACTGCCTGCTCATATCCCTTATGGGCATACTCCTTCACAAGCTCTGTCAGGTAAACGCCGCTGCCCGTACTGCCTGGCTTCTGCGCTGTAATGCTTAAAATCCTCATTTTACCTCTGCATTCCTCTCATAAACTGTAAAATAATATTCCAGATCAAAGCATGTCTGCTCCTCGCTGGTCTTCGTCATCCTCCACTCCTCGTCCTCATCCAGATTCGGAAAATACGTATCCGCGTCAAAGGCATGATCAATCCTGGTAACAAGCGCCCTGTCGCAGAGAGGCAGCATGGCACGGTAGATACTTTCACCGCCAATTACATAGATTTCACCGCCATATTTTTCCGCCTCCTTAAGCGCCTCCTTAACACTATGGACAATCACCGCCCCCTTCACCTTATAATCCGGATTACGTGTAATCACAATATTCACCCGGTTCTTAAGAGGCTGTCCCTGTGGAAAGCTCTCCAGCGTCTTTCTGCCCATAATGACAATATTTCCCTTTGTAGTCTCCCGAAAAAACTTCATATCCGCCGGAATACTCCACATCATCCGGTTATCCTTCCCAATGGCCCAGTTCTTATCTACCGCCACAATCAGATTCATCTGTCTTTCCCCTTTCCGCCATTATACCGCCACCGGTATATTTTTCATCTGCTCATGAGTCTTATAATCCAACAGCCTAACATCCTCCACTGTAAAATCATAAAAGTCCCTGATTTCCGGATTCAGCCAGAACTTCGGCGCCGGAAGGGGCTCTCTTTTAATCAGCTCCTCCACAAGAGGCACATGCCTGTCATAAATATGGGCGTCCGCAATCATGTGCACAAGCTCTCCTGCCTCCATATCACACACCTGTGCCAGCATATGAAGAAGTACCGCATACTGGCATACATTCCAGCTGTTTGCCGTCAGTACATCATTGGAGCGCTGGTTTAAAATCCCATTTAAGATAAGCCTGTCATGCCCCGGCTTCTTCGTCACATTAAAGGTCATGCTGTAGGCACAGGGATACAGATTCATCTCATGCAGATCCTGGTGCACGTACAGATTCGTCATAATCCGCCTGCTGTAAGGATTATGCTTCAAATCATAGATCACCCGGTCCACCTGGTCAAACATCCCCTCCCTGTACTGATGCTTCACTCCCAGCTGATACCCGTAGGCCTTGCCGATAGAGCCGTCCTCATCCGCCCAGCTGTCCCAGATATGGCTGTTAAGCTCATGTATGTTATTGGATTTTTTCTGCCAGATCCACAAAAGCTCGTCCGTACAGCTCTTAATAGCAGTCCTCCTAAGCGTCAGGGCGGGAAATTCCTTCCCCAGATCATACCGGTTCACTACCCCGAACCGCTTTATGGTATAGGCCGGCGTCCCGTCCTCCCAGACGGGACGCACCTTCTCTCCTCTCGTATCCGTTCCGTTGTCTATAATATCCCTGCACATATTAATAAATACTTTATCCGCATAGCTCATCTTCCCCAGATTCTCCTTTGCCTTGTCTGCTCCTATTATAGCAACTGCCTCAAGAAAAGACAAGGCTAATCCTTCTCATACCCGTTCCTCCTATAGAGAAGGAGGAATACAAGAATACAGATGATAAGCTCTCCAAAAAGCACCAGCCCGTCCGCCGGCGTCATCACGTATCCTTCTCCCGCCGCAATGCGCTCTGTCATCCCTGTCATGATCCCTGTAAATAAAAACCCGGAAATCCTGTGCAGCCCTTCTGACAGATTTCCAAACACCGGAACCATCATAAAGATCAGCATAAAAGGATAGGCAATCAGATTTGCGTTCATCTGGTTTTTCGCACAGATTCCCACAATCATCCCCAGCACGCAGCTTGTAAGAGAAACCACCACACTCACAACGAAAAAAGTAAGCATGGGCACACTTTTAAACGGAATTCCACTGATAAAAAGCACTATATAATTTACCGCCATCAGCATAATAAAAGGAAATAAAATACTGCCGATAAAGTACTGCATCCCTGTAATAGATGAAGTCATAAGAACTCTTAAGGTATGCTTTTCCTTCTCCTCCGCAATCGTTGTCCCTACCATGACGAATCCATCACCGCAGATATTCATGGTAATTCCCAGATTCAAAAGGAACCCTGTAAGAACCGGCGCAAGCTCTCCTCCGGATTTAATACCGTAAAGAACCTTACATACCTCCACCATTGCGATAACCATAAAGGGTCCCATCATCATCATGGAATTCCTGCTGATGCACAGCCATTTAATCTGCGCTACTGCCGCTAATTTATGCATATTTTTCATAAAAAAACTCTCCTTTCTTCTTTTCAGATATTTAAAACTTTTCCCGTCACTTCAAGGAACACGCTTTCTAACGTTGGTTCACAAGAATGAATACATGCAATCTCATCATGCTCCATCCACCCTGCAATCCTCCTGATATTTTCCGGATTCTGTTCGAGCACCAGCTCCTCGCTGCTGTTAAGCAGAACATCATATTTTTTGCTGCGGTTATATTTCAGGCAGATATCCTTCGGAGATCCGAATTCCACAATCTCTCCCTCATGCAGGAGTGCAACCCTGTCACAGAGCTTTGTGGCCTCCTCCATATTATGCGTTGTAAGGAAAATTGCCATGCCTTCCTCCTTCAGGTTAAGCAGCATCTGGTGAATCGCCACTGCCGTAGAAGGATCAAGCCCGCTGGTAGGCTCATCCAAAAATAAAATTCTTGGCTTGTGAAGGACCGCCCTTGCAAGAACAAGTCTCTGTGTCTGCCCCTTGGAAAGCTTCCCTGCCGGCTTTTTTGCATGCTCCGCAAGGCCCACCTGGCCGATTACCTGCTCCACCCGTGCCCGGGGCACCTGCCATATTTTTGCAAACATAGAGAGATTCTGCCAGACAGTCATTTTTTCATAGATACCGCTGTTATCTGAAACCACGCCTATTTTTTCGTAGATAGATGCGTCAATATTGGTTGAATCTGTACCAAGAAGCATTGCCTCGCCTCCAGTCTGTCTTAACTGTCCCGTGATAATTTTGATAGTTGTCGTCTTTCCCGATCCCGAAGGCCCTAAAAACCCGAGAATCTCGCCTCTAAAGAGCGTCATGCTAATATCCTTTAGTGCAAGCTCGGTCTTAAAGCGTTTGGAAATGTGCGACAGAGAAAGTAATACCTTTTGTTCCATAAAATCTCCTTCTTTCTTATATTTTTCTCGTGCCTTTGGCACTACAGCCATCTTACCATTTCCGCCCGCTTCCCACTAAAAATGTGCCTGAAAAGAACAAGGCGCTGCCCGAACGGAATCTCATATCCGCTTAAGCAGCGCCCCTTTCATATTTTTAGAAAACAGGCACCTTTCTCCATTTTTCATCCGTATCTCCCGATCCTTAAGATTAAGCTCCGCAATCTGCCCCACATTTACAAGATATGCCCTGTGGGTCCGAAGAAATCTGTCCCCAAGCTGTCCCTCAAGCTCCGTTAAGCTGCCGATAAAATCAAACCAGTCATTCACCCCGTGGAGGACAATTCTGTGAGTCCGGGGAGCTGCCTCAAAAAACATAATTTCCTCCACCGGGACATGCTTCACCACATCCATCACCTTCACAGAGAAAAACTCCCTCTGCTCTCCCTGCTCCGAGCGCATCCGCTCAGTTATCACACAAAGGCTGTGCTTAAGTCCCTCCTTCATTTTCTCCACACTTTCCTTCACAATATAGTCAAGGGCTTCCAGGTGATACCGGAAAGTCTCAAAGGCCAGATTTTCATAGGCTGTCACATAGACAATAAAGCCTCTGGGGTCGTATTTTCTGATTTCCTGCCCAAGCGCAAACCCGTCCATAGGCTCTCCCTTAAGCTCCACATCCAGAAAATAGATTCCCCTGCCCTTATTTTCTTTTACTGCATCCAGGATATCAGCGGGATGGCTGCTGCATACGGCAATCTCCATATCATATCCCTCTATCAGTATCTGTCCCTCCAGATATTCCTGCTGAATCCTGCGGGTTTTCTCCTCATCCTCACAAATATATACAGGCAGCACTACCTTCCACTCCTCTCCTGAATCTTTAGCTCCTGAATAAAATCCCCCTCCTCCACCGCGGTGACCGGCAGCACATTATGATAATTATTCAGAATCTTCTTATAGCTTGCAAGTCCGATTCCCCGCTCCGCGCCCTTTGTGGAATAGCCCTGCTGCCAGATTTTATGGATGTCCACCTTGTGATACAGCTTATTTTTCACCCGGAATGTGGTTACTCCCTCCTGACAGCTGATCATAATATGTACTCTTGCGTCTGCTCTTCCCCTGACCTCATCCATCGCATTATCCCCAGACACCTGCACAGATCCGTGGTTCTAAACTGTGTCCCATAAAAAGGATTCATTACTTCAAGCTCACAGGCTGTCCCTTCCTTCTTCATTTCGGAAAGCTTCACAAGGAGAAGCCCTTTTATCTCTGTCATATAAACATTCGTAAGCTGTGACATCTGCCTTATCCGCCCGCCGATCTGGCTGTCAAAATCCTCTGTCATTTCCTGGATAAACTCCTGGATTTCTAAGAGCTCTCCTTCCTTTGCCTTAAGATACATTCCTGACATCATATTCTTATAATCATGCCGGAAACGCCTCATTTCCTCCTGCATCTCTTCCAAAGTATCTATATATACATTCTGCTGCTTAAGAATGAGCTGCTGGGCGGCAAACTCCTTGCCCTGCTGCACCTCACGCCCCATATAATTAAAAAGGAGCAAAAGCAAAAATATCGCGATAAAAGTAATAATAAGACTATTATTACGGTTTATTCCCCTGCCCATCAGAAAGGAGCCCCCTACATTTAGCAGGACAGGATAGGCGCTTAAGCAGATAAGGCCGCGGCTCCAGGAATCTCTGTGCTCCATCCACTGACAGTACACCTCTCCCAGTCCCATCTTATAGAATAGAAATAAAAACAGAAAAATAAAAACAGGAACTGCCACAGTATTGCCAAAGAAATACAGCATACGTTCTTCCTGCACCCTTAAATTCAAGGCCCCGTCAGAGATAAGGATAAAGGATACCGCTGTAGCAAATTCTTTTGTTATTCCGTCAAACAGAACACTTCCCCAGCATATCTGGAACCTCTCCTCAAAAAACCTGCTGATACAAACCGCATTTCCCATAAGTGTGACATAGGATAACAGCACCTCACTAGCAGTCATCTTAAGAAGACCCATTTTATAACTTAATGTAGCAGCAAATGCCAGTACCACAATATATACAGCAGTGAAAAAAATCTTGCCAGGCCTGCATATTCTCCGGCCCGGATGCATACTCTTCAAAACCGCCACACCGACACAGGATGCTGTTACAACACCGAAAAAGCTTGCATATATATTATATGCGAAGATTTCTAAAAAACTCATATCCTATCTCCCCAAATTATCGTACTGAAAATTATTCTAACACGCTTTCTCTCTAAGGGCAACTTGAACATTAGAAAACTGGTTACTGTGAACGGAGTGAACAGTAACACGCCTTCGGTACTTAACACAAACAAAATAATTCTAAACATTGTAAAACATTCGAAACTTGTCTATAATGAAATAGTACATATTTCTATTTTTTAGTTAGGAGACAACAATGGTCAAAGTATTTTTTGAACTCCCAGAAGAAAAAATTATTTCCACCTCAAAATATTTTAACAATGCATACATGGACAATTGGCTGGATGAATGGGCCCAAAAAGTTATCTCACAAATAGATAATTCAAAACTGATATCACAAACCCTTGTAGAAAGCCCAGTATTAGGTCCTATTACTATCCGCGAAATCAGCGGCGGAGCAAAAGCATTAATTACCATGAACTGTGATTCTTCGGTAATCAGCAACGCTAATAGCTGTGGGAACAACTGCGCCAGTCTTCTCGCCGAATTGAGCCAGAAAAAAGATTTTTCCATTTTTCTTGCATACCCTATGGATTTTGGTAATCATACCTTTGATATGGAAATAGCAAGAACTGGTAAAAAATGTCACAACGCAGAAGAATTTGAAAAGGAGTATCTTTTATGGAGACAAAGCATGACATTTTAGTTCAGAATAAACGAGCGATTCAATTCAAATTTACAGTTAAAAGAAAATTTACTATTATCCGCGGCAACAGTGCCACTGGAAAGACCACCCTTTTCCAAATGATTAGTGATGCTAATTCTTCCCGGATTTCTGGTGTTACAATTTCCTGTGATGTCCCTGTTAAAGCATTGTATGAATCGGGGTACAAATATGAATTGGAAAATGAGGCTGGCAGCATATATATTATAGATGAAGATTTTGGCCCGCTCAAATCAAAAGACTTTGCTTCAATTGTATTAAAATCAGATAATTGCTTTATCTTCATTACAAGAGAATCCCTCCCTTGCATCCCTTACAGCTATCGGGAAATTTATGAAATTAAAACATCGGGAAAATATCATTCTCTGGAAAATGTTTATTCTGCCTATGATACATTCGAGGATTCGAAAAAAATTGTAACCGAAGATGAAGATTCCGGCTTTCAATATTACCAATATTTTTCACCCCGGCTCAATATACAAAGTCTAACATAAATGTCTGTTATCTAAAGCCCTGCTGCTGTAAAAAGACAAAATGTGAATTTTATACACGTTCGAAAAAAACTGACTGAACCGACTATGATGTTTAACCTATAATCAACCCCAAACTGCGGCTAAGATGTAAGGAAAGGCTGTATAATATCCCCCAATGTTTTCCCCATAAGAAGCTCATTTACAGCGCTCACCTTCGCCTTGTCATAAGCATGGAAGGTCATCTGGGCCTTCCCCGGGTTATGATAGACCTTCCAATAGCCGTTAAGCAGGCTGTTCCTCCCCTTTTCTCTGATAAACCCCTTCACATCCTCCAGCGGATAATCAAGAAAAACTCCGATTTCATGAGGAAAATCCTTGTCCTTACAGTATGTCTGGCTGATTCTCTTAGAAAGCCTTATAAGCACTGCTTCCATATCCTGATCCATATATCCAAAATCCTCCAGAAACTCCCCTACGCCTTTCCTGTTAAGACAGTTCTTAAACTCCTTCTCACGGAAAAGAAACGCAAGCCCATTCCTCCTGCCTTCTGCTAAAACCCGGCATTTAATATCCGTTCCCGAAAAAATATCATCAAGCGTCCATAAGTCTTCATAATCAAGACTTATCAGAGCCGATACCTTAAGTCCCTTTAAAAAGGGAGCGCACTGGAAAATAATCCGGGATATAAGACGTCTTCTCTGATTTCCGGCAGAATACAAATAAGATACCACACAAGGCAGCATGAAATCTCCTCCCTCTTTTTCACAGTCTCATACTTCTAGTACACTGTTAATTATATAAAGCTGTACTAGCATCTGCTTATCAGGCAAAAAATATACCTGCTTCAAAAAGGGACAGGGATAGATCAATCTGGGACGGAGTATTTCTAGAAATACCCCGTCCCCACCCTATGGATCTGCTATATTATACAGCACTCTGTTCAGCATCTTCTCAAGCGCCCCTATCTCCTTCTTGGTCATTCCCAGGGTAAGCATCTTATCGAGCTTCTTCCTGTCCGTCTCCATGCGCCTCCTTATGTCATAAGCCTTCTCTGTCAGATAGATATTCTTACACCTTTTATCCTTGTTGCTTGGCACTGCCAGAATAAACCCCTTCTCATCCAGTCTCTTCAAAAGGCCTGTAACTGTGGGATTTCTAAGGCTTAATGCCTTTTCAATATCCCGCTGGGTTACCTCTTCCTTGCTGCTTACGAAAAGATAATCCAGCACAGCGCACTGTGAGGAAGTGATTCCGAGCGTACGCAGGCGGCTGTTAAACTCTTTTTCATACACATTATTAATCTGTTTAAACATAAACCCTATCGTTTTCCGCTCCCGCATACTCTCATCCCCCGGTATTTAAAGTTTGCGGCCAGTGCGCGTTCCTGGCCTGCAAAAAAGCGTCCTTCTATCTGCGGACCCTGCTCCTTACGGCCTCAAGCACATTCGTCCTTGCAAGCAGCCTTGCCGTTATATAAAACAGTATAATATCAATGGGAAGCATCACAAGCTGCTTAACCGCCCTTACCGGAAGCAGTGCAAGGTAAGCATCCCCATAAAGAAGCGTAAGCCAGTATGTATTAAGCAGAAGGTTCACAAACACTGCCACTATACTATTAGCGGCAATAATCCTTGTGAGGCTTAAGGGCCTCTTATACAATACCACCCCGTAAATAATTCCGGCAGCCATGGCACTAATGGTGAAGCCCGGGAAAAAGCCTCCGACAGGCTTAATCATGTAGGAAATCAAATCTGATAAGCCTCCAACCATGCAACCGGCAACCGGGCCGAAAAGCATTCCTGTAAGCTCCTTCGCCACAGAATCAAAACCGATTCTGATATAATCGGTAAGCTGCAGCCTGTAAAAACCAAGCACTACAGTAATTGCCAGCAGCATAGCTGCCGCTGCCAGAGTCCTTAACTCTCTTAACTCATAAAGAGAGTCTTTGAATTGTTTCTTAATTTTTCTCATAAAAATTACCTCCTTTGCAGTAGTCCTTAAAGCTACGCATAGAGGTAACCCTGTATCCGTCTATGTGTAGCAGCGGGATGCGGAACATGTACCGCGGGTCTCCTTTTTTCAGGATACTCTTCGTCCACCCGGCAACTCCCCGTCCGGACGGCACTTGACGCACATATTCCTACTCTGCTTTTGCTGTTTTATTGTACCGAAAATTATTTTAGCATACTTTCTCCTTAAGGGCAACCGGAATTTCACTTCATCCTTTTAAGCTCCCGTACCGCCTGGCCAATTGCCACAACTGCCGCAGCGCTGTCTGCAATAGGCCCGGCATACATTACCCCATCGATCCCCATAAAAACTGGAAAAATGAGTATCAGCGGCAGCAGGAAAATAACCTGCCTGGTAAGCGACACAACAATACCAAGCTTTGCCTTGCCGATAGAAGTAAAAAAACCCGAACACATAGGCTGTACACCGTTTATAAAGGTCATCATCATAAAAATCTTAAAATACCGCTCTGCAAAGCGGAAATATTCCTCACTTCCTGATCCGAAAATACCCACAATCTGCCGCGGAAAAAGCTGGAAGCAGGCAAAAAAACAAATCCCCACAGTAAGCGCCACAAGAAACGCCTTTTTGTATGTATCTCTCACGCGCTCATACGACTTTGCTCCATAGTTAAATCCCCAGATTGGCTGACAGCCCTGGGAAAGACCGATGCAGATTGCCATAAATACCATATTTACCTTGGAAATCACTCCCACGCAGGCAAGGGGAATATCTGTTCCGTACATGGATGCCGCCCCATAATGTCTGAGCGTGTTGTTCATAGTAATCTGTACGGCAGCCATAGCGACCTGGTTAATACAGGCCGCCATCCCAAGAGAAACAACTGCTTTTAAATACTCTGCCCTGGGCCGAAGCCGTTCCTTAGAAAGCTCCATCTTTCGAAACCGTCTGAAATAGACAATCACCATAATTCCGGATACAACCTGTCCAATCACAGTTGCCGCCGCTGCCCCCTGGATTCCCCAATGAAATTGAAAAATGAAAAGAGGATCCAAGATCGTATTAATAACCGCGCCGGTCAGCATACAGGTCATGGAATATGTAGGGCTTCTGTCCGCGCGGATCAGATGATTGCCCCCTGTAGTCAGCACAAGAAAGGGTATTCCATATGCCGTAATCCCTGTATAGTCCTGCGCAAAAGGAAGCACCTCCGGCGTCACCCCGAATATATGCAGAAGTGGATCCAAAAACAGCAGAACCACTGCCGCGATAAGAACGCCGCATATCCCAAGCATTGCAAGGGCTGTTCCTGCAATACCGGCGGCCCGCTCCTGGTTTCCCTCACCAGACGCAAGGTTAAAATTCGATGCGCCTCCGATACCAAGAAGAAGGGCCGTTGCCGTACAGATAATTGACACCGGAAACGCAATATTGGTAGCCGCGTTTCCAAGCATGCCCACTCCCTGTCCGATAAAAATCTGATCCACAATATTATAAAGAGAACTCACAAGCATACTGATGATTGCCGGTATGGCAAACTTTGCAATCAGCTTTTCTATTCTCTCTGCTGCTAAAGGATTCTTTGCAATCTTTCTGTCATTCATAGCTTTTCCTCCCATGGAACAATCATAACATTTCCGGCTGCAAAATTCAATGCTGTCTCTTTCCTATATGATTCAGGTGTGAGTACGTAGGTTACTGTTCACTCTGTTCACTCCGTCCACAATAACCTTCAAAATCTTCTTTCATATGCAAAAAATTCTTCTTTTGATCAATAAGATATGTATGATGATGTTTTGCATAAGCTTCCGTCCAGTCATCCAAATCTTTATCCTCTCTATATGAATAGACAATCATTGCCAGTAATGACGGCCGGTTTTCCTTATTGCGCAATTCGGAATCAACCTTAACTGACTTTTCCAAAAGCGCGTCTAAGGAATCATT
The DNA here is from genome assembly GCA_949502235.1 of uncultured Lachnospiraceae bacterium. Lineage (GTDB taxonomy): Bacteria > Bacillota > Clostridia > Lachnospirales > Lachnospiraceae > CAPEBR01. Next base: position 53,520 of record CATBDC010000011.1, on the reverse strand, counting down.
ATATAAATCCATATCCGTCATTACGTCTTCTGTCTCCATGCCAAGGCAGTGCGCGGCAAATGCTTCTATATCCTTTATCGCAGAGTCCTCCTTCTCAATCTTCAAAAACTGCAGCATCAGCTCTTCAAGCATCTCCAGCTTGTCTGTAATAACCTGCTTGTCCTTAGTACTTAATTCCCTGTCTATTTCATCAAAGAGCAGGCCGTTTTTATTTCTTCTCGTCTTTCTGAAGTTCTGATTAAATTCCCGGAGAAAATCTGCAAACTTACAGTCCCGGACTCCTAACTTTGTAAATCTGTCAAACAATGTAAGAAAAACGAATGAATTCTTTTTATTGAATATTTCTTTTATGTCATCTGTAATAATATCTTCAAGCCTGTGTAAATTACTCTCAAATACGTCAAATTCTTCTTCTGATGCATTTTGGTTAAGGTATTTACTGGCCGCCTTCGCCTGGTTTTTCCAGTTGTCAAAATGATAAATACACATGACAGACTCAATAATAATTCGTTCAACAGCGCCCTTTATCTTATCCTTTTCAGAACAGCAGTTACATTCGATAAAAAATCTGCTGTCTACTATTTTTCGGATACGGCCCGCAAATCTGTCAAGGTACGTAAACGCCCGCTGGTCTGTATTCATTGCCACATGGTTGTTATATCGTTTAATATACTTTGATATTTTATGGCTGTTACAGTTTTCATGTATAACCGTTTCAATCTGGTATTCGTCAAATTTATCTTTAAGCTCTTCCGGAAGCTTCCCATATGTTTTGTTCTTTATATCAAATACAGCGTCTTCATATGTAACATTTCCATCCTCATCTTTAACCTTCTTTTTATAAAAAATCAAAGAATTTTCTATTGCAGATGTAACCTTGTAATTCATCTCCCTGAATTTTCTTAAGGCAGCGGTTCTGCAGCCTCCGTCTACAATATGAAGCTTTGAGTTTTCCTCCTCTCCAAGTATAATGGGCGGGATATAATCATCTGTAAGTACAGTTGCAATCAGTTCATTAATCTGCTCATTCGTCCATACAAAGTTTCTCTGGACATCTGCCTTGTTATCAATCTCGCCCCTGCTGTTTTTCTTCAAATACATATCCAGGGTATATGTTTTCTTTCTTGGTCTTGCCATCACGGTATCCTCCTTACTTTTATCTTTAAAATAATACTGATACATTTCTATAGGAATGAATTGCTGTAATACAGTCTGCGTACTGCTTTTCATTAATATGCAGCTCCTCCCTGATCTCACTGGGAACATAGCCTGCGATTGTTAGCTTAAGTATTTCTCTTTGAATTGCAGAAAGCCTGTCCAGATACAGCGTCATCTTTCTGCTGTAGCACTCTTCATTCTCCTTAAAAACTTCTCTTTCCATATCAAAACTATCTGCAAGCAGATCTCCCAGCGTACAGTCCTCATCATCCCCAATAGGAGTATCAATTGAAACGGACAATCTGTCTGCGCCCCTCTTTTCCCGGTTTCTTCTGGTAACCTCCGTCTTAATCTTATTCCGCAGGCAGGAATATAAGAAAGTATCAAAGGATTGTGAGCCATTGTAGCTTTTCATAACATTCACAAATACTTCATTAGCCAGAGAATAAAAATCATCCAGATCTTTGTTTGATAAACCGCCGAATTTTAATAAAATCTGGTCTACTGTTTTATGAAGTTTTTTTGCATTGTCCTCATAGTACGTAATTAAAATTTGTTCCATATTCATCTTCTCCTTTTCTTAAAAATAGGTACAAAAAATACAGTGATAAACACTGCCTTAATGGATCGGTCTATTCCCCAAGCTGTCAAAATATTCCATTAAAACCACTTTAATTTTCGCAGAATCGACCAAATTTGCTTGACTTATAAGTTTAAACTATGTAAAATACAAATGAAGCGTTCTGCGCTTTGTGAGATAGGCCTGTCCGATGGTGTTGCCGCACCGTTTGAGGATAGGTCTTTTTTTGTTAATACTAAGTATAGAACTTACGTTTGCATTTGTCAATACCCATTTTAGAACTCACGTTCTGAAATTCATTGGAAGGAGTACAGCTAGAATTTTTTCTAAAAGCAGATATCCAATGGAGAATATTATTATGTGAAACCACAAAATTAACAAAGCAATCACACAAAGGGAGGAACGTAAAAATGACCAGATTAAAAAGAATAGGCTGCACGGTTGACGTAGATTTAAAGAACTACGGATACGCTGGATATTCTGTTGAATGTACATATAAGTACATGAAGAAAAAAGAAATGTATCTGCTCCGCATGGGATTAAAGCCGAAAAACTCTGAAAATAGAATGAAAATTGAATTCCAGGAAATTGACACACAATATATTTCCGGCACAAGGGAAACCATTGAAGAGCATATTCTAAGGATAATTGAACAGGCTGCCTGTCATCATAAGTTCTTCGATAAATATATCGAGCGGTATGAATATGAATGTAAATGCTTTGATATAGGCAACACAATTCTTGAAAACGTACACTAAAATCAGGAGGGACATCACGAATGAGCAGTGCAGTTTACATACCGTCTGTTGATGCCAAGGATCTATACCTGTCTAATACCTATGTTAAAAAGGCTTCCTGTGGGTACAGGCTTACTCACAGGGACGGCACAGATAATTTAGGAAAATACATAAACAGCTTTGATAACAGCCTGGATTTCATAGAGCTTCGCAAAGCTGCAGAAAACGTATATGGAAAAAACGAGTCTCTGTTTTTTATTTATAAAGGTAAAAGCTACTCTTCAAAAATAATAAATGTTACCTTTAAATATGCTGTAAAAGAGTTCAATAAAGCAGCAAAAAATGTCTATGTAAGAAACGGCTGCCATTTAGAGGATTATGATTTATCAGAAGGCTATGCCACAGACTTTGATAATAATGGAAATGAAATACTCGTAGCCCTTAAGACAGATACACCCTTACATCATTTGGTAGATGCTTCTCTCCTGCCGCCCTGCTTTTCCTGTACATATGATAAGGAAGAAAAGACATACACCTATTCGCTGACAAAAACAATAAAAACTGTAAAGTCGGCAAAGGAGCTTAGAACATGGTGCTATGAAAAGGGTTTTGTCTGCAGCGGAATTCATTATTGCCGGTTTAAACGTTCCAGCGGAGCCGCAAGAGTCGGAAAATGCCTGTTCATTGACGACCGCCTGTATCCTCATATGCACCAGTCCGAACTGTGCGGATTAAACATAAATACAGGGGACAGTATAGATATCGCCGCCTTTGAGGCATACATAGCGCTGTCTGCCAGCAGTATTATAGACACATTGGAAATCCGTCCGGAAAATATACTTGTGGTAGATGACTTTACAAGCACCTTCTATGATGACGCCGTATGTACCGGCTTAGGTGATGACGGCTGGCTTGAAACAAAAGAAAAAAAAATGAAAATTTCCAATTCCATCTGGGACGGACAGTCCCTGATTGATATTTCACTGATGGGAAAATATCATTCAAAAGGAATGCTGCTATTACGGAATAAGTTTTTTAAGTCCTGCTGCTTTCATGCGAACATTCAGAAATTTTTTGAGGATAACAACATCACAGATATATCGCAGCTTAATGGCAGGACAGCCGCAAAAAAAATACAGGACATTAAGCTTATCACTACTCCGTCCAGTATTAAATTTTATAAATTTGGAAGCCTTGATATGTGGCTTAAAAATATTTATCCTTTTTTCGGAATCGTCAAGCATGACAAAGAAACTCACCACTTCGGGGGCCGGATGGTTCAGGCGCATTACCAGCTTTTAAATACTTTGCAGCTGTCAGAGGATGAGGTCAGGCATATTGTCAGGGACGGCATGGATTATGTAAGCCTTCTCAATACAGACGTGGATGTAATGAGATATCATTTGAAATTCAAAAGCGCTAATGAAACCGAGCTTGATAATGTTATGAAAAACAAAACAGAAATCGTCTTTAAAATGCTGAATTATGACTGCGGTTTCCATAAAACACGCATTTATTACAATTTCAAAAAGGATCTGTGCCGCTCCTACTTAAAGAATATGAAAAAAGGACATATTCTTCTAAACGGAACCTACGCCACCCTATTAGGAAACCCCTATGAAATGCTGTTACAGTCAATCGGGACATTTGACGGCTCCTCCATCCTGGCCCCCGGCACAGTACATAATACAAGATTCCCATACGGCTGTGAAATACTAGGGAGCCGCAGCCCTCACGTCACTATTGGAAATATCCTTGTGGCAAAGAACGCGGCCTGTGAGATGATTGACAGATATATAAATCTTACGCCAAATATTATCTGCATTAACAGCATTGGAGAAAATATACTGGAAAGGCTTAGCGGATGTGACTTTGACAGTGACAGCCTCCTGATTACTGATAATAAGATACTGATTGATTCCGCAAAAAAGAACTACTCTATTTTTAAAGTCCCAACACGGGATATCAATCCTCCCAAAGCCAGGAGACATTATACCCCCTCTGACCTGGCAGAATTGGATGATAAAACAAGCAATAATAAAATCGGGGAAATTGTAAATCTGTCACAGGAGCTTAATTCACTCCTGTGGGACATCGTATTCAAATCAGGGCAGTCTGCAAAAGAACAATATGAACATATTAAAAAAATATATTATGATGTGTGCCAGTTGGATGTAATGAGCAATATTGAAATAGATAAGGCAAAAAAAGAGTATCCTGTAGATATTGCAAGGGAGCTCACCCGCATGAGAAAAAAATATGAAAGCATCCTGACTACCGCAGACGGAAGAAAAAGGACACCTTACTTTTTAGGATTTATTGCAGACACAAAAAACTATAGGAATGAAAGCCGGAAGGATTACCAGAAATATAACACAACCATGGACTATCTCCAAAGCTGCGTTGCTAAGAAACGCTCTTCAAAATCTAAAGGAAATGACTTTTTGCCAATGGCAGATATATTTAAACCAAAAGACTATAATAAAGATCTGGTAAATAAAAAACAAGTCTCCAAAATAATAGAATATGCAGGCAGAACGTCTGACTATATCAAAATGATTTACTGCAGTCCCTCTCTTCATGAAGACAAAAATGAATATATCAGCCGTGCAAAGGAGGAATTACTATACGAAATTAACAGAATGAAGATTAACCGGCATACCATGCACCGTCTTCTTAGAAACTTAGAGGAAGAGAAAAACTCTTCCATCAGAAACCTGTTATTTTATGTATTATTTAACTATAAGAACGATGTCTTAACCGCTATATTGAACCAGTATCATAAAATCGATACATTTTTAGCCGAAGATACATGCGGCGAAATCCGCTTATATAACTATAGCTTTGGGAAAAAAAGTTCCCCCGGGGCGGTTTCCTGAACCGAAATTCTGACGCTGCCAGCGTAAAAATTTAAGTCTTCCCATAAGGATTCTTTAAGGGAGAAGAAAAGGGAGGTAACAAATATCGTAAAGTCAGAGCTGATTCATGAAACATGGAAAACCGTTGGAAAGGATATTGAAAAAAGCAAGGTTGAGCGTACCGTTAACACATTTATCAATATTCTTGGAAAGCAGCTAAAAAATGGACAGGCCGTCAAGATAGAAGGACTTGGAAGCTTCTGTCCCTATTACAAAACTTATATTGGAAAGGATGTAACAACCGGAAAACAAAGAAAAATCGAAAATGAGAAGCATATACGTTTTAAACCCAGTTCTAAAATCAAATAGAAGGTGATGCAATTGAATAATATAAACGGCTTCAAATATATCATATCAGGCGAAAATCTGCGGATAAATGACTACATAACCGTATTCAATCCCACCATAAAAGAAATTGAACTTTATGGAGAGGATGAATACTGGCAGCTGGTACATTTACTTACGAGGAAGCCTTATGATATAGCTGTAGAATTAGACGACAGCGGAATTGATTATCAAAGTATTAACGAATACGATTTATTTTATATGGCCGCAAATAAAATACCTGTCAGCCAGTCCTGTATTTTGCTGGGCAGGCTGGAATTAACAGATTATACCCAGACAGTAAATCAAGATAACGGACAGCTTATCTTATATAACCCAAAGGATCATACTGTGATTGACCGGGTCCTCTATGATCAGCTTCTCAAATATTTACGGTATATACATTTTATCAGTGAAAAGGTCGAATATGATGTAGGCAACGGCATGGCAAAAAAATTCTTTTTAGAGCGCATGCGGCGGAAGAAAAAGAAACGGCTTAAGGATATAGAAGAAGGCCGCGCCAGACAGGAATCACAATTATATACCATGGCATCCTTTCTGATAAACAACCAGAATTTCAAATATAATTATGATTCAATCAGGGAGATCAGAATATCACAATTATACGAATCCTTCTATCGAATTATGCATAATTATCAAATTTCCAATTTACATACCGGAATCTATTCCGGCACCATTGACAAAACAAAACTGAATACAGAGGATTTAGATTTACTGCGCAGCTTACATAAGTAAGCTGCCGCCATCTGCAAAAAAAACAAATACAGTAGAAAGGAAAACTTATGAAAGCAAATCACAAATGTAAGTACAGCAAATGCACTCTGGGAAACGGAGGCGGCAGAAAGGAATACTATGCATGCCCTCACTGCGATGCTTCACAGTCGTGGCGTTCCATGGCATGCTGCAGGGAGCATTACGAATTATATATTGAGGAGGTTTTAGCCGCAAGAGCAAAAGGCAGTACTGTAAATCTGCTGCCTGACAGGACAGATATGGGAGCCGCGGAGACAAGGGCTCTTGTAAATATGCCTTTAGATAAGGCCTTGGAGCTTACAAAGGAAGAGCTTAAGGACTATGCAGAGGATATTGAGGAATTAGGTATCTCTGCCACAATTGACAAAATAAATTCAGAACTTTAGGAGGATTTTAAATGAAAGACGTATTAAAAGAAATTGACTGGAATCAGGTGATTTATACCCTATGGACGCTTGTCTTACTGCCCATAATTACATATATCGGGTCAGGACTTCATGCTTATGCCAGGGCAAAGCAGATTGATAAATACACGGACATTCTTTATGAAAATGTTGTAAAAGCGGTAAAAGATGTTTATGAGACTGTTGTAAAGGATATAAAATCCACAGCCGGCTGGACCCCTGCAAAGAAGGAGGAAGTAAAACAGCTTGCCAAAACAAAAGCCGTGGCCGCATTAACAAACTCGGCATATCAGGCTTTGAAAACAGCAAATAAGGATTTTGACGCATATCTTGACAGCTTAATCGGAGCAGCCCTCTATGATGTAAAAAATGGAACCAATCAGAGAATTAACCAGCATTGACTACTCTTCTCTCTTTCTCGCGGCCTTTACCTCCCTTGTCGGATTAAAAGCAGCCGTATCTCTAATAGAATGGGTATTTGACAAACTGGGATTAGAAACAAAGTGGATGCGCAGGAAAAGAGAAGAACATGATTTACTGATACAAACCTCTGAAGGGCTGACCGCTTTACAAAAGCAATATTTAGAATACATGAAACACTCTGACGACAATGACGCCGAAATCCGACAGGATATAAAAAACCTTACCAACGCATTTATTGAAAAGGAAATCTTTGACATGCGCTGGGAAATCAATAACTTCGCTATACAAATAGCAGATGGAAAATCATGCAACAGGGACAGCTATCAGCACTGTATAAAGACTTATGAAAAATATGAGAAAATATTACACGACAACGGTTTAGAAAACGGCGAGGTGGAAATATCTATGGAGCTTATAAATGACTCCTATAAAGAAAAACTAAAAAGCGGGTTTTAAGGCTGCCGGGGCCTTTTAAAATCCGCTTTGCGGGTGGGATTTTCCCACGCCTGATTCATTCTTACGGTCTGCGCAGTAAATGCGCAGACCGTGTCTGTATCTGCCGGGGGAAAGAGACGCCGTTGGCAGCCAAGGCTATCGCATCTCCGTCTGGTAATGGTACGATGGGAATGTGAAAACTATTCTTGAACTTCCCAATATCCGTATCGTTTACCGCCTTTACGCTCTATTACATGTTTACTCTTTAATACATCCAACCCTCTCTGAATTGTTCGTCTGTTAACAGATAGCTGTCTGACCATTTCAGTGGTAGTAATAAATGCATTTTCTTTAATCAAATCTAATATTTTCATTTCTATTGTGACATCCTTTGTGACATTTAGGGCTTTGGCATTTGAAACTTTAGCACTCTGCAGGGCAGAAAATTTCACCATGATATCTTCTCCATGAACAATATACTCAGGATCAGTCGCTCCAAGACTTTTGCATGCATCCCGAAATTCATCTCTCCGATTGTCTCCGCCATATCCGAAATATTGAATACCCTATATTCTTCCATTATCCGGGAAACCTCTTTGTCATATATTTTTTAATCTCGTTTATATCTGTCACCGGCGGGCTAACGGGGATCGACTGCTTTCTTTTCGGCTTGTTCTCAGATGCCTCAAGAGCATCAATAAAAGCCTCTGCTTTCTTGGGTTCATCAATTCTGACCTTCGCAAAAATACTTGATATAGCCATAAAAACACCTCCTTATTGCCTCATAAATCTCCTTATACGTAGAAACACTGACCTGCTTTGTCACCATTATCTGGATATCAAACAGTGCCCATCCCATCAGCAAAAGCATTCTATAATCGTTTCTGCAAGATTTCCCTGTCGCTGTCGTTTACCTCAAGCACATTCATTGCCTGCTCTGCCTCTATTTTCAAATTCGTCATCATCTTTTTAATTGAATCAAGCAGACTATTCAGCCTTACATTTTCCGCATATTTTTCTGCATATTTTACAACTGCCTCACTCATAATTCTCCGGCCTCCTTCTTCCTCTTTAAAAATGGAGCTTTCTGCCCTCATCTCCCTGATATATTTATCTATTTCTTCTACTGTTCTTCCACTTGGAATAACAAAAGCATCTGATTCTATTAAACGCTTTCTTTTCTCCGCTCTTGCATCAACTTTTTGGTTCTTTAATTTTTCTAAATGTAATGGCATCTGTTCACCACCTTTATCTATATTTATTATACCCTCTGTCTTTCATACTTACAATCTCTTTCGCTAATTCTTACGGTAGCTTTACGCTACTGTACTTACTGTTCACTCCGTTCACAGTAACCTTCACAGCTCCATTGAAAATTGCCTCTGGCAATGGGATTTACTCACTGGCTGTCATTTCACCCCAAAAACTTCCCCCTGCCCGATTTCTCAAGTCAAAATTTTACCGCTGCCAGCGTAAAAATTTCACTCTGTCCATAAGGAGCCTTTAAGGAAGAAGATAAAAGTACAATTATGATTCAATTAAAAACCAAAACCATCACAATTGTACCTCCCCTTCTCCCGGATTATGCATAATTCTTATATTTCCAATCTAACTGCCGGAACCCATTCCGGCAACAAAAACATTAAGAAAACAGGAGGATTACAACATGAGTGTAAATTCAAACAAGTACATTGTACAAAACATGGAAAGGATTTCTTTCTTTGACCTGGAAAACGGCGCCTGCCAGTTCGTGGCTGACGACCTCCAGGAAGCAACTATGACAAATGAGCAGGAAACAGTCTACGCGACTGGTAAGAACGGCGTAAAAATCGGTTCCGCTGACAGGAACAAGGCAAGCAGGATTACTGCCACAAACGGCACTATTGTAGACGGCATTATGGCCATGCAGGTTGGTTCTGATGTCGTAGTCGGAAAGACTACTGTCCCCAACCATTTCTTCGCCCTTGAAACACAGGACGGTGTAAGCGCAGATGTTAAAATCAAGCCTATCGGAGAGGTAGGGAATGAAATTAAGTACATCTACAAAAGAAACACGGACGGTACCGTAGGAAAGGCATACCCGATTGCGGCTGCTGCAAGCGCAGACGCCTTCAAGTACGACCCTGCGGCAAAGAAAATCACCCTCCCGACAGGGGCCTTCCACGCAAATGAAACCATCTATACCTTCTACGATATTGAGGTATCTGACGCAAAGAAAATCACAAACGCGGAAAACAGGTTCTCTTCTACAGGAATGTTAATCGCAGACGTATTCGCAAAGGATATCTGCACCGAGAAATCCTACTACGGCAAGATTATCTACCCGAAGGCAAAGGCATCCGGAAACTTCGACATGCAGTTCGGTACAGACCCTTCCGTACAGAGCATGGAGTTCGAGGCATTATCCGGCGGCTGCTCTTCCACTGCCACAAAGACACTGTGGGATTTCATTGTATTTGATGAGGATGACGCGGCAGTACTTTAAGCACACAAACCGTTCCTGTTTACTTTACTCACAGTAACTGCAGAAACCAGTTGATTAAAAGTCAGATAACAAGGAATGTCCCGGCATTGTACAGAAACATATGCAGGGACTTTCCCTGTCCCATAGCGAAATCAGTATAAGAGCTGATGTCACCGGCATAGTACAGTTGGAATATCTTTCGAGGGACGAAAGTTTTAAGATGCCCTTCCTGTGCATCGAAAATGATGTTCCAGCAGCACAGATGAAGACTTTTTCAGTGCACAGGCAATTCTTCCCCTAAACAGGCATTAAACTTCCCTGAACTGTTGTCCCTTGGATAACATTCCACCCGTACAGGTAGAAAAATTTCAGTGCAAAAAGTAAGGCCGGAAACCTGTTTTTAGATTCACGGCCCACGGTTTTGTCTATTTTTTATAATCTTGCATTATACTTACTTCTGTCAGCATCCGGAATTTTCATCGCTGTCATGGCTTGGTCTGCCGTCCATTTCATACTGTCCATTAAATTCCGAATTGCCTCCAGCAATGTTTCCTGCTTTGTTTCCTGTTCTTGCTTTTCAAAGTCTTCCTTCATAAGTTCTCTCAATGCTTCACACATAACTTTATCACACCTCCTCATTGCCTCATAAATCTCCTTATAGGAAATGCTCCTCCGAGGAAGAAACCATCTAAATCCAGGAAGGAATTGCAGGCCTGCAAGAGCTTCAAAAACAACTGCCTGATGAATTTTCATTCGAGCATCCTGAAATAAGCAGGAGCATTCGGAATTTTCAATTTCTGCTCACTCCTACCGACATTTTATAATCGTTTCTGCAAAATTTCCCTGTCGCTGTCGTTTACCTCAAGTACATTCATTGCCTGTTCTGCCTCTATTTTTAAATTCGTCATCATCTTTCTAATTGAATCAAGCAGACTGTTCAGCCTTACATTTTCCGCATATTTTTCCGCATATTTTTCCGCATATTTTTCCGCATATTTTACAACTGCCTCACTCATAATCTTCCGGCCTCCTTCTTCCTCTTTAAAATGCTTCATACCCTCCGCCAGCTCTGAATAATACATATCCTCTGATGCTCTGCACCCAAAGTCATGCATTAATCTGCCAACCGCATCTTCTCCTCTATAGCTGCCATTTACATATACAATATGAGACCCATCTTGAAACGGTTTATCTATTTCCTCAAAATATCGGTTTATCGTATAAATCGGTATCCCGTAACCAAATATATCAGTCTGCGTAATAAATACCATATACGAATCCCTGAGTTCCGAAAATTTCTGTCCCGCTTTCAGCATCCGGGAATCCATCATACTGCTGTTAAATCTGGCCCGGCGCACATGTGCACCCTCTGGTTTCTTTTGTACTTCGATATTATAATGCTTTCCTGTACTGTCTTTTGCTAAAATATCTAAACGGATATCACGTCCTCCCACAACAGGACTTTGGAACTCCCTCTGTCCAACAACGCTTATGACTGTAATATCCTCCCGTTTCAGGATAATCCTCAAAAGAAGCTCCGTAGCAGGGACATTGCCATCAAAAACCATAGACATCAGATCGTCATCAAACAAATTCATATCATCTATTATCTGCTCTATTGTTTTGATATTTTGTTGTATCTCTTCTGCTGGCATCTGCTCACCACCTTTATCTATATTTATTATACCCTCTGTCTTTCATACTTACAATCCCTTTCGCCAATTCTTACGACAAATTTTAGTTACAGTATTACTGTTCACTCCCGTTCACAGTAACCTTCACAGCTCCATTGAAAATTACCTCCGGCAATGGGATTTGCTCACTAGCTGCCATTTCACCCAAAAAGTTCCCCCTAGCCAATTTCTCAAATCAAAATTTTGCCGCTGCCAGCGTGAAAATTTCGCTCTGCCCATAAGGAGCCTTTAAGGAAGAAGATAAAAGTACAATTATGATTCAATAAAAAACCAAAACCATCACAATTGTACCTCCCCTTCTCCCGGATTATGCATAATTCTTATATTTCCAATCTAACTGCCGGAACCCATTCCGGCAACAAAAACATTAAGAAAACAGGAGGATTACAACATGAGTGTAAATTCAAACAAGTACATTGTACAAAACATGGAAAGGATTTCTTTCTTTGACCTGGAAAACGGCGCCTGCCAGTTCGTGGCTGACGACCTCCAGGAAGCAACTATGACAAATGAGCAGGAAACAGTCTACGCGACTGGTAAGAACGGCGTAAAAATCGGTTCCGCTGACAGGAACAAGGCAAGCAGGATTACTGCCACAAACGGCACTATTGTAGACGGCATTATGGCCATGCAGGTTGGTTCTGATGTCGTAGTCGGAAAGACTACTGTCCCCAACCATTTCTTCGCCCTTGAAACACAGGACGGTGTAAGCGCAGATGTTAAAATCAAGCCTATCGGAGAGGTAGGGAATGAAATTAAGTACATCTACAAAAGAAACACGGACGGTACCGTAGGAAAGGCATACCCGATTGCGGCTGCTGCAAGCGCAGACGCCTTCAAGTACGACCCTGCGGCAAAGAAAATCACCCTCCCGACAGGGGCCTTCCACGCAAATGAAACCATCTATACCTTCTACGATATTGAGGTATCTGACGCAAAGAAAATCACAAACGCGGAAAACAGGTTCTCTTCTACAGGAATGTTAATCGCAGACGTATTCGCAAAGGATATCTGCACCGAGAAATCCTACTACGGCAAGATTATCTACCCGAAGGCAAAGGCATCCGGAAACTTCGACATGCAGTTCGGTACAGACCCTTCCGTACAGAGCATGGAGTTCGAGGCATTATCCGGCGGCTGCTCTTCCACTGCCACAAAGACACTGTGGGATTTCATCGTATTTGATGAGGATGACGCGGCAGTACTTTAAGCACACAAACCGTTACTGTTTACTTTACTCACAGTAACTGAAGAAACCAGTTGATTCAAAATCAGATAACAGGGGACGTCCCGGCATTGTATGAAAGCATATGCCGGGGCTTCCCTGTTTCATAGGAAACAAGAAATAACTTAAACATTTCTATCATTATTATACGAGGAGGAAAACACATGACAAAGACAAATATGAAGATAAAAAACCACATTTCCTTAGAGGATAAGATTCATGCCATAAACATCATGGCCCATTCTTATTTCCAGGAAAATGAATCCGGCGAAACCGAATATGCCCCCTATTTAAAAGAGGTGGGAAAGGTTATCGCTGCGGCAAAATATTTTATTGAGGGTATTACATTTGATGAAAACGAAAGCATCTACGATTCCGCGGTAAACGACACTGACGTAAAGCTCATGGTAAACAAGGTCTTATCTTCTCCGAAATTTACAGAGCTTCTGGATGACGTAAAGGATTTAGTAGAATATAAGAAAGCCAGAAGCCTTGCTAAACTTCAGAACGAAGCCGCTGCCATACTGGCTTATAAGCTGGCTCTGCTTACTGACAGCGAAGCACAAAAAGCCAAAGCCGAAACAGAAGCCCTCACAACCTTAAATAACTGGATCAATGACCAGGGCGGATCCAATGAGGGGCAGGGTGAGTAATTATGGCTGATTATAATGTAAATGTAAAGGTAAACCCCTCTGATTTAAAGCTTCTGGATGATATTGAAAAACGGTTGCAGGCTGTAGCAAAAACCCCTGTCAAGCTTAACTTTGATGTCGAATATAAGGATCTGGATAATGTTTTAAACAAGCTTTCAAAAAGTGCAGACAGCTATAAGATAAAGCCCGGCATAGATACAAGCGACATAGAAAAGGCCGGGAAAATGCTGGGGCAGCTCGGTAACAGCGCCATGCAGAAAATCCCTGAATTAATGGGCCGCATGGCAAAAGAAACACTGAACATCGATACTGCCATGGCCAGCCTCTATAAGTCCACGGACGAGGCCGGCACAAAATATACCCGGTTCCTGAATAACGCGGGCAGCGCTTCAAAATCTGTCGGCCGTGATATGTCATCCTACATATCCCAGACTGACGAATGGGCCAAACGGGGATACTCCCTGGACCAGAGCGCAAAGCTTTCAAAATCAAGCTCCGTCTACGCAAACATCAGTGGGTCTGACGATAAGACCGCCATAAACGAGCTTGACGCAGTTATAAAGGCATATGATCTTCAATACACAGACGCCCTGTCAATCGTGGACCGCTACAGTAAGCTGGGAAGCGAATTCTCCGTCTCTGCACAGGATTTAGGCGCAGGCATGTCCAACGCCGCTTCCGCCCTTGCCCTTGGAGGCACTGACTTAAATAAATCCCTCGCAATGCTCACCGGCGGCGCGGAGATCACACAGTCTGCCAGTGACCTTGGAAACACCCTCAAGGCAGGGCAGCTCCGTGTCCAGGGAATGAAGGACAGCCTGGAAGCCCTCGGCGAAGAAACGGAAGGCATGGGGTCTGTCGGCGAAATCCAGGCCCGTATTCAGGAGCTTACAAAGGGGCAGGTAAATATCATGGATTCCTCCGACCCTTCCAGGGTCAGGGATTACTATGACATCCTGCAGGATGTTTCAAAGGTATGGGACAGCCTGAAAAACACGCAGCAGACCGATTTGCTTGAAACTATGTTCGGAAAATCCGGCAGTAACCAGGGTGCTGCCCTGATAAAAGCCTTCCAGTCCGGACAGGTGCAGAAGGCCTATGACGCTTCCTTACACGCTGACGGTTCCGCCATGCAGGAACAGGAGAAGTGGATGGACAGCATGGACGCAAAGCTCCAGCAGTTCCACGGCCAGTTCCAGGAGCTGTCCACCACAGCCCTTGACTCTGATTTCATGAAGGGCGCCGTGGATGCAGGAACCGGATTTCTGGATATTCTGACCCAGATCGCAGATGTGGGAGGAGCACTCCCTCTCATATTAGGCGCTGTCGGAGGCGTAAAATTATTAAACAGCAAGAACCTGGATTTGTTTTATTATTAAGCTGGTCCAATCTATACGAAAGGATACGGCAGATATGGTGCCGTAAACAATCGTGTGGTGTTATGTTCTAAAACTGGAGGAGTAATTGCTGGGAAGCCTAATGCTCATTAAGCTACAACGTAACCTGAAAATGGTAAGCGTGACACGCGGCGAAAGCAAAAAAAATTAATGAGATGGTATATGGTGAAACAAAAGGCATCAGGATGATGCCCCTAAGTACCTGGAAAAAGGGCAGAGGTTATATATGGCAAAAAGCTGTGTATATCCGGTTAACCAATCAGCAGTGCACCAATATGCCGTTACGGCATAGGGGGACATTCAGAGACTACCGATCCTCTGAGTAAATACAGACCTTATTGTATTTGCTTATAATGTATAGTCCAAAATAAAATAACAAAATGACAGTATCCTGTCCGGTGTGCTCCCAACCGTTGTTGGCAGGGGGAATAAAGCATTTGTGAAATTCAATAAAATTTAAGTATATACTTATATATATAAAGGCATCCAATAAAGATACCTTGTTTTGAAGAATATACAGTAAATAAAAAAATGTATGATGAGATCTAAAAATCGCTTTTGCAATCATTACAATGCCATTGCTTACCAACACTGCTGCTTCCAAGTCCAAACATATAAGTTGACAGACTTCGTTTAGTAGTGGAAATTTTTGTTGTGTTGGTAGAATTGCAGTATGGACATTTAACAGCCTTAGGAAGACCGCTTTCATTTTCTTGTGATGGATGATATAAAATAATCTCTACAGCACCACCCTCTGATTCAACTAATTTTTTAATATTGTTTGCTTCCTCAATCGAACAATTTATTTTTATAAAAGAGTGATTATCTACGATTCTTTTTCCCTCCGCAAGACTAAGCCCTGTTGCTTTTCTAATTTTATCTATAGTCTTCACTGGGTTTACTCCTCGTTGAGATAAAATAACAGAATATTTACTGTTATCTATTTTATTATTTTGATTCGCTCTTTTAGACATTGATACTGGACAGCCACAATGCGGACAAGAGTCTGCAAATTCGCTTACATCATTATTACATTCAATACATTTGATTAATGCCATTTTTAGTTCCTCCATTTATTTATAGATTTATTTTTATTAATTTTATCATATTTTTCATATAAAGCCAACATTATTACAAAATATTACATGCAGTTTAAAGTTCTTGGGAATTTTTTTAAAGATTACGGTCTTAAAAAAGGTTTTCAACAAATTAGTATCTCTACTCAAGATTTTTTCAAATCCTTCACCGGAAAAGCAACCGCTACCATAGCAGTTCTAACACTTGCCTACAAAGCAATTGATTACCTCCAGTCAGGCTGGACAAGGGCCGGTGAAGCCGCCGAAAAAGCCACTTCCGAGTTTCAAGATGCAAATTCAGAACTGGAATCTCTGAAATCACAGAAAGCAGACCAGCAGACAAGAGTCCAGGAAATTGCCGCCAAATACGATATCGATACTTCCGAACTGCAGAACGCAGACGGTAAGTTAAAAAGCGTAGACGAGATGATTGCCGCGATTAATTCCCACGGCGGCATAACACTTGTAGACCAGGCAGAGCTTGACGGCTTATCTTCCGCAGGCTCACAGCTGGAAGCCCAGTTAGCCATTCAGGAGCAGGTAACAGAAGCTAAGAAACAGGCAATGATCCACTCTACCGAAAAAGCCGCAGGCACCGAAAAAACCTACTATGAACAGATGAAGGAGGAGCACGGCAGTTTTAAAGGATTTTTCAAATGGATCCAAGGGCAGAGCCATTTTGAAGTTGACGAGTTTGGCAATGAGGTTTACAAGGCGCAGTCTGATGCTGACAAATTTTACGGTGAAAGCGGGGATTCTACAGAGCTTGGCCTGTTTAAAGCCCGGCTTGAAGAGCTAAAGGAATACAAGGCAGAACTCAAAAGCATTGATAGTGATATCATTGAGAGTAAAAAAAATGGGGAAGAAATCCCACAAAGCATCATGGACAGGCGCAAAGAACTTGTTGATTCCATAACGAATTCATCCGCTGATTTGGGAGGGCTCATCGACAGCATATCCGCAGACATGGAAGTACTGTCCCAAAGCGACAGTGATTTTGCCGTGTCATGGGTCAGCGATGCAAAGAAAGCCCTGAATGATTTCAACACCATAGACCTTTCCGGCAAAGAAAAACAGCTCGCCCTGACGGAATCCTACTTCAACGGCTCCAAAGTATCCGGCAGCATAAAGGATTCCATTATGCAGATGCTTAAAAGCGGTGAAGCAGACAGTGCAACTGACGCCCTCCATCGGCTGGGTGTGACACTTAATGATCTGGGTATTACCGGCGAAGGCAAAAAAGCTGTATTTGACGGCTACTTCGACAATTTGATCGCCTCGGCTAACGAAGCGGAAAATGCCGTCAAAGGCATAGACGGCTCCGCGGAAGGCGTCCAGGCCGCTTTTGCAACTGAAAATCAGGATTCCCAGTGGAATTCCATGTCCAGCCTGTTAAGCCAGGCAGACGAGCTTTATAAACAAGGCAAAGTCGGTACAGATGACTTCAAGGCAGCGGCACAGTTCATGTCCCCTGACCTCATAGATCCGGATTCCGCAAAATATGATGCTGACGCATATGCCGCTGCATGGGAAGCTGCATATGATAAAGTCCAGAGATATTTCAATGCAGGAGATCAGGCCCAGAGCGTAGAAAACTTCACATATGACCTTGTGGAAAAGGACCTGGCTGATGATGCTGACGGTGACATTACATGGAAATTTAAAAGCACTGCAGAGGCCGCAGACGCATTAGGACTTAGCATTGAGGCCGCGGAAACCGCCATGCATAACCTTGAGGCATACGGCGCCGAATTTGATGATGTCATGTTCAGCGGAGAAGGCCTTAAGGAGTATGAAACTACCATGGAAAGCCTGAAAAGCCTCTATCAGGGGATGGATGACAGCTCCGGCAAAGACCGCCTGAAAGAGGTGATTAAAGGCAGCGAAGAGGAAGATTTTGCAAATAACCTGGAAAATCTTACAGAAGAACATATTGTTAAACTTAAGTTTGAATATGACCTTGCTTCCCTCCAGCAGGAAATTGACAATCTAAAGAACGACATGCTGGAAGGCGGCTCCACACAGGAATATGCCGCCCTCATATCCGCCCAGAAAAACAGACGCGACATGCTTGCAGAGGAGAAAGGATTATCAGATGCCGTATCTGACGAGGGCTACACGGATTCGTTATCTGCATTTGACAATTTAGCCCAGAGGCTTGTCACAGAATACAATACCCTTGGTGAGGAAGGCAGAAGGTCCATCCAACAGCAGCAGTCGGCAATCCTCGATTTACAGAATACCTATCTCGACATGTTCCAAAACGGGGATATCGCTGACTGGGAATCATTTCTGAATACAGAATCAGCAGATGAGATTATCTCACAGCTCGCTGTTGATATGGGAGTAAGCTTTGAAGAGGCTAAACAGGGGCTGGAGGATGCTGTAGAGCTTAAAGTGGATGCCGATACTTCAAATGCGGAATCTAAAGTTGACGGCATTTTAGGTAAAAGCAGTGAAACTATCGTTATGGAAGCAGATGCTTCTACCGAACAGATTCAGGAACAGCTGGGTGATTTACAGAGCGGCCAGAGTTTAATATTTACAGCAGAAGTAAATGGCAGCAAGGCCGGCATAGAGGCAATAAAAAATGAAGACGGCACAATCTACTATTCTGCCAATGTAGACGGCGTACAGGTGCCTGTTTCTGTTACAGAAAAAGATGGTGACGTTACTTTTAACGCTGATACAAAGAAACTCGATACTGTAAATGCCGAAACCTTCGGAGGATCAAGAACTACCAATTATCTCGCAAACCTGAGCGCCCTGCCAACCTTTCTGCCTCCCATAACCCGTACAGTTAGTTATGTGGCCACAGGAGCTGCCATGGTTAGCAATGCAGCCGCTGCTTTTGGTGACATAGTAAAGCATGAGGAAGGTACTCTCCTCTCCCCGTCTCATGTCAACGGGACTGCATATCACATGTCTAATCTAAAGCCTGCTTATGCAGGCGGAAAGGTGGCCTTATCAAAGGATGAATATGCGCTTGTGAATGAACTGGGTACAGAATCCCTCATCCGCAACGGCGTATGGAGCCTCCTGCCCGGAAAGATGCATATACAGTCACTAAAGAAAGGCGACATCATACTAAATGCCGCCCAGACAAGAGATCTGATTAAATCAGGCAGGACGGATACCCACGCCAGGGCATACGCTGGCGGAACATTATTAACTTCCTATGCTAATGGATTCCGGCTGCCCCCTGGCATTACAAATAACAGCTCTTATACCTCCAGTTTAAGCAGTCCCTCCTACAGCTCCGGTGCAAACACCGTATCTTCCGCCGCCTCCTCCATGGCGCAGGCCGCCGAGGATTTAAAGGACTTTATAGAAATCTACCTCGACCAGGCCTCCGACCTGACCCAGAGGCAGATTGACGCTATCGACCGGGCAGCTGGCCTTGCTGACAAGCAGAACGAAAACGCAAAGGCAGTCTCCGCCATACAGTCTGAAATCACCAAAAACAGGCAGGCCTATGACCGCTATATGCAGCAGGCCAATTCCGTAGGGCTGTCAGAGGCCTACGCTTCACAGATACGGGACGGCAGCCTCAATATCGAAAGCATCACGGACGAGACACTCAGCAAGAATATTAAGAGCTACGAGGAATGGTACCGCAAGGCAAAGGACTGCCTGGACAAGGTTACAGAATTACAGGACAAGGAGCGTGAGCTTGCCATAGAACGCCTGGAACAGATCGAGGACTTCTACAAGCTTGTAACGGATGTCCACGAGGCCCTGCAGGACGCCAATGACGCAAAATTAGAGTTCTCCGAGGCAATGGGCTTTTCCGCCGTATCCGACAGCGTGCGGAAGGCCTATCAGGAATCCTTAGCCGCGGCAGAGGAAATCTACCAAAGCCTCTCACAGCAGCTGACGGACTACCAGCTTGAATTCAGCGACCTTATAGCCAAGGGCTATATTCAGAAATATTCTGACGAATGGTATGAGGGCTACGCCAAAATCCATGAGTTTAATGAAGCGCTGGATTCTGCCGGTGTTTCTGTTGTTGATTTCGAAGACAAAATAAGGGAAATCACTTATACCAAAATCCAGCAGCTCATAGACGGCTTCGAGCGCGCTATGGACAAGCTGGACGCCCGCATAGACCTTATGGAATCCCGGGATGAGGCTGTCCCTGAAGACATCTACCAGAAGCAGATAGACGCAAACAATTCACACATATCCGGCAACAAGCAGATGCGGGACGCGAAGCTTGCGGAGCAGGCCCTCTACGCCGTAGATTCCAAACGCTACCAGGAGCTTGCGGAGGATATCAATAAGCTTGACACAGAAACCTTAGGGCTGATGGAGGATAATGAAAAGCTTAAGGATACGATTTTCAAGCTGAGGTTTACTCCCTTAGAGGACGGCATTGACAAGATGGAGTCCTTAAGGAGTGAGCTTAAGAATTTCATGGGCCTGTTAAATGATGACGCCTACTTCGGCAGGAAAGGGGAATTAACCTCCGAGGGCGCCGCTGCCCTGGCTCTCCTTGGGCAGAGCATGTCTTCTGCAAAGCAGGAAATCGCGGACTACCGCAAGGGACTGGATAAGCTCCAGGAATCCCTTGACAACAATGTTATCTCACAGGCTGAATTTGACGAAAAATCTGAGGACTACCGCAAAGGCATCCGGGATTCTATCGGAGACGTGCAGGATTACTCGGAAGCATTGACCAAGCTGTATTTAAATCAGATGAAGCAGGAAAACAAATACCTGCAGGAGATCATTGACAAGCGTAAAGACGCCTTAAAGGCAAAAGAGGAATACTATGATTATGATAAAAAGCTCCGAAGCCAGAGCAAGGATGTCAATATGCTGAAATCCCAGATTGCCGCCCTCGAAGGGGTGAATAATACAAGCGCCCAGGCAGAGCTAAGGCGGCTGAAGGAGGAGCTTGCCGATGCGGAGGATAAGCTTTCTGAAACGAAACGCAGCCATGCCGTTGACATGCAGGAGGAGGGCTATCACGCCATGTCTGATGAGCTGGATACTATCCTCTCAGACACGGAATATGAGATCATCCACAGCGCAGACAAGCAGCAGTCCGTGATCCGGAGCATGCTGCAGAACGTTGTATCCATGTACTCTTCCGCCTACGGCAAAATCAATGAAATCATCCACAATACCGGATGGGTGGGAAGCGCAGGCTTCCAGTACAATCAGTCAGAATTAGGCACACAGGAAGGCGCTGCCAATCAGGTATCCCATGCCGTGCAGCATCAGACCAGCACAGGTTCCTCCGGCACGGCCCAGGGTACGGTTACGGCTCCTGTCAGAAACAACGATTCCTTCAATCAGAAATTTGAACAGGAAATCTACCAGGATCCCAATGTAAATAACCGTCCTGTTGCAGAATTAAAGCTTTCCCAGAAGTCAGTTACCCTTGAGGA
This sequence comes from uncultured Lachnospiraceae bacterium, assembly GCA_949502235.1. Lineage (GTDB taxonomy): Bacteria > Bacillota > Clostridia > Lachnospirales > Lachnospiraceae > CAPEBR01. Next base: position 31,862 of record CATBDC010000011.1, on the reverse strand, counting down.
AGGCAAGTCCACAAGCGTATCCGCACAAATCCGGCCCACAGATGCGAAAAATAAGACGCTGTCATGGAAATCCTCTGATGAAAGAATAGCTTCCGTATCCGGCGGAACCATCAGGGCCATAAAGCCCGGCTCCTGCCAGGTAACGGCGTCCACAACTGACGGAAGCGGAATCAGCGCAAGCATCGGCGTTACGGTCACGAAGAAACCCGACCCGCCGAAGCCGGTTGTAAATACACCTGCCTCATCCTCCGGCGGCGATGGAGTTCCCCGTGTGGGAGACGTGGTAACCCTCCTGGCAGGCCAGAGGTATTATTACAGCTCATGGGGAACCACCCCTGCAGGCAACCTGTATGCCGGAGTTCCCGGAGGCGTAATTATTGACGGCTATTCAGGCGTGGAATACGGCGGCCAGTCAGGAAACCACGGGGATTATGGGATTCACATAAGAAGCGCAGACGGCAGGCACAGCGACCTTGGATGGGTGTCCTTAAGCCAGATCACAGGATACAGTAAGGGGACAAGAAGGATTTCCAAAGATGGCCTTGCCCTGTTTGATGAGACTGCCAGCGGAAAATCAGCCCCGGGTTCAGAGGTGATTGTAACCAAATACGGAACATTAAAACAGTTTGACGCCGGTGATACGGTTTTTGATAACGAACAGGTAAAAAGGTTATATGAGTGGAGTAAGGGAGGCAGCGCATTTGACATGATGCAGCCGCCTGTACAGGAGCTCTATACGCCCGCTGCGGCTCCAACATACAATACCCAGAATGTGGAGATGCATTTTGATCAGCTGGTAACCATTACAGACAGTACGATTACCAAAGACTCTGTATCTGAAATGAAGGGTATTATTAAAGACAGCATACCTATGATTCAAAAAGAAGTAACCGGATATCTTTACCGTGAAGGACGTAAAAAGGGCATGAGACGGTGGTAATTTTTTAGGGCGCTGTGTGAAATGCACGGCGCCCTCACTTTATAAAAATAAAAAGGAGGCATTACTTTGGCTAAAGATTTTAAAGATTTTACATTTTGCAACAAGAAGTTTTCAGATTTGTCCGTAAAATATATGACAGCGGCCTTCGGCTCTGACGCAGATATCAGCCTTGCCATGGGCCGCAATATGGAAATCGGCGGGACAAATCAGTACCGAGTTAACCCGAATTATTTCGGAGACACATGGGATGAGGTTTTAGCCTTTGAATTCAATATCATTAAAAATCCCTGCTTTTATAAAACACAGGCAGAACGGGAAATATCAAAGTCAGAAATCCGGGAGATTACAAGGTGGCTTACTTCCTCCCATTACCCTGAATGGATTGATTTTGAATATCATCCGGACGATACGAATGATATTACACGCTATTACGGGTGGTTTAACAACATAGAAACCTGGTGTATCGCAGGAGCCGTATACGGCCTTAGGATATCCTTTAAATGCACCACACCCTTTGGCTACACAAAGGATATCATACACGAAGCTGATGTAAGCACCTATTCCAATCTGCTTATATCCAATGATTCCGATGAATTAGACAGCTGCTGCTATCCTGCTGTTGAAATAACCCCTCATTCAAACGGACAGATATTTATCTGCAACCTGTCTGACTGTAATATACTCGATACCGGGACCCTGACATTGTCCGGAGTATCCTATTTCGAGTCCCTTTTAACAGTCGTGGAAAGCTACGCCAGGCTCCACGGATATACGGTAAAATATACCGGAAGCGGCGCTTTTAATATCGTTTCTCTGTGTAATGATACAGCCGTCCAGTTTTATCTGATAGACAGGTATGGAAATGATATAAAATGCACCGCCTTTTATACTCCCGATACATACGAATACCGTATTTTAGAGAGTGGATTCCTCTTTATGAATGTATACAGAGATCTGGATATACATATGGACTGCCAGAATCTGATCATAAATGATTCTATAGGAAGAATGGTTACCTACGAAAAACTGGGCATAACAGATGCTGATCACATTTACTGGCCCAGGCTTAGAAGCGGACAAAACTCTCTTCTTCTGTACGGAAACGCGGGTTTTAAATTTACACATATGGAATCAAGAAAGGCAGGTGAATAAAACCATTGAAAATATATTTTGATAAATCCAAACGTCCTGAATCGTCAAAGATATATTTGGCCACGTCAGATCACAGAATACTCTGTGCTCTAAACGGCATTGACGAAAGCAGCTGCTATTTTACAGCAAATTTAAATGACGCCTATGAAATCTCATTTGATATAAACCGATATATCAATATAGCAGGCAGAACCGTAGAATCAAACGGCTATCATTTAATCAATGTCCTGATGAGATTATATGTCACAAATATCGGATGGTTTATCATATCTCCCCCTTCGGTTCATAATGACGGCATAAAAGAAATAAAAAGCATAAAGGCGCAGTCTGTTGAAGTTGAGATGATGCAGCATGATATGAAAAACCTGAAAATCAATAAGGGGACATCCGATTCCTATGAAATGCTGGTCGAGGGCAATGTTGACAAAATAGATGATGCAGAGTTTGCAAAAGAACATATAAAGTTCTGCAACCCTCTGAATCCAAAATTAAGCCTTCTTCATATACTCCTAAGAGAATCGGGCCTGTATAACTGGAAAATCGGACATATTGACGATGTGCCAAAAGCATATCAGTATTATGATAACGGCGTCTTAAAGGAAAGACTTGTAAAACTGTCTGATGAAGTCGGAACCTTTGATATTGAATCGCAGAATTTATATTCCTTTCTGACACAGGACGCCGCCCAGTTTTTTAGCTGTCTGTTTATCTTTGACAGGAGAAATTTAACCATAAACGCATACCGTCCGGAAAACTTAGGGCGGGACACCAATATAAATATCGGATTCAGAAATCTTCAGCAGTCCAACCAAATCTCTGTAGACGAAAATAATATTTATACAAGATATTCTGTATCCGGTTCAGATGATCTCGGGATTCAATATGTGAATTTCGGAAGCAATATCATTGAAAATATCAGCGGGTACTTTTTAAATGAAAAATATATGCCTGCAGATTTAATTGAAAAATACAGCCTGTGGCAAAATGATATTGAAAAAAGCAGAGCCGCCTATATGGAATCTACACGCAAATACAATGAACAGCTAAAAATCATAAGCGAATTACATGACCGTGTTCCCTTAGACGACTGCTCTACGGATTGGAGCGCCTTTCCTGATGACCGGCTCCTTGAAGCACAGGCAAATTATCAGGCGCAGCTAAAGGGCTACGAGTCCTTTTATGTTGATGAGAACGGAGATTTTGATATAGAAGCCCTGGACGCTTCTTCGGATGCAAATGATTACTATCAGATCCGAGATGTCATTCTCCCATCCATCCAGATTGAAATTGACAACAGAAATCTGCCTGATAAGGACGATGAAACCGAATATATCAAAACATATGAAACCGACTGGAAGCTGTATGGCTTAGATGAATTAGCGGCAAAGCTGGAAACCTATAAAAATATAGTAAAGGTATGTGAGTCCGGGAATTATCATGTGCCCTATACCGAAGACTCTGGACATACAGAGGACTATCATAATGAAATGTACCAGAAATATCTTGACGCGCAGAATCAGCTGAATGGTGACTTTCTTAATAGCTGTCAGGAAGCATATGACCAGAGGAAGGGTGAGGTAGACGAAGCCTCTGACATTTTAAATCAGCATGATACCAGGCGGAAAGAGATAGCACACAATATCCAGAAGGAAACCTGGCACAACGAAGATTATTCTTTTACAGAAGCTGATCTGGCATGCCTGTCCAAGCTGTATCTTGACACTGATTATACAAATAATAACATGTTTCTGACAGCCTCTGACGACTCTGTATCAGCAATTGATGAACAGCTCAAATTACTTCACGCTGCACAGGAGGATTTATATTCCGCAAGCCAGCCCCAATATATCTATACTACTGACCTGGACAATTTTCTTGCAAAATATGAATACAAAAATTATATTGATAACCTGAATCTGGGCGATTTTCTCTATCTGGGGATCCGTGATGATTATGTAGTAAAGCTGCGTACGATTTCTATGAAATATAACCCTCTGCTCATGAAAAATGATTTACAGATCACCTTTTCAAATATGGTAAAAGGAAAGTCCTCACGAAATGATCTTTTGTTTCTTTTAGACACAGCGGGCAATCGGAGGAAACATTCCTCTGTGGGAGGCTCCGGCGATTTCTTGTCAAATGAAGGGGTTTCCCTCACTCCCGGACTCATCCAAAAGCTGCTGCAAAACGGAGCCTTTAAAAGCTCTGTTGACCAGATGATTGAAAACGGAATGGCTGTAAACGGCAATAAAATCATTTTAGGCACAGGAAGTCTTTCTGTCAGCGAGCTTAACAGCAAGCTCATAGAAGCCGTTAATATTTCCGGCGAAAATGGTTTCTTTGAATATCTTCAGGCAAAGCTTATTTCAGCTGACAGAATCATTGCTGACAGCGGAAAATTCCTTGATTTAAGCTCCCTGGTGGCCAGGATAGACAGCCTCCTGGCCGGAAATGTAAGTGCAGAGCTGGGACATTTGATTAAAATAACAGCAGAAAATGTTGAAATTGACGAAGCTGTAATCAGAGACTTAATCGCGGCACAGATTACTGTATCTATGCTGCAGGCAGATACGATTTCCTCTGACAAATTCAACATTGAATCTGACGATGGCGGCATGACAATTGCGGGAAATACCATGCAGTTTAAAGACGCCCACGGTAATCTTAGAATCCAGATTGGCCGTGACGCAGACAATAATTTCACATTTGTCCTTTATGATGAAACCGGCACAGGCGTCTTGATGGATTCCACAGGAATAAAACCCTCCGCAATTTCAGACGGAATTATCCAAAATAATATGATTGCCCAAGGCAGTATTACAAAGGACAGGCTTGGCTTCAAGGTTGTAGATACTGACGAAAACGGGAAGGTGTGTATTACTGAGATTTTGGATGAAAACGGGCAGTCTCTCGGCGTTTCCTATAAGGAAATCCAAAAGACAATCACCGAATTCGGAGAACAGATGGAGTCCTTTACAACGCTGTCTGAAACAGTTGATAAGACCGAAAAAGCAATATCTGAAAAGGTATGGCAGACAGAAATAGACACAGCTATCAATGATTATGACAATTCAAGTATCAAAACAATACGTGATACAATGGCTGAACATAAGACATCTATCGGCGCTGTTACAGATAAGGTGGCGTCTGTTGAAACTGCTCTTGAGACAAAAGCTGATGGTTCTGCTGTAAGAACCTTATCTGAAAAGGTTTCTGAAATAGAACAGGATCAGAATGGTTTTAAGCAGACTGTATCCTCAACATATGCCACAAAGGATGAGGTATCCTCCGTCCAGTCCGCTCTTACACAAAAGGACAGTGAAATAGAAGGTAAGATAACGGCTGCGGACGGAAGGGTTACTGCCCTTACGGCAGACCTGGAGGGCGTTACAGGCAGAGTCGCAGATGCAGAGGGAAATATTTCTGTACTCACTGAAAAATCTAATGAAATAGAAGCACAGGTAGAAAACAATAAGGATGAAATTGCTTCTGTCAGGGTTACTGCTGACAATATTTCATCTACCGTAGCAAAAAAACAGGATATGCCTTTTGTCTCTATCAGGTATATACGGGACTGGCTGAACGGAAGCTCTTCCGGCTCTCTGAACCATTGGTTAGAATGTCAGGTAAGTGTAGACGGTACAAATATCGCCCGCGGATTAGTTCCTGCCGCGAAAGACACTACGGGAGAAACCATTGACTCTGTTGAGCATCTATCCTGTTATACGAACGAAAGCTTAAACATATCCGATTGTGTTACAACTAACGGAAACGGCGAATGGCAGTGCCTGCAGTTAGATTTAGGAAAGGTGCGCGGCGATATTGACTGTATCAGGATATGGCACAATTATACTGACGGGCAGGCATACAATCACAGGCTGCAGGTGTCAGAAAACGGCAGTAACTGGATCACCTTATTTAATTCCGATATTCAGGGAACCTATCAGGAAAGCGGAAAGGGGAAGGCTTATTATTTAAATGACTCCTCAATACTGGAAAACTTTTCATCTATACGCCAGGATATCTCTTCTGTCACATCGCAGATACAGGATGAATCTGCAAAGATACAGTCTATTGTTTCACAGACGCAGAGAGATTTTGGTGTTCAGATTGAAAGCCTGCAGAATAATATTGAAAATGTTGAAATCCAAAGTGATGAGCTAAGCCAGAAGCTTGAAAGTGCAAAGGCTGAAATGCTATTGTCCATAGATAGTTTTCTTACACGGCTGACTTCTATTGAAAAGGATCTAAAGCTCCAGTCTGAGGTTATACAGACCTCCGAAGGCTGGAAGCTGATATTTAAGAAAATCGGAATGTATGACGGCAGCGATGTTCCGGATCAGGAAACCTATACGAATATTGATATTGACGGAATCGAAGTATCCAATCCTATTGAAAACACAAAAGCAACATTAAAAACGGACGGAATTAAGGGATATTACAATAATGAAGTAATCTTCCAGCTGCAAAAGGATGCCACTGTAACTGAGCGTCTGTACGCGAAACGTGGCATTGATACGTATACTATGAAGATGATACCAGTTGCAATAACTCAGAATTCTGTTACAAAATCCGGAGTGGCCTTTGTAAGGTCCGGCGGAGATAGTTAAGATTTTAGAGAGGAGCATGCCTCCTCTCTCTTTATATGGAGGTGACAATTTTGGCATATGAAACACGGCTGCTATTTTCGGAAAGCAATTCGAATATAGCAAATAATACTTCTGTTGTTACTGTTACATTTCAGTTTAGAAGAACTGATTATTCTCATTATTCCTATAATTATACCGGAACAGCCTATTGGAATATAAGCTGCGCCGGGCAGAGCAGCGGAAATGTATACTTCAATTTAAATTATAACGTAGGGCAAAATGTATGGCAGACAGTTGCGAGCAGGGCCTTTACTGTCGGACACAATTCTAACGGCGCCCTGTCTGTTGCCGCAAGCGGTTATTTGTATTTTGGAAGCGGCGTGTCTCCGGGCGCGTTGTCAGCAAACGCAAGCTTTGTCTGCTCAACCATCCCCCGCTATACTTCTATTACAAACTGGAAAAATACGTCTGTTACTCAGACATCCGCTGAATTTTCGTGGGGAACTTCTGACACAATTAAGGCAATTAACATTTCTGTCAACGGCGGCTCATGGACTTCTAAATGGACAGGAAGTGCAAAAAGCGGTACATTTACACAGACAGGCTTAAGCCCGGATACAACCTATAAAATTAAAATTCAGGTTCAGCGCAGTGATTCGTCCCTTTGGACAACCAGCTCTGAACTATCCTTTACTACAAATCCGATTGCTTCTATCAGCAATACATCTATTGATATAGATATTGGAAGTAATCTGACACTGACCTTTAACAACCATGCAACCAATGCCTCTTACTTAAAATTAGAGGTACTAGACGAAAGCGGAAGCTATGTGCAGATGGCATCTGTTACAGGTGTTCAGGCCGCATCCTACACCTGGAATCTGGCTTCTATTGCAGTCCAGCTTTATCAGAAATGCCCCACACGGAACCAAATGCCGTACCGGATTATTTGCGGAGTCTCTTTAGGCGGAGTCGATTATACCGGCATAAAAACAGGAATTATGAAAGTAACAAACAGCAATCCCGCATTTTCCGCCTATGATTATGGAAATACGGTTACTGCCATTAAAAATCTGTTAGGGGCAGTATACATGCCGGAAAACTACGGAAATATGCAGGTACTTATTTCTGCCGGGAATAAGGCCGTACCTAAGAACTCGGCAGCTATTTCCAAATATGTATGTGAGATTACCAGCGGAAATTTCAACAAGAGGGTTGAAAAGGCCTTCTCCTCTTCCGCTGCTGTTACTATGGATCTGGGCGCGTTTGGAACAGCGGGGACCTATACACTTTGCGTATACGCCGTTGACAGCAGAGGCAACAGCTCCGGCAGGATCTCGAAATCATTTTATATCCTGCCGTATCATAAGCCTTTTATAAACGCTATAACCCTAAAAAGGCTTAACGACTATGAAGCTCAGACCTCTGTAGCATTAACAGGCTTTTATTCAAAGCTTATGGTAGGTACTGTCCAGAAAAACAAGAACCTTACTTTGAAGTACAGATATTGCGAAGCAGGCAAAAGCTTTCCCAGTACCTATACTTCTGTTACTCCAACCTTCACAGACTCCGGCAGCGATAAAAAAGCGGCTTACAGTAACAGCGCTTTTTTAACCTTAGATTCCTCTAAATCATATAATGTAGAATTTTTAGTCAGTGACGACTTATTCAGTGAATCTACTGTTGCTACCGTATCCACGGGAATTGCGCCTATGTACGTATTCGAGGACGGTTTAACCACCATAGACACAGTTCCCAATTTTTCAAATACCTCTGCAAAGCTGCAGGTAGGCGGCGACATATCCGGAAAGGATGTCAGCGGAAATACAAGAAATATATTTGAAACATTGAATAATTTCGTATCCTGCAGCAAAAGTGAACCGGCTAATCAAATAGCGGGCGGCTTGTGGTTTAAAGAGGAATGATAATATTCCAGCTGTACGGTTGGAATGTTATTCGGGGGACGGCAGCTCGGGGCGGTTCTTCCCCACACAGACTTAGGGCAACGCTCCGGTGAGCTAACGACTGACTCCGACTAAGGAGTTCAGGAAAGCCTTCACTCCTAAGTCTACGTAAGTCGTGGATCTCACCTTCGCTAAAGACGCCCTTTTCATGTCTGCTTAGGGGAAGAACCGCCCCGAGCTGCCTGTGCACTGAAAAAGTCTCCATCTGTGCTGCTGGAACATCATGCGTCTTCCGTTAGCGGTTCGTTCACCGGAGCGTTGCCCAGCCTGCGTTAGGAAGGGCATCTTAAAACTTCCGTCCCTCAAACGATGTCCCAACCGTGCAGATGGACAATATTTGATTTGCGGCTGCCACAGGAAAAGATAATGTGACAGCCTTTTTACCAGAAAGGAGAATATAAACTATGGCTATATTAAGCACAATAAAAAAAGGATATCTATTAATTAAGACAGCAACCGGGTATGTAAAATTACTGCCCAGAACTCTGGCAACACTCGTTTCCATGGCCGATGGCTCAACCGTGGAATCACAGATCACAGCATTAAAAGGCAGCGTTAGTGAATTAAATAGCAAGTTGACATATTCCACTGCTGAAACTCAGATTGGTATCATGGATGGAAACAAACTTGTGTACCGTAAGATAGCAAAAATACCTATGACAAATTTTGTTAATGTCTCATCAGGGTATGACCTTCTATATCTGGGAATTGGAGTGTTGGCTACTCAAATTATATCGATTAATATGCTTGCATATAGATCTAGTGACAATCGAACAGATGCATTACCTTATAGTGGTACAGGTACTGTTTTTAATACATGGTTTGCCGGAGTCACTGTTAAAAATGGCGAAACAGTATTAAAATTTCACAATAATGTTTATTGGGGTTCTGCCTATACTCTAATTGCAACGATTGAATACACAAAATCGTAACCTATCCTTTTGCAGTTACCCAATCCCATATATTTCGATATTTCTGCTAGCGTCTTGCCACAGGCCTTCTCCGTATGAGGATAGGATAGAAATTCCTGTTGCAGTTCTTTTAAAATGTATACGGCTAGTAGTACCCGTTGCCCAAACGGCAGTAAGAATGTATGTTTCTGGGACGACATTATTGGGAATTCGGATTGACGTTTTATTAGTATTACCAGTAAACAGCCATATAATTAACTCTTTTGCATTGCTGTTGAAAGCGATATTCTGCCCTTCCGTCACTTTCGTTTTTGAAACAATTAAACTTTGCATAATTTTGCTATTTAGTTTACTACGACCATAAAAATAGGGGAAGAGATATAAAAAACTTCCCCTAAGAATTAAAATAATTGTAAGATATCAGGAAGATATTTTATAAAAAATTCACGAATGGATGATACAAGATAAGGAGAAAACCGGATTCCTAGCAATTTCTCTAAAACTTTATACCTTTTCAATGAAATTGATTGTGGCCAACATAATCTGATACTCGCTATCTCTATGGAGATTTCTGTACAAATCCAATACTGCTTTGAATTAATCAGGCAAATATTTTTCACAGAAATCTTTTGCTGTTACAATCTGAATATTCTCATATTTTTCAATTACAAGCAAGTCTTTATCACCACTAACAATATATATATCATAAGAATCTTTTGCACATTCCAGAAATTTGTCATCATCTGGATCGCGACATATTGCAATATGAGAAGACGGCTCAATTATTTCCATAGTTTTAATCAGCGGAATAAGAATTGTCCTATTAATACGTCCTTGCCTTCGGTCAATCATCTCTTGTACAATTTCTTCGTATTCATTGATAATTTCAGAGGAGCACAGGCTGTTATTTTTCCATTGACTATAGAACTAAGAATCTTTCTGGGGAATCCACCAAAAAACACACCTGAGATTAAAACATTTGTATCTACCACAATTCTCATATTCTTTTTTTCCTTCTTGAAGATTTAATGATATCATTAATGTCATTTTCAACATAGACGACGGAAGCCGCCCACTCCTGTGCCTTATCTAACGATGATTCAAATTCTTCTACGGAAGGGATCTTTAACGTTTTGAGCATGATAACATCTCCCGAAGTATATGCTACCAACTTATCGCCAGCATCAATTGACAAGCGTTCACAAATACTGACTGGAAGAGAAATCTGCCCTTTAGAAGAAACGGTTAATATCTGTGTATTCATTCAATTACGCTCCTTTCGGATAAAAAATCTTTAACTATATTATGCCATGATACAATTCCGGATACAAGAAAAATTATTATTCATCATTCTATTTGGACAGCATTATACATTGTTTCAGTTTTCTACTTATCCCGTTTCATTCATGAACTAAATAGCAATATGGAAATTCAGGCGCTTACGGCCAATCAACTCGGGCTGAACACTAGCGTATGGACAATAATGTTTTTCTCGGCATACAAACGTTCAGATGTAATAAATTTGACATGTGAGCTATATACAGCATCTGTAATTGTTGCAAATAATACTTATAACAATGTATTTACAATTCCATCTGGCTTACGCCCCAAAATAAATAATGTTGCAAATGTTATTGCAACAAATGGAAGCTATGGTAATACAGTGGCATGCTGCGGTATGATAAGTACTGATGGAAAATTCTCAATTACAATTCCCAAATCTGACAATAAATATATTTTTATTAATGCAGAATGGCGTATTTAATTACATACGATGTAATCTATGGTATGCGTGAAATCCATGTACCATTCCTATAAAAATGAAGATAGGTTTTGCCATTTTCTTGTGTAATTGCAACCGAATCAAAAGTTAAACCAATGTTATTTCTGATATGGACAGAGTTATTTTCTACGCTAGTAATATTGCTATTTAATTCACCAGTACCTCCCAGATACCGTCATATCCATGAAAATAGGTAACTTTAATAAACCAGATAGTGGAAGACTTTATCAATTCAGGAGATTCCCTGCCAGACAGTGGGAAACTTTAAAATCGAAGGGTGATCACCATGGTCGCCCTTTTCTCTGTAGGAGATACCAATGAGCGAATTAAAATTATATGAAGTATCCGAGGAATACGTCTCGTATATCAGCACTCCCCTTTCCTCCCCTAAAAATTCTGATTACCAATTGGAAAATGGAGTGCAGATAATCCGTAGGGCATTATGTTCTTTGCGCACCATGTTGATTTACAATTCAAGGCTATTGGGATTCAAAAGGAAATCCATGATTCCTATCACAACAATTCCTTCCTCATTCCGCCATAATTTGATTCTGTCCTTAACGACAATGATTTTTTTGAAAGAATCGCCAATATGCACCAACGATTTCTTTTCCTGGTTCATTTTTTCGCTATCCGGAATCGCAAATGCAGACTGGATATAATATCTTTGGCTTCCGCGGTTGCAGACAAAATCCACTTCCAACCGTTTGCGAACAAGCTTCCCTTTTCCATCGCATTCAGAGTGTTCTACAATACCGACATCCACCTGGAAACCCCTGACCAGTAATTCGTTGTATATGATGTTCTCCATAATATGGTTTTCTTCCTGTTGTCTGAAATTAAGCTGGGCATTGCGCAGTCCTACATCAGTGAAATAATATTTAAAGGGTGAAGCAATGTACTTTCTCCCTTTAATATCGTACCGCTCTGCTTTGCTGATAAAAAAAGCATCCTCCAGATAGCTGATATAAAGGCCAATCGTTTTATCGCTGACACCTATTCCATTACTGCTGAAAGTATTTGCCAGTTTTGTCGGATTCGTCAGAGATCCCACCGCCGATGCAAGGACATTGACCAGATCTGCCATGACATTGTCTCCACGCAGCTTGTTACGTTCTTCGATATCCTTTAGATACAGCTCGCATATTTATCCCCGGAATATGCCGAAACATATTCTGAAAAGGACAGCGGATATATCCGAACTTCATCGCCACGCCCACGAAATTCTGTCAGCACATCAGAAGAAAGAAATTTTGAATTACTTCCTGTTACATAAATATCCAGATTCTCCTTTCGGTTTAAACCATTGAGTACTGACTCAAATCCTTTACACATCTGGACTTCATCCAAAAAGACATACCACATGCCCTCATCAGTTATATGCTTTTTCACATAACTGTTTAACTGTTTGCTATCACGCAAATCTTTATAATCCTCGTCATCTAACGGAATCCTGATAGTCCTGGATGCATCTATGCCGGAATCCAACAGATATTGATAATATAGCTTGAACAGAAGATAAGATTTTCCACATCTCCTAATACCGGTAACTACCTTGATCAAGCCATTTTCGCGATGCTCAACCAGCCTTTTTAAATATATTTCCCGCTTAATAACTTCCATTTTTTCTCCTCACTTCGAAATTCTGTAAAATATTGCATTTTCCCGTAGTAAAGTTTTGGCTGAGCAGAAGTCGGATTTATTGGCTTGACTTACCTGTTCCTGCATCGGAATTAACCCTGTATGATATGGAGCATGAACAAGATTTATTTTATAAGGCTAGATCTGAAAAGCATGGTTGATTTTACATTGTTGCATCATCTGGGATAACACAGTCATAGGCCGTCCCCATCAAATTATATAGCAACAAAAATAGGTACTAACATGAATCCCTAGTTAGTACCTATTGAATAAGCATTTTTAAAAGCGACAGACGGGGTTCGAACCCGCGACCCCGACCTTGGCAAGGTCGTACTCTACCAACTGAGCCACTGTCGCATTTGTTTACTGTTCCTTGGAACAATAATTACTATACTACATAGAAAAAGATTTGTCAACAACTTTTTTAGAAATCTTATTGAAATCTTGCGAAATTTTTTCACGGAAAGTTATTTTCATCAGCACGATTTTTCCTACTTAATAACAGAATGGCTGTGAATATAAAATTCTTCCTGACTTAACTGAAAAGCTTTTTTCATGGGTTCAAATCCTTTGTCAAATTCCTCTGCCAGATGGTTGTCTATTTCAAAAGCCGGAGATTCTTGAAAATAATATTTCCTTCCATCCAAAAAACCATCCTCCAATTCTTTCACAAGCATTGCGGATGGGAAAACATCTCCCGCTAAACATATATTATATCTTTTACAGCTTCGGAATCCCCTGGCTAGATAATTACCAGGATTTCCAAAAATAACAATTGCCTTATATCCCATTTTTACTGCTTCATCAAAGGTCTTTTCCAGCAATGTCTTTCCAATCCCCTTCCGTTGGAAATCAGGAGCTACACTGACTGGCCCAAAAGTCAGAATCTCTTTCATCCCCCTGTGTTCGTCAATCAGCCTGGATTTCGTATACATAACATTTGCAATTACACGGCCATCCAATTCTGCTACATAATCCAGATCAGGTACAAAGTCACTGTGTGTTCTTAATATATGGGCAAGATAATGTTCATTACAGCCTGGAACATTCAGATTCCAAAAGGCATTTCTATGCAATATTTCAACATCCCGGTAATCATCCGGCCACTCATTTCTAATAATTATCTGATTCATATCTATGCTCCTTTTATATTTTAAATACTTACTCATATTTGCCGACAATACTGCCCTGCTGAATAATATGTCCCTCCGCCATTTTCAAAGAGCAAACTACCTGTCTTTCAAGCTGCCTGATAAAATCATCTACTATGTTAAACAGGCTTCCTTCCACAGAAATTTTGTCATCAAAAAAATCCTGCCATCTCTAATGAAACAAAGCCATGCAAAATACTATGAAAATATCGAAAATAATACGTTATCTTTCTTTTTTCTTCCGTATATTGGGATAATATTGGGAATAAGTTTCGCATAGTCATGATACGCGAAAGCAACAGCACGAAGCGCCTCCTTCTGCTTCTTTCCTTTTGCGGCATTTAACATCTCATCACCTAATTGGCTTAATGCCAAATAACTAAGGGCTATATATAATTCGCTATTATATCCTAATATCTTTAGGATATCAATATGAAATTCATTTCTAATATTAATTTATCCCTAATTCGTTATGAAAATATTTAAGAGAACTATATCTATATCTTTTTTCATACTCTCTCTTATCTAAAATTTTCTTTCCTGTATGATACATAATATAATCTTCCAAAAAAGAAAGAGCATCTTTTACTATTTTATAAATTCCATGTCTTGTTTCTTTATATTCATCTCTGTCAATTACTGCATCTGTATTACTTATATATTGAGGATTTTTAATGATAATCATTTTTGTATAATCCAAACCAGAACAATGTTCTTTAGAACGTTTAGAATTTTTGAAGTGATATGCATATTTATGTTTGATTTCCGTACGATACGGGATACAAATAAAATAGTCATAGTATGTTTGAATTAAAAGACAACTGTATCCTCGCCCTCTCTTTCCCATAAGTTCCGGATAATTCTGTACAGGATAATCATCTAAAAATTTCTCTGTCAATCTCAATATCTGATAGTCAAAATCCGGTAGATCCAATTCCTCCCCCTCCTTTGTAAAAACGAGAGGCTCAAAGGCCTCTCGCATTTTCTTCACTCGGTCACTTTTTATTTTTACAACGAGTCAGAACCGTCACTCGTTTTCCTCGCCCGGTCACTTTTTATTTTTACAACGAGTCAGAACCGTCACTCGTTTTCTTCAAGAAATTCTCGATTTCTTAAAACTATTATAGCATTTCCTTAGAAAAAGTCTACGTATTTTATATATCTTTTTCTTAAGTTTTTCTTACTCGTTTTCTTCCCTCTTAACTACCTCAAGCCCAAGCTCTTCAAGCTGCTTATCGTCTACCCTCGTTGGAGCCTCGGTCATCAGATCTGACGCGTCCTTAACCTTCGGGAAGGCGATCACATCCCGGATGCTCTCCTCCTTTGCCATCAGCATGATCAGCCTGTCAAGCCCGTAGGCAAGCCCTGCGTGAGGCGGCACCCCGTACTTAAATGCAGTGAGAAGGAACCCGAACTGTTCCTGGGCCTGCTCCGGCGTAAATCCAAGCACCTCAAACATCTTATTCTGGATATCCGGGTTAAATATCCTGACGCTTCCGCCGCCCAGCTCTGTACCGTTCAGCACAATGTCATATGCCTTCGCCCGCACTCTGCCCGGATCGCTGTCAATATATTCCAGATCCTCCTCCATGGGCATTGTAAACGGATGATGCATGGCCACGAAACGATCCTGCTCCTCGCTCCACTCAAGAAGCGGGAACTCTGTTACCCAGAGGAAACGGTAGTCGCCCTTATCAAGAAGCTCCATCTGACGGGCAAGCTCCAGCCGGAGAGCTCCTAATACGTCCCATACCACCTTGTTTGTATCTGCCGCAAATAAGAGAAGGTCGCCGTTCTTCCCTCCCATTGCCTCTATAAGTGCGGACATTTCTTCCTCCTTCATAAATTTGCCAAAAGAGGATTTTACTGTTCCGTCCTCCTGAATGGCCGCGTAGGCAAGGCCTTTGGCGCCGTAGCCCTTTGCGAACTCCACCAGCTTGTCTATCTTCTTTCTAGGCATGGCGCCCTGTCCTTTCGCATTGATACCCCGGACAGTCCCGCCCTTTTCTATGGCGCCTTTAAATACCACAAACTCACAGTCCTTTACAGTCTCTGTCACATCAGTAAGCTCCATGCCGAAGCGGATATCGGGCTTATCGGAGCCATAGCGGTCCATAGCCTCCTGCCAGGTCATTCTCGGAATCGGAAGAGACACCTCCACCCCTAAAACCTCCTTAAAGAGCTTCGCTAAAAGCCTTTCATTTACATCCAGAACGTCCTCCACATCCACGAAGGAAAGCTCCATATCTATCTGGGTAAATTCCGGCTGGCGGTCCGCACGGAGATCCTCATCGCGGAAGCATCTTGCAAGCTGGAAATAACGGTCGCACCCGGAGCACATCAAAAGCTGCTTAAAAAGCTGGGGCGACTGGGGAAGGGCGTAAAAATGCCCCTGATGGATCCGGCTTGGCACAAGATAATCTCTTGCCCCCTCCGGCGTGCTCCCGATAAGAACCGGCGTCTCGATCTCAAGGAAGCCTTCCTCTGCAAGAAACTGGCGGGTTAATGTCGCCACCTGGCTTCTCATCATAAGATTGCGCTGCATATCCGGCCTTCTAAGGTCTAAATATCTGTATTTCAGGCGCACCTCTTCCTTTGTTTTTGAATTTTCCTCAACCGGAAACGGCGGCGTTTCGGACTCTGAAAGAATCCGAAGCTCCTGGGGGATAATCTCAATCTCACCGGTTTTTATATTCTCGTTTACCGCGCCGGAACGCTTCTCTACCCTTCCAGTAACTGCCACCACATATTCCGAGCGCAGCCCTGCCGCCTTCTCAAGCAGCGCCTGGTCGGATTTTCCTTCCTCAAATACCACCTGGATAATGCCGGAGCGGTCTCTTACATCTACAAATACAAGCCCTCCCTTATTCCGGTTCTTCTGCACCCATCCCATAACGGTAACGATTTTGCCAATGTCTGCCTTTGTAAGCTCTGCGCACCGGTGCGTCCTTTTTAATCCCTTCATTGATTCTGCCATGCTGCTTTTCTCCTCTCCCTTTACATCTGTTCCGCGAAGTCAGCATAGCAGTCCGTTATCTCCTCATACCCCTCTGCCATAAGCTGTTCCTTCTGAAACTTTTTATTTTTCTTCATGTTAACAATCAATACCTGCTTTCCGGCTTCCCTGTCTGCCTTTGCAAGAGCCAGTACCTTAAGTATTCCTTCCCCCTGAAGCTTCTTTTCCAGCAGGTACGCCTTCTTTACGCCCTTTTTCGGCACTTCAAAACCATTTTCCAAAAGAAGCATAACGATCCTTTCAAATCCGATGGAAAATCCGCAGGCCGGGGTATCCTGCCCGGTAAATTTCCCAATCATTTTGTCATAGCGCCCCCCGCCGGCCACGGAACCGCCGAAATCATCCATGATTACCTCAAAAATAGTGCCGGTATAATAGGACTGGCCCCTTACAAGGGACGGGTCAAATTTCAGGCGGAAATCACATTCCTTTGCTGCCTCCACGCTGGAAATAATAAGCTCCATTCCTTCTGCAGTCCCACTGCTTAAATGATCCCCCAGCTTTTCCTTAAGGAAACGGATTCCGGAGACGTCCGGCGAGATTTCCTCAAAGAGTCCCAAGTAAGTATCTACGCTCTCCTTCGGATAGCCAAGCCCTAAAAGCTCTGTCTCTACGCCGCTTTTTCCGATTTTGTCCATTTTATCTAAAATGATGAATACCTCATCATAGTCTTCCTCTTTGAAACCACTGTATGCCGCCATTGACTTTAAAATATTGCGGTCATTGATACATACCGTGAAATTACGGAAGTTCAGCTTTCCAAGCATTGCAGTCGTTGCAAGGATCAGCTCAATCTCGGATAGAATCCCTGCCTCCCCCAGAATGTCGATATCACACTGCACAAACTGGCGGAATCTCCCCTTCTGGGGACGGTCCGCGCGCCATACATTTCCTATCTGAAGAGCCTTAAAGGGGGAGGGCAGCTCATTTGCATGGTTCGCATAATATCTTGCAAGAGGCACCGTAAGATCATAGCGCAGGCCGCTGTCAGCCAGATCATTTTCCTCCTTCGCCTCATCGATCCGAAGCTTTTGTCCACGCTTCATAATCTTGAAAATCAGCTTTTCATTGTCTCCGCCCTGCTTGCTGCACAGATTTTCAATATGCTCTACGCAGGGAGTCTCTATGGACTGAAATCCATAGGTTTTATAGGTATCCTTAATCAGCTCTATCAGATAATCCCTGATCTCCATCTCACGGGGCATCCTGTCATTCATGCCCGTAACTGGTTTTTTCTTTAACGCCATAGCCATTCTTCCTTTCGCTTAATCATCTCATCTGCGCGGTTTATGTAAGCATCAATTGCCTTTACATTCTCAAGCCGTATGAGACTGGTCTTCTTCTCTTTGTTCGCAGGATTCTCTACCGGCTCCTTAAATACAAGCTTTGTGGATGCCCCTGCTCCGCAGGCAATGATTGACTGCTTTTCTTCCATTATAAGTATATTGTATATTCCGGCTTTGTCAACCTTTGCATAGCCTACATTTTCAAAATTTCCGGCAATATTTTTCTGCCTGTACAGATAGTATGGGGACATGTCCATTTCTTCTGCCGCACCTGCCGCAAGCTCAATCATCTGTCCGATATCTTCGGAAGGATGGAAAGTTTCTGCCCTGCTTTCCCTGCCCATCCTCGCAGCCCGTTTGATAGCAAGAGAATGGACGGTCAGGCTGTCCGGTGAAAGCTCCTTTATCTTCTTAAGAGTATCCTCCATATCAGAGGCAGTCTCCCCTGGAAGGCCGGCGATAATATCCATATTAATATTGTTAAAGCCCGCCTCTCTTGCCAGATGGTACGCCTGGTAAACCTCCTCTACTGTATGCTTTCTTCCGATTGCCTCAAGCGTTTTCTGCTGCATGCTCTGGGGATTAATGGAGATTCTTGTAACGCCGCAGCCCTTTAATACCTCAAGCTTTTCTTTTGTAATACTGTCCGGCCTTCCGGCCTCCACCGTGTATTCTAAAAGTCCGTCTCCAGAGAACAGGCTGCCGATACATCCTAAAAGCCTCTCAAGCTGCAGACTGGTTAAGGTTGTGGGCGTACCGCCTCCTATGTAAATGGTATTCAGAATTTTTCCCCGGGACAGCTCTGACACGGCCTGAAGCTCTCTTTTAAGGGCCTCTAAGTAATCCTCTACCCGTTCTTTCCAGTCGGAAAGCGCGCCGGAGCTGAAGGAACAGTAGGAACAGACGGAGGGACAAAAAGGAATCCCCACATAAAGGCTGTAGCCCCTCTCCCCGTCAAGCCTGTCAAGAAGCTCCTTTTCCCTTCTGGCCACCTTCCAGGCAAGCTCTGCCTTTTGGCGGCTTACCAGCAGATGCTCCTCATACCACGCCGTGAATTCCTCCTTCGGCGTACCCTTTTCAAGCTCTGCCATGGCAAGCTTTACAGGTCTTACGCCCATCAGGATGCCCCAGGCGAGAGTCTTCTTCGTCCTCCCGGACAGCGCATGGTATAAAAGGCAGTCAATCCGGTATTTCATCTCCTTTATGTCAGACCTGTCCGCTTCCCCTGTCATCTCCTCTGACACTGTGATCTCTGGCCCCTCTTCGGGAAAAACCGTGACATAATTAGAGGCTTTTTCCTCCACCCGGGAGGTAACCTCCTTAGACGGATAAAAAGCCTTTACCATATGATACACATTATAGACATAGGTTTCTTTGCTGCATATAATCTGAATCATCTCTCACACCTCTAAACATAAGGGTTATGTGCCTTCTCATGTCCAATCATGGTTTCCCCGGAATGTCCCGGGTACACATGGGTCTCGTCAGGCAGCACAAAAAGCCTCTCCCGGATAGATCTCACAAGATCCGAAGTACTGCTGTTCTCAAAATCTGTTCTCCCAACTGAGTTCTGGAATAAGGTGTCTCCGCTGAAAAGCACATTTTCTGACGGAATATAATAGCAGCAGCCTCCTTTTGTATGGCCGGGGGTATGGATAACCTCAAAGGAAAAGCCCGCAAGCTCTAAGCTTTCCTTATCCTTCAAATACCTGGCATCCCCGAAGGTGTAGCCCTTTGTATAGGTTTTTGACTGGTTAAGGCGCGCGTCTGTCATGGCATCCGCATCCTCCTCATGCACATAGACCGGCACCTGGTAATCCGAAAGTACGCCGTCAATGCCCATAATATGATCAAAATGACCGTGAGTAAGGAGTACTGCGGCGGGCTTAAACCCCTCTTCCTTTATATAATCAGCCAGCCTTTTCGAATATCCGCCCGGATCTATTATCACCATTTCCTTTGTCTCTTCATTGATGACAAGATAACAGTTTGTTCCAAGAATCCCTACTGAAAACTTCTCTATCCTCATACATTTAAACTCCTTTTTAAGCTATCCCCTTGTCCTTTCAATATCAATTACATCCTCCAGCTGCTTAAGCTTTCCGATTACCTTTGTAAGCTCTTCTCTTCCGTGAACGATAAACCCTGTCTCAATCGTAGCTGTTCCCTGTTTGCTGGTACGAATGTTCATGGACTTTACATCCACGCCTGCCTCTATGAAGATTTTTGACACCTCCATAAGAAGACCCTTCCTGTCATTGGCATACATCTTAATCTCTGACAGATACTGCCCTTCGGCCTTCTCCGCAACATTGCTCTCCCACTCCACCTCAATAAGCCTTGCGCGCTCTGCTTCTGTCAGGTGTATCATATTTACGCAGTCTGTGCGGTGAATAGTCATTCCCCTGCCTCTGGTCACAAAGCCCACGATCTCATCACCCGGTACAGGATTGCAGCATCTGGAAAAACGGACAGCCATATCGTCAATGCCCTTGACAACAATGCCGCTTTTTGACTTGGCAATATGCACCTTATTTCTGGCGGCCTCCGCCACCTTTTCGAGCACAACCTCGTCAGTAATTTCCTGTTTATGCTCTTTGCCGTACTCCTCTACAAGGCGGTTTACCACCTGCCCCTCCTTTAACCCGCCGTGTCCGATGGCGGCAAGCACGGACGCCCAGTCCCTGAAGCCGTACTTCTTCTGCACGATCTCCTGATATTTCGGCTGCATAATATCAGATGCGCAGATGGACTTTGCCTTACAGTACGAGGCGATCATCTCTTTTCCCTTAACGATATTTTCTTCCTTAAATTCTTTTTTAAACCACTGGTTAATCTTATTCTTTGCCTGGGTGCTTTTGACCACATTCAGCCAGTCGCGGCTTGGCCCCCTTGAATTCTGGGAGGTCAGAATTTCGATACGGTCGCCGTTCTGAATCTTATAGTCAATAGGCACAAGCCTCCCGTTTACCCTGGCTCCTACCATCTTATTACCTACAGCGCTGTGAATGACATAGGCAAAATCAATAGGAGTAGAGCCGTTTGGAAGATTTTTCACATCACCCTGGGGCGTAAAGCAGTATACATCCTCCGCAAATAAATCAAGATCGCCCTTTATCAGGTTTAGAAACTCACGGTTATCTGACATATCCCTCTGCCATTCGAGAATCTGTCTTAACCAGCTTAGCTTTTCCTCCTCCTGGGTAGCCACACTCTTTTTACTGTCCCCTGTCTCCTTATATTTCCAGTGGGCTGCGATACCGTACTCTGCTGTCTTGTGCATCTCCTGAGTCCGTATCTGTATCTCAAAGGGCTGCCCTACGGAGCTCATGAGTGTTGTGTGTAAGGACTGGTACATATTCGGCTTCGGCATGGCGATGTAATCCTTAAACCGCCCCGGAATCGGCGTATACATCTCATGGATCACGCCAAGGGCCGCATAGCAGTCCTTCACAGTATCTACAATAATGCGTACCGCAAACAGATCGTAAATCTGATCCACTGTCTTATCCTGATTAACCATCTTCTTATAAATACTGAAAAAGTGCTTTACACGCCCGCTGATATCACATCTGATACCTGCGTTTTTCATGTGTGCGGCTACTTCCTCCGCTATATTCTGTACAAATTCCTCCCGCTCCGTCTTTCTGGCGTTAATCTGATCTACCAGATCAAAAAACACCTCCGGCTGGGAGTACTTAAGAGCCAGATCATCAAGCTCTGTCTTAATCCTGGATATGCCAAGCCTCTGGGCAATGGGCGCATAGATATCCATGGTTTCCTTTGCTTTTTCCTTCTGCTTCGCCGGCGTCATAAACTGCAGTGTCCGCATATTATGAAGGCGGTCTGCCAGCTTAATAATAATGACCCGGATATCCTTTGCCATGGCAAGGAACATCTTACGCAGATTTTCAGCCTGAACCTCCAGCTTATCTGAGGAATAGGAAAGCTGGCCCAGCTTCGTAACCCCGTCAACAAGAAGGGCTACCTCTTTTCCGAACTGCGCGCTTATCTCTTCCTCACTGATCTCTGTATCCTCCACAACATCATGCAGCATTGCCGCAGTGATCGTCTCCTTATCCATCTCAAGGCTTGCCAGAATAATTGACACCCAGAGCGGATGAACGATATAGGGCTCCCCTGACTTGCGGAACTGGTTCCCGTGTGCCTTACGTGCCAGGTCATATGCTTTTTTTATCATGCTTACATCCGTAGACGGATGATATTTCTGAATACGGGCAATCAACATGTCATAAAGCCTGTCAGGATTCTCATAATCCCCAGGGGCTTTCACCGCATGCCCGTCTACAATATCAAGTCCTTTCCCGAGATCTGCCGTAATTGCCTCCGGCGCTATCCGGTCATCTAAAGATTCGTAGGTTGTAACCTTAACTGACATATTATTGCCTCCTTCCCTCTCTTCTTCCTTTTAGCCTTAACATTTATTTCCCCGGATATACAATCACTGAGTCAATCTCCTGGCCGGAAAGCTTTTCTCTGCCCTTAAGCCCAGCAAGCTCCATTAAAAATACGGACTTCACGACCCTGCCGCCCAGCTTTTCTATCAGCCTTATCATGGCCTCATTTGTACCTCCTGTTGCCATAAGATCATCTATAATAACAACCCTCTGTCCCGGCTTTACAGCATCCTTGTGAATCTCAAGCTCGGCGCTTCCATACTCAAGCTCATATTCTACAGAAACCGTCTCACATGGAAGCTTTCCTTTCTTGCGGATGGGAATAAATGGCTTGTGAAGATTATATGCTATGGGTACGCCGAAAATAAAGCCTCTGGATTCCGGCCCCACAATCAAATCAAACTCAATTCCCTCAAGCTTTTCCTGCATCAGATTAATTGCAAGTGCAAGTCCGTCCGCATCCTGCAGTACGCTCGTAACGTCCCGGAATATAATCCCCGGCTCCGGAAAATCCGGAATACTTCTTACATATTCTTCGATTGACTTCATATCCGTACACCCCGTTTTTCAAAAAAATAATACATTCCTAGTATATCATTAGTAGAAAGGTTTTTCAAATACTTCTATTTATAATGTGTAATTGTAATCTGTAATTTTTTATTTCCCATGTATTCATTGATGCCCGGATAGAAGGTTACTGCCATCCGGCCGTCTTTTTCCTTAAGGGCCGCCTGAAATTTTCTGACATCGCCGAAATACAGCGCATCCAGGCATACGCCGCTTTTGTCCCGCGCCAGCGCCTTTACAGCATTTCCATTGTTTCCGATGACACGGGCATTTGTAAGCTCAATGTCCCTGCCTGCAAAAACCGGTTTACGATTCCCCTTCCCGTAAGGCTCTAAAAGCTCCAGCTCTTCGATAAATTTTTCTGTCACGCAGGAAAAGGGAAGCTCCATATCAATCACAACCTTTTCCGTCAGGTCCTCTTCATTTAAAGTGCAGTTTTCATTCAGCTTTCTTCGTAAGACGTCTATGTTCTCCCTCTTCAGGGTCAGCCCTGCCGCCAGCGGGTGTCCTCCGTACTTTAAAAGAAGGCTGCCGCATTTATTTAGCTCCTCATACATGGAATATGTATCTATAGATCTCCCTGAACCCTTTACACCCTCACACGCATCTGTCAGTACAAAAACCGGCTTGTAATAGCGCTCCTTAATTCTGCCTGCCACGATTCCTGCCAGGCTCTCATGACAATCAGGAAGATAAATAACAAGGACACGGTCATTTTTCAGTTCACTCTCCTCCACCAGGCGGGCCGCTTCCTCTGAAGCGCGGACAGTCAGCTCCTTGCGGCTGTCATTTAAGGCTTTTAAGTCACCTGCCAGAATGTCTGCGTCCTCCTTTGTATCCGCCTGCAAAAGCCGGAGGGCTCTCTTTGCCGTAGAAAGCCGTCCCCCCGCATTGAGACACGGGCCTAATATAAAGCCGATGTGGTAGGCGCCGAGCCTGTTTTTCTTAATTCCGGTACACTGAATCAGCGCCCGGAGCCCAAGATTTGACGTGCGCTTCAGCATAGCCAGCCCTTCCTTTACAAACACCCGGTTCTCATCCACCAGATCCATCACATCGCCTACAGTGGCAATGGCCACGTTCTCAATTAGATAATCCATGTCATCCACGTCACGCCCGGATGCGCGAAGCAGGGCCTCCGCAAGCTTGTAGGCAACTGCCGCCCCGCATAGGCCCTTAAATGGATAGGGACAGTCCTCCCTTCTGGGATCAACTACTGCATCTGCCGGAGGAAGCGTATATACCCGTCCCTCCTTTATCTCCTCAAAGGGAACCTCATGGTGGTCTGTCACAATGATGGTCATACCAAGTCTCTTTCCGTAAGCAATCTCCTTTGCCGCTGCGATTCCGTTGTCGCAGGTAATGATGGTATCAATCCCTTCGTCAAATGCACGCTTTATGAGCTCCCCATTAAGGCCGTACCCGTCCTTTATCCGGTCTGGTATGTCGCTGTCCGCGTCTGCCCCCAGAGCTTCTAAGGCCTCCAGGAGTATATAAACCGAATTTACTCCGTCAATATCATAGTCGCCGATAATCCGTATTCTTTTATTTTCCCTGATTTTCTCAAGCAAAATCTCCACCGCACGATCCATATCCTTCATGAGCATTCCATCGTGGAGATCTGTAAGCATTCCGTTCAGGTATTGGCAGACAGCCTCATCTCCGATAACATCCCGGTTGCGGATTAAGGCTGCGGTCCGCGGACTAATATCGTATTTTTTTCCAATCGCCTCAAAATCTGCTCCCTTTCTTAAGAGCACCCACCGTTCCATAAAAGCTCCTCCGTAAAATGGAAACGGCAGCCGGACAAAAAACTCTGCCCGGTTGCCGCCTTTTTCTTCCATCCATTTATTTCTTCACAAACTTTTTCTTCATTACATACCACAGCGCTCCGGTTATGCACACGGAAGAATACGCGCCGCACACAATACCTGCCATGAGAGGCAGCGCAAATTCCTTAATAGAGCTTACGCCCATCACAAACAGCACTGCAACCATAATAAATGTGGTAAGAGAGGTGTAAATACTTCTTGTCAGCGTCTGTGTAATACTCTTATTTACAAGTGCCGCAAGATCTGTCTTACCGGATGCGTAGTGAAGCTCCTCACGGATACGGTCAAAGATAACAATCGTAGCATTAATAGAATAACCCACAATAGTCAGCATACATGCAATAAAGGTATTGCCTACGGAAATTCTTGCCGCCGCGTAAAATGCGAGCACTACCAGTACATCGTGAAGCAGGGCCGTTACCGCACTTGTAGCAAAACGGATGTCCTTGAATCTAAGCCAGATATACAGCAGCATACAGATTGTCGCAACAATAACTGCTATAATTGCATCCTGTCTCATCTCACCGCTTACTGTAGAGCTGATATTTTCTGCTGTAATTTCTGCCGCATCTACTCCGAAATTATCAGCCAGTGCCTGATTGAGCTCTTCACGTTTGTCAAGCTCAAGAGTAACTGTCTTTATAATTACCTGATTTGTCCCGCCGACTTTTTGTGTCTGCACATTAGCATCCCCGGTTACCTTCTCTACAACAGGGACAATCTTTTCGTCAATTTCTTCTATGGTATAATCCTCGTTAAAGGTCACATTGGTAGCAGTACCTCCCTCAAATTCCAGGCTGTACGCAAATGCACCCCTTCCGCCTGCGGCGTTCACTCCGATAAATACCGCCCCGATTGCAATCACCAGCAGAGAAGCCGCAAAGAAGACCTTCTTCTTTGCAAGGAAATCGATAGGAGCACGCTCCTTTGCCGGACGGTAGTAAAGCTTCTCACTGCGAAGTCCCACCGCATAAAACGCGAAGATGATAATACGGGTAATAACAAGCGCCGTAAACATGGATACAATAATACCGATCCCTAATGTCTGCGCAAATCCTTTTACTGTTCCAGTACCCATAAACCACAGGACGACTGCCGCAATAAGAGTTGTAATATTTCCGTCCAGTATCGCAGAGAGTGCCTTCTGAAAACCTGTCTTCAGAGAATTTCTGACACTCTTTCCCTTAGACATCTCCTCTTTTACACGCGCGAATATAATAACATTAGCATCCACTGCCATACCGATACCAAGGATGATACCAGCGATACCCGGCAGGGTAAGGGTTACCTCAAATGCATTTAATATGACTAACACAAGCTCCGTGTAGATAATAAGAGCAAGGCTGGCCGCAAATCCCGGAAGATAATAAGCAAAAATCATAAACAGGAATACAAGGACAAGGCCGATTGCTCCCGCCTTAAGGCTTGTGCTGATAGCCTGCTCACCAAGCTGTGCTCCTACGACATTAGAACGAAGCTCCGTAAGCTCAAGCTTAAGGCCTCCGATACGGATCGTAGACGCAAGGCTGTCCGCCTCTTCAAAGGTCATGCTTCCGCTAATCTCCGCCTGTCCGTTCTCAATCGCATTATTTACGGTAGGAACAGAGACAAATCCTCCGTCATAGTAAATACCGATGCTTTCCTTCGGCGTCTTCTCAACTGCAGCCTTCGTGGCTTTTGCAAACTTTTCTGTTCCCTCATCATTCAGGGTAAGAGATACGACATTCTGCCTCTGTCCTGTGAGCTCATCTTCTCTTGTTCCTGCCTGTGCAGCCTTTACATCATTTCCTGTTAATATGATGGAACCGTCCTCTTCGAGCTCCTCAAGCGTCTTATTGAGCTGGAAATCCTCGGCAGTATTGCCGCTGGAGCCTGTCTGTGTGTAGTTGGCGGAGCCATCGCTTCCTGTCTGGGCAATAAAGTACAGGGAACCGGGCTGGCCTAATTCATCCAGTATCTCATTTGCATTGGATACGCCGGGAATCTCAATGTTAATTCTGTCATCGCCCTCCTGGTAAACACTGGACTCCGTACTGTACTGCTCTACACGCTTCTGGAGCTTGTAGATCGTATCACTCATCTCTTCCTTTGTAGGGTTCTTATCCTTTACCTGATAAGTTATGCTGACGCCCCCTGCAAGGTCAAGGCCCAGCTTAATGTTTCGCGCCGACCCGGTATGGGTTTTTCCGAAGCCGGCAGTCGTTGTGAATGCCAGAAGCGCGATTAATGCCGCTGTCACAACAAGACTAAGTATACCTCTGCTCTTCTTCATGGTAAATAAACTTCCTTTCTCTATCCTTTACGCTTATTCTGCTTTATCATAAAGCAGTGCTGCTTTTATCATGATGGCACATTCCACACGTTTTCTTTCCATCTCACAGCCAGGCTCATAGGTGTCATGGATCGTCCCGTGGAAATTATAGGAATTGGCCATACATCCGCCGCTGCAGTAAAATTTGGCAAAACACTTTTTACAGCTTTCCTTTGAATATACACTGCAGCCTCGGAAATCCTCCGCAATCCGGGGCCTTACGATACCGTCATCTACATTTCCCATCAGGAATTCCTCCCGGCCTACGAACTGATGACAGGGGTAAAGATCCCCCCAGGGGGTCACAGCCAGATATTCTGTTCCGGAACCGCAGCCTGACAAACGCTTTGCCACACACGGCCCACCGTCTAAGTCTATCATAAAATGGAAAAAATTAAAACCCTTCCCGCATTTTTCTCTCTCAATCATAATTTTTGCAAGGCGGTCATACTCCTCCATAATCGCCGGAAGATCCTCTTTTCTTATGGCGTAAGGATCGCTTTCTTCGCCCACCACCGGCTCTATGGACATCTGTTTAAAGCCCAGATCCGCAAAATGAAGGATATCCTCCGCGAAATCAAGGTTCTGTCTTGTAAAGGTTCCCCGGATGTAGTACTTCTCCTGCTTCCGGCTGTCTGCAAGCCTCTGAAACTTCGGTACAATCAAATCATAGCTTCCCTTCCCGTTCCTAAAGGGGCGCATCCTGTCATTGACTTCCTTCCTGCCGTCAAGGCTTAGGACTACATTATCCATCTCCTGATTGATAAATTCCTGTATCTCGTCATTTAAGAGCACTCCGTTGGTAGTCACTGTAAAACGGAAATGCTTGTCATGAAGCTTTTCCTGCTCTCTCCCATATGCCACCAGGTCCTTTACCACCTGCCAGTTCATAAGGGGCTCCCCTCCGAAGAAGTCCACCTCCAGATTCCGCCGGTTCCCGGAATTCGCAATCAGGAAATCCAGAGCCTTTTTCCCAACCTCAAAGCTCATAAGGGCACGGCGGCCGTGGTACTCTCCTTCCTCCGCGAAACAGTACTTACACGCAAGGTTGCAGTCGTGGGCTATATGAAGGCAGAGGGCCTTTACAACTGTCTTTCTCTCCTTCACCACCTCTATCATATTCTCAAAGGCGTCCTTTGTAAAAAGCTTTCCTTCTCTTACAAGCTCCGTAATATCCGAAAGAGCCTCCATAAGCTCTTCTTTTTTATATGTACTCCCAAGCTTCTTTTCAAGTAATGCGGTAACCCCGGGGCCGGAAAGGCTTTCTTCTGTATGTTCTTCATTCTGTTCATTCAAGACAGCAGTCACTTCATAGCAAATATCGTCCATAACATGAACCGAGCCGCTGTACACATCCAAAACAATATTATATCCATTATTTTTGTACTGATGAATCAAATTGTTTCCTCCTGAAAACCGCTGCTGTCCGCTCTGTTCACAGTAACGGTATGATAACATCAAATAGAGTCCGGCTTGCCGGACTCCTGTGCAAAGTACGTATTCCCATATGGTTTTTCATTATCTCTTCTGCTCGCATGTCTGGTTTCCTACGGTACAGGAAGTCTTGCATGCTGACTGGCAGGATGTCTGGCACTCACCGCATCCGCCCTTTTTTACTGTGTTGTTAAGAGTCTGTGTATTTAATGTCTTTACATGTTTCATGATAACATTTCCTCCTTGACTTGGTTGACTTTGGTTATTATATCATTTTCTTTTAAGATGCGCAATGTTTTTTCGGAGATTATTATCATTATTAACGTTGACTGCCAGGCGTATTCAGGACAGCATCCCCCCGGCCATGCCGCCGCCGGCGCACAGGATGAATGTGGTCATCAGGTTGGCGGCGCTTCCGTTTAGGGTGCGGTATACCCCCAGTGTAATTAAAAGAAGAAGGCCGAAATAAACAATCCCCAGCCCCATTCCCCACAGATAACGTTTTACGCGCGCAAATTTGCCGATAATAATTCCGCCTATCAATGTGGACACGAGGTATACCGCTATAATTGCTGCTGCCACAGATTTTTCGTTTAATTCAATCTTGTACATAAGGAACGTGAGTATAAGCAGCAGTATTCCTGTGATAATATAGGAGACAAGAAGTGCTTTTAATACCCACATTACTTTTGAGTCTTTCCTTAATTGTTTTTCCATCTCATCCCTCCCTTGTCTATCACAAGGTATGATGTAAGAATGGATTTTATGACATAATTTACATTTTCTATTGTTCCATCTGCCTTCCCAAAAATACAGCGGCGCAGGAAGCCATTTTTTCTTCTGCATCCCCCAGCTTTTTCTTTTCCTCCTTTGAAAGGAAAATCACACCGCCGATGACATCGCCCTCACAGATAATTGGGGTTATTGTTTCATATTCATAATCCTCTTCCTGTTCGGCAATTATTTTTATATATTTCTTATCTCCTTTTGCCGCGGTTATGCCGTTTCTGCTTTCCAGTTCTTTCTGCAGGGATTTGCTGATATATTTTTCCTGTACATCCTTCTTTCCGTTTCCGGATGCCGCGATAATCTGATCCATATCGCAGACGCAGACCAGACAGCCCATTGTCTGGGAGAGACTCTCTGCATACTGTTTTGCAAATGCGGACAGCTCTCCGATTGGGGAATATTTTTTCAGTATGATTTCCCCTTCCCTGTCTGTGAAGATCTCAAGAGGATCGCCTTCTCGTATGCGGAGAGTTCTTCTGATTTCCTTCGGGATAACGACCCTTCCAAGATCATCTATTCTACGTACAATTCCTGTTGCTTTCATAAAAAATCCTCCATTTACAAATTTTGCCGTAATCCTAGTATTTGTAAATGGAGGTATTTTATACCTTAGAATATTTCTTATATTTTAGACATAGATATCCTTTAACGTAATCAGAGTAACTTCATTCTCCTTTTCTTTATCTATAAGTGCCTGCGTAAAACCGCTTTTTGAAAATATATAATAATGATATTTTGTTCCTTTTCCAAAAACTGACGCATAATCACGCAGAAGCTCAAGCTCGTCTACCCCAATCTTTTCATTCCGGTATTTACATGAACCGATAATATATTCCGAACCCTCCACCGGTGTTCCTACGATATCTATCTGCACCTGTTTCCTCTTTCTTGCATCTGTTCCCCACCACTGTCCTATATCACACAGATTTATAGGGAGGGTCTCTGCATAATAAATCAGATAGTCCTGACACATTTTTTCAAATATCAGCCCCATATAATCCGGCAGGTACAGCTTCACTGCATATGCATAAGTTCTTCGTATTCTCCCGGAATTGATAGCGGTAATGTTCTGGGGAACAAAACGATACCAGAACCTGAAAAAATTGTCCACCAGAAGATATATTGTCTTCTTTCCCGGCTTTTCTGTTATCGGTGTTTCCTTCTTTACAATTCCTAAATCAATCAGGTTTTTTATATATTTTGCACAGGGACCTGTCTCTATTCCGGTTTTTGTAGAAATGTCATTCATACGGGAAGCGCCTTCTGCAATTGCCTTAATAATAGAATTATATACTGCCGGCTCACGCAGCTCCTGCTTCAGCAGATTTTCAGGTTCTTCAAAAAGATAGCTGGAACGGTCAAATAAATGGTCTAAGAGTGCTTCATCTATTGAAACTTTTACCCTCATTTTATTAATATAATGGGGAACTCCTCCGGTAATACCATATACCATTGCCTGTTCTTCCTCTGAAAGGCCAGGATTAAATACAGCTGTCTCCTTATAGGTTAACGCTTCTATCTTTAACTGTGCCGTCCGCCTGCCATATAAGGGACTTTCGTATCCAAGTACCTGATATTCCATAAAACTCATAGATGAACCACAGAGAATCAGAAACAGCTGGCTGTTGCTCCATGTATGATCAATCAAATGCTGAAGCATAGAGGAAACCGCTGTCTTTGCTTTGGCCAGATAGGGATACTCATCAATAACAAAGATTACCCTTTCTTCTGATGCCATCCTGGTAATCTCACCGAACGCATCATCATAAGTTCTAAAATCCGGTGCGTTGGCCGTATCCGGATGTTTATACATATGAATTGCCTTTGACAAAGTCTGCAGATTTTCCTGTGCGGTAGCATTTAATGCCGAAAAATAAATAGCAGGCTTATCCTTGCAGAACTCGTTAATCAGGGCTGTCTTCCCAATCCGCCTTCTTCCATAGATAACAATACACTCAAATTCTCCGTCCTTATAACGTTTATTTAGTTTTGAAAGCTCAGCTTCGCGGCAGTAAAACATATTCCCGTGTTTAGGAGTTAACGCCATATTTTTTAGGAAAATACAGTCAAATAAAAAC